>JAFPYX010000034.1 GCA_017417585.1 Victivallales bacterium
GGACAAGCGGGACAAGGTAATCGCAAGCAATCGTCCCATCCGTCCCGTGTGTCTCATCCGTCCCATTTACCCGTTAGGCAAGTTAAAGATATAATTCCCTTTTTTGCAAACGAAATCCGAAAAATACCGGCCTTGGAACATAATACCCTAATGTCCATGTTGCCATCAAGTGGAAGTTTTCGATTCGCCGGTTCCAATTTAGCTTGGTTTTAACGGTTTTTGACGAAGAGATGCCACGTCGGGAGTTATATTTAGGCAATTCACGAAAACACCTGCTTTTCATCCAAAACCATTATGAATCCACTGGAAATCCTTCTTGAGAACTATCCGCAGCTGGCTGGCTGCCGTGCGGAAATCGAGCAGACCGCGAAAATCATCATCGACTGCCAGGCGCAGGGTGGAACGCTCTTCACTTGCGGCAACGGCGGCTCCTGCGCGGATGCGGACCACATCTCCGGCGAACTCCTCAAGGGCTTCTGCCGGAAGCGCCCGATGACTTCCGAGGAGCGTGCGGCGCTGGCCGCCGAGTCCCCCGAGGTGGCGGAACTGCTCGGCACGAAGCTCCAGCGCGGTCTTCGGTGCATCTCGCTGATGAATTTCCCCGGTGCGGGGAGCGCGGTGCGCAATGACCTCGGAGGAGATTTGGATGTGGCGCAGGTTCTCTATGCGCTGGGACGGCCGGGCGATGTGCTTTTGGGCATCTCGACCTCCGGCAATGCGAAGAATGTCCGCTATGCAGTGGCGGTGGCCCGGCTCAAGGGGATGAAGGTGTTGGGGCTGACGGGGGAGGGCGGCGGCACGCTGGGCGAGCTGGCGGATGTCGTCGTTCGCGTGCCATCGCGCGAGACCTACCGCATCCAGGAATACCACCTGCCAATCTACCACGCGATGTGCCAGATGGTCGAGAACCACTTCTTCGCCGAATGACCTCACGCAAAGTCAGTTGGATTGGCTTGACGGTTGCCTTGGCGATCTACCTGGCGCGGGTGTTCCCCTGGGCGACCGCGCAGCTGTGGATCGACGAGGTCATCACCTTATATAATTATGCAGGGGCTTTCCACCCCGGCACCACGCTGGGCTCCGTCTTCCGCAATTATACCCTGGCGAACAACCACATCCTCTCCACCGCCATCTACTGGTGCTGGCTGAAAGCCGTGCCCGTCTCCGCGCCTGAAATCCTGCTGCGGCTGCCGTCGCTTGTCTTCGGCGCGCTGACCCTGGCGGTCATCGTTTTCTGGTGGCGGAAATGGCTTGGGACGCGCATCGCCGTGCTGGGCGCGGTGGTCTTCGCGGCCAGCCCCGTCTTCCCCGCCTTCGCCTACCAGATCCGCGGCTATTCGCTCTCGATGCTCCTGGCCGCCGTCGGCGTGGCGCTGGTGGTGACGGTTCTTGACGAGGCGCCGAAGCGTTTCCACTGGAAAGCGCAGGCTGCGCTATTGTTATTGGGAGTGCTTCAGCCGCTGATCATGCCCTCGGCCGCGCTCTTGCCTGCCGCCTGCGCGCTCTGGCTGGCGCTTGCGCGTCGTCCCGAAGAGAGGTTGTTTGGCACAACGACTTGGCGGAGAATTGCCTCGGCAATGCCCTCCGCCCTGGGCGGGCTGCTTGGATTGGCGTATTACCTCACGCTCGGAGAACAGTTCCGGCTCGCGCGGCTGGACGCCGGAGAGATTTCCGCCGACTGGTGGACAAGCGGTTCCTCCGCCACGCATGTCCTGCTGGCAATGGCCGCCCACTTGGGCGTGCTGCTGCTGCCATTGGCATGGTCCATCTTTTTTCGAAATATAAAACAAATTTATAAAAATAAAGTATTTATAATATTATTAAGTTGGCTTGTTGCCGAGGGCTTGATGTATTTCGCGGCCGGGCGCGCGACGGTGCCGTTCCCACGCAACTCGTTGGTCTTCTTTCCGATGGTTACCTTTGCGACTTTGCTGGCGATTCGAAGCATGCCGCGGCGTTACTGCCGCCAAGGAGCCGTTTTCAGTGCAGGGGTGCTGGTGGTGATGCTTGGCATTTCAATCACTGCCTGGCAGGAGGCTGTCTGCCTGAAGCTGGTGCGTGCCGGCGACATCCCGCAGGATTTGCTCAAGCAGCAGTACCGCGGGGATGACTCCACACGCGCCATCGTGCGCAATCTGCACGATGCCGGCCTCTGTGATACCACCTACCTTTTGGTAAGCGACAACGACGGCACGGTGGCGAAATGGCACTACGAGGTGCTGGGGCATGACCCCCGGCGGGTCTATGACCGCACGCTATTGCTGGCGAATCCGCGCTTCTGGGCGCAGCCCGACGGCATTGCATTGGTTTTCGTGTCGGCGCGACTGGCCCCCGAGGCCGACCAACTCTATGGGATAGCACAATATCCGCTGGCCCATCAATGTCTGATGGAATTGAAATACAGGGACTTCTACGGACCGCAGTAGGCCCCCTGGTTCGCTCGAACACGAATGCCTAAAGTTCGGCTATGGTGTCGATTTCGACCAGCACATTCTTTGGCAGGGTCTTCACGGCCACGCAGGAACGCGCGGGGTTCGACACGAAGTATTTGGCATAGACCGCGTTGAATGCGGCGAAGTCGTTCATGTCGGCGAGGAAGCAGACCGTCTTCACGACCTTGGAGAGGTCGGTTCCGGCAGCCTCGAGGAGTGCCTGGAGGTTCTTGCAGACCTGCTCGGACTGCTCCTCGATGGTGGTGCCGTTGATGGCGCCGGTGGCAGGATCGATGGCGATCTGGCCGGAGGTATAGACCATCCCGTTGGAAATAATCGCCTGGGAATACGGCCCGATGGCGGCCGGTGCGTTTGGAGTGGAGACGATTTTCATAGCTCAAAAAGGGGATTGGATTTTATGTCAAATGGACGTGCCTTCAGCTTCCGCGCCGCCGTTTGAGCTCCTCGCTGGACTGCCGCAGGAATTCCTTTTCGTCTTCCGTGAGCTGGTAGTATCCCTGACGGGACATCTTGTCGAGGATGCGGTTGAGTTCGTCCTGGCTGAATACGAAAGGCTTGGTGCTTCTCGGCGGGGCGGCACGCGGGGGCTCGGCTGCGGCGCTCCGTCCTGCCGAGGGAGGCCTTCTCCTTCCTCTCGTAAAGAGGTTTTGCAGTGGTTTCAGCATGAAGAGCAGTCCTCCGAGCGCTCCGCCGAGGTGCGCCAGATGTGCGACATTGCCTCCGGCTCCGCTGAGGGAGTAGAGAACTTCGATGGCGCAATAGATCACCACCATCACCCAGAGTCTGATGGGGATGGGGGGGAAGAGCAGGAACATCCGCGCCTGCGGGAAGGCGATTGCGGCGGCGACCATCAGCCCGAAGAGCGAGCCGGAGGCGCCCACACAGATTGCCACATTGTTCCAGTTGGCCAGCGCGAAAAGAATCCCGCCGAGAACCCCGCTGAAGAAATAGAGCGCGAGGGTCTTGGGTTTGCCAAGGCGCTGTTCAACCATCCCGCCGAATAGCCAGACGCCGTACATGTTGAAGAAAAGATGCCAGAAGTCCGCATGGAGGAATTGGTAGGTCACCAGCCGCCAGAGCTGCCAGACGACGGAAGGACTGCCGGTCAGAAGCGCACCGCCCTCTACCAGCAGGCTGTTGGAACTTCCGCCTGTCAATGCAGTCAGAAAAAAGACCGCCAGATTGGTGACGATGATCAGAAACACGGCGCTGTGGCGCTGCCAGAAGTTGTCGCTGGATGGGCGTTGATTGAAATAGTCGCGGTCGCTGAGCATCGCGGAAAGACAAAAGAGAACGGAGGCGTTTCTGCGCGGTTAAAAGCGCAGTACTTAATCGTGTAGGAAATAATAATATAACACCTTATTTTTCTATGTTAACATGGATAGTGATTTTCGCTGGGCCAACTAGATAGATGAGTTCTGGGCCGACCCGAAGCGTTTTGACGGGAATCCCGCATGGCTGTCCGTAGAGATTGAAGGCGTCCGTGATGTCCCCCTCAGTGGCTATTGTACATTCCGCAGGAAAAACTGAAGTCCAAATGGCATGGCAGCGCGTGCCGTCGGGAGTGCTCCATTCGGCATGATAGATTTGGTCTGTGATGGTTAGGTCAGGGCGGGTGGAGCCATTTGGACAGAGTTTTGCCAGAGTCTGGAAGGCATGATAGGCTGGCTTGGGCGAGAGGTCGCGGTGCGCGATTCCGAAATGATGCTCCCGTTCCATGGGATCGCCTTCCCATGCGCGGAAATTATACCAGAAGACGCGCTCTGCACCCGCTGCAAGGGCAATCAGGTAGGTTCGTGGAAGATATTCCGCCTGAAGTTCCGGAGAAACGCACACTCCGCGGTTCATTTCCGTGCTGACGACAAGGTTGCCCTTAAGGTCGCTGTTGAGTTCATAGAGGGCAATGATGGGTGCCTCGAAGCCGTTGTCTCCTGCGAGCACGATGGGCGTGAAGGAGTCGCCAGGCTTGAGGTTGCGGTCGTCCAGGAAACGGATGCCCGCCTTGCCCGTCCAGCGGTTTGGCAGCGCGTCCTCAAAGCCTGGCGCGGCTTTCTGGAAAGTCATGTTTTCCGACACTCCGGGATGCGTCCACCAGGCTTTCCAGGCGAGGTGGAAACTGGCGGTATAGCGGTCGTTGACCTGCACATTGCGGAGGGTGCCGTCCGGTTGGGTCTGGACATCATAATAGAAAGGCAAACCGCAGGGCAGTAGCAATGTGCCTCCTTTGGCGAGGTAGGCGCGGAGCGCATCGTGATATCGGCTGGGGAAGGACTCGTTGCTGGTGGGCACCAGGACGGGGTATTCCTCTGGCGACAGCGTGGCGATTTCGTCCAGGGAAATGGGTTGATATCCGGTGAAGAAGTGCCCGATGTAGTAGGGCGGGCGCTGTCCTCCGCCTCGTTTGTCCAGCACGACGGCGAGGCGGTGCTTTCCTTCGGGGATGCCGAGATGTCGGAAAGCGGCAATCACGGCATCGGTGAATAGGCCGTCCGACGCATTGTCCGGTTTGGCGGTTGACCATCCGATTTCAGTGATCCAAATGGGCTTGTCAGCGCAGCCGTGCCGTTTCATCGCTTCTTGGAGCGCTTGCATCTGTTGAAGAATCTGCTCTGGCGTATCGCCAGGTTGGTAGGGATGAATGTTCATGATGTCGAAGCAATCGGCGGCTCCTGCCTGAAACGATGCCTCGATGTAGTCGAGTGGGACACCGGACGTGCCTCCATAAAGCACCTGCAACTTCGGGTCGATGGCCTTGATGACCTCGTAACTGCGCTTTAAGAGCAGTGCATAATCCTCTGGGCGCGCTGGCTCTTCCCAGAAGCCGTTCGGCTCGTTCCAGACCTCCCAATGACGCAGAATGCCACTGTAGCGGCTGACCGTCCGGCGGACATACTCACTCCACTTGTCCAAGTGCTGATAGGCGGGATGCGCCCACGAGACATCGTAGTCCAGAATCGGCAGCAGCTGGACGTCGTTTGTTCGGACAATGTCCAGCAGCGTGTCCAACCGGCTGTAATTCCAATCATCCGGGGTGTTCTGGATGCCATCCCAATTGAAATCCGTGCGAATCCATTTCAGGGGAATTTTGTCCAGTCGATGGATTTCGTCTTCAGCGATGGACAACTCACCGAGGCTGATATGGGCGCAGATTCCGTATGGATCGTGCAGATGGTCATCCGCAACCAGCAGGACACCAAGAACAAGTCCGCAGGCAAACAGGATTCGGTGGGGGGATTTCAAAAGCATAGGTGGGAAAAGTATTAGTAGTTGGCTCGATAACTTTGTGTTTAAAATACTTTGTTGCGGAATTTTGGCGAAACAAAACCGAAGTAAATTCCAGTTTTTGTGATGACATTTGGTTCAATGATGGTAAATGTTTGGAGAAATCATTAGATTATGGCAACGGCGGTTTACAGTAAACTTTGGAGAATAGTTTCTTATGTTTTTCCCTGAAATGCGAGTGCTTGTGCAACATCGTTTTCTTTCGATTTTTTCTCTCTTCCTCCTCCTGTCCTGCCTGTCGCTGTTCGCGCAGAGCGAGTGCGTGATCTACGACGGCGCGAGTGCCTCGTGCTGGGAGACGCAGCTGCCGCGCGACATGGTCAGCGTGGACTTCGACTACGAGGAATTGCGCTACGACGCCGAGGCGAAGACCCTGGATTGGCGATATCGCCGCCGTGGCGCGGACGAGCTCACGCAGAACCTCGTGCGCTACGCGCCGATCGGCTTCGCGCCTGCGCAGCAGTTCGTGGTGGAGATGCGGAACCTGAGTCCCGTGGCGGTCACGGTGAACTGCGGCGTGCGTTTCCACGGCGAGGGAGGCATCGGCTGGCTCAACGACTCCCTGCGCGTCTATGACCCGTTGCACGAATTGCCCAATGACGGCGAGTGGCACACGCTCGTCTTCAACTGCGTGCAACGCGGCCCGCTGGTCCAGAAGGGCTTCCCGAAACCCTTCCTGGACATCCGCACGAACGGCTTCCCTGCGAATACGCCGATGCACTTCCAGATCCGCAAGGTCGTTGCCCGCGACCCTGAAGCCGTCCAGGGTGTGTTGGAGCCCGCGCTCAGCCTTCCCGCGACGCTGGAGGCCGGCGAGCCGTTGCGTTTCCCCGAACAGCGCGTGCGCTTCGCGGGAACCCAGCCCGCCGACCCGCGTGCGTGGCTGGAGGTCGCTGCCGCCGACGGCAATGGAACGCCGCTGCGGATTCCCTTCACGAAAATTGCCGTGGAAGGCGATACGTGGGTGCTAGGGGAAGAGGAGTTGCCAATAACCAAATATCTGTTTGACAATGAATATATTGTGTCAATTCATTGCGGAGAGGCCGTGCCGACGGGCGGTGAACAGCGCATCCGCATCTACGGCCATGCGACGACCGAATTGAGCCGTGTGGAGGTCAAGGAGCATCTTGGCTCTCCCATCCTGCACATCAACGACGAACCCTACTGCGGGATGATGCGGGCGACCTACGCGCCTGGCCTCCTGGGTGCCAAGGCATTCTACGAGAGCGGATTGCGCATCCTGGGCTTTTGCAGCAACGCCAACGAGCAGGGCTACTACCTTTCGCGGACGGTCGCAGTATCCCCTGGCAAGATGGACTATCGTGAGTTCGACGAACGCGCCCAGGAGATGCTCGCCGTGGCTCCCGACGCCTATCTGATTCCACGCATCTACTTGAGCGCACCCGAATGGTGGCTGCGCGAGCATCCAGAGGCGGTCGTGGTCGAGGAGACTGCGGACGGCGTGCGGCGGCCGTTCTTCTACGACGGCGGTCGCCCGTGTCCCAGCTGGTTCTCGCAGGCATGGCGTGACTACACGAGCGACTGCCTTGCAAGTCTGGTCTCGCACATCCGTCAGAGTCCCTATGCGGACCGCGTGCTGGGCTTCGTGCTGGCCTCCGGTTCCACCGAGGAGTGGGACTCCTGGAGCGGTCAACCGCACCGCTGGGTGGACTACTCGCCCGCCGCCCGCGACGCCTTCCGCGCCTGGCTCAAGGCGAAATACCAGACCGACAAGGCGTTGCAGGACGCCTGGCATGACGAGACCGCGACGCTGGCCTCCGTCGAACTGCCAACCTACGCGGAGCGCGCCGATACCGTGCCTTCCGGCGCGGATTTGCGGTCGCCGAAAGACTCCAAGGACTTGCGTTGCACGGACTACTACCTTTGGACCGCCGAGGCCACCGCCGACTGCATCGCGCAATTCTGCCATGCGGTCAAGGCGGCCTCGGAGAACCGCTTGGTGTGCGGACCATTCTACGGCTATTCGCTGGAGCTGCAGAACGACCCACGCCTCTTGAACTCCGGCCATCTGGCCATCTGGAAGCTCCTCGACAACCCCGATGTGGATTTCCTTTGCGGTCCGACGGACTACCGCTACCGCCACACCGGCCACGGCGGAGACTTCCCCAAAGGCACGGAGCCGAAGCTAGACTTGCCGAAGAATTTGGCGAACACGGTGGTGAACCCCTGGTACGTCTATCACGCCGGAACCCCGATGACGCTTGGGCCGCAACATTCGCTGAAGCTTCACAACAAATTCTGGTTCACGGAGATGGACTACCGTACCAGCGATACGCCGTGCGAGCTGGACTACTGTGGACGGCCCGCCGACCTCCAGGGCGACCTCGACCAGCAGGAGAAGGTCGCCGTCCATACCCTCTGTACCGGTTCGATGCAGTGGTGGTTTGACGTGGGATATGTGCGCTTCGACAACCCGAAGGTGCTTGCCTGCATCAAGAACATCATGCGCGCAATCGACGAGGGCATCCGAAACTACGACCGCACCAGCGAGGCGGAAATCGCCGTCATCGTGGACGAGCGGTCTTTCGCGCATCTTCGCCCCAACTCGCCGCTCTCCCTGGAGATGTGCTCCATCCAGAGCCCTCACCTCGAACGCCTGGGGGCGACCGTGGAATACTATTTGGCCGATGACCTGGAGAGGCTCCCCGAACGCTTCCGGATGGTCTTCGTTACGACCTCCTTCGCACCCACCGAGGCGCAGGCCGCCGCGCTGAGGAAGCTCCGCAAGGACGGTCGCGTGTTTATCTACATGTACGGCCCGGGGCTGTATCCCTTCCGCGAGGGGCTCACGCCTGCGCAGTCCATGCAGGAGTTCACCGGAATGCCCCTCGCCGTGGACTTCAAGCCGACATTCTGCCGCGCGGTCATCGACGCGCCGGATGGCAAGTGGCTGCCCAAGTCCCTGAAGGGCAAGAAGCTCATCCGCGACTGGCACCACATCGGCCGCAACCCCAAGGGAGTTCCGACCATCAATCCATTCGTCTATGCCAAGAGCGCCCAACCCCATACGCGCATTCTGGCACACTACGGCGACGGACGTGGCGCACTGGCCGTCTATGACGGCGGCGACTGGACAGGCCTGTGGGCGGGCGTGGACGAACTTCCGCGAGAGCTGCTGCTCGCGGCATGCGAGAAGGCCGGCGTCCATCGCTATTGCGACGACCCCGCGCTGGTGTGGGCGACGAAGGGAATGATCGGCGTTTGCGTGGAGCAGGGCGGCGACTACACCATTCGCCTCAAGCACCCCGCCAGGGTCCGCGACGCACTGACCAACGAGACCTTCGTCACCGACGACTCAGGCGCATTCACCGCGCCCTTCCGCAACAACCAGACTAGACTTTTCTTCCTGGAGAAGTAGTTTCTACCTGAGTCTGTGAATTGTGGATGGATGTACTGCCGGCGTCCCGCCGACAGAGAATGCGTTGTGCTGGCGCCTCGCCAGCACAGAGTAAAATTCATGGATTCAGGATTATTCCTTTGAAAAACGTCCCCGAAACAACCATTATTCCTTTGAAAAACGTCCCCGAAATAGCCATTATTCCTTTGAAAAAGTGCATTGTGCTTCCCTATCTTACCAAAATGCATTATTTTATGGCAAAACACCATTTCCCCATTAACTGACCATTCATGGCGAACAAGAATACAGGACTAAATGCGGCCGCCAAGGCAAAGAAGGACGAGTTCTATACCCAACTTACCGACATTGAGAAGGAAATGCGCCATTATCGTGCGCATTTTGCCGGCAAGATCATCCTGTGCAACTGCGACGACCCCTTTGAGAGCAATTTCTTCAAATATTTTGTCCTGAATTTCAACCGTCTGGGAATCAAGAAATTGCTTGCCACCTGCTACGTGGGTTCGCCAATCGCAGGAAAGCAACTCTCCTTCTTCGACCTTCTGGAGGGGAAACCGCAGGAGAAACCCGCCGGTCGTAAAGACGGCGCACGACCCTACAAGGCCGTCGTTACCACCGTCTATGACAAAACCGGCGATGGCTCGGTGGACATGCTGGACGTCGCAGAGCTTTTCCGCTCCGGCGAGAACTCCCTCACCGAACTTGAGGGCGACGGCGACTTCCGCTTCCCAGAATGCCTCGCACTCCTTGACGAGGCCGACATCGTCGCCACCAACCCGCCGTTCTCCCTTTTCCGAGAGTATATCGCCACGCTCGTCGAACACCAGAAGAAATTCATCGTCATCGGACACCAGAATGCCATCAAGTACAAGGAGATCTTCCCGCTGATACAGAGCAACCAGATGTGGCTGGGCTATGGTTTCAACGGCAATGTCGCCTTTTTCGAAAGCCCCTACGAGGACATTGCCTCGTCCGCACAACACAGGGAAGGAATGATCCGCGTTTCAGGTGTGGCCTGGTTCACCAACCTTGACATCAAGAAGCGCCACGAAGAGATGATACTCGTCCGGAGGTATTCCCCTGAGGCGTACCCGAAGTATGTGAATTTCGATGCAATTGAAGTTTCAAAAGTCGCAGACATTCCTTGTGATTTTGCAGGGAAGATGGGCGTTCCGATTACTTTTATGGATAAATTCAATCCCGAGCAGTTTGATTTGCTTGGCTACAGCCTGGATTTGGCGTGGCCAATATCAGATTATGTTCCACTCGGAAAAAACTATGTAAAAGGTGGTAATTGCTTCTATCTTGACAATGGCGAAATGCAATTGACCCGCCTTTACGACCGCCTAGTCATCCGCAACCGTCATCCGGAGCCGCCACGCCCTCCGCAAGGCAACTTCAAGTGATTCAGCCATGGGAAGCAAAGCGTCAAAGCGAAGGATTTCCGGCGGGGAGGCGGCAAAAGCCCCCACCTGCTATGTGATTGCCGGGCCGAACGGTGCCGGCAAGACCACCTTTGCGCTGAATTATCTCCCCCGGATTGCCTCCTGCCATGATTTCATTAATGTCGATGAAATCGCGGCAGGGCTTTCTCCACTGGACTACGAGGCAGGGCTGTTGTCGGCCGGCAGGATTTTCTTGCAGCTGCTGGACAAGAAAATTGCCATGCACAAGGACTTTGCTTTCGAGACCACGCTTTCCGGGCGCGGCTATCTGCCAAAGATAGCAGAATGGCGGAGGTCTGGCTGGCGGGTGGTGCTGATTTACCTGTACCTTCCGAATGCCGATTTTTCCGCCATGAGAGTGCAACATCGGGTTTTGCAGGGCGGCCACAATATTCCGAAGGCGGATATTCTGCGTCGATATCCGCGAAGCCTACGTAACCTGTTCGATTACGCGGAAGTCTGCGATTTTACAGTTTGTCTTGACAATACCAATGATTCCACCGTCTGCATTTTTGAAAAGCGTCTGGGAGAGCCGATGGAGATTCACGATTTGGCGCGATACGCAATGCTAAGGAAGGAGGCGCGAAATGAGTAGGGAAGCAGAAATAATACTCGCCGCATTGCAGACGGCCGTGGAAGAGGAGTTGGAGCGCAAGGCGAAGCTGGGCTACATGGCTGTGGTTGGAGACAAGCATGGGAGCCCCAGGGTGGTGTCCGCCCGCTATCTGGTCCGAAAGCTCAGGGCGTTGCGCATGAAGTCATCGGTCCACCCGAAAGGAGCAGTTCATCCCAAACAGGGAGTTTGAGCCACTATGGATATCCAGCCATTCAATGTCACGGTCGGAGAAGTCTGCGAGGGCTATGTCAATGACGCCGAGGAGGGGGTGAGCGGCTACAACGGTCGGTTGGACATCCGGCCGCGCTACCAGCGCGAGTTCGTGTACAAAGATGCCCAACGGGACGAGGTGGTGCGGACGGTGATGAAAGGCCTCCCTCTGAATGTCATCTACTGGTGCAAAGTACGGCTTCCTGACGGCTCCGACGGCTATGAGGTGCTGGACGGGCAGCAGCGCACGATTTCACTTTGCGAATATGTAGATGGGTCGTTCTCGGTGGACGACAAGTACTTCTACAACCTTCCCGCCGACCAGAAAAAACGCATTCTGGACTACCCGCTCTTCGTCTATGTCTGCGACGGATCGGCTTCGGAGAAACTGGAGTGGTTCCGAATCATCAACATCGCAGGTGAAAAACTTGAGGACCAAGAGCTGCGCAACGCAGTGTATGCCGGTCCCTGGACTGCGGACGCGAAACGCTATTTCTCCAAGACTGGCTGCGCCGCACAAGTCCTGGCCGGCGACTATCTCAAAGGCGAGAGCATCCGCCAGAAATACCTGGAGACCGCCATCCTTTGGGCGGAAAGTGCGGAAGGCAAAAGCATCGAGGCGTATATGGCGGAACATCAAAACGACCCCAGCGCCGTGCAGTTGTGGAACTATTTCCGTTCGGTCATCGACTGGGTGCAGGCCATCTTCCCGAAAAAGCGTGCGGAGATGAAGGGACTTACCTGGGGACTCTTCTTCAATGAATACGGCAAGCGCACCGACCTTGACCCCAAGAAACTCGAAATGGAAATCCAGCGCCTTATGGGCGATGAGGATGTCACGAGAAAGTCTGGCATCTACGAATACCTCCTTACCGGCGACGAGCGGAAACTCTCCATCCGCGCATTTGACCGACGCGATGCGCTGGCCGCCTACGAACGCCAAAAACACCAGTGCGTCTATTGTGGCAAGAGTTTCGATTTTGCCGAAATGCACGCCGACCACATCACTCCCTGGAGCAAGGGCGGCAAGACTGTTCCTGAAAATTGCCAGATGCTCTGCCGCGACTGCAACTTGAAAAAAGGCGCACAGTAATACAATTTTCTCGTTTGCAATGAAAAAGAATTGCTTTCTCAGTGTTTTTGTTTTTCTGAGTGCGATGCTCCTTGCCCAGGAGGCGCCGCAACTGACCATCTCCGCCGACCAGTTCTCCCGGTCGCTGGACGGAAAGACCACGACCGCCTCCGGCGAGGTCGAGGTCATCTATGGCGACACGAAGCTCTCGTGCTCGGACGCCACGGTGAAGGCGACCGATCCGCCCGAAGGCTGGCAGGCCTCTGACGATTTCGCGGATTTGCTCCAGTACACCGACATCTCCTTCGGGAAATTCCATCTGACCTCGCCGATCTGGAGTCTCGGCGGGGAGGAAGGAGTCTTCCAGCCCGGCGAGGACGCGAAGTTCGCCCGCGCCTACATGACCACCTGTGATCGCGAGAAGCCCCACTATGCGCTGGTCGCCAAGAAAATCAATTATCATCCGGAGGACCGGACATTCACCGCATACCATGTGACGTTGCGCTTCTTCGATGTCCCGGTCCTTTATTTGCCAGTTCTTTACGGCTCGACCGAGAACTCCACGGGAATCATCGTGCGTCCCGGCTACTCAAGCAAGCGCGGCGCATACCTGCGGCTCGGACGGGCCTGGCCACATGGCAAGGACGGCTCGACGCAGCTCTTTGTGGACGGCATGACCAAGCGCGGCGTCGCTATCGGCGAGGAGACCCGCTACGAAACCGACCGGCGGACCATCGCCACGGACCTCTATGCGCTCCACGACAAGCGTCCCGCCGAGACCGAAGACGGCTGGGACCGGCGGTTCAAGAGCGTGGACGACCGATTCCGCGTCCATGCCTACTGGCGCGAGCAGTTCAACGAGAACTGGTCGCTGCGCCTGAACCTCGACTACCTTTCCGACATCTCGATGCTGGAGGACTGGTTCCGGCACGACTGGCGACATTGGGGGCAGCCTAAGTCCTATGCCAGCCTCGACTACCAGAACGCCTGGTTGCAAGGCACGCTGGACTTCCGCCCACGCGTCAACACCTTCTATACTGTTTCGGAGAAACTTCCCGAATTGCGCCTGGAGATTCCGCGCATCGCCCCCGTGGAGAGCCTCCCGCTGGTCTATTCCAGCTCCAATTTGGCAGGCTTCTACTCGATGAAATGGCGCAACAACGAACGCCCGCGCAGCACGTGGCTGGATCCGGCGGAGTACGACACCGAACTCTACGGCGACCCGGGCGACTACTCCGCATTCCGCGCCGACACGCTGCATACCATCCAGCTGCCGCTGGAGCTGGACGACATTGCCACCCTCACGCCGCGCGCCTCCTTCCGCGCGACCGCCTACTCCCGCACCAGCAAGCGTGGCCTCTCCGAGGAGGATCTCGCCAATCTGGTTGACGCCGACAATCCCGACAAGCCGCGCAATACCGCGCCCGTAGTCAACTACGACCGCGAGGGCGGATCGCGAACCCGCTTCGCCTACGAACTTGGTTTGGAGGGTCGCACCAAGCTGCTCTCCGAGTGGAGCGACGCGAGGGTGGAGTGGTTGGGCATCGACGGCCTCCAACATGTCGTCGAACCGTATTTCAACTACACGTGGAGTCCCACGCCAACCGTGGAGCGCGACTACCTTTATTTCTTCGACGAGATCGACCGCCTCGAATACCAGAACTTCCTGCGGCTGGGCCTCGATCAGCGCTGGCGCACCCGCGATGCCGAGACGCGAAAGAGCCGAGCCATCCTCGCGTTGGAGAGCTACCTGGACATCCACCACCGCGAAGGCGAATACTCCGGCCGCCACTGGGGCGACTGGGGTACGCGGCTGGTTTTCCAGCCCCGCCGGGATCTGCGGCTGTGGGGAACCGTCCTATACGATGTCGGCGAGGGCCAGATTCACCGCGGAGAAGTCGGCTTCCGCTACGGCAAGGAAGACGACTGGTATTTCACCGGACGCTACATCTACCGCAACAACCACCTCTCGCGTTCGGCATACTCGATGGGGTCCACGCTGGCGGACTTCACCGGCGAGTCCGGCTACATCAAGAAGCACTTCGAGACCGCCGACACCATCTCCGGCACGCTCAATATTCCGCTGAACTCTCGCACCAGCATCGAAATCCACGGCGAATACGACTTCGAGCACAACCATACCGTCGAGCACACCTATACCCTGACCCACCAGCTCCACTGCTGGACTTTCGTGGGCGGCTTCGGCTGGGACTACAACGAGTTCGAGATTCGGCTCATGCTCCGCCTTACCGCCTTCCCGAACGTCAAGATCGGCGTAAACATCTGACGGGGTGCGCTACAGCGATTTCCGTTCGCGAACGCCGGATGAGTTTGCGTTCCTCTTGATATTGAGGGTAAAGGCAGTTGCGGAAAGGCGGCTGGAATCAGCGGGAAACTTTTGCGTCCGCGCCATCCCAATATTCTGCGCAGAAATCCTTCAGAATGGAGAATGTCTCGTCGGAAAGCCCCGCCGTGGTGAAAGGCAGGTCCCACGTGACCACGCCGCCGGCGGCGGTGATGGCCCGTGTTCTTTCTGCAAGCCCCTTGCCATCGAAGCGCAGAGGCTCGCGTCCCCAGCTAATTCCGGCGTATGAAAGGAGATGGTAGCGAAGGCCGTCGATTTCCGGACCTTGCGGAATTGCCTCCTGCGGGTCGATGACTTCGCCTGCTGTGAAGTCTTCGTCGTCCCCTGCGTAGTTCCGTCTGGGGGACGAAACCAATCCAGGGTTCATGGCGACCACGGCATCCGGATTTCCCGCACGAAGCGCTCGGGCGAAGGAATGGCCGTTTGGTTCATCGGGGAAATCGTACATCTCCTTGGGGAAATAGCACCCGTCCACCCACCAGCCCTTGACCTTGTCGCCGAAGCGCAGCGACCACTCCTGGTGGATGCTGTTCCAGGCGTTCATGAAGAATGTGAGCCGCGCATCATCGACGCGCAGATGTTTCACCTGCTCATAGTTGCCATAGTTTTCGTTGCTGTTCCAGGGCGGCAGTGCCTGAAGTTTCCGTATCGCCAATTCATCTTCCATGGGGCACATGCTGGTGGTGTACAGATAAAGGCCAATGCCATGTTTGGCCAAGGCGTTGGCGAAATCCACCACCAAATCCCGCCGAGAGGTCTGCCTTTTTCCCAGAAGCGTGTCATAGCAGCGGTTCGGCGAGCAGTAGTAGCCTGAGTTCTGTCCCAAAGTCAGAAAGGCATACGAGGCCTTGAGTTCGTTGAGCTGTCCGGCTATCCTCTCCACGTCGAATGCCTCGACTTTTTTGTCCCAGATCTCGATGGGTGAGGGCTTTTGCCGTCCGGCACTTGGCGGCGCCAGGCTGTCGCCGGTGTTCAGAAAATGGAAGAAAAAGCCGTAATGGTCATTTGCAAATGCGTTTCGCATGGCAGGCAGACTCCGGAATGCTCTGGTTTCGTCAAGGGAAATTGTGTGGCTGGCTTAATATATGGGAACTATATCTTTAACTTGCCTACTTGGATAAATGGGACGCTTGAGACCCGTAGGACGAATGGGGCGGTGGTTTTCGATTACCTTGTCCCACACGTCCCACTTGTCCCAATTGTCCCACAAATCTTTCGGAAACCAGGCAAGTTAAAGATATAAATCCCTAATATATCGCCCTTTTCCTGGGCGACAAGGCTCTGCTGACGAAAGTCCAGAAGCGCATGGAGGACAGAGCAGTAGGCATGGCTCTCGAACAGATTTTTGAGCCGAAGCACCACTGAACAATGAAAGTCCATAACCTGAATCCGTGAATTATGGGTGGACGTGCTGCCGGCGCCTCGCCGACAGAAAAAGCGTTGTGCTGGTGCCTCGCCAGCACAGAGTAAAATTTACGGATTCAGGAGAAATATATGATTTATGTTTGAAAGATGTGATTGAATTGTGACACCACAATAGGAGAGGTGATGTCACCGCGTCAGCGGCCGCATCATCTCGGCATGGGTGGCTTGAATTTGCTCGGAGTTTGCCTCGTAGAATTCATCCTCGTCCTGGTCGGTGGCCTGGTCGTCAAAAGTGGTGAGCGGATTCAGGGCATAGCTGGACTTGAAGCTGATGGGCAGCAGCAGCTTGCCGTTGCGGTTGACGAAGGCGGCGGTGTCCCATCCTGCGACCAGGAAGAATTTACGGTGGTAGTCGGGGTTCAGGAGGTTCCCCCCGACGGAAAAGTTGTCATCCGTGCTGGTCACTCCGAGCCAGGGGGCGAGGGTGGGCACGATGTCGGTGTGGTGGCTGAGTCCTTCATAGACTGCGGGTGGAACGCCGGGGAAGTGCATCACAAGTACCGGGCTGATCTGCTCGTGCACGAAGGTGGAGTTGTGCCCCAGCCGGCCATGTTCGTAGAACTCCTCGCCGTGGTCGCCGGTGATGATGACGATGGTGTTCTCCAGGCGGTTGTTCTCGCGGAGGAAGTCGAGGAGGCGTCCGATTTGCGCGTCCACGTGGTGTGCGGCATTGGCGTATCGATTGTAGAGAAGCTCGCGTTGTTCGGCGGAAACCATCGCGTAGTTGAGGTTCTCCTGGTAGGGGCGGAAGGGCGCCTGTTCCGGCGGGAAAGTATATGGCGCGTGGGTGGACTCGAAGAAGATGAATCCGAAGAACGGTCGCGCGGGGTCGCGGTCATTGAGCGCCTTGAGAAGCGTGTCAACGGCATTGATGTCCCGCTGCCAGGGCGGCAGCTTGCTGTTCTGCTCGATGAGGCATTCCTGCGGGAAGTCCGCGAAGACGGATCGATCGAACTCCGGGTAGGTGAATTTGGCGGAGGTCTGGGCGAGGAGCTGGTAGTTGTCCTCGATGAGCCATTTGCAGATTAGGGGGCCACTGTAGTTGGTGATACAGTTGCTCCAGGTGCTTGTGTGGAAGTGGAGGCTGTAGAACATGGCGAACATGCCGGGGCGGGTGCCGTTGCCGCCACTGTAGTGGTTGGGGAAGCGGATGCCGGTCTCTTCGGCGAAGCGCCAGGTGTTCGGCATGCGTTCGGGAGAGAGCAGGTCGGCGCGGAGGGACTCGCCGACGAGCCAGATGATGTCGGGCGGATTGGAGGGTGTATGGCGTTCCACGGAAGCCCAGGGGTAATTCAGGTTTCGGGCGGTGTTTCGGAAGCCTTGGCGTTGAAGTGCTTTGCGTGGTGGAGGCGTGCAGCCCAGACGCTTGAGGAACTTCCTCATACGGAATTCCATGGGGATGGGATAGGTGTCCGTGGCGCTGGTGATGAGGTTGTTTTGGTAGAACTCAGCCGTTCCGAAGATGAGCATTGCGGCGACGAGCGCGGTCACGGGGAACGCCAGCCAGACGCGGCTGAAGAAGCGGTGTTCGGCAAGCCACGTCGCGAGCCTTCGGAGCCAGCTTTTTCCGGGGAAGCGAAGTGCGAGGGCAAGATGGAATATGAAAATAAGCGCCAAGACGATTGCGGCCGGGGCAATGGTGCGGTAGTCCAGTCCCATGGACTCGAAGCCGCCGGGGGTGGTCAGGAGGTTCAAGACCAGCCCGTTGAAGTGGAATCCAAACTGTCTGTGGATGCCGATGTCCACCAGTAGCAATGCGGTGGCGAGTCCCGCCAGAAATCCGGCGAGTCCCCAGCAGAGCCAGCGTGCGATGCGTGCCTTGCGACTGGCGGCGGATTGCGGGTCTCCGCCCAACGCGGCGAAGAGCCAGGCCGGCAGCAACGGCACAATGCTGAGGCCCAGCCAGGCGCAAAGCTGATAAATCAGGTGGCTCCACTGGAAGGGCACGTTGCGCATGCCGAGTACACCGAACCAGCCCATTAGAGGCAGAACGAGCAGATAGGTCAGAAGAGCGTAGGTGGAACGAAGAACAGGATTCGGTTTCATGGAATTAGCAATTGACAATTGACAATTGGCCAGATGGAGTAGAATTATACATCATGAATTGGCTCCGGTTTTCCGGCCAGCGACGCTGCGGTGAGAATGAGGGCGCAGCCCAGGTAGCCCGTCAGAGCCACATGTTCACGGGCGACCAGCACGCCGATCAGCAGTGCGAAAAACGGCTCCAGGGCCAGCAGGATGCCCACGCGCCCGGCGTCCAGGCAGGCCTGGGCACGGCCGATGCACAGGAAGCAGACACCGGAGCAGATGACGCCCAGGAGGACCAGTGAAACCCAGTCCGCCGGTGCGAGCTGGAAGTCGGGTTGTTCGAAGCAGAGCATTCCGACGAAACCGATGATTCCGCACCAGAGGCATTCCCAGATGCTCAGGCTGGTCGCGTCCAGTTTGTTGCTGCGCAGCATGTGGTTGAAGGCGACGACCATGATTCCCGAGAGGAACCCGGTGAAGAGGCTGAGCAGTTCGCCTGGGGAGAATTGGAGATGTTTTCCCTTCCAGGCCAAGAGGGTCATGCCGATGAAGCCCAGACATGCCGCCAAGGCAATCCAGGGGGAGGGCAGTCGCCGTTGCACCACGGTCTGGATGAGCTGTGTCCAGATGATGGACGACCCCATGATGACTCCTGCGATGCCGGAGTCGGTGATTTCCAAAGCCAGGAAGGTGAAATAGAGGTCGAGATAGAGCAACCCGCCCATGATGAATCCGCACAGGAGGGTATTGCGATCGGTGTATTGCCTCAGGCGCTTCCAGAAGATGGCGCAGAGCAGCGAACACCCAATGATGAACCTGAAGGTGATCAGCGTGTTCATCTCCAGGGCGTCCAGGAGATTCTTGTTCAGCAGGAAGGAAAGCCCCCAACCGAAGGTGGCCACCACCATATAAAGAATCCCGACGGTGCTCTTGCTCATAATATATTTCCTCAATATCTTACTTCAGTTCATCCCGCAGTTGTCTGGCGGTCTGCGGGTCGAAATTGCCGGCCCGATTGGTGAGGCAGGAGGCGCTGGCGGCGGCCAACGCCTCGGAGAATGCCTCGTGGGGTGATTTTCCCTCTAGCAGACGGGCGAAGAACACCGCGCTGCAGGTGTCGCCGGCGCCAAGGGGATTCACCGTCTCTACAGAGGGGACGCGGTAAAGGGTCCAAGGGGCAGGGGAGAGGGTAGAAGGCACAGGGGAGGCCGGAGCAAGAAGGTACGCCTGCTTCGCGCCATCGGTGATGGCGGCGGTGGCCAGCGGATAATGCTCGTGGAACCACGACAGGCTATCTTCTATGGACGGCTGGCCGGCAAATTTTAGCAGTTCCAATGCGTTGATCTTCAAAATCAAGTCCGGCTTGACGGCAAGCGCCTCCGGAGCCTCGCGGTAGTTGTCCAGCAGCAATGGGAGCGCGGCGTCGCGGGCGACCTCGGCGATGCGTCGCATGAACTCCGAAGCCGAGCCGGCAGGGACGCTCCCCGCCACGGCGATGCCCACCGCCACCGACAAGTTGTCCCGCAGCAATTCCACGAATTGCTCCAGTTGACTGGCGGTGATGGGTGCACCGGGTTCCACCAGTTCGGTCATCCTGCCGTTGCAGACGCAGTTGGTGCAGGTGCGCAATTCTTTCTTGACTTGAATGAATAAGCATTCAAGTCCTTCATTATCAATATCTTGTATAAAATTTATCCCACCTTCCACGCCCAGCAAGGTCAATTGTCTTCCAGGAATGCCCCCCAGGCACTTGAGGGCACGGCAGAAATTGGTGGCCTTGCCGGCGGCATAGCCGGAGACGCGCACGGCGCGATTGACCTCGCCTGCGGTGAACTCGTTGAACTCCAGCACCTTCTCCCAGGCGGGATTGGCGCCAATGACCAGAATGCGTTTCATCTACTTGCGGAACTTGTTGCAGGTGCGGCGTGCTTGTTCGATGATTTCGTCCTCGCCTTCGACTTCGCGGTGCTTCATCAGGAATCTGCCGTCGCAGAGCAGCGTGTCCACGCAGGAGGACTCTCCTGCATAGACGAGGTTGGAGATGGGGTTGTAGTCCGCCACGAAGTATGGCTGGTCAGGGTTGACGAGCATCAGGTCGGCGAGCTTTCCGGATGCGATTTCGCCGGCTTCGGGGAAGAACGCCTGTGCGCCATCGTAGGTGGCCAGGCGGAAGACGCGCTCCGCTGGTGCGGCAGTGGAATCCTTCGCCTGCGTCTTGGCGGAGAGCGCGGCGAATTTCATCTCGGTGAACATGGAGTGCGCATTGTTGGAGGCGCATCCGTCGGTGCCCAGGGTGAAGGGGATGCCTGCCTCGTCGATTTCCTTGAAATGGAACATCCCGGAGCACAGCTTGAGGTTCGAGGTGGGGTTGGTGATGAGCACCGCGCCGCTTTCCTTGATGAGTTCGATGTCATGCGGGGTTAGCCAGACCGCATGGGCGAGGCGAGCGCGTTCATTGAGCAGCCCGCATTCTTTGATGTACTCCACGGGTGTGAGGCCGCCATGCGCCTTCTGGCAGTCATTGACCTCCGTCTCGGTCTCAGCCAAGTGGATGTGCACCAGTGAGTTGTCATGCGCACTGCGTTCGGCGATTTCGCGCAAGTCCGCCTCGGGGACGGTGTAGATGGCGTGCGGGGCTTCCGCCACCAGGATGCGGGATGAGTACTCGCCGTGCTGGCAGGCCGCGCGGATGCGTGCGTGTTCGGCGGCGGTGGCGGCGCATTTCTCGGCGTCTCCAAAATGAATCCAGGTCGGTCCAATGCAGGCTCTTAAGCCCATTCCCTCGGCGGCGGAAATAATCTCTTCGGACATGAAATAGCTGTCGTTGAAGAAGACCGTGCCGCTCTTGAGCATCTCCAGACAGGCGAGGCGGGTCCCGACGTAGATGTCTTCCGGCGCGAGTTTTGCTTCGGCGGGCCAGATGTGTTCGTTGAGCCAGGGGAAGAGCTCCAGGTCGTCCGCATAGCCGCGCAACAGCACCATCGGAACGTGGGTGTGGCAGTTGTAGAAAGGCGGGAAGGCGAGCATCCCCTTCGCATCGAATTCCTCGTCGAAGGAGCCTCCCAGGTGCGGGGCAATGGCGGAAAAACGATTGCCTTCGATGGAGATATCGACCACCGAACCATTGAGGCTGACATTGCGGAGTACAAGTGACATGTTTTCTCCAATTGGCAATTAGCAATTAGCGATTAGAAATTTAGATGATTCTAGGCCTAGCCAATCTAGCCGGACTAGCCGACTAAAGTTGCCGAAGATCGGTAAGTCCTAAGGCCTTGAACCCTCTCTAAAATCCGAAGGTCTGCTGGATGGGCTGGCGGCGCTTGCGGACGGCCTCGGCGATGGACTTGAAGCCCTGGTCATCGCAGAGTCGGAGAATCTTTTCCCAGTCTGGCGCGCGTCGGCGCAGGGACTCCCGTCCGGACCAGTTTTCAGGCAGCGCCTCGTCCAGTTGTACCAGCGACTGGTTCATACGCAGGTGGTTCTGCTCGGTCTGGAGGGTCTCGCGCAGTTTGGCGCTCTTGAGTTCGTCGAGGTGTGCAAGGAGATTGTCGATGGAGCCGTATTCTTCCAGAAGTTTCACGGCGGTCTTGGGGCCGCAGCCGGGGATGCCAGGGATGTTGTCCGCAGTGTCACCAAGGAGCGCAAGGTAGTCGCGGATTTGTTCCGGCGGCACGCCGAATTTCTCCCGTGCGGCGGCGGCATCGGCCTCAATCCATGGCGTCTTGTCTGTGCCGCGCAGGAGGATGCGCACGGACGGCGAGGCCAGCAGTTGGAAGAGGTCCTTGTCGCCGGTGAGGATGGTGACCGTGCTGTCACCACGCTGGGCGGCGAGTCCGGCGATGAGGTCGTCTGCCTCGAAGCCTTCGCGGTCCACGATGTTCCACCCGAAGGCCTGCGCCCATTCGCGGATGGTTGCAGTCTGACTTCGGAGTTCTTCAGGCATCGGCGGACGCTGCGCCTTGTATTCCGGAAGCAAGCCGGTGCGTCGGACGCATTTCCCTAGGTCATAGACGATTGCGCCATAGTCAGACGGCTGAAGTTCGTCCAATTGCAGGAAAAGCCGCGCCATGCCGTAGAGGGCATTTGCGGGTTCGCCACGCACATTGGTCAACTGCCGTATTGCATAGAATACGCGGTAGATCTGCGAATAGGCGTCGATGAGGAAAAACCTGGACATCGGAAATTTGGAATTAGGAATGGTTGGTTCGGTGCCCGCGGCGATGGCTCGGCGATGGTTCGGTGCCCGCGGCGAAATGCTACGGGGAATTAATCCAACTCCTTGAGGATGTTGCGGAAGTATCCTGCGCTTTCGGCAAGGCCGCCGGCACGGTTTCTTGACAACCACAGTTGCTCGTGTTCGCCGATGACGCGCAGGATGAGCGTCCGCAAGGCGGAGTTGTCCGCCTGAGTGGGCGCCAATGCTCTCCGGAGGTTCAACAAGCCCATGCGAATCATCGTGGCCGCCCCTTGAAGCTCTTTTATAAATAATTGATTATCAACTATTTGTGGATTTGAACCGGAAAGGATGGCGCAGGCCTTGTCCAACTTTGCCAGACATGTATCGACTTCGGAGACTTTCGCCTCCTTGCATTGGCCGCGCATGAGCTCCTCGGCGCCATAGCGCGAGGCGAGGCCGTAGAGGGTGGCGTTGCAGCCGGGCTTCTCGAAGCAGTCCGGGAGATGGCCGAGTGCGACGAGGAATTCTCCGACCTTGTTGGTCGGGTCGTCCGCCCAGTAGAAGCTGAGTGCCTTCGCCCAGTCGTTGTGGCAGTTCGCCTTGCACGCCCAGGCGAGCGCGGCGCCAGCGGTGATGCCGAGCCAGGTCACGGGCGGGTACTGGTGGTTTCCGCCATCGCCCCAGTCGGTCATCAGCATGCCCTTGCCGTGGTTTTTCACCGCGTTCTCGACCGCGCTCTGGATGTTTCCCAGGCAGTTGGCGGTGCGGCCGGAGAGCGAGTTCCAGGCGGAGGTTCCGGGGGCGACATAGTATGGGATGCCCGCCTCGGCGAAGGCGGCGGTCTCCTTCGCGAAGGGGTGGTTTGCCTCGTAGCCCCACGAGACCGCGACGATGTCCTGCGGTAGGCGCGAAATCACCTCCGGGGTCTGCAGCACGATGTCGCCCCAGAACATCGGGATGCGGTTGTGCTTCTTGACCAGCTTGAAGATCTTGAGGAGGAACTCCACATAGACCTCGTGCTTGCCGATTTTCTCTGCGCGCTTCTTGGAACGGCCCTGGCCGAGTTCCCAGGTCTCGTCGCAGCCGATGTTGAAGTACGGGCTGGAGAAGTTCGGGAGGAGCTCGTCGTAGAGGCCGTCCAGGAACTGCAGCGCCTTCTTGTCGGGATAGAGGACGCCAGGGCTGCAGGTGGTCACGCTCCAGGGCGCGGTGTAGCCATCCGGACATTCGGCCAGGTCGCGGTACTCGGGGAACTTCAACCAGCGTTCGAGATGGCCGAAGGAGTTCTGGTTCGGAACCAGCTCGATGAAGCGGTCGCGGCAATAGCGGTCCAGCTCCAGAATCTCCTGTGCGGTGAAGGGAGAGGACTCCGCCCAGACGCGTTCGTGCGCACTGTAGGCGAAGGTGTGCTCCATGTAGAGCTGGAGCTGGTTGTACTTCAGTCCGGCAAGCTGGTCCACGAGGCGGTAGAGCGTCTCCATCGTGGGGACTTTGCAGCGCGAGACATCCAGCATGTAGCCGCGCGCCTCCAGGTCGGGCCAGTCGTCGATCTTGAAATTCGGGAGGCGTGGCGCGCTCAGGCGCACCAGCTGTTCCAATGTCTGGAGGCCCCAGAAGAGCGCGGCCTCGCTGCCGCCGGCGAGCCGGACTGCGCCGCCGCCAACGCGTGTCAGCGTGTAGCGCTGCGCGTCGAGGCTGGCGTCCATGGGGGCGATGACGAGGAAGGCCTCGCCGGAGTGCGGCTTTCCCGCCGTGACCTCGATGGGGCGGTTGAAGGCGCACGAGGCGGCCTGCGCAAAGCGCCCGACGGCCTCCTGAAGTGCATCAGAGAAGGACTTCTGGAGCAGAATCCACCGGCCAATGGCAGGCGAGGCGACAGGCGTGAAAGTGGCGTGGCGTGGATTCGGAATGAGCTGGTAGTCGGACATGGGGGCAATTCGTAATTCGTAATGCGCAATTGTAGAGACACCACGCTAAAATATAATGATTCAAATAGGAATTACTGCCTTTTGCCGGGACTTGCAGCCCACGTTCCACGAAACGGGAGACCCGAAATTCGTCTCGCAAAGCAAGAAAGAGGATTTATATTGAAAAGGACTTGGTTTAAGTTCTCTGATTAATCTAGGAAACATGAAAATGAAACTGCAAAAGCGAATCTCGGTTCTTTTGAGTCTGGTGTGCGGCCTGGCGTTTGGTGTCCGCGCGGCGGAACTGGTCACGAACGGCGATTTCGAGGATGGCTTGGCGAACTGGAGCCCCGTCCCGAATGTGACATTTGAAGAGCAGGGCGGCGCGGAGGGCTCGAAGGGCATTCTCTACACGCTGGAGGAAGGCTCACCGGAACGTCGGCCGCTCACGCAGGAACTCGTGCAGGTTCCCGAGGCCGGCGCGCTCTACCGCCTCGCCGCGCACATCCGCAGCGAGAACATCAAGGGCGGTCGGCCACGCTTCCGCGTGGACTATTATGACGCCGACGGCAACCACTTGGGCTTCGACTTCAAACGCGGCTTGGCCGGGACTGCCGACTGGCGCGGCTGGGAGATCAACTGCGTGCCGCCGGAGGGCGTCGCACGCGCGGTGATGGCGCTCGACATGGAGGAGGACATCACCAGCGGAAAGGCGTGGTTCGACCACATCAGTTTCAGCAAGGTCGTCTATGCGCCGCAGGTCTGCGTGGTCTATCCCACGCAGGGGCAGCTTTCGGCAGACGGCGACCTGGTGAAGGTCAATCTCGTGCAGCTGGGCAATGACGAGGGCGAGGGCATCTACCTGGGACAGCGCCTCCGCCTGGAGGCGGTCTATGGCGACGAGCGCATCGCCCAGGAGCAGACCGTGGCGAGCCACCTGGTCAACTTCCAGATGCCGGCGCTGCCGCCCGGTCCCGTGGAGTTGATTACCACGCTGATCCGGGCGTCGGACGGCGAGGTCCTCGCCACGGCCACGGAGCACTTTACCGCCGTGGCGTCGGAGGCCCCGCGTCCGCGCGGTGCATGCTACATCGATGAGAAGGGCCGTGCCATCGTGGACGGCAAGCCGTTCCTGCCCATCGGGATGTATATCACCAACTTCAAGTGGCCCAATGGCCAGGAGGAGTTTGACCGCCTGCTCAACAGCCCCTTCAACTGCTTCATGCCGTACGATGCCCTTCAAATGCATCGGCCGGACGACGAGGCGCGCGCACCCTCCTTCGAGAGCCTCCGCGCCATGCTCGACGCCGTGGACGAACACGGCAAGAAGGTCATCTTCAGCGTCAAGGACATGTATGACGCCCCTGGCTACGAGGGCGCGGTCGGGATGTGGCGCTGGATGGGCGAGGACTACCTCAACGCCAATGCCGCATTGGAGAAGCTGGTGGGTGAAATCGGCTCGCACCCCGCCATTCTCGCCTGGTACATCAACGATGAAATCAGTATCCGGAAGCTCGCGATGGTGCAGGCTCGCCGTGAACAGCTCAACCGCCTCGATCCCAACCACCCCACCTGGGGGACGCTCTGCGACTACTCCGAGGCGCCGTTCTTCGCCTGTGCGCAGGATGTCATGGGCGTGGATCCCTATCCGCTGGAATACAAGACCACGCCCGCCAACCAGGCCAAGCTGGTCACTGCCATGAATGCCGTGGACGCCTCCGGGCAGCCCGCGTGGGTGGTCCCTCAGGTGATGAACTGGGCCGTCTATCGCGCCAGGGAAAAGCCGGAGCGCTGGAACGAACTCTACGAGCCCACGCTGGAGCAGATGCGAGCGATGACGCTCTACGACGCCCTGCGCGGCGCCAAGGGCTTCGTGAGCTACTCCTACCAGGACCTCTGGCGGCCGATGGTCCCCAGCTACTTCAATCCGCCGATGATGACCAAGGAGGAGTGCGAACGCCGCTGGAACGAATGCTGCCAGATCGCCGAGACGCTCCAGGAGCTGGCGCCCTTCCTGCTCTCCGACCAGGGACCGCAGCCTGTCTCCTTCCAGGTTCTCCAGGGAAGGGCTGATGCGCGGCTCTTCCAGGACGAGGCCGGTCGCATCCGTATCATCGTGGCCGCCATCGGACCTGGACCCGCCGAGGTCGTCGTCCGCCCACCTGCCGGCAAGAGCTTCACCTCCGCCTTCGGGCATGCTACCCTCCAGGAGGATGGCGCGTGGCGCTTCACCGCCGACGGCATCGCCGCCGATATTCTCTGCGCCGACTAGCCAGGATAAAGTGTTCTGCAGGGCGTTCCGAATGACCCCTGCAGAACATGGAATCTGACGTCCGAAAACACTATGGATGGGGCGTGTGAGGGCCGAAAAATACCGTATTTAGTGGTTTGATGGAAAAAAGTATTCAAAATTACAACTTATTGTAGTATAATGATAATGCCTGTATATGAAGGGGTTTCAATGAGGGCTTTAAAAATCTTGAAAAATATTTCAAAAACACAAGATATTGTGGTCGGGCAAAGTCAAAAACCGGATATATAGTGTGTAGGTTGTCTTTCTTTGTGTCCGCATCAACCGTCAAATCTCCACCCGCTTTTCATACCGCCAGGAGTCCGTCAAGTAGTTATGGTCAGCATGTCCGTTCCGAGTCCGTTCCAGAAATTCCGCAAGCGTGATGGTTTAGTCGTTTCGTTCACCGAGGCCAAGATTGCCAATGCGATCTACAAGGCAGGTTTGGCCGCCGAGAAGTCCGAGGGTCAGCCCTTCAGCCGCGAGGAGGCCGACCGCATTGCCGCCGACGTGGTTGCGCAGTTGGACAATCCGCTGTGCGAGTATTATGTCCAGCCCAACGAAAATGGCGAGCGCATTCCGGCGATCGAGGATGTGCAGGACTTGGTCGAGATCATTTTGGCCGAGCACAAGTTGCCGGCGACGGTGGCGGCCTACAAGCGCTACCGCAAAATCCGCGAACGCGCCCGTGATGCCATCAAGGTCCGCGACCCGAATGCGAAGGGTGAAAAGGGCGACATCACCGACCAGAGCCTGCTTCTGGTGCAGTCGATGGGGGACGCCGCGCTGGGTCCGTGGAACCGCACCAAGATTGTCGCCAAGCTGGTGGACAAGCTGAACATGAAGGAGGACGAGGCGCTGACGGTGGCCAAAGAGGTCGAGAACGAGATCATCGCCAGCAACATGAAGACCGTCAACACGCTGCTGATTCGCGAGATGGTCAACAACGTGTTGCACGAGCACGGCTACAGCGGTCGTTTGCGCGACCTTTCGATGTATCAGGTCCCGCGGGAGTTCGTGGAGAGCCTGATGTATTCCAAGTCCAACGAGAACAGCAACATCGTGAACAACAACCCCGAGGCGGTGAACCTCTCCATCGCGGAGCTGGTGCTCAAGCAGTGGGGGCTGGACGCGATTTTCTCGCCGGAGGTCAAGGCCGCTCACGACACGGGCGCCGTGCACCTGCACGACCTGGGCTATCCGCATCGCGTGTACTGCTCCAGCCACTCCATCGAGTACATTAAGAAGTATGGCCTTCACGGGTTGACCAACCTGAACACCGAGTCCAATCCCGCGCGCTCCGCCAGCGTGCTGACCGGGCACCTGAACACCTACCTGGCCTCCATGCAGGCCAACTATGCCGGCGCGCTGGGCATCGCCTATATCAACATCTTCTATGCGCCGTATCTGGTCGGCCTCAGTGACAAGCAGGTCAAGCAGATTGCCCAGGAGCTCATCTTCAACGGTTCCCAGAACGCCTTCTCCCGCGGCGGCCAGACTCTCTTCCTGGACTTCAACATCCACACCGGCGTGCCGAAGTACATGAAGAGCGTGCCCGCAGTCGGCCCCGGCGGCACCTACCAGCTGCGCGACGCGAAGGGCGTGGTGCATCCGCTCATCGAGCGTCTGCGCGAGGACACCGACGGCAACGACAACCGCCTGATGAACCTCTACTTCAAGGAGGCCAACGGCGAAGAACGACTGGTGCTGCGCGAACTGTGGGACGCCAAGAATGGCCTCTACACCGATGCGAAGGTGGACGAGGAGGTCGTGAAGCACGGCGACCACATCGTGACCTACGGCGACTACGAGGCCGAGGCGCGGCGTTTCACCTCCGCGCTGCTCAAGGTCTGGGGGGAGGGCGATGCCACCGGCCGCATCTTCGAGTTCCCGAAGTGCGACTTCCATGTCTCCGCCGAGACCTTCGAGGACCCCGAGCAATACAAGATCTTCCAGGAGGCCTGCGAGCTGGCCAGCCACAACGGATCGACCTACTTCATCTTCGACCGCGACGAGGTGACTCTCTCCGCCTGCTGCCGCCTGCGCACCACCATCACCGACAACCGGATGCTCCGCCATCCGGAGTGCCTGCGCTTCTGCGGCTTCCAGAACGTCACCATCAACCTCCCGCAGTGCGCCTACCGCGCCAGCCGCGCCGGCCACAAGGACTACGAGGGCGTGGTCGCTGAAATCGACAAGATGATGGACCTGGTGGTGCAGGCGCACCTCCAGAAGAAAAAGATGATCGCGCTGATGATGTCCGAGCCGGGGCGTCCGCTGTGGCAGGTGGGCAAGAAGGCGTGCGACGGACGGCCGTACATCGAGCTGGACAAGTGCACGTACATCATCGGGGTGCTGGGCATGAACGATATGGTGAAGTTCCTGATGGGCAAAGAGATGCATGAATCCGAGGAGGCCTACGACCTGGCGCTGCGCTTCTCGGTGCACATGTATCTGCGCGCCAAGCACTACACCGAAGAACTCGGCCTCAAGTTCACAATCGAAGAGTCTCCCGCCGAGTCCGCCGCGCGCCGTCTGGCGAAGGCCGACTTGCTCTACTACCGTCCTGAGGCGCTGACCTGCTACAAGGGCGACTCCGAGGACGTGGCGTTCTACACCAACTCCATCCACCTGGCCGCCGAGGCGCCGGTCTCGCTGGTCGAGCGCATCCGCAAGCAGAGCGTCTTCCATTCGCTGATCGAGTCCGGAGCGATGATCCACGCCTTCGTCGGCGAGGAGAAGCCATCCGCCGAGGCGATCGGCAAGCTGATCAAGATGACCTTCCTGCGCACCCAGGCCGCGCAGGTCACCATCTCTCCCGAATTCACCTACTGCCAGCACTGCGGACACCAGAACCGTGGTCTGCAGTCTGCCTGCGTGCAGTGCGGCTCCGAGGATGTCTTCGGCCTCACCCGCGTGGTCGGATACTTCAGCAAAATCCAGAACTGGAACAAGTCCAAGCGCTACGGCGAACTCATCAACCGCCACCGTGGAGACTACGCA
The DNA here is from genome assembly GCA_017417585.1 of Victivallales bacterium. Classification (GTDB taxonomy): domain Bacteria; phylum Verrucomicrobiota; class Lentisphaeria; order Oligosphaerales; family Oligosphaeraceae; genus RGIG1601. The sequence continues at coordinate 29,650 of JAFPYX010000034.1, forward strand.
GTCGAGACCGCTGAGCTCATGGGCGCCGGCGTCGAGACTGCATAAGTTCTAGTTGGACTAGCAAACTTTACCCTTTACCCTTTTCAACTTTCAACTCTATACTTATGATTTCTGCTCAAGATCAACTGGTTGTCAATGTCTTTGGCAAGCCCGGCTGCGCCAAGTGCGCGATGCTGAACCAGCGGTTGGACAAGATGCTCGCCGAGGAACCCCGCTATGCGGTGTTCAAGAAGGAATACCACAATGTCCTCTCCGAGGATGGTCTTCTGGACTTCTGCAAGGCGGAGTGCCTGAACCCCTCCCGCATTCCTGCGATGGTGATCTCCCGCGCGGACGCCACGGGCAAACAGCGCTATCTCGTGAATCCCGCGCCGGATGCCCCCGACCCCGTGTGCAAGCACGCGAAGCTCTACAACTTCCTCGGCGTCCAGACGGACTACTCCGAGGAAGGCAAGGGCTTGATTACCCCCAAGATGATCCAGTCCGTGCTGGACGAGGCGCTGAAGATTGCCTGACGTGCTTGTGCCTAGTCTGGACGAATATTCAGTCATCCACGGCATCCTGCGGCAGCCCAGCCTGGTCGATTATCCTGGCCAGCTGGGCGTCCTGATGTTTACCTCTGGATGCAATTTCCGTTGTGGATTCTGCCACAATGTGGATTTGCTTGACCACTTCGATGCGCGGACCTATACTTATCAGGCGTTGCACGAGAAGCTCGCCAAGTACCGCGAGGAGTGGGTGCAGGCGGTCACCGTGACTGGTGGAGAACCCACGCTCCACGCAAAACTCCCAGAGACCATCCGATTCCTCAAGGACGAGGGATTTTTGGTGAAACTGGATACCAATGGATGTAATCCGTTGATGATTAAAGAGTTATTGTCTATTATTGACTATTTTGCCGTGGATCTCAAGTGTGCGTTGGCCCACTATCCCGAATTTGTGAAATATTCTCAAATTGACCGCATCCGCGAGTCGTTCCAGCTGATTATGACGGAGGCAAAGGACTACGAATTCCGCACGACCATCCTCGAGAATTTCCACACGGACGAGGAGATTCTCGCCGCCGCACAGGATATCAAAGGCGCGAAGCGCTGGCTTCTTCAGCCATTCATTCCCCACGAGAATTTGCCTGACGAGGCCATGCGAACCCTCCCGCGCACGCGCCCGTCCGTGCTGGAGCACCTCGCCGAAATCGCCCACCCCATCGTCCCCGGCGCCCAGGCGCGGTGAAGACCTTCGGCGGGAGGGAAAATAGGATTGGCTAGCCCTACTAGTTCAACTAGATCTGCTAGTCCTGCTAGATCAGCTAGATTGGCTAGGCCGGCTAGGTCGGCTAGTGCGGCTAGTTCAGCTAGTCCTGCAAAATTACCTAAACCCCTGCAAAATCAGTGAGGAATCAAATCATGTGTAAACCGCCTTGCACGCGCACGTCCAAATAGGGAGGTATGCCCCCACCCCTTACGATGGTAATGTAATGCGATTTTCAATGGTTGCAAATCCCTTGCCGGGAAAGGAAACGGAATCTTAGATTCCCTATGAGTTTTGCTTTGTGACTTTGGCATAAAATATTCCATAGTCTAGGTTAAGAGACCATGTAAACAATCAATGCAAAGTGCCAATTTGCATGAAATGTGAGATTTTTTATTTAAAATACTACATGAAATGTGAAACATTGGATTATATTATATCAAGATTCTGTGAACAATTCTTTCCATGAATATTCATAAAATGTGAAAACGGGTTTATGAAGCGCAAAATAGATTCCATCTTAATGAACTGGCGAGCGGAACGGAATCATCGTCCGTTATTGGTGCGTGGTGCGCGTCAGGTGGGGAAGACATATTCGATTCGTCAATTCGGGAAGAGTTATGGTTCATTCCTCGAGATCAACTTCATTACGAATCCGGAATATCGCGAGATTTTTGCGCAGGGATACTCGGTGGCAGCAGTCCTTCGGCAGATTTCCTTTCGGAATCCCGCAGCCAAGTTCATTGCCGGAGACACGCTGATATTTTTCGATGAGCTTCAGGCGTGTCCGGATTGCGCGACCTGTCTGAAGTTCTTTCAGGAAGACGGTCGGTACGATGTGGTTTGCTCGGGCTCCATGATGGGGGTAAATTACCACGAAATCACCTCGAACAGCGTTGGCTACAAACAGGATTTGACCATGTATTCCTTGGACTTCGAGGAGTTTCTCTGGGGCAAGGGCTACCATGCGGAGCAAATTGAGGACATCTATGGCCAGCTTCTGGAAATGAAGCCATTCACTGACGGGGAACTGGGCATCATGTTTGAGCATTTCCTGGACTATGCAGTGGTCGGCGGGATGCCCGCCATCGTGCAGGATTATCTCGACACTGGGCTGTTTTCCCATACATTGCCGATGCAACGTCAGCTTTTATTGGATTACGAGGAAGACATCGTGAAATATGCGAAGGGGCTGGACAAGGCGAAAATCAAAAGCGTATATCGTCATATCCCTGTCGCGTTGGCGCGGGAGAACAAAAAGTTCCAGATCACCAAAGTCGCACCCAACGCCCGGAGCCGAGATTATGCGGGGTGCATCGACTGGCTCAAGGACGCCGGAATCATCCAGGTCTGCCATTGCCTGAATTTTTCGTCGTTGCCATTGAAGGGGAACTACGATGAGACCAAATTCAAAATCTATTTCCACGACAACGGGTTGCTGGTGGCCAGTCTGGATGATGAGTCGTGTTTGGACTTGCGTCAGAACCGCAACCTTGGCGTGTACAAAGGTGCCATCTACGAGAATCTGGTTGCGGAGGCACTGGTAAAATCCGGCGCACCATTGTATTATTATAAGCAAGAGAATTCCCAGATGGAGATGGACTTCTTCCTGCGCACGACGGAGAGCCTGGTGCCAGTGGAGGTCAAGGCCAAAAATGGCGCGACCGCTTCCTTGCGGCAGTTGCTCCAGAACCACGAGAAATACCCCGAGATCGGCTTCGGCGTCAAGTTATGCCATAAGAATCTCGGCTTCAATGGAAAATTCTACACGATGCCATATTTCTGCACATTCCTGTTGCGGAGATGGCTGCAGGATAACACAAAGAAGTAAGAAATCACCAAGGATCATCATGCATAGACATCATTGTTTTCTGTTTCTAGCGATTCTATTGAGCTTCTGGGGCTTTGCCGTCCAGGCCTTTGATGTCCGCGATTTTGGCGCCGTGGGCGATGGGGTGGCGGACGACACCGTTGCCATCCAGACCGCGATGAACCAGTGCGCCGGCGAGCAGACCTTCTGCCTTGCCGGGCATTCGGTGCTGCCGTCTTGGGGCGGTCACGGCGGTCACGGCGGTGGCGGGGAGGTCTTTTTCCCTGCGGGCACCTACCGCATTACGCGTCCGCTGGTCTTTTCAGAGCGACGTGTTACCTTCCGCGGCGAACCCGGTGCCACGATTGTCGCGGAACAGTCGCACGATATCTTCTATTTTGGTGCCGCCTTTCGGATTGTCTTTGAGAACCTCCGTCTCGTTGGCGGCCGCATCCAGCTGAATTTCTTCACCAACAATGGAGACATGGCTATGCTCCGGCTGGAGGGTTGCACTTTTGAAAATGCCTCGCTGGAGAACATCCGCGCCTTCAATCTCAAGGCGGAGGACGAGTGGCGGGGGATTCCTCCCTATCTGGTTGACTGGGAGGATCCTGTGCGGCCGGGCCTGGCGGTGAATCCGGAGGCGGAGGCGACCACTGCGCTTTTCCCGAACTCCACGCTGTTCGCGATTGTCGGCTGCAAATTCCGGGGCTCCAATGTCTTTTTGAATGGCGGATCGGACGTGCTTGTCATCGAAGACACGGAGTTTGAACGTCAGGGCGGCACAGTCACGCCGTTCCCGATGACCACCAATTGGAACCTGGCGCGCGTCAAGGCGCATTTCATCGGCACAGCCGAGGAGGCAAAGGCCTGCCAGGCGTGGTTTGTCTCCAAGGGCGACCTTTCGGTGGAGAACTGCGTCTTCAGCATGGAGGGATGTGAAGTCACCAATGCGGGCAGTTGCGCGATGCCGCTGCTGCTCTCCGGAAGCATGGCGGGCTACAAGAACAATACGGTCCGCATCCGCAACTCGCGTTTCGACCTGCAGGGCGCGCCGCTGGTGCGCTTCAAGGCCGGCACGCTGAGTGGAATCCTCGCCGTAGAGGGGAATGTGAATTTATCTGCAACACCTTCGAAAGCAGTCGATTTTGAGCAAATCCCAACGCTGGAGGAAATCGAGACCAAGATTCGCTATCAGCCCTACAACGAGCTTCCGCTGGCCACCCAGCTCAAATGGCGGATTGCCGACAACCAGGGCTTTGACGAGACGGTGCCGGAGGTCTTCACGCCGTTTCTCCACGCACCGCTTCCTGCCTCGGATGTGGCGGCGGCATCAGTGCAACGAGTGGATTTCCAGCAGGAGTTTACGGGAAAGACGCTTCGACCGGAGTTCGTTGATGGCGTTGCCGTGGAGGACGCATTGCGGGAGGTCTTCGCCCAGGCGAGCCCAGGCGACCGCGTGGTTCTGCCAGGACAACGCTTCGACGTGCGGGAGACCATCTACGTGCCTGGCGGCGTGGAGATTGTCGCGGAGGGCACCGCGCTCTTCTGGGCGCTGGATGACGAATTGACCTGTTTCTTCCGGACAACGCAGCCTGGCGACTTGGTGTTCCGGAATCTGTGCTTCTACGGCGGGGCGACGGCGGTGAACCTCGCCGTGCCGGGCGGCACGGCGGTCTTCAAGAACTGCGGATTCCTCAACCAGAGCCTCGCGGGCATCTACGCCATGAACTCCCCGGAGAAGTTGCTGGTGGCCGATTCGGTCTTCTTCACCTGCGGGGGGCTGCAGACGAATGCCGCGCACTCCGAAATCCGTCGCAACTGGGTTTGCAATTGTCCGCAGATGGACGAGAGGGGCTTTTTTGTCTGCAACGGCGGAGAAATGCTAGCGGAATACAACCTCTTCGTGCCGATTCTGCCGCGCGTGAACATCGGCACCTTCCGTCCCGAGGAAAATAGCCAGTATCTTCCGAATGGCAACAACTTGCGGTGGTTTGACGGCAATGACGCCAGGCTCCACCTCAACGCCAACCGCATTGGCGGAGAGTTCAACGGCATGACGCCCGTCTATCTTTCCGGCGAGAGCGCCAGCCTTCTCTTCGAGGGCGCATACTGCTGGTTCGGCAACGCCTATACTCGACACTGCATGGTCTATTGCCGCGACCTCCCCAAGGCAATCCTGCTGCGGGACATCGTCTTCAATGCTGAAAAACTCGCCCGTGGCGTGCCGTACAATATCATGGTCCGCGACGTGTCCACCGGCCGCGACCTCCCCACGCAGATACTGCCTTGCGCCCAGGCCACCTGCATCACGATGTACGACGACATCGCCCCCTAATACTTCCTGTGTCCAGATTGGCTAGTTCGGCTAGTTCGGCTAGCCCTGCTAGATTGGCTAGACCGGCTAGATCGGCAAGTGCGGCTAGGTCGGCTAGGTCGGCTAGATTGGCTAGATTGGCTAGACCGGCTAGCCCCTGGCGGCTACCGTCCCCAGGACCTCCTCATGCGCTACAGCTATCTGACCATGTGCCTAGGAGGAAAATACTATTGGACTTCAGGCGAGGGAGCTTCCTCTGCAACAATAGCAAAGTGCAGAGAACAATCCTCCTTGACATAGAACCAATAACTTGCCAGGGGAAGCAATTCATCCGGCTTCAAATAGCACTGCTGGGTTTTGTCATACGAAAAGACTTGAACTTGGGCGAGCAAGGCCTCGTCACTCTCCTTTAGCACGATTCGTCCGGGCATCGCAACAAGGTTCCAGCCTTTAACCAATTGAAGAGTATGGATTTCGTATCCCAATGCTTGTGGTGCCATCCATGCGTATGAGCCATCTTCAGCCTTGGCTAGAACTTGACCAGGGGAACCACCATTCAGGAATTGCAGCAAAGCACTTAGTTGACGCTTGAGTTCTGCATTGTCTGCTTGCAATGCAGAGATTGCGGAGTCGCGTTCTACGTTTTCAGCTTGGATACTTTCAATGCTCTGCAGATTCGTGGCGATGGCCTCGCCGTTTGCAGTAATAGCGGCACCGTTACTTTCAATCGCAGTTTTCTGTTCTCCAGTAGTTTTTTGCAAAGCCCCAATTGCGCTCAGGTTTGAGGCAATACCTGATGTCAAGGTCTCGTCGGTTTCCTGCATGGTAGCAAGAGTTTCCGCCACATTCGAGTCAGCCGCCAGAAGAGATTGCAATTCCTTGGTTATCACCTTGTTTTGGAGGGCGTTCTCGGAAGTCTCGTCTAATTCGTCATCGACAGGAATGTTCATCCAGGCGTGTCCGTTTTCCGTCTTGGTGAGAACCTGTCCTGGCTGACCGGCTTCCTGGGGCTTCAGAAGGCATTGGTCAAGAATCTCCTGACGATAGGAATCGACGGTCGGATAGCCATTCCACTGTTCCGGTAAGCCGCCTTCCCAATCGTCCCAATCGTCCCATTAGGCAAGAAAAGAATATGTTCTATTTTGATACTTATTCGGTTGCAAAAAGGTTCGTATATGTTACATTATGGATAGTTCCCAATAACGAGAGAGGAAGTCCGATGAGCATTGCCACATTCAGCGTACGAGTTGACTCGGAATTGAAGTCCGAGGCCGACAAATGTCTTGCCGCGATGGGAATGACCATGTCCACGGCAATCAACGTCTATCTGCATCAGATTGTCCGCCACCAGGCCATTCCATTTGTCATCGCCGCGTCGCCTATGCCCAATCGGGAGACCCTTCAGGCCATTGAGGAGGGCGAGCGTCTGGCGCAAGACCCCAATGCCCCTGGCTACCATGATATGGAAAGCCTGTTGAATGCCTTGAACGCATGAAATACGAAATCCGGTTTACATCGCAGTTCAAGAAGGACTATCGTCTTGCCCAGAAACGCAATCTTCCACTTGACGAGTTGAATCGTATCATAGCCATGCTTGCCGAGGGAATTGAATTGCCGGAAGATTTGCATGACCATGCATTGCTCGTCAATTTCAAAAGATGCCGCGAATGTCATATTCGACCGAACTGGCTTTTGATTTACAAGGTATTCGAGAATATCTTGGTCCTGGAATTAACCCGTACGGGAACTCACAGTGATTTGTTTGAATGATCATTGTCGGTAATCCTACAGGAAAGGCGTGAGATAGACGGGTAGATAGAGAATGCCGTCTTGGAGTTAAAGCTTGGAAACTAAACCTTTAACTTGCCTGGTTTCCAGAAGATTTCTGGGACACACGGGACATATGAGACATATGAGACTTTTGGGACATGTGAGACAGCGGGGACAAGGTTATCCTGCCCGTCCCATTTAGTAATCGTTTCCAAAAAACATCGCCGGTCCGGCGGGGTTAGCGCGGACCGGCGATGGATGGAAAACCTTATGTTTGGAGGTCAGGCTTTCTTCTTCCGGTTTGCCAGGGCATGGATGGCAAATCCGGCCAGGAGGCAGGCCATCACCAGCAGGAAGGCCCCGACGCAGAAGAGCATCCAGTTGGCCTTGCCGTAGTTCTCAATCAGCAGATTGATCAGCGCCCAGACGGAGACCACGAGCATGAAGATCATCGGGAAGAAGGCGAAAAGCCAGCGCAGCTTTTTACGCAGGAGATAGAGGGTGATGCCCAGGAGCGTCATCGCGGCCATGAGCTGGTTGGCGGAGCCGAAGACGGGCCAGATGGCCGCGCCGTCTCCGCTTTTGGCCAGGAAGAATGCCAGCACGACGATGGCGATGGTGGCGCTCCAGCGGTTGGAGAGGAATTGGATGGCGCGGGTCCGGGCGCCGGGTGCGGGTTCGGGCGGGCAGCGGTTGTCGTCGGCGCGCGGGAGGATGAGTTCCTGCCAGAGGAAGCGTGCGAGGCGCGTGGCGGTGTCGAGGCTGGTGAGCATGAATGCTGAGATGGCCAGCGAGATGAAGGTCGCGCCAACCTCGTATGGGATGCCCAGCGAAGTCACGAAATGCCCCACGCCCTGGGCGAACTGGATGGCGGCGGGAACGCTCTTGGCCTGCTCGGCGAACTGGTCGGGGGCGAGGTAGCCGACACTGCAGATGGCGATGACGGCCAGGACACCCTCCAGGAGCATCCCGCCGTAGCCGACGGTGCGGATGTTCTTCTCGTTGTCAATCTGCTTGGAGGAGGTTCCCGAGGCGACCAGCGCGTGGAAGCCGCTGCAGGCACCGCAGGCGATAGTCACGAAGAGCAGCGGGAGGACATCAGGGATAAGGTGGGTATTCTCAGTGAGATGGACAGCGGGCATCTGGAGGGGCAGTCGGGCGAAGGCCACGCCGCCGATGCCCAGCGCCATCATCGCGTAGAGGAGGAAGCTGTTGAGGTAGTCGCGGGGCTGCAGCAGGAACCACACGGGGATGGTGGAGGCGATGAAGGCATAGTAGAGCAGCACGATGATCCAGATGAAGCGCGCGGTGTCCTTTTCCACGCCCAGTAGCTTCACCAGGTCAAGCGGGATGAGCGTGCCCAGCCAGATGAGGAGGAACATCAGCGGCACGAAGATCAGCGTGGCCTCCAGCAGGCTCAGGAGCTTCTGGTTGATGATGATGCCGAAGACCGGTGCCATCAGGATGAAGAGCACCGAGGCCGTTGCCACAGCGGGATTCGCGATGAATCCGTCCGCCACCTGGGTGGTGAAGACCGTCACCACCAGCAGCAGCGTCGCCAGACAGAAGAAGATGAAGATCTGCCGTCCGGCATAACCGAGTTCCTTTTCAATCACATACGCGATGCTTCGGCCCTGGTTCCTCACCGAGAGGAACATCGCCGCGAAGTCGTGCATCGCGCCCACGAAGACGCAACCCAGCAAGATCCACAGCAGGGCAGGCATCCAGCCGTATTTCGCGGCCAGGACGGGGCCCACAATGGGACCCGCGCCGGCAATAGAGGCGAAGTGGTGCCCGAAGAGCACCGCCGGATGCGCGGGGACGTAGTCCACGCCGTCTTGCAACGACTTGGACGGGCAGACGTTTTGGGGGGACACCCCGAAGGTCTTGTCCAGGAATTTTCCGTAGATGAAGAACGCCAGCAGGAAATAGGCGATGCTGCCGATCAAGAGAAGCGCGGTGTTCATGGTAAATTCGTAATGCGTAGTTCGTAATGCGTAATTGCTGGCCCCGCAGTTCCCTTTCCCCATCAAAGACAACCACCCCGGCCAGGGCAAACTGTCAGCCGGGGTGGTGGGGCGTGGAATTGGGGGTAAGAAGCGTTATTCCTCATCCTCGGCGGCGAGCTGTTCGGCCACGGCGTCGGAGAGTTCCATGTCGGTATAGACCGCCTGGCAGTCATCGTATTCCTCAAGGACGTCGATGAACTTCTGGACGGACTTGGCGACATTGAGTTCGGTGACTTCGGTCATCGTGTCGGGGATCATCGCAATGGAGGACTCGGTGGGCGTGATGCCCTTGCCTTCGAAGATGGCGACGATTTTGGCGAAGGCATCGGGCGGCGCGATGATTTCGGCGGAGCCGTCATCGACCTGGATGTCGTCCACGTCGGCATCGTTTTCGAGGAAGAGTTCCATGAGCTTGTCTTCATCGGCCCAGTCGCCCTCGATCACGAAGCGGCTCTTGCGCTTGAACTTGTAGGAGACCGCGCCGGAGGAGGCCATCTTGCAGTTGTGGCGGGTGAAGAAGGAGCGGATGTCCGCCGCGCAGCGGTTCTTGTTGTCGGACATGCAGTTGACAATCACGGAGATGCCGCCTGCGGCGATGCCCTCGTAGGTGAATTCCTCGATGGCGGCGCCGCCGAGTGCGCCCGTGCCCTTCTTGATGGCGCGGTCGATATTGTCATTCGGCATGTTGGCGGCCTTGGCCGCGGCGATGGCGGTGCGGAGACGGGCGTTCAGGGCGGGGTCGCCGCCGCCTTCACGGGCAGCCTGGATGATTTCCTTGGAGACGCGGGAGAAGATGGCGCCGCGCTTGGCGTCAGCCGCGCCCTTCTTGTGCTTGATCGAAGACCATTTATTGTGTCCTGACATACGAGAATGAAACTCCTGCTATGGGGTTACAGTGGGAAAAATGCTTCGGCCGGAACGGGGCAACTCTTTCTCCCGTCACGAAGCCTCCGACGATTCGGTGCGTGTTTTTAAATTTATATGCTTTACGGATTTTTGCCACTCATCGCACGAGAAATCCTTCCACGACGCTTCCGCGACAGGCAAAGAGATTATATTGAGCACGTGTCTTGTCTTCACTTTCCGTCACAAAAACTCCATGAGGATTAATCCATGACACTCAAGATCGGAACCATCATCGGCATCCACGAGGGAAACTACAAGAACCTCTTTCAGAAGCTGGTCAATTTTGGCCTACATACCTGCCAGATCAGCAACTGGAATGTCAAATTCTATGATGCCGATTACGAGACGAAGGTCGCCTGCGTCAAGCAGCAGATGAAGGATCTTGAGGTCGCGCCTTCGGCGGTCTGGGCCGGCTACAGCGGTCTGGTCTGCTGGAATTTCACCGAAGGACCGGTGACGATGGGGCTGGTGCCGGAGGACCACCGCCAGCACCGCGTGGAGGAACTCAAGCGCGGGGCGGACTTCGCCGCCGCCATCGGCGTGCGAGCCATCATCACCCACTGCGGGTTCCTCCCGGAGAACATGACCGACGCGAACTTCGACATCATCCGGTGCGCGATCTATGACGTGGCGGCCTACTGCAAGAACCTCGGCATCGGCTTCTGGTTCGAGACCGGCCAGGAGACGCCTGTGGCGCTGCTGCGCATGATCCAGGCCGTCGAGGCAATGGGGCTGGACAACCTGGGCATCAACCTCGACCCCGCGAATCTGCTGCTCTACGGCAAGGGCAACCCCATCGACGCCCTGAACGTCTTCGGGAAATATGTCCACAACATCCATGTCAAGGACGGCTTTGTGCCCACGACTGGCACCCATTTGGGCAAGGAGGCGCAGGTGGGGCAGGGCATGGTGAACTACCCGCGCTTCGTCAAGCGTCTTCTGGAGATCGGCTTCCACGAGGAGTTCATCATCGAGCGCGAGATTCCCGAGGGTGAGCAGCAGACCGCCGACATCCGCGAGACCATCCAGAACCTGAAGGTCTGGGCGGGGGAATAAGGTTAATAAGGTTAAAAGTGCTTCTTAGCATTCCTAGCCTCCTAGTCTGCCTAGCCGGACTAGCATGGCTAGTTGGGCTAGAATGGCTGCCAATTACGAATTACGAATTGCAAATTGCCTTGGATTCTGCGGCGGTGTCAGGCGCGCCATGGAGACCTTCGAGCGCCTGCGTGCCGAGACTCCTGCGGAGGAACCGGTCTATGTCCTGCATGAGCTGGTTCACAATCGCGTGGTGACCGGGCAGATGGAGTCGCGTGGCGCGGTCTTCATCGCCACTCCGGAGGAACTGCCGGAGGGCGCGACGTGTCTGATTGGCGCGCATGGCGTGGGGGCGGAGACCGAACGGCTCTTGCGGAAACGCACCGGCCATCTGGTGGACGCGACATGCCCCATTGTCGCGAAAGTCCAGCAGAGTGCCGCGAAGTTGACGGCTGAGGAGGCGCTGGTGCTCTTCGGCGTTCGCGGGCATCCCGAGGCGGTGGGCATCCTTGGACACGCAGGGACAGCACGGCATTTCTTGGTGACCGGCGCGGAAGAAATTGCCGCATTGCCGGAATTGTCCAGACCTGTCTTGCTTTGTCAGACCACGATGAGCCACGAACAGGCAGACTCCGTTTTCGCGGCATTGCGTGCGCGTTTCCCGGATGCCCGCCGTGATGGGGTGATTTGCCATGCCTCCTCGGAGCGCCAGTCTGCCGTGGAGGAGCTGGTGGAACATATCGACCTCCTGCTGGTGATAGGTTCGTCGCACAGCTCGAATGCGAATCGTCTTCGCGAGATTGGCGAGCGTTCGGGGATTCCCTCATATCTCATCGAGGGGCCGGAGCAGTTGCCCGCCGAATTGGGAAACTTTCGCCGGATAGGCCTTTCCGCCGGCGCGAGCACGCCGGATGAGCAGATTCGCCTCACCGTCGAGGCATTGCGTCAAATTCTTGAAATTTGAACGAAGATTTTCCCAATCATGAACAGCTTTCGCGGATGACGCGTCAAGAGTTGTCACAAGTCGCCGTGCGGCTGCGGGAGACCATTCTTGAGACGGTGGCTCGTCAAGGCGGTCATCTTGCCTCCAATCTGGGAACTGTGGAAATATGCCTGGCGCTCCACACGGTCTTTCAGATTCCGGAGGAGGCGTGCGTCTTTTTCGATGTGGGTCACCAGGCGTATGCACACAAACTGTTGACGGGGAGAAGCGAGGCTTTTGGGCATCTGCGTTCTTGCGACGGTTGTTCAGGCTTTCCGAATCCCGCCGAGTCGTCTGCCGATCCGCTGGTGGCTGGACATGCCGGAGTGGCGTTTTCCCAGGCACTGGGCCATGCCCAGGCGCTGGAACTCCAGCATCGCCCCGGCTTGGCGATAGCAGTCATCGGTGACGGAGCGATGAGTTGTGGCATTCCCTGGGAGGCAATGAATAATCTTGATGCCGGCGGAAGTCGTCTGGTAGTGGTTCTCAATGACAATCAGATGTCGATTGCACCCAACCGGGGCACTCTGAGGCGTTGTCTGAACCGATTCATCGGAGGGCGTTTTTACAACCGCATGAAGCGAGCGCTCAAGAATGTCCTGGGAGCCAAGTCGCCTGGACGTCGGCAGAGCTTCTGGCGACGTATTGAGAATACTCTCAAGAATGCCTTTCTGCCTCCTGGAACCATCTTCCAGGAACTGGGCATGAGGTATTTCGGGCCATTTGATGGCAATGACCTGGATGAATTGGTCGCGATCTTCCGGCGTCTTCCAGAGATTGGCGGACAGCCGGTGCTGCTCCATGTCGTTACACGTAAGGGTGCCGGATGCGATTTTGCAGAGCGCAATCCCAAGGTCTATCATGGCGTTGGCGGCTTCCGGCTTTCCGATGGCGCGTTGCGGAAGTCTTCCTCGCTGACCTTCTCAAAGGCCTTCGGAGATGCGCTGGGCAGGCTTGCGGCGGAGCACTCGCAGGTCGTGGCGGTTTCCGCCGCGATGGTGGAGGGCACGGGGCTGGCCAATTTTGAGGCGAATCGCCCGGACCGCGTTTTCGATACCGGAATCGCCGAGGAGCACGCCATCGCTTTCGCCGCAGGTTTGGCGCAGGCGGGAATGCGCCCTGTGGTGGCGCTCTACGCGACCTTCCTTCAGCGTGCGCTGGACAATCTCTATCACGATGTCTGCCTGAATCGCCTGCCGGTCATTTTCGCCATTGACCGTGCCGGTGTGGTCGAGGACGGGCCGACCCACCATGGCATATACGACCTGGCTTTCCTGATGCAGATGCCAAATCTCACGATTCTTTCGCCGGCCGACGCCGTGGAATTGGAGGCGATGCTTCGCTTTGCATACGACTTGGAAACCCCGGCGCTTCTCCGCTATCCAAAGGCAAAGTGCCTGGAGGAACCTGCGCCGCATCCTCCGCTGAAGCTGGGAAAGGCACGGTTGCTGAGCGAGCCTTCTGATGCTACGCTGGCCATCTGGGCAAGCGGTGCGGAGGCCGCGACGGCCTGGCAGGTTGCCGAGGAGCTGGCTGCCGTGCGGACGAATTGTCGCGCGGCAGTAGTGGACGCACGGTTTCTCAAGCCCTTTGACGCCGAGTTGGCACGGCGTTTCGCAGATGTCCCGCAGTTCACAATCGAGGATGCAGTGCCCGCCGGAGGGCTTTTTGGCGCATTGAATGAGGCGTTGGCTGCAATTCCCCACAAACCGTTGCGGGCCTTCGGCTGGCCTGCCGATTGCATTGTCCCTCATGGCGATCCGACCGAGCTGCGGCGGCAGTTCGGCTTGACGTCGAGGGCAATTGCCGAGTCAATTCTAAAGGAATTATGAATAATCTCAGGCACATCGCCATCATCATGGACGGCAATGGCCGCTGGGCGCAGGCCCGCGGGCTGTCGCGTTCCGAAGGGCATCGGGCGGGGTCGAAGCAGGTGGAGGCGGTTGTGGACGCCGCGATCGCGGAAGGCGTGGAGGTGCTTACGCTGTACGCATTCTCGACCGAGAACTGGAACCGTCCCAGGCTGGAGGTAGAGACGCTGATGAAGCTCTTCGCGGAATATGCACGGCATAGCCTGGACGGCTTGCAGCGCCGTGGGATCCGTCTTCGGGTGGTCGGGCGGATGGACGGTCTTCCGATGCTTCCGCGGATGGCGTTGAACCATGCGATTGAGGCCACGCAGAAGAATGCCGTTTTGACTTTGAACATCGCGTTGAACTACGGCGGCCGTGCGGAGCTGGTGGATGCGGCGTCGAAGGTGGTGGCGGCCCGAATGAAGTCGGGCGATTCCTCTCCGGTCACCGAGGAGGAATTCGCGGCCGCGCTCTACGCGCCGGATCTCCCCCCGCCGGACCTGCTGATCCGCACCGGCGGCGAACTGCGAATCTCAAATTTCCTGCTATGGGAACTCTCCTACGCGGAGTTCTACTTCACCGAAGTGCTTTGGCCGGACTTCGGTCCTGCCGAACTCCACGCCGCCATCGAGGAATTCGGCAGCCGCCAGCGCCGCTTCGGGAAGGTCTAGCCCTTCCATTCTGGCTAGTTCGGCGAGAGCCACATTTCACTTTTCATATTTCACATTGAAATGAACTACTGTCCCATCATCGGCACCCTTGGCTATATCCTCTCGCCTGACCGCCAGTCCGTACTGCTTACGCATCGCATTGCCCGCAAGTCGGACGAGCAATTCGGCAAATACAACGGCCTGGGCGGCCATCTGGAGCCCAACGAGGATGTCGCCGCCGGGATGATCCGCGAGATCCGCGAGGAGTCCACCCTCGAGGTCAAGGAAATGACATTGCGTGGCACGGTTAACTGGACCGGCTTCGGTCCGCACGGCGAAGACTGGCTGGGGTTCGTCTTCCTGATTACCAGATTCACCGGCACGCCGCTCTCCACCAACGAGGAGGGAACCCTCTCCTGGGTGCCGCTCAAGGACTTCCCGAAATACCCCATGTGGGAGGGCGACAAGTACTTCCTGCCGTTGGTCTTCGATGGAGACCCGCGACCCTTCCACGGCTTCATGCCCTACGACGGCGACCGCCCGCTCTCCTGGAAATTCACACGGCTTTAATCCGGAAGGCCCGGAAGGACATTCATGCTCACACTTTGCATCCTCATGCTATCGGCGATGGCCGTTTTGGCCGCTTCCCCCAATCCTTTCGGGGCCAAAGCCACGGTCACTGCGGGGACAGAGGCCCTTGAAGTCCGCGTGGAACTCGCCGGACCGGCAAATGGCCATTTCAATGCGGGGCTCTTGCAGCTGGTTCTGCCAGAAGGCTACTCTGCCGAGGCAGTCGATTCCCCGACACCGGTTCCCGATGAACTCTTCGAGGACGGCGTCTATCTGCCGGGAACCATCTTGAACTATCGCGTTGTTCCCGCCACGCCCGTGCCTGAATTGGCATTGCGCTTCCAAGGCTGCGTGGACGAGATGTGCTATATGCCCCAGACCATCTTCCTTGGGGAGACATCAGGTTCCGCCTTCCTTGAACCGCAATCGCCGCAGCCGGAATCGCCAGCCTGGTATCAGGGCTTTGCCCGCGAGAAGGTCTGTTTCGGCTACACGAACGCGGAGGAGTTCACCGCATGGCTGGACGAGGCTTCGGGCGAGAATGCATCCCCGCCAAAGGAAAATCTCCTGGCCCGCGTGGCAAAACACCACGGCCTCTGGCTGGCCGCGCTGCTGGTCATCCCGCTGGGGCTGCTCCTGAACCTCACCCCATGTGTCCTTCCGATGATCCCAATCACGTTGGCAGTTCTAGGCGCCAGAAGTGCCGGGGCAGGGCGCGGGCGCGGCGTGGCTCTTGGGGCAACCTACGGCGGCGCCATGGCACTGGCGTATGGACTGGTCGGCGCGGTCTTTGTGAAAGTCGGCGGGCGCTTCGGGGGCATCAACGCGAGCCCGTGGTTCAATTGGGGAGTCGGAATCGTCTTTGTCTGTCTCGGATTGTCGATGTTTGACTTGTTTTTGCTGGACTTGACGCGTTTCCGCAAGGGTGCCACACGGCCAGGCGGCGGCTTTGGCACGGCAGCGTTCCTGGGGGCGATGTCCGCGTTGCTTGCTGGCGCCTGTGTCGCGCCGGTTCTCATCTGGGTGCTGCTTTTTTCAACGGAACTCTACAGCGGCGGCAATTCACTGGGGCTCTGGCTTCCTTTCCTGCTGGGAGTCGGCCTGGGGCTGCCCTGGCCTTTCCTTGGCGGCGGGTTGGGTTTCCTGCCGAGGCCGGGCGCCTGGATGGTTCGCGTGAAGCAGGCGTTCGGCGTGATGATCCTGCTTTTCGCATGTTACTATTTCTGGAATGGCATACAGCTGCTCCGCTCCTCCAAAGCCGCTCCGGAAGATGACGGCTACTGGCAGACGGATATCGCCGCCGCTGTTGCCGAATCACGGGAGCAGGGAAGGCCGCTCTTTATCGACTTCTGGGGAGTTACCTGCAAGGCATGCGACACGATGGACGCAACCACCCTCCACAATTCACAGGTACGCCAACGCCTGGACCAGATGACGCGACTCAAAATCCAGGCAGATGATTTCGACGACCCCGAACTGGCGCCCGTCCTGCAGCATTTCAACATCCCCGGACTGCCTGCGTATGTCATGCTGATTCCTTAGGGAAATCCACTTTTTTCGACAAATTCCCCGTGGCGGTTTGAAATCCCAGTTTTGAAGGCTACATTATGCGCACCTCCAAATGGTGGCTGTAGTCCAGTTGATTAGAACGCCTGGTTGTGGCCCAGGAGGTCGTCGGTTTGAGTCCGATCAGCCACCCCATAATATTCGGCGCCCTGCGGAGTTTTTCTCCCCTCCTCTCCGCAGGGCGCCACCTTTTTTCAAAATTTATATTATTTCTAGGCGAATTTTGAGGCGAATGCTTTTTTTCTCCCGATTTTTAGCCTATAATTATACTCAAACTATTGAGTCATTCCACTAAAAAAGCTTTTTTTGCAACCATGAAAAAGTCCTTCACTCTGATAGAACTCCTTGTCGTCATCGCCATCATCGCGATTCTTGCTTCCATGCTTCTGCCGGCGCTCTCCAAGGCGCGCGAGAAAGCGAAGTCTGTCTCTTGCGTCAGCAACCTCAAGAACATCGGGCTGTATGCGCTGATATACGTGGACGAGAACGCCGACTACTTCCCGGCAACTCATATCCGTCAGGACGGGCCGACCGGATGGGATTACTACGTCGCGGAATACTTCATTCAGAAAGAGAACGTCGCCTGGAAGATGTTCAAATGCCCGTCCGACCATCGCAAGCCGGAGATGAACTACGGCGCGGAACCTGGCTGGAACCAGGCCACCCGCACGTCCTACGCGCACGTTTACGACATCTACGGCTGGTCCTATGACCATGCTTCGCAGCAACCGCGAACTCACGCGACCATCGCCAGCCATTTCAACTGCGGCGAGCGCCCGGTCATCTTCGGAGATGGTCCGGAGATACCTTCCAAGACCGTTGACTGGGACTGCACCTGGGCGGCGCAAGCACTTCGCCCGACCTTCCGTTCACATGACGAGAATTCGTATTATGCTCTTCAGGACCGCCATGCCGGCAAGTGCAACGGGGTTACCTTCGATGGCAGCGTGGCCTCTTTTACCAATAGTGAGATCACGAATTATGACTTCTGCAAGTATCTCCGCCCCGTCCAGAGTGGCGACGGCACTTGGTGGCCCTGCAGAAACTAATTTCCTTTTCCCAACTATGAAAAAGTCCTTTACTCTGATTGAACTCCTGGTCGTCATTGCGATCATCGCGATTCTCGCCTCCATGCTCCTGCCCGCACTCTCCAAGGCGCGTGAGAAGGCGAAGTCCATCTCCTGCGTTAACAACCTCAAGCAGCATGGGTTGCAGATGATAATGTACGCCGATGACTACGACGACTACGCACCTGCGTTCTACATCCGTGTGACCAATTCCGCCAATACCGGCTGGGATGACTGGCAGTGGAACTACTGGTTTATCCTGAAGCAGGATCTGGCCCTGAAGGTTTTCAGCTGCCCCTCCGACCGCCGTGCAGAACGAATGAAGGATAAAACGTGGGCTGGTCTGAAGAATCCGGGCTATACCTTCAACTACTCGACCTATGGCTACCGGAACAACATGCTGAACTGGGACGGTTCGGCAAATTCCGACGCCCATACCAACCAGCCGCAGCGCCTCTCCTTCATCCAGAGCCTCTGCAGCAACGGCGAACGCCCCATCTATGTGATGTGCAGCCCGGACGAAATCTGCACCGGCGGCAATGCCAGCTGGGACAGCATGGAGATCTTCCAGGGGTGGAATGCGACCTTCCATCGCATCCATCCTGAGCAAACCTACGCGATCGGTGACCGTCACATGGGCAAAGGCAACGCCGTGGTGCTGGATGGTGGCGTGGTTACCATCGACCAGGGCGAGGTCGAGCTGAACTGGAACACTCACAAATCCCGCTACTTCCGCCCATTCAAGCACGCGACCAGCAGTTATGGCATGGATGGCTGGATTGGCCGTAGCGGATACTAATCAGTGCCTTGACATTTGAGTCCTCTCTCCGGCTGTGCGGTGAACTTTTGCCACACAGCCGTTTTTCGCTTTATGGCGGCAGGGATGGAATGAAATAGGATTTATATTGAGGCAATTGCAGGCTGTCGAGTGATGTCCGTGTGAAATTTGTCCTGTCAACTGGTAGTTAGCCGATGAAAAGTCCCCTGTTGTTGTTTTGGGTGTCTGCTGTTTCGCTGTTTGCCTGGTCGCCGCTGGTGACGGTGCCTGAAAATCCCGAAGGGCAGGGCGCTTTCCTGGGGAATTTTGTGGCGGTGGACGGCGAGCAGCTGCCCGAGGCCGCCACGCGCGTGTGGGTCTCCCGCACCGCCGAGGCGCTGAAGTTCCACATCGAGTGCCAGGAGCCGCTGATGCCGCAGACCTTCGCCAATGTCACGGCGCACGATGGCGCGGTGTGGAACGACGACTGCGTGGAGGTTTTCCTGCAACCAGCTGGCTGGAAAGATTATGCGCATTTCATTGTCAATTCGCTTGGCACGAAGTATGACGAAATGGGGCGTGGCGGACGCGACTGGAATCCCGAATGGACCGCCAAGGCCGAACGCAAGGTCTATGACTGGAATGTGGACATCGAAATTCCCTATGCCAGCCTGGATGTCACGCCCGCCGAAGGCGATGTCTGGAAATTCAACGTCTGCCGATGCCGCAAGGCGGTCCCGGAACTCTCCAGTTGGTCGCCCAGTCCCTCGCGCTCCTTCCACGACCAGGCGGCATTTGGCGAAATGGCTTTCATAATAACATCATATCCTATTAATATTCAAAAAGATAATAGCAATTTTATTTGGGAGCTAAGGGCTGGCGCTTCCACTCCCGAAGGCATTGAGACCGAGACCATTCCGCTGGCCAGCGGAAATGTCGTGCAGCACTTTGACTATCATGAAGATGGTCAGGTCATCTATTCGGCGTTGCGGCTGATTCGCACCAGCCAGGTGGCGAACATCCTGTCGCCGGTGAAGGAGTTTCTGGACACCTCGACCTCGGCGGAACTTCTGCGGCAAGAACGCGCGGCTTTGCTGGCGCTCTCGGAGGATGCCACGCCCGAGGCGTGCGCCATTCTGGAGCGGAACGCGCGGGATTTGCTGAAACGCGTGGAGCATTTGCGCAGTATGGAGGAGTTCGCACGGCAGGGGCACCACGCCGCCGAGTTGCTTTACGGCGTGGAGAGTTCGCTGGTCAAGGTGATGCCCGGCGAACTCTTCCGCGGGCAAATTGGTGGGGAAATCCATTTGGATGCCGCGCGGCGCGAAATGGATGCCGCGCAGGTGGTCCTCTTCGCGGGCGACTCGCCGCTGATCCAGACCGAGGCGGCTTTCGCCGAGCCGTTGAAGCGTGAGGACGGCACGGAGTTGCCGCTGGAAGCCCTGCGCATTCGCCGCGTGGCGTTGGTCAAGACCTGCCAGCCGGACTATCCCGCGCCGTTGAAGGGCAACATTCCGGATCCGCTGGTGCCGGCCACGCCATTCGATGTCGCCGCCAATGGCTTCGAGACTCTTTGGGTGGATGTACGCGTTCCCGCCGACGCCCAACCTGGCGTCTATCGTGGCAGACTGGTCCTCAAGGCGCGGAACACCGACGCCACGGCGGTTCCTGTGGAGCTCCGCGTGCGCAACTTTACCATCCCGGAGCGTTCCAGCATCGTGAGCGCCTTCGGGACGCGCTTCAATCCCGGACGCTTCAACTACGACCGCGAGGCATATCTCGAGAACTACCTCGAGCACCGCATCACGCCATATTTCTACGCACGGAATCCCAAGCTCGTGCGGAAACCCGCGATGGACTGGAGTGATGTGGATAATGGCACGATGCTGAAAGTCGCCTGGCAGAACAACGAGGCCATGAGTGCTATGCCTGCGCTGGTGAAAATCACCATGCTCGATGGAACCGTCCATACTCTGCTGATGAAGCCCATGCCAAGCAAGGGGGGCGGATTTCAGGTGGCGGCGTGCCCCATTCCTTTGGAGGCACGCGGGCCAGTCTGGTCCGTGACGGCGATATTGCCGCAAAGACTCCTCGGCATGATCTCCGTGGCTTTAATGTATCCTGACAGGGAGACCATACCTCAAGGCGTCATGCATCTCGATGAGTATCTGGAACATTGCAAGGCGGTCGAGCTCATTCCGCTGACGGAGGCCCATGCCAAGGTCAAGGGGGAGTGGATTGACCAATGGCCCAGCGTCACCATCGAGGCCTGGGAGCGTCCCGATCTTCCTGCCGAAGTGGACTGGACGGAGTTCGACGCGGACATGGAACACGCCTTCGCCAAGGGCATCACTTCGCATTGGCTGCCCGTCCATGCCTTCCGGGACAAGTCGCTGGCCGCAAGCCTGTTGTCTCCGCATCTGGCGGAGAAGGGCTGGACGAAGTATTTCTATACCTATTTGTACGACGAGCCGGAGCCCAAGGACTACCCCGTCGTGAACCAGGGGCTTGGCGATATCAAGCGCGTGGAGCCGCACGACCTCCAGAACATGATGACCGCACGCGCCTTCCCCGACGAACTGAGTTTCGTGGACATCTGGTGCCCCGAACTTTACACCTACAATCCAGAGACCTCTGCCGAACAGCAGAAGCTGAACCGTGCGGTGTGGTGGTATGTCGCCTTCAGCACCCGCCATCCCTATCCGAATGTCTGGGTGGACTATCCTGCGCTGGACTGCCGCGTGTGGCCGTGGATGAGCTGGAAGCACGACCTCGACGGGATGCTATACTGGTCGGCGGTCTATTGGGATCGCGAGGACCCCTGGCGTACCGCCGAACTCTTCCCGCACGCCAATGGCGACGGTTCTCTGCTCTATCCCGACCAGAGCGGAGCACCCATCGACTCCCTTCGCTGGGAATGTCTGCGGGACGGCATGGAGGACTACGAGGTCTTCTGCCTTCTGGAGGCCGCACTGCGTGAACTGGGCGACCGCGAACCGGAGCTTTCCGCGAAAATCCAAGAACTGTTGGCGATTTCTCCGGAGGTGCTGGTCAGCTACAAGCAGTACAACCCCGACCCCAAGGCGCTCTTGGCGGCGCGTCGCGAGATGTCCGATACGCTGGAGCAGGCCGTAGCGGTGCTGGGGCACGAACCGGTCATCGAAGGGCGTCCGCGCTACCGCACGGGACGAAGCCGCCAGGAGGTGGTCGAAGGGCTTCTGCGCGAGTCAATTGCACAGATGAAACGCACGAAGGCCGCCAGCGACAAATTGAAGGCACGCATGTCGAATCGGATACTCTCGCCTGCGGTTGACAAGGAGGGTCTGCGGCTTTTCTACGATTTCAACGAAGACCTCCCGTATGTGCGGGACCGTTCCATGTATTTTCATGTTCAGGACACCACGGGTGTGGGAATCACCCGCACAGCTGACGGCGAGGGACACTCCAAACGCGGGATTCGCATCGGCAAGAAGCCGTTGAAGTTGCCTGGCGGCAGTGACATCCTGGGGGCGCAGCCCGCTGCTGGAACCATCGCCTTCTGGGTGAAGCCGGAGTTCGAACCCAAGGACTACCAGAGCCGTGAACAGTATCTCTGCCTCTGCTATCTGATGGAGACCGACGGCAACGGCCTCCCCGACGGCTACGATGAAATCGGCATCTACCTGACTGCAGGGCGGCTGTGCCTGCGCCTCGGCGGCTACAGCCCGCAGACGGTCTTTGCGGGAAGTGCCGAGTCACCCTTCCGCAAGGGCGAATGGACGCATGTTGCCATGACCTGGCAGCCCGGCGAGCGAATCCTCTACGTCGATGGCAAGCCGGTGCTGAAAAACGACAAAGAGTACGCTCCTCCCAAACTGGACGGTTTCCCTGGCAACCTCGGCAACCACCCGCCGACCGGGCGCTTCGCTGCACCGGGCATCTACGACGACCTCTACATCTTCGACCGCGCATTGTCGGACGACGAAATTCAACAATTTTTACAATAAGCAGATTCTTAGGTTGTTATGAGTGTTAACAAAGGCAAGAACATCGCGATCGGCTGCGGCGGCGCATTGGTGTGCTGTGCCATCGCGGTGATGTTGCTGAACTCCGACCAGAGTTCCTCGGTAATTGCCTACGGCATCGTCATGTCCATCTTTGCACTGGTGGCTCGCGGGATTTTCACCGACTTCTTCAAGGACTATGGCTGGTATGTGTGGGGCGGAATCGCTGCATTGGCGCTCTTGCTGGGAATCGTGAAACCCTTGAGCACCTCGTCGGACAAGCCTAACGCGGATATTGTCGAGCAGACCGGGGAGACGGCGAACGACAAGCCGACCGAGCAGACCAAGATAGCGGAGGCAAAGGCCGAAAAGGGGGCCATGACTGCCGAGACGGAGACACCGCGCCCGACGGTCGAGGAGGCGCTTGCCGAACTGGACGCACTGGTGGGGCTGACTTCCGTGAAGGAAGAAGTCCGCAAAATGGCGAGCCTGATGCAGGTGGCGCAGCAGCGTGCGGAGGCCGGTCTGAAGGTCGCCAATGTCTCCTACCATTGCGTATTCACAGGCAATCCGGGCACCGGCAAGACCACCGTTGCCCGTATCATGGCAAAGATCTTCAACGCGCTGGGCATTCTGGAGAAGGGGCATCTGGTCGAGACCGATGCGAGTGGGCTGTTGGGTAGCCATGTCGGCGAGACTGCCGAGAAGACCAACAAGCTCGTGGACTCCGCGCTCGGTGGAGTGCTTTTCATCGACGAGGCGTATATGCTCGCCGATAGCGGCTACGGCAAAGAGGCCATCGCCACATTGCTCAAGCGCATGGAGGACGACCGCGACCACCTGGTGGTCATCCTGGCGGGCTACACCAATGAGATGCGCGAGATGCTGGAACTCACCCCGGCGTCAAGTCCCGCATCAACCGCTACATCGAGTTTCCCGACTATACCAATGAGGAACTCTGCGCGATTTTTCGGATGCAGGCGAAGAAGAACCAGTACACCCTCTCACCGGAATTGGAGGAGCAACTGGACAAGGCGATGGCGAAGTGGACACGCCATCGGGACAAGCAGTTCGGCAATGCGCGCTTTGTGCGCAATCTCTTTGAGAAGGCGGTTGAGCAACAGGCACTACGCTTGGCGGAGATGACCAACATCACTGCCGAGCAACTCGCCATGCTGGAGCCGCAGGACCTCGGCATCGGCGTGGACGACAGTGCGAACCGCCCCTCGCTGGAGGAGGCGCTCGCCGAGCTGGACCAGCTGATTGGATTGACGGAGGTCAAGGCCGAGGTCCACAAGCTGGCGGACTTCTGCAAGATCGCACAGGAGCGCGAGGAGGCGGGGCTGAAGGTCGCCGAACTCTCCTACCACTGCGTCTTCGTCGGCAATCCGGGCACCGGAAAGACCACGGTCGCCCGCAGCATCGCGAAGGTCTATCACGCGCTGGGCATCCTCAAGAAGGGGCACCTGGTGGAGACCGACCGTTCCGGGCTGGTCGCCGAATATGTCGGCCAGACTGCCATCAAGACCAACAAGCTCATCGACGAGGCGCTCGACGGCGTACTTTTCATCGACGAGGCGTACACGCTCGTCAACGGGAGTCAGAACGACTACGGTCACGAGGCTATCGCCACGTTACTCAAACGCATGGAGGACGACCGTGCGCGGCTCGTGGTCATTCTCGCCGGATATCCCGACGACATGAAGCGCTTCCTGGATTCCAACCCCGGACTGACTTCGCGCTTCAGCCGCGTGATCCACTTCCCCGACTACACGGCGGACGAACTGGCGGATCTCTTCCGCTTCTACGCGAAACGCAACCACTACGAGCTATCCCCCGAGGTCGAAAAGTGGCTCAACAACGCCATGGCGAACTCGACCAAGAACCGCGACCGCAACTTCGGCAACGGCAGATGGGTGCGCAACCTCTTCGAAAAGGCGCTCGAACGTCAGGCCATCCGTCTCGCCGAGACCACCGGACACACCGAGCAGGAACTGCGCACTCTTGAGCTTTCGGATGTGGGAATCACGATATCCCTGCCGCAAACGACGAAGAAATCAAAGGAATAAGTTTGGATTCAAGAACTCGCGGAATGCCGAGTATGAAAGCGCTGATCTTAGATGACTGCCGCGAATTCGCGTGGCAGGAGGTCCCAGAGCCTGTCCGCCAGGCAGACGAGGTGCTGATCGAGGTCCATGCCGCGGCGGTGAACCGCGCGGACTTGTTGCAGAAGGACGGCTGCTACGCCTCCCCGCCAGGCTGGCCGGAATGGTGCGGGCTGGAGGTCTCCGGAGTGGTGCTGGAGGCGCCGCCAGAGTCGCGATTCAGCCCAGGTGACCAGGTCTGCGCGTTGCTGGGCGGCGGAGGCTACTCCGAGCGGGTGGTCGCGCCGGCGGGGATGGTGCTTCCCATTCCTGCCGGGTTTTCGCTGGTGGAGGCTGCCTCGCTGCCGGAGGTCTGGGCGACGGCTTACCTGAATCTCCAGCTGGAGGCCGGCGGAATGAAGCCCGGCGACGTCTTCTTCCTGCAGGCCGGCGCCAGCGGCGTGGGACTGGCCGCCATCCAGCTTGCGAAGCTGATGGGCGCGGAGGTCGTCACCACCGTCGGTTCTCCACAGAAGGCGGATTTCGTGCGGAAGCTGGGTGCCGACCATGTGGTGAACCATCAGACGGACGACGTGGTGAAATTCCTCCAGGCGCATCCGCCTGCCGTCGCGCTGGACTGTGTCGGCGGACCGCTGATGGGTGCCGCTTTCAGGCAGATGGTCTTCGGCGGACGCTGGATCATGATCGCCACGTTGGGCGGCGGCGAGACCACGATTGACCTGGAGACCGTGTGGCGCAAGCGCATCCGGCTGATTGGCAGTACACTGCGAAGCCGTACGCCGGAGGAGAAGGCCGCCATCCTGGCCGCCATGGAGGAACAGCTCTGGCCGCGCTTCGCAAGCCGTCAGCTGGTTTCGAATATCCATGCGGTCTTCCCCATCGAACAGGTCAACGAGGCGCATGGTGTCCTGCGCAGACGCGAGAACATCGGCAAGGTGGTGTTGACTCTGAAGTGAGCATGCCTTTGACGCAACCATAGTCTTTACTGCATATGAAATGATGAAAGTCTCGCAAATTTTTTTCGACGCCAAGGAACAGGCCTCGCTTCACACAGAGGAGTTCGATGCGACGCTTGCGCCGACGCAGGTGCTGGTGAAGGCCGACTACGATGTCCTCAGCGCCGGCACCGAGCTGGCCAACTACCATGCCCTGCCCAACACCGGCGCCGCCAGGGGCGGCTTCCCGTTTTCGGACATTGGCTACAGCGTCTCCGGGCATGTCGTCGAAGTCGGCCCTGCGGTCTCGACGCTGAGGCCTGGCGATCCAGTCGTGGTGCGCTGGGCAGGCCATCGCTCCTGGTTCGTCCAGGAAGAGAAGAACCTCTTCAGGATCCCAACAGGCGTGGACCAGCGCCTTGCGGCGTTCGCGCATCTGGCATCCTTTTCGTTCCTGGGCGTGCGGAAACTCCAGCTCCAGCTCGGAGAATCGGCGATGGTCGCCGGGGTCGGCCTCTTGGGACTCTTCGCCCTCCAGATCGCGCAACTCTCCGGAGCCTGTCCCGTACTGGCCAGCGACTTCTCCCCCGAACGCCGCGAATTGGCTCTCAAGCTCGGCGCGGACTACGCGCTCGATCCTCGCGAGCCTGATTTCGTGAAGAAGGTCGTGGACCTTACCGACGGACGCGGGCCGGATGGCGTGGTCGAGGTCACCGGATTCATCCCTGCGCTTCAGCAGGCCCTTGAATACATTGCCTGGCAGGGGCGCATCTCCCTGCTTGGATGCACGCGCATCTCCGACCAGCCCATCGACTTCTACAAATATGTCCACTACCGCGGCGTCTCCCTGATCGGCTGCCATACCATGACCCGCCCAGGCACCGACTCCCGTCCCGGGCAGTGGACCGAATTCGACGACTACCGCACCTTCTTCAAGCTGCTCCTGGCCGGAAAGCTCCAGGTCGAACCCATCATCCACGAAATCGTCTCGCCCCGCGACGCCGGCGCAGTCTACGACCGCCTTGCCCACGCGAAGAATCCGCCCGTCGGCATCCTCTTTGACTGGACGGATTTCGACTAAAATCATCTTGAAGTCATCACGGCCATCATGAAACCAGTACGCGTCGTCCAGATCGGCATCCTCCACGAACACGCCCATGGCAAGATGGACACCCTGCGCAAGCTCCCGGAGCTTTTCGAAGTCGTGGGCTACGTGGATGAACGGGATTTCTCACGCACGCCGTACTACCAGACCGACCTTGAACGACCCTACCAGGGACTCAAGCGCCTGACGCTGGACGAGGTGCTCGGAGATTCCTCCGTCGGGGCGGTCGCCGTCGAGGTCCCCAACAACGACCTCGTGCCCGTCGGTCTGCGTTGCATGGAGCGGAATCTCGCCATCCATCTGGACAAGCCAGCCGGAGAGGCACTCGCGCCCTATAAAACGCTGCTGGAGGGCTGCGCGGCGCGCAGGCTTCCCTTCCAGATGGGATATATGTTCCGGGGGAACCCGGCCTTCCAGTTCGTACGACAGGCAATCCAGGGCAAATGGATTGGCGAGGTCTGTGAACTGGAGCTGGACATGAACCACAACTACGGCGGCGAGGTTTACCAGGAATACCTCCGCAACTTCCGGGGCGGAATAATGTGGAATCTTGGCTGCCACCTCATTGATTTCGTGGTTGGCGCGATGGGACGGCCGGTTCGCGTGACGCCGTTCCTCAAATCCGCCCCCGGCGATGCGGACGACATCCGCAACAACGGCCTGGCGGTGCTGGAATACCCCCACGCCACCGTGACACTGCGCTCCTGCAGCCGATGCGGCATGCCTTCCCGAAGGATTCGGGTGGTCGGCACGCGCGGGAGAATTGACCTGGAACCACTGGAGCGCTTTGACGGGGAGCCTCTCGAGGTCCAGCTGCGGCTGGCCGAGCCCGGCGGCGGTTACCCCGTCGGAAGCCACGCCGTGCGCTTCCCTCCGCAGACCGACCGATATGCCGCACAGCTCGCCGAGTGGGCGCGGATGATCAGGGGCGAGGTCGAGCCAACCTATTCCTTCGCGCACGACCTCCTTGTCCACGAAGTCACCCTCGCCGCTTCCGGGATGCTCGCATACGGGGAAAAATAAGAAACATATCGTCAACTTGCCGGGTTCCCGGAAGATTTCTGGACATATGGGACAAGGTAATCGCAAACCACCGTCCCGTCCGTTCTACAGGTCCCGATCGTCCCATTTATCCAAGTAGGCAAGTAAAAGATATAATTCCCCAGCTTTGCCCTTTTAACATTGGAATCCTACAAAGGGCGGCGGCGCGGTAGCGTCGATGCCGAGGCGCGGGAGCGTGAGCTGTTCGGCATGGAGCGCCTGGGTCGGCAGGATCAGCCGTTCCCAGTCTTCCGGCTGGAGCGTGCTGGTGGCGAATTTCAGGAAGATCCGGTCGTCCACCCCGTACAGCTTGTCTCCGACGACCGGATAGCCCAGGCTGCAGAGCGTGGCGCGGATCTGATGGGTACGTCCTGTGTGCAAGGTGGCCTCCAGCAGCGTGAAGCCGCCCTGCTCATCCGGCACGAATCTACGGGGATTTTCCCCCTGGCATGGCGGCCGGTAGAAGCCTCGCCGCCGGAAGTCGGTGTGGGCAGTGACCGCCTCGTCGTCCTCCGGCAATTCAATGAAGTCGCTGTCGCCGTCATCGCAGCTCATCTGGAAGCGCTTTTTCTTGGAGACGGGCGATGCGGGGTCTTTCATCAGCCAGCCGTTGGCGGTCAATGCTTCGGGGAAACGACCATGGACCAGCACGGCGTATTTTTTGTGCGACTCGATGCCCAGCGAATGTAGCAGCCTTGCCGCCCGGGCGGCGAAGCGCGGGGTCTTTCCGACCAGCACGATTCCGGAGGTCTCGCGGTCCAGGCGGTTGACGAAATGGATGCCGGCGAGCCCGCGTGCCTGCTTGAGCCATGCCCACAAGGTATGGTTGAAGAACCTCCCGGCGGGGTGGCAGGGCAGGTTGCCTGGCTTGTTGACCAGGATATACTCGTCCGTTTCCGCCAGAACCGCAATATCCCAGGAGACCTCCTGTTCGTAGAGGCCGGCCGCATCGAAGAAAATCACGTCGTTGTCGCCAAGCAACTCGGCACCTTGCGCGGGGAGGCCGTTGACCCTGAGCTTCCCCAGGGAAAGCTGTTCGGCCCATTGTGTACGGTCGAGGTAGTTGTAGCGCATGGCCAGGTAGTCGAGCAGGGGCGTTCCCGCATCGGCGGGCGGAACCGCGACCTCGACATGCCGGTCCATGGGAATGAAAGGAAGCTCGGACAAGGGGAAAGCCGTGTTGGTGTATTCTGGTTCAGAGGAATGGCATGATACATAATGTAGCCCCCGATGGAGCCAAAATTCAAAGGGCAAGGTTAAAAGGCAAAAGTCCAGGGCCCAAGCGGTCGGAGCTCGTGCCATCATCGCTCCCGCGTCCCGTTGTAAATCTTATTTACGACAGTATATTATGCGTTTGCCTGTTTATTTTCACGGGCATACAATGGCAGTGGACGGCCAAGACGTCCAGAACCAGTCAACGAGGTCATCACCATGAAAAAGCTAGCTGTTGCCGACGCGACACTCCGGGCATGTGCGCATGCCGACAGTGCGCTGGGGTTCAAGGAGAAAATCGAGATCTTCAAGCAGCTAGACCGACTGTGTGTCGATGTCATCGAGACCGCGCCGGTGTCCAAGGGCCGTCCGGACGTGCTGTTTCTCCATGCCATCGCGCCGCTGACGAGCAAGTGCGTCATCAGTTGCGCAATGCCGCTGGATGAGTCGATGCTGGATTTGACGGTGGAGGCGGTGCGGAAGGCCGCGAAGCCGCGCATCAATATTTTTGCTCCCGTCTCCGCAGTGCAGATGGAGTACCAGTGCCACAAGAAGCCGGAGGCGGTGCTGGAAAAGATCGCCGCGGTGACGGCGCTGGTCCGCGAACGCGGAATCGAGACCGAGGTCTCCTTCACCGACGCCACGCGCGCGGAGCACGACTTCCTGTGCGCGGCCGTGAAGGCGGCGATTGCGGCCGGGGCGCGGATTGTCACGCTTTGCGACACGGCGGGGACCATGTTCCCCGAGGAGCTGTACGATTTCCTCTCCCAGCTGAAGAAGGATGTGCCGGAATTGTCGAAAGTTGTCTTGTCGGTGGAGTGCTCCGATGAAATTCACCTGGCCTCCGCCTGCGCTTTGGCTTGCCTCCGGGCTGGCGTGTCGCAGCTGCGTACCGCTGTCGGCGTGTCGGAACTGCTTCCGTTGCAGGTGCTGGCGGATCTCACGAAGGTCCGAGGGGAATCGCTGGGTGTCGTTGCCTCCTTGAACCGCACCGCCTGCGCGAGCATCATCGCCGCCGTGGAGGAGATGATCCAAGGCAAATTCACCATTGCGCCGGAACGCAAGGCGGACGCGGAGCGCACGGGCGACTGGAAGCTCTCCAGCACGGATGACATGGCGGCGATCGGCGATGCCGTCAAGAAGCTGGGCTACGAGCTCTCCGCAGAGGATCTGGGCAATGTCTATAAGGAGTTCCAGCGCATCTCCAGCAAGAAGGAGCTGGTGACGCCCAAGGACCTGGACGCGATCGTGGCGACCACTGCGGTGCAGGTGCCTCCCACCTATACGCTGAAGAATTTCGTGATCACCTGCGGCAACACGGTGACCAGCATGGCCCATGTCGTGCTGCTGAAGAACGGCGAGGAGGTCGAGGGCTTCAGCATGGGCGACGGACCCATCGACGCGGCGTTCCTCTCCATCGAGAACATCCTTGGACGGCATTTCGAGCTGGATGATTTCCAGATTACCGCCGTGACCGAAGGCCGCGAAGCCGTCGGCTCCGGAGTGGTGCGACTGCGGTCGAACGGCAAGCTCTATTCCGGGAAGGGCATCTCCACCGACGTCATCGGCGCCGGCATCCGCGCCTTCATTGCCGCCCTGAACAAAATCTGCTACGAGGAGAACAGCTAAATATGAAACTCTCCTTCTCGACCAACCGCTGGAACAACTACGATTTCGACCAGTTCATCGACATCGCCGGCGAATATCGTTTCCAGGGAATTGAAGTCCATGACGTCCACGCTGTCTTCGATGCGACGGAGCCGGGAAAGACCACTGCGCTCTACCGCCGGCTGCTGGAGAAACGCCTTGAAATCAGCTGCATCGACCTGATTTCCGACATGGCCGGCGACCAGGCGGAGGCGCTGAAGGAACTCGGCTTGGCGCTGGAGGCCGCCCGGCGGCTCCACGCACCGTACATCCGCGTCAAGACCGTCCAGGAGGACGAGGCGGCGCAGACCCGCGTCCGAGAGTTCCTCGCCGCCGCGCTCCCGCTGGCGCAGCAGGCGGCCAAGACGCTGCTCGTGGAGACCGTGGGGCCCTACGCGGACACCGCGAAACTCCGCGAACTCTTCGAGGCCTTCATCGACGACCACCTGGCCGCCCTGTGGGACCTCCACTATCCGTACCGCATGCATGGCGAGACGCCGGATGTGACCATCCGCAACCTCGGCGCATACGTCAAGCACATCCACCTCAAGGACTCCGAGAGCGCGGACAAGCCGGCGCTGGTGGGCGAGGGCTCGCTGCCCATCGAGGACATCATGAACGCCCTCAAGTCGGTCAACTACGACGGCTTCATCTCCATCGAATGGGACCCGCACTGGGACGAGGTCAGCGACATCGACATCATCTTCCCGCACTTCGTGAGCTACATGAGCCGCTACGAGCTGGCGCGCTCCCACACGCCGCTCTTCGACAACAACGCCCGCACCGGCAAGTACGTCTGGAAGAAGGAGACGTTGATCGAAAAGACCTTCTCGCAGGTGCTTGACACGATGGTCAAGGAGTTCCCCGACCACCTGGCCTTCAAATACACCACGCTGGACTACACCCGCACCTATTCGGAGTTCCGCGACGACGTGGACCAGTGTGCCCGTGCGCTGATCGCGCTCGGCGTTCAGCCGGGCAGCAAGGTCGCGGTCTGGATGACGAACCTTCCGCAGTGGTACATCACCTTCTGGGCGACCACCAAGATCGGCGGGGTGCTGGTGACGGTGAATACCGCCTACAAGATCGCAGAGGCGGAGTATCTGCTCAAGCAGTCGGACACGCATACGCTGGTGCTGGAGAAGGGCTGGCGGGACTCCGACTACGCCGGCATCATCGCCGAACTCTGCCCGGAGCTGGCGAAGACCCGCACGGGGGCGCAGCTCCATGCGCGCCGTCTGCCCTTCCTGCGCAACGTCATCACGGTAGGCTACCGCCAGAAAGGCGCGCTGGCGTGGGAGGACGCCATGCAGTGCGCCCGTAGCGTTCCCGTCGAGGAGCTGCGGAGGCGTGCGGCCGCGGTGGACATCCACGACGTGTGCAACATGCAGTACACCTCCGGAACCACCGGCTTCCCCAAGGGCGTGATGCTCACGCACTACGGCGTGGTCAACAACGGAAAGTGCATCGGCGACCGCATGGACTTGTCCACCGCCGACCGCATGATGGTCGAGGTCCCGATGTTCCACTGCTTCGGAATGGTACTCGCCATGACCGCGAGCATGACCCACGGAACCACGCTTTTGCCGTTGCCATACTTCTCCGTGAAGCCCGCCCTGGCGTGCATCCACCGCGAGAAGATCACCTGCTTCCATGGCGTGCCCACGATGTTCATCGCGCTGCTCGGCCATGCGGACTTCCCGAAGACGGACTTCTCGCACATGCGCACCGGAATCATGGCGGGCTCGCCTTGCCCGATCGCGGTGATGCAGGAGGTCATCGACAAGATGCACATGACCGAAATCACCATCGTCTATGGCCAGACCGAGGCCTCGCCCGGATGCACGATGTCCACCACCACCGACTCCATCGAGGACCGCGTGGCCACCGTCGGGCGCGACCTGCCCGAAATCGAAAACCGTATCGTCGATCCCGAAACCGGGAAGGACCTGCCGGACAACCAGATCGGCGAGTTCGTCACCCGCGGATACCAGGTCATGAAGGGCTACTACAAGATGCCCAAGGAGACCGCCGCCGTGATTGACGCGGATGGCTGGCTGCACACCGGCGACCTCGCGCTGCGCACCCCCGAAGGCAACTACAAGATCACCGGCCGCCTCAAGGACATGATCATCCGCGGCGGCGAGAACATCTATCCCAAGGAGATCGAGGAGTTCATCTACCGCCATCCCAAGGTGGACGATGTCCAGGTCATCGGCATCCCGGACAAGAAGCTGGGCGAGGAGATCCTCGCCGCCGTCATCCTGAAGAAGGGCGAGACCATGACCGCCGAGGAACTTCAGGACTATGTCCGCAAGAACATGGCCAAGCACAAGGTGCCGCGCTACGTGGACTTCGTGGATGCCTTCCCGCAGAACGCCGCCGGCAAAATCCTTAAGTACAAGATGCGAGAGGATGCCGCGAAGCGCCTCAACATCGCCAGGGCCGACGGCATCGTGGCGGATGGCTGAGGACAATTCGCAATTCGTAATTTTCGGCCCGCCATTCACCGGGTTGTGTTTTCCCTGTTTCCGCCACGTCTAAACGTGGCGGTTTTAATGGAATGCGATGATGAACAAGAATACCAAGATGGCCACGATGGATGGCAACGAGGCGTGCGCGTACGTCGCCTATGCCTTCACGGAAATCGCCGCAATCTATCCAATAACTCCCTCCAGCCCGATGGCGGGTAAGACCGATGCGTGGTCGGCGAAGGGCCGCAAGAACATCTTCGGCCAGCGCGTGACGCTGGTGGAGATGGAGTCCGAGGCCGGCGCGGCCGGCGCCATCCACGGTTCGCTGGAGACAGGCGCTCTTTCCACCAGTTTCACCTCTTCGCAGGGGCTGATGCTGATGATTCCCGTGATGCACCGAATCGCCGGAGAACGCCTGCCCGGCGTCCTGCATGTTGCCTCACGAACCGTCGGCACCCATGCGCTTTCCATCTTCGGAGACCACTCCGACGTGATGAACTGCCGACAGACCGGATTCGCGCTGCTCTCCACCGCGAACTCGCAGGAAATCATGGACCTGGCCCCCGTGGCGCACCTGGCCGCCGTGAAAGGACGCATACCGTTCCTGCATTTCTTCGATGGTTTCCGCACCAGCCACGAGATGAGCAAGGTCGAGACCATCGACTATGCGGAGTTTGCTAAATTATTTGATTACAATGAGTTAGATAAATTCCGTGCGCAGGCGCTCAACCCCGACCACCCGAAGCTTCGGGCAACCGTCCAGAATGGCGATGTCTATTTCCAGGTGCGCGAGGCGAACAACGGCTTCTACGATGCACTGCCAGCCATTGTCCAAGAGTACATGGACAAGATTGCCGAAGTCACTGGTCGCCGGTATCATCTTTTCGACTACTACGGTGCGGCGGATGCCGAAAAGGTCATCGTGGCGATGGGCTCGGTCTCCGGCGCAATTCAGGAAGTCGTGGACTACCTGAACGCCCAGGGCGCGAAGTGCGGTTTCTTGCAGGTGCATCTGTATCGGCCATTTTCGGCGGAGCATTTCCTCAAGGCCTTGCCGTCCAGCGTGATGAAGATTGCGGTGCTGGACCGTTGCAAGGAGATGGGCAGCGTGGGCGAACCGCTCTTCCAGGACGTCTGCACCGTTCTGGCCTCTTCGGGCCGTGCCGTCAAGGTGGTTGGCGGCCGTTACGGCCTTTCCAGCAAGGACGTGGATCCCGCGCAGATTGTCGCGGTTTACAATCATCTGGCACAGGAGAATCCGCATGGCAATTTCACCATCGGCATCGCGGACGATGTGACGCATCTCTCCTTGCCGCTCCCCCCGCCCGTCTATCCGGATGCCGCAGGGCAGGTCAGCTGCAAGTTCTGGGGGCTGGGGTCGGACGGCACGGTTGGCGCCAACAAGAGCACCGTCGAAATCATCAACGCCCATACGAACAAGTATGCGCAGGCGTACTTTGAATACGATGCCAAGAAGTCCTTCGGCGTGACCAAGTCACACCTGCGTTTCGGCGACCAGCCCATCCGCGGCTCCTACTATGTGAAGTCCGCCGACTTCATCGGTTGCCACAACGAGACCTACATCCGCCAATATGACGTGGTGGATGAACTCAAGGAAGGCGGGGTGCTTCTGCTCAACACCTCGCTGGACATGGCGGGGCTGGAGAAGCTGATTCCCGCCAGGGCAAAGCGGCTGCTCGCCGCGAAGAAGGCCGCGCTCTACACCATCGACGCGGTTTCCATCGCGGCGAATCTCGGCCTGGGCAACCACTACAACCTCGTGCTTCAGTCCGCCTTCTTCCATCTGGCAAACATCATCCCCGGCGATGAGGCGGATGGCTACATGAAGGAATTGGCCAAGCGAACCTACTTCGCCAAGGGCGACGAGGTCGTGGCGCGAAACTGCGCCGCCATCGATGCCGGCGCGACCGCCTTCCAGAAGGTCGAAATCCCGAAATCGTGGCTGACGGCGGAGGACGATGTCGCCGAAGCCGCCGAGCCGCGTCCCGAGGTCGTGACCAAAATTGCCGACCCCATCAACCGTCAGAAGGGCGACGACCTCCCCGTGAGCGCCTTCAAGGGCTACGAGGACGGCGTGATCGACCTGGGGCTGACCGCCTACGAGAAGCGCGGCATTGCCGTGAATGTGCCGATCTGGGACAAATCCAAGTGCCTGCAGTGCAACCGCTGCTCGCTGGTCTGCCCCCATGCGGTGATTCGGCCGTATTTGCTCAATGATGCGGAGGACGCTGCGAAGCCTGCGGGCTTCGAGACGCTCCCTGTCAAGGGCAAGGATGGCCTGCACTTCAGCCTGCAAGTGAGTTTTGCGGACTGCACGGGCTGCGGCGCTTGCGTGAATGCCTGCCCCGCCAAGGAGAAGGCGTTGTCGATGAAGCCCTATCACGAGGTCGGCCCTCAGCCGGAAAAGTGGCGTTATGCCCTGAGCCTCAGCGACAAAGGTGATGTCTTCGACCCCTGGACCCTCAAGGGCAGCCAGTTCCGCCAGCCGTTGCTGGAATTCTCTGCGGCGTGCGCGGGATGCGGGGAGACGCCCTATGCCAAGTTGCTCACCCAGCTCTTCGGCGACCATGTCTATTGGGCGAACGCCACTGGATGCTCCCAGGCGTGGGGCTCGCCGATGCCTGGCATTCCCTATACCACCAACCGTGATGGACGCGGACCCGCCTGGAGCAACTCGCTCTTCGAAAACAACGCGGAGTTCGCGCTCGGTATGGCGCTTTCCGTCAAGCAGCAGCGGGCCGCTCAGCGGATGCGTGTCGAGGAGCTGGTGGCGATAGAAGAACTCCCGAATCGCGTGCGCATCGCCGCGCAGAAGTGGCTCGCGGGATTCGATGATGTGAGGGAATCGCGTCAGTTTGGCGATGAACTTTACTGGGCACTTGTTGAGGTAATGCCACAACTTGACATTGTTCAAGATATTATAAAGAATAAAGACATGCTCGCCAAGAAGACCTTCTGGATGTTCGGCGGAGACGGATGGGCTTACGACATCGGCTTCGGCGGACTGGACCACGTGCTGGCCAGCGGAGAGAACATCAATGTCCTCGTCGTGGACACCGAGGTGTACAGCAACACTGGCGGGCAGTCCTCCAAGGCGACGCCGATTGGCGCGGTGGCGCAGTTTGCCTCGAGTGGCAAGAGTCGTCCCAAAAAGGACTTGGGTGCGATTTTCATGACCTACGGCAATGTCTATGTGGCGCAGGTGGCGATGGGGGCGGATCCGAATCAGTTGCTCAAGGCGATTCGCGAGGCGGAGGAGTTCAACGGTCCGTCGGTGATTATCGCCTATACGCCGTGCCTCTCTCACGGTCTCAAATGCGGCATGGGCAACACCCAGCAGGAGATGAAGGGCGCCGTGGAGGCGGGTTACTGGATGCTCTACCGCTACAACCCGAATAACGAAAAGCCCTTCACGCTTGACTCCAGGCCACCGGTCAGCTCCTACACCGACTTTCTGGCCGGAGAAACCCGTTATGCCGCGCTGCAGCGCACCTTCCCGGAAAATGCGGCGAAGTACTTCGCACAGGGCGAAGCCGAGGCACGGGCTCGGTATCAGCATTACAAGCACATGGAAGACAACCAATAGATCGCATTCCACGATTGAAGACACGCGACCGGGGAACCCATAGGCGCCAATCGCCTGCGGGTCCCCGGTTTTCGTTTCTGTCCCCGTCCTGACAATGTCATACTATCGGGGACTACTATCGGGGACAGTCACCGCCTTTTCAGGAAGACGTGCCGGGGACAGTCACCGTCTTTCAGTAGGTGTCTTCTTGGAGAACAAGTAATGTCCAGTATCGGGGACAGTCACCGTCTTTCAGTAGGTGTCTTCTTGGAGAACAAGTAATGTCCTGAAATACCCTGAAATACTGGGGATAGTCACCGTTATTTCATGCGAGACGAAAACACTGTAGTATCGCTGTAGTATCGGGGACAGTCACCGTTATTCTGCCGGGGACAGTCACCGCTAGCCTGAGATTCGATACTTCCCGATTGGTTTTAATGAAATACTACTGGTCCAGATTGATAATAATCATTTTTCTGAATGCAGCCTCCACATGCATGTGAGCTGGGAAGACTGAAGCAATTCCGATGGTGGAATGCGGTCGCCGTACTTGGCTTCGGGTAATAGCACAATTCCCGCATTTTCCCATGCGAGTAGGACAAGTTCCGTGCAATAAACCCCATCGTTTGATTTATAGCAAAAGGAATGGTCAAATGGCGTGTTGGAACGGACGGCTTGTTCTGCGTAGGAGACGGCAAGGTGACCATCGTATCCTGAAGTTCGGAGAAGTGCCAGGGCATCTACATTGTTGGACAGAAGATACTCCGACAGTAATTGTCTGACGACACCCTCGTCCGGGTCGGCATGTATTATCCCGATAGATCCATCCTGTAAGGTTGTCGCCAGGCCAACATGCGACCATTCTTCTCCCTTTCCCCAAATACGTAAAAGCCTTCCCCGAAAAGTTGAACTTCCAAGAAGGATAATGTCTCCATCTCGAAAGGTCAACCCTTCGGGTAATTGCCTAATCGGAAAGCCACACCTCCCAACGACAAGCACGTAGGAAATGCAAATCGCCAGACCACCTAACAGGGAAAAGACAACTCTCCGTCTGTTTGCGCGGGTGATTTTTGCAGTCACTCCTCGCTCTTATCCTTGTTGCTGATCAACTTTTCAATCCAGGTTCCTGTCGCCCCCCCCCAGCAAGACACCTAGCCAGCCAGTCATGGCGACACGTTCCCCCAACCTGAATAGTATCTCATAGAAATGGGAAAGATATCCCCAAAAACCAAGTTTCTGTGTAATAAAAGCAGGTTGAAAGAAATAACTCGCCATGTAGCCAAGAAGAATTCCAAGCACAAGACCACGCTTCCGTGCGGTTAGAAACTCCTTAAGGCTATTCTTCGGTTTGTTCGACTCGTCTTCCATTGCTTTAGTCTCCTTCGTTGGTGGTTAATATTGGATTTCGCGCACTCTAGAACCGAATATGCCCATTATGCCTCTTGAGCGTAATGTGATGATTCGTTTCTCTGGATTGACGCTGTAGATGAACTTCTGACCGAATCCATCGTTGGGAAAGAAAATCGGTAATATGCCATCTTCAGTTTTATAAATTGTGAATGGATTCTGTACCCTGCTTATGTTAAAATCATTGATTTCGTCCACGGAGGCCGGAGGACGTTGCCAGTAGGAAATAAGGAAATTTATCACGATAACATTGTTATCCAATGCCTCTTCAGTTCGTTCGACGGCTCGTTGATACTTCCCCTTGAACTCATCACCAATTGGAGTATAGTTCAGCACGCCATAGCCAAGCGCGGCTAACAGTGCCAAAGAAATGATTGTCCGAAAGACATAAATGATTATGGCTTGTGACAGAGTTCTCTCTTGAGTCGTTATCACGTTTTTTTGGCCCTCAATCACAATCCGTGTCTCTTGACACACCTGCTCATTATTGTCTTCGGTGTTCATTTTTATTTCCTCATGTTCCAACTCCTAAATCTTTCCTCAAAACAAAGCAAATTTAAAATATATCACAAGTTTTTTTTTTCAACTAGTTGCGCTTTGGTTCGAAATGTTTCATGGCAAGATTCGACAAGAGCACTGGTGACAGTCACCGGTATTTCACGTAAGAAAACGCTGGTGACAGTCACCGTTATTCGACTGTTATCCCTAGAGGAGATGAAACAGGGAAGTCCGCTGCTCGGCAGTGATGGTTTCGTTTTAAAACGTGGGATAATCCTGTAGCGTGTGGTTTCTGGAAAGCTATTTTCTGGATGGCATTCCATTCGGCAATGGGGCCGAGTTACTGATTGTCATCATTCCCATAACTTCCAATTGATATGGATTATTGGTTTTAATATAATTTGATTATTGTTTTATATACAATATGTTAAATATAATTTATTTGAAGATGTTTCATGGAAAGACTTCCTCTATGGCCGTGGGAATTCCCGCCGGTCTGAAGATGGCAAGATGGCAACAAATTGTAAAGTCGGCTACGGGTGGCGCAGCCGCAGATGGTGGCGGATATGTTGTTTCCAGATTTTCCTGCTGGCGTAGTGCTGGCTGCATAGGTCGAGTGCCCAGAGTGCGGGCGCGTCCTGTGTCTCGGTCTCAAGGCATGTCAGATAGGTAAACTGGTGGCGTTTTACCAACCGCCTCTGCAGAGTCTCCAGCGCCTCGCGGACTCCCAGGGCGTAGTGTCCAGCGTAGCGGGTATTGGCGGCTGCGGCTCCCGTATACTTGACGCCGCGCTGCAAGTCCATCATCTTCCTCTGCCATTCCAAGAATTCCTCATGGGTTTTAAGTTGGATGGCATCAAGCAAGGCTTTGCGATCAACTAGGGATATGTCACTTTTAAGGGCCTGGAACTCGTGGAATGAGCAGTACGTCCACCTGATGGGGTCGCACATTTCCTCTGTATTGAGCGGATTGGCGTCAATGTAGGCAATTACGTTGCGGAGATGGTGGAGTCCAGCGACTAGGATGGAGTGAAAGCGTTCTGCCCAGAAATGTCCACGTTTCCCATTGGTCTTGTTGTACTCGGCGGCGATGCGTCCCGAGAGTTCCCGCATGGCACAACTGAGATTCTCCTGTTTTTCCCCTGTTCTGGTGAGAAGATGGATGTGGTTTCCCATGAGGCAGTAAGCGAGAACAGGAAGGCCATATTTCACGAAGACCTCTGCCATCAACTCTAGATAGCGGGCACAGGTCGAGGTGTCTTTGAAGAGGAAAGCGTCGTAGTTGCATTTCTGTGTGACGTGGTAGTAGCTTTCGGACAGCAGATTGCGTGGTTTTCTTGACATGTTTTCTCCTGGATTGTTGTGGTTGTCTTCTCTTTGAATTTTAAGCCATATAAAAATTAGGTTTTATGTAATATATATCGATTTATATTTTTTGTTTTAAATAGTTTAAAGATATACAAAAATAATAGAAAATAATGATAAAATTTAGTCTTTTTAACGATTTTAAGAAACAAGAAAATAAGCCATTCCGTGGAAACGGGGATTGCTTTAGGACGGGTCGTTCTTTTTATAACATTCTTGATGTCAATTAGATCAAGGTAATTATGAAGGTGATTATGACGGCTGGTGGGCTGGGGACAGTCACCGTTTTTCGGGGGCGACAGTCTTCTCAAGGAGCAGGACACCAACCGCAACACCAGCAATGGCTACTGGATTGGCACTTACGCGGGGGACAATCTCTATGAGAATTTCCGCGACGGGTCCATTTCCGCTGGCAAGGCCGCGACGATTGCCGAGGTCGCCCGTGGCAACATGGCGCTGGAGGACGCCGGGCTGAAGATGGCGAAGAACATGCCAGCCGCGCAGTTGCGGTCGGCGTTGTCGCTGCTGAAGCAGTCTCTTGAGAAATAGGGCGAGAAGCAAACTGGCGGTGAACAGTTGCTCTTCAACGGTCTTTTCGACGACAGCGCGATCAAGTTGGCGGAACAGCAGAGCCGGATTGCGGCGAAGCACATTGGCGAACTGCGGAACAAGGTTTCCATCGCGAAGAAGGCGGCTGATCTGGGCAAGGACAAGGCGAACATCCAGCAGCTTCGCAAGGAGCTTGGCGTGAATGTCAAGAACTTCAACGAGGTAAGGTCGAAGCTTGGGGAATGGCAAAAGGAGCTGAACGCCTGGGAGCATTACGACACGAACCCGGAGCTCATCGACCAGATCAACCGGGAGCTGGGCGGCGTGGAAGCTCCGAAACCCGCTGCGAAGCCTGAGCCGGTCAAGCAGGAAACTCCAAAACAGCCCAAGCCCGCCAATCCGGAAGCGACCGAGCAGCCAAAGGCAGAGCAGCCGAAGGCGGAAGTCAAGGCAGAGACTCAACCGGAATTGCCTAATACAGAAGAAACGAACACTCAGGAAGCAGAAAAAGTCAGCGAGATACAGCGAGACAAACTGAATAGTCCTGAAGAAATCACCGATGAAGACTTCCAGCATCCTCATCGGGATATTGAGTTACCACCGGTTGCTCTTAAATTGTTAGAATTAATTGGCAAAAAAGCCAAGCCGGTTCTTCTGAAGAAAGAAATTCAAGAGAAAAATCTTTCGCATCATAAAGAAATCACACCAGATATTTCAAGGAAAATACTTCAACGTGCTTTGTATTCTGGTGACTTCATTGCCAGAAACCAACCAGTTTCACGCCCGAATTATTGGGTTGCGGTAAAACTTGACGGTCAAGACAATGCAATTGTTGTTCTTGATATGGAAGAAACAAAAGAAGCCCACGAAATCGTGGGCTGGAGAAAAGTAGATGACCGAGGTCTTAGTAAGATGGAAAAACAAGCCGTTCGTGAGGGCGGCCAATTCCTCATGACTAAGGATCTTGTTGAATCCCAGGGCAGGCGCGACCGACTTTCTGCTCTTCCGAACGGCTCTGAAGATACTATAGCATCGAAAAAGGAAATTGCCAATCAAGAGCAAAAGGATAAATCCGGCGTGTCAAAACAAACCACGACTGGTGAGAGCGTGACCACAGAGCGCATCATGCCGGTGCTGACGGCGCCGGGAAGCCGGGTGTCGCTGGTGGCGGCTTCTCCGGATGGCGAGGGGATTGTCATCCGGCACACCCGCCCGGGGCTGGTGAGCTTCTTCATTCCGCAGAAATTGCTGAAGGGCAGGAACAGCGTCTTCGGGACATCTGTCGAGCAGGAGAGTCTGCTTGGCCGCCGCGAGGCACCCGTGAAGAGGCGCGACCGTTTCAGCCGCTTCCTGGTCACGCAGGAGGACACGGAGGCTCTGCGCAGGGCGGTGGAGCTGATCGAGAGGAACTACGGACTTGCGCTGGACCCGAAGATGGACGCCGCCGCGGCGGAGAACGTGCAGAAGGCAATGCCAGCAGAGACCGTCCAGGAGACGAAAGCCCAGGAGAAGGCCGCTCCGACTGAAGCAGAGGAGGATGCCTGGCTTGAATTGCTTGACAGGCTTCCCCGCCACGAAGACATCAATACTCTGGCTGAAGGCGACTATGTTGCCTTCAATACTCCTAACGGGAAGAGTTCTTCTGGATTTGTCACAGGCATTGGTCAGAAGAACATCACGGTCAAACGCTGGAATAACAGTTCGCGGCAATGGGACACTATGACCGTATCCAAGGAAGACTACCGCCAGCACACGTCGTCTTCAGAGTTGGTGGAGAATTTCCGTGGTCAGGCTAACCTGGCCGAGAAGATTGGGTTTCACTTTCCAGAGGAAATCCAGTCCGCGATTGCGGAAAAGACCACAGACGAGAATCAGGATACGCCTAATCCGCACAGCGACAGCGGCGAATACAATTCCGAAAGTGGAACTGTTTTCTCATACGTACCCAAGGGTGAATTGCTTAACCGCCTGGAGACAGAGCCGACCGTCAAAGTGTTCCGCGTCATGCAGGTAATCGACGGAAAACTCTATCCTCCCATGGCTGGGAAGGTGGGCGGAAAATGGCAAGAACCAGTGAGACTTGGCCAATGGATGCAAGCGGATGAAAGGCCGGAACTGGTGAAAGACGGGAAATTCAAACTGGACAAGGGAAATGGTTCTTCCATCCAGGCTGCCTACAATCCATATTTCCATACATCTCGTTCGCCTTTGAATGACCAGTTCAGCTCCGCATACAAACGCGCCAATCTTGTTACCGTTGAATGCGAGGTCCCCCAAAGCGAACTTTCCAGCGGATACAAGGCAGAAAGCGCAAAGGATACAGTTGGAGAAATGG
Source organism: Victivallales bacterium (assembly GCA_017417585.1). GTDB lineage: Bacteria > Verrucomicrobiota > Lentisphaeria > Oligosphaerales > Oligosphaeraceae > RGIG1601. Next base: position 72,431 of record JAFPYX010000034.1, read on the forward strand.
CATGGCACAGCGGTCCCGTGTCCAGCCAGCTGGCCAGTCTTGGGCAACCGCGCCAGGTGATTCTTTCCCGTTACGTCAAGGTGAACCGCATCGTGCCGGATTCGGAGGTCGCCTCCATCGTTGCCAAACAGCTGAAGGGAACGAACATTGCCGTACCAGAGGAAGTCGTTACGCCGTCGCTGCGGAATGAATTGGAAAAACAGGGAGTGGCAGTTGCGTTGCGACCTGAAACTGTCAATCAGAGATTCAATGAGGAATTAAAACAGTATGACAAACTTGATATTGGCCATATCTTCAAGTTAGGATTCCCCGGCCGCCTTTTGCAAGATTACGGCATTCCAAACGAGCCTATCGAATTAAGCAAACGTGTTATCGAACATAAATCTCAAGACCCTGCACATCCTTATTCTCCACAAGAATTGCAAGGGCTTCCCAATGCCATACAAAAACCACTTGCAATTTTTAAATACATTGATCCTGATAAATATAACCTAATTATTGATTTAACTACTGATGATAAAAATTTCCTCGTAGGCATTCAAATTAACTCGACATATCGCGGCGTTTCTGTCAACAACATTCGTGGGTTGTTCCCAAAAGATACCGCAGGATGGTTACATTGGATAGAAGAGGATAAGGCGTTATATTTGGATAAAAATAAAGTCCAGGAAGTGATTGCCCAATCAGGAACTAATCTCCTCAAGGTGGGCTATCTTGACCTGGACTCTGTTAATAAAATAGTCCAGAATTTTGACAATGCAAGCCATAAAGTCAAAAAAACTGAATTTTCTTACACTCCTCGCCAATGGAAAGAAATGGACAAGGCATACCTTGACGCGATTCAGCGCGGCGACATGGAGACGGCGAAGCGGATGGTACGCGAGCGCGAAGCCGAAATGGGCTACAGCAACGACGAGTCCTGGAAGATGGACCACAGGGCGCCGAGCAAAAATGGCGGTGACGTTAGCCTTGTTGACCTCAAGGACAGCGGTCTTGTCCCGGCTGACTATTGGGATCACCCGGAATGGTACACATCATCTCCAGAAGAACACGAATCCTTCCATATCATCAAGAATGCATTGGAATTGGCGGAACGCCGCAAGGCGGAGGGAAACGACAGACCTGTGGGTATCAGAATGTACCGAGCGGTGGATAAAACAAAAAACCGTCTGGAAGGCAATTTCCGCAATGGAGACTGGGTCACTCCGTCACGTGCGTATGCGGAAAACGAAGGACTGGACAATCCCAATGGACATAGAATAATCTCACAGTATTGTCTTCTGAGAAATCTTTACTGGGACGGCAACAGCATTGCGGAACTTGGCTACGATGACGGGAACGATTATTCGTACAAGGACACGGCGAACAACCGCAAGTTGCGCGACGTGGTGACCTATGACGACGACGGGAACGTCATCCCGCTGTCCAAGCGTTTCAACAAGCGCGACGCCGACCTCTCAGGGGCGGACGCCGTGCGCTTCGACCTGGCCGAACCCGACGAGCGTGCCGCGCGGCTGGAGCAGGCGGAGCGCGAGTACGCCGAGGTGGTGGCAAAATACAGGGGCACGCCGCAGTGGATGAAGGCCCCCAACGGCGGGGACACGCTCCTCTCCGAGCGGCAGTGGGTGCAGACCCGCACGCCGTCCTTCAAGGCGTGGTTCAGGGACTGGGAGAACGACCCCGGAAACGCCTCGAAGGTCCTGGACGCCAACGGCGAGCCGCGGGTGGTGTACCACGGGAGCAAATGGAACCCGCTTGCGGAGGCACCGGGCAAAGCCGTGTTCAGTCAAGGGAAAGTCCGGAATACCTCCGAGGGAGTTGGCTTCTATTTCACCGCCGACAAGTCGATGGCAGACAGCTATGGAACTGCTGGAGAATACTTCCTCAGCCTGCAAAATCCCGTAGATCCTTTCGGAAAGCTTGATTTGCTTTCAGAAGACGAATTTTACGACATCTCCGAACGCGAAGACCTGGATGAAAATGAAATCGACGAAGCCATAAAAGAGGCGAGGAACGAAAAGGTTCGCGCGAAGATGCGAAATATCATTGCCACACTGCAAGCCAAAGGGTATCAGTTCTACACTGAAATAGAACGGGATTTCATTGCCACGCTCAATGGCAACTCTACGGTTGAATCTGTGCTGGACACGGCACAGGAGGCAATCGGTTTTGTCATTGATGAGAATGTGGACAACGAGAAGTTCACAAATGATTTCCGACGCGCGGAAATAGAAGAATTTGGCATTGACGGCTATGTCAGCAGGAACTATGGCGATGGCGCAGGAGCCTTCGTCGCCTTCCTCCCCAACCAGGTCAAGAGCGCAACGGACAACGTCGGCACCTACTCCGGCAGCGAGGCCGACGTCCGGTTCTCCTACACGCGGCATAGCCAGGTTAATCCGATAAGGGAAGACGGCATGACGCAGCGGGAATACGAGGCGTTTGCCAAAAGCAAGCTCTTCCGAAGCAAGACGAGAAAAGTCCTCCAGACGCAAGCGGAGACGCACATCGAGCGCATGGGCGGGTATCGCTCCGCGCTGTCCTCCGTGCTGTCCGGAGACTACAAGTTCAACAGCGACATCGGCCACATGGTCGGGCAGATACTTCTCAATTCGCCGGAATACAAGGAGCTTTCAGCCGAGAAGCGAGCAAAGGTGGCCGCGATCTACATGGAATCCGGCAAGGAAGCTGGACGTGCGCTTGCCGCGCGTCGCCTGGTCAACCTTGACGTAGAGGACATCGGCTCCATCCGTGCGGCAATTACCGCATGGGTGACACATACGCAGGCCAAAAATCCCAAGCTGGACGTTATCCAGCAGCTTCGGGACAAAGTTGGCATTGATCCGACCATGATTCCTGAAGAATACGCAGAGGATCCCGCCAAGCTGGACAGGCTGCTGCGGGATTACTCCGCAGCAATGGCAAATAAATGGGACAAAATGTATGAATGGTGGGTGAATTCCATCCTATCGGCTCCGACTACGCACATGGCAAACACCATCGGGAATGCTGGCAACATGCTTTACGAGCTTGGCATCAAGCGATTCGTAGAGGCATCTGTGAACCTCATCGTGAGGAACCCGCAGGGCGCGACATTTGGGGAAATGAAGCACATGTGGAAAGCCTTGAATTGGAAACAGGCTTGGCAGGCGGCCAAGATTGCCTTTGACCGAGAGGTGCTTACAGAGAACGGGAAATTCAACGAGAACGACCTTCGCGGTCCCGCGATTGAAGGCATGAAAGGACGAATCATCCGAATGCCCGGGCGTTATCTCCGAGCTGCGGACCAGCTCATCAAGGCACTTGTCCGGCCAATTGAAGCAACCGCAATGGCCTACAGGGAAGGCACGCACAATGGTCTTAGGGGAAAGGAACTGAACGACTATATCCAGCACCAGCTTGAAGACTTGAATTCCACGGCGAACGAATTCGGCCGGCAGCGCGCGTTGGAGCTAACCTTTAACGAAGAGCCAGGCGCGGCGGTCAATGCCATAATCCAGATGCGTCTCCGGGGACAGTCACCGTTTTTCGTTCTCCGGGGACAGTCACCATTTTCCGTGGTGTGCCCCGTCATCGTTTGCGCTCATCGCTGGAAGGCAGCCTCGGAAAACAAGCACCTTGTCACCTGCCGCAGAACATCTGCCAGTAGCCCATGATGAATATAGCTAATATGATAATGGGCAGTAGGTAATTACAGCAATAGAAAATCCAATCTGGAAGCCGCCACTTCTGGCCGGCTTCCAACTCGGCGAGGAACCGCGTCTTCCCCCAGCCGGCCCTGCAGAACGCGAAGATGCAGAGGCAGAGCGAACCCAGCGGGAGGAGATTCTGGCTGACGATGAAGTCCTCGAAGTCCAGGATGGTGGACTCGCCGCCCAGCGGACGGCATCCCTTCCAGAGGTTGTATCCGAAGACGCATGGCAACGAGAGGGCCGCCACGGCAATTCCCACGGCGAGGGTGGCGGTTTTGCGTCCGAGGCGGTGTTCATCCTGCAGATATGCGATAAGGTTTTCGAAGACGGCGACGATGGTGGTGAGCGCGGCCAAAGACATGAAGATGAAGAAGATCATCCCCAGAATGCGTCCCAGCCTCATCCCATGGAAGGCGTTGGGGAGCGATACGAAGAGTAGACCGGGACCCGACGCCACATCCACGCCGTAGCTCTTGCAGATGGGGAAGATGATGAGCCCTGCGCACAGCGCGACAAAGGTATCCAGCGCGATAATCCACGCGCATTCCACCGCGAGGGGCTTTTTCCAGCTGAGATAGCTTCCAAAGATGGTCATCGAGCCGATGCCAAGGCTCAAGGTGAAGAAGGCCTGCCCCATGGCGGCGAAGAGGGTCTCCAGTGGCTTCTGGGTGAAGTGCTCCCAGTTGGGGCTGAGGTAGAAGGACAGCCCCTCGCGCGCGCCGGGCGTGGTGAGGGCGTAGCCGGCCAGCAGGACCATCAGCACAAGCAACGCGCCCATCATGTATTTGACGACCTGCTCGACGCCTTTCTTCAAGCCGAACCAGCAGATGACGGCGCCCAGAGCGACCGCCAGGAGCATATATGCCGCTGAGCGTCCGGGCGAGGCGATAAGTTCACCGAAGAAGGCTTTGAATTCGTCCGGTGTGGCGCAGTTGGCCAGAGCTCCCCGCGCATAATAGCCCGCGTAGGAAAAGAGCCACCCGGAGACGGTGGTGTAGTAGATCATCAGCACCAGGCAGCCGCCAATCATGATCCGTGCCAGCCAGACCCAGGCACGGTGGTGACGGGCAGCCAGGTTGCGGAAGGAGCCGACCAGGTTCGCCTGGCCCGCGCGTCCCACGGCCATTTCGGTCATCAGGATGGGAAAACCCAGTATGACGAGAAAGAACAGGTACAAGAAGACGAAAATCCCGCCGCCATATTGTCCGACAATGAAGGGGAAACGCCAGACGTTGCCTAGCCCGATGGCGCATCCGGCGGAGAGGAAGATGAACCCCAGGCGGCTGGCCAGGGTCTCGCGGTTGTTGGTTGACTCTGTCATAATGCGAAATACGCAGTCGTTGCTGTAAAAGGAGGCACTGCCAAGCTTCGGTACGGCGGCATGAATGCAAAATATAGAGCTTTTTTCAAAAGTTTTCTCCGAAATAATTATAGTACATGCATGATGCAGATTGTAATGCCGATTTTTTTCATCGCCATCGCGCTGGTGGCGCTCTATTATGGCGCGGAATGGCTGGTAGATGGCGGTTCCGGAATTGCCCTGCGCCTGAAGATCAGCCCGATGGTCATCGGCCTGACACTGGTGGCTTGCGCGACCAGCGCGCCGGAACTCACGGTGAGCCTGGACTCCGCCTGGCAGGGGCTGGACGGCATGGCGCTGGGAAATGTCATCGGCTCGAATATCTGCAATATCGCACTGATCTTGGGACTGACGGCGCTGGTCAAGCCAATCGCCGTGAATTTCTCCATCTTCCGCCTGGAGATGCCGCTGATGCTGCTGGCGACCGTGCTGCTGGCGGCACTGACGTATTTTTGCGGCGGGGTATCCCGTCTGCCCGCCATGGCGATGCTGACGCTGCTAGGGGCCTATATGTGGTGGAATGTCCACCAGGCACGACGCGGCAAGGAACCCGCGGATGCGTCGCAGGAGGTGGAAGTCCCCCGGAAGCTCCGTCCGGCATGGCAGTATCTTCTGCTGGCGCTGGCGGGGCTGGTCTTCCTGGTGGGTGGCGGGAAGCTCTTTGTGGCGGGCGCTGTCGAGCTGGCACGGCTGATGCATGTCAGCGAGACCGTCATCGGCCTGACGATTGTCGCCGTGGGCACCAGCCTCCCCGAATTGGCGACGAGCCTGGTGGCGGCGCTGAAAGGAGAGCAGGATTTGGCAATCGGCAATGTCGTCGGCTCGAATGTCTTCAACATCCTCTGCATTGTCGGGCTGACGGCCGCCATCCGTCCATTGAAGGCAATGGATATCACCCTCGTGGATCTGGCGACCATGCTGGCCGCGACTTTCCTGTTGCCGCCGATGATGCTCACCGACCGGAAGATTTCACGTCCGGAAGGCGCGCTGCTGTTGTTGATATATGTGGGATATCTGGTGGTGCTGGTGAAAGCCGCAACCGGCGCCTAGCAATCTGGACATGGATAATTTGCTGCTTTCCCCAGCGAAGGGCGCGCTGGCTTGCCGTACCGAAGCCTTCAGGGCGAAGGCAGGAGCGCACCCCCCGCTTTTGCACACGCCAAATTAGAAGGAAAGCCTCAGCAGGATTGCGTGGCCTGGTGCCACGAAGGCGTCCTCGCCATAGAAGGATGACGGTGCTCCGGGGAGGAACGCACCCGCCTTGAAGGGCGAGCAGACCTGGATGGTCGCGGGGGCGTTTCGCCACTGGATGTTGTTCAGGTTCGCACTGCGCTTCAAGTCCTTGTTGAGAATCATCACGTAGATGTCTCCGTTGGCGGTGTCGCGGAATTCGCCAACGGCAAGTGCCAGACTCGTGTCGCCAGGTCCCGTGACCAGACTGTCGGTCGGCGCGGGGTCCTCGCCCGCCATCGGCTTGCCCGGCTGGAAATGATACACAGAGGTGGATTCCAGGCGGTTCAGGACGGGAGCCAGGATATGCACGCTGTCATTGACCGCCTTGATGTGATACCAGGTCGGGTTCCTGTTGCCCAGCTGGTCCACGGGACCTCCGCGGTAGTTCGTGCGCGGCGGCGGCCAGTAGTTGAAATACTGGATGCCCTTGGCGCCGTAGAGCAGTGCGCCATAGACCTCGAAGAAGAGGTCGTCCTCCGACGGGATGCGGTAGTTCATGTGTGCGGTCGCCAGCACGCACGCCTGGAAGGGCAGGCCGTTGCGCAGTGTGACTTCGCGGAACTCCTTGAGCTGCGCCCAGTGGTCGGCGCGAAGCGATCCGTCGTCCATCAGCGTGTAGTTGTCGTAGCCGACCCAGGCGGGCTGGCAGGCGTCGATGTAGCGCTGAACATAGTCGGAGTAGGAGTCGGCCTGGAGATCGCGGGGATTGACGGTGATCGGCAGCAGGTTCAGATACCATGGGGCGCCCGGGGCCTGCGCCTTGATTTCACGGACCGCCTTGGCGAGATAGGGGAAGTGGACGGCGGTCGGCTCGTCCGTGACGAAATATCCGTAGATTCCCGGAAGGTCGCGATAGCTTTCGAGGTCCTTGGCGACGGCCTCCTGGTACACTGCATCGTCTTCGACATGCGCCTGCCAGGTCTGGTTGGCCTTGCCCATGTACGCCCAGCAGTAGAGTCCGTCCACCTGTCCGATCATCCGGATGTAGTTATGATTCCCGAAGATGCCTGCGATATTGAAGCCTGCGTCGGCCATCTCCTGGAAGAACTCCACAGTGAAGGTTCCCTGGAACTCGCCATCGACATCCCATCCCATGATCGGGAAGAAGTCCGGGTCGCCGGGCTTGGGTCTGGGAGCCGCAAAGACAATCAAGGCAACTAGCAAGGGCAGGGCAAAGAGGAGTTTTTTCATGGTTGTCTCTAGGTGATTTAATGGGGAAAAAAAAGGCCGCTTATTGAAGGCGGCCAGGAAAGAAAATGGCGGAGAGGGAGGGATTCGAACCCTCGGTAGGGGATTATCCCTACGACGGTTTAGCAAACCGTTACTTTCGGCCACTCAGCCACCTCTCCGATGAAGATGAATCCGCGCAACAAACGCGGAGCCGAATTTTCAGCATGTTTGTTTACTATAACCGCCTTTTCGGGTTCTTCAAGCCCGCCGAAATTATTTCGCCCCCGGAACGACCGTGCCGAATGCGAATTGCCGTGAAATGTCCGGGAAAAGATGACGGGAGCGGAAAGATGCATTATATTAAGCGTCCGGTTTGATCTTTGTCGTGTTGTTTCTTCCCCAAACCTACCAAAACAGGAGTTTGCAAAGTGATTAAAGTTGGTATCAATGGTTTCGGCCGCATCGGCCGCATGGTCTTCCGCGCCGCCGTCGAGAATTTCGCCGAGGACATCGAAGTGGTCGCCATCAACGATCTGCTCGACCCCGACTATCTGGCCTACATGCTGAAGTATGACAGCGTGCACGGCATCTTCAACCACGACGTGAAGGGCTGCAACGAGAGCAAGGCGCTCTACGTGGACGGCAAGGCCATCAAGGCCTACAGCGAGAAGGCCGCCTTCGACGCCGAGACCGGCAAGGCCCTGATTCCGTGGGGCGAGATGGGCGTGGACGTGGTGGTCGAGTCCACCGGTCTGTTCCTGACCGCCGAGAAGGCCGACATGCACCTGAAGGCCGGCGCCAAGAAGGTCATCATGAGCGCTCCCGCCAAGGACGCCACCCCGATGTTCGTCTACGGCGTGAACGATGCCGACTACAAGGGTGAGGCCATCATCTCCAATGCCAGCTGCACCACCAACTGCCTGGCCCCGGTCGCCAAGGTTCTGAATGATGTGTTCGGCATCAAGCGCGGCCTGATGACCACCGTCCACGCCGCCACCGCCACCCAGAAGACCGTCGACGGCCCGTCCAAGAAGGATTGGCGTGGTGGCCGCGGCATCCTGGAGAACATCATCCCGTCCTCCACCGGCGCCGCCAAGGCCGTGGGCAAGGTCCTGCCTGCCCTCAACGGCAAGCTGACTGGCATTTCCATGCGCGTTCCGACCAGCGATGTCTCCATCGTCGACCTGACCGCCGAACTCGAGAAGCCGGCCACGATTGAAGAGATCAAGGCCGCGATGAAGGCCGCCAGCGAGAAGTGCGTGTGCGAGGGTGGTCTGAAGGGCATCCTGGGCTACACTGAGGACGCAGTGGTCTCCACCGATTTCCGTGGCGACGCCCGCACCTCCATTTTCGACGCCGACAAGTCCATGTGCCTCGACCCGACCTTCGTGAAGGTCCTCTCCTGGTACGACAACGAATGGGGCTACAGCAACAAGGTCCTCGAAATGGCCCGCGTCATCACGAAGTAATCTTCGCTGAGACGACACGCTGACTCATTACGCGCCGCACTGGGACACCCCGTTGCGGCGCGTTTTCGTTGATGCGGGAAGGCACCATGCTTGAGAATGGCGGGGAAATTCCCAAACGGCTCTATATTATCACCTGGATCCGTGAATTGTGGATGGATGTACTGTCGGCGCCCGCCGACAGAAAATGCGTTGTGCCGGCGTCTCGCCAGCACAGAGTAAAATTCTCGGATCCAGGTATCAGTGATTCCAATGCACGGCGTTGCCGTGCCCCCTTGTCCCGTACCGTACGGAGATTGCAATGAGCTACTGCAGTAGAATGGGCGCAATCCAGGCGATTGCCGAAAAGCGTGAACCAATGCCGAAGGCCGCCGCGACGGCGGACATCGATTTCTACGGCGAAGACGTCTTCAACGAGGCGGTCATCCGCAACTATCTCTCCAAGCCGATGGCGGAGAAGCTGCTTTCGACAATGCGCGGGGAACGGCCCTTCGAGCCGAGCATCGCGCCGGCGGTGGCGCATGCGATGAAGGAATGGGCGATGAGCCGCGGGGCGACGCATTTCACGCACTGGTTCCAGCCGTTGACCGGCGGAACCGCCGAGAAGCATGACGCCTTCCTGGAACGCGACAAGGCGGGGAACCCGATGATGGAGCTTTCGGGAAAGAGCCTGATCGTCGGAGAACCGGACGCCTCCAGCTTCCCCTCCGGCGGACTGCGCTCGACTTTCGAGGCGCGCGGATACACGGCCTGGGACCCCACCAGCCCCGCCTTCATCAAGCGCCATGCCAATGGCGCGACGCTGTGCATCCCCACCGCCTTCTGCTCCTATACCGGCGAAGTGCTGGACCGCAAGACGCCGGTCCTGCGCTCCGTGCAGGCGCTTGGGAAGGCGGTTTCACGCCTGATGGCGTGCTTTGGGCAAAAGCCGCAGCACACGCGCGTCACGCTGGGCCCGGAGCAGGAATATTTCCTGGTGGACAAGGAGTTCTACTATCTCCGGCCGGACCTGGTCCAGACCGGCCGCACGCTCTTCGGAGCCGCGCCGGCCAAGCACCAGCAGCTGGAGGACCACTATTTCGGGGCGATCAAGCCGCGCATTCTTGCTTTCATGAATGAGGTCGAGGACGAACTGTGGCGGCTGGGCATCCCCGCCAAGACACGCCACAATGAGGTGGCGCCTTCGCAGTTCGAGCTGGCGCCCATCTTCGAGGAACTGAATCTTGCCATCGACCACAACATGCTCACGATGCAGATCCTGCGCGAGGTCGCCGAACGGCACGGGCTGGTCTGCCTGCTGCATGAAAAGCCCTACGACGGCATCAATGGCTCCGGCAAGCACAACAATTGGTCGGTGACCTACGGGGGGCGGAATCTTCTCGACCCCGGCGACACCCCGCAGGAAAACGCCGTGTTCCTCACCATGCTGGCCGCGATCATCCGCGCGGTGAACCTCCACGCCGATCTTCTGCGCAGCGCCACGGCTTCCGCCGGAAACGACCACCGCCTCGGGGCCAACGAGGCCCCGCCGGCCATCCTCTCCATCTTCCTGGGAGAACAGCTCACCGATGTCATCGATGCGCTCGTGGCCGGAAAGTCCAGGAAGAACACCCAGTCGCGCCAGATGGTGGTGGGCGTGGACGCGTTGCCGCCGCTGCCGCGCGATGCGACCGACCGGAACCGCACCAGCCCGTTTGCCTTCACCGGAAACAAGTTCGAGTTCCGCTCGGTGGGTTCCAGCCAGTCCTGCTCGGACGTGAATGTCGTCCTGAACACCATCGTGGCCGAGAGCCTGGACTACCTTGCTGCGAAGCTGGAGAAGCTCCCGAAGGCACAGTTCAACGCCGGACTCCAGGCGCTGCTCAAGGAGGTCATCGCCGAGAACCGGCGGATCATCTTCAATGGCGATGGCTACACCGAGGCGTGGCGGAAGGAGGCCGCAAGACGCGGCCTGCCCAACCTGCGCACGACGCCCGAGGCCCTCATGCCGCTGCTCGACCCCCGGAACCAGGCGTTGATGGCGAAGTATGGCGTCTTCGTGGGCAAGGAGATGGCCTCGCGCCATGAGGTCTTCAAGGAGGAATACGAACGGAAGATTCTCATCGAGGGGAAAATCGCCCTGAAGATTGCACGGGAGAGCATTGAGCCGGTGGTCTCCGAACAACTGCTCCATCTGGCGAAAACCCTCAAGGTGGCCAGGGAGACCGGAGTGAAGGCCGGCGCCGCCGCCGTGGCGAAGAACGCCAAACGGCTTGGCGGATGCTATGCGGAACTTGATGCGGCAATCGAGAACCTCACCCTGGCGGTGGAGGAAAATGAAATGCCCGCCATCGTCGAGGCAATGGCGAAGCTCCGGGTGGCGGTCGATGCGCTGGAGTGTCTGGTGGATGATGCGAAATGGCCTTTGCCAAAATACAGAGAAATGCTATTTATCTACTAGAATAATAGTAGATTAAATTGTTAATAAAATCCATTTCTGCGCGGTTTCCCTCTCGATGGCCGTGCGGGAATGTGCTTGTATCCAGCCATCTGCCAATTTTCGAACGAAGCGATGAGTGTCCAATCCGAGCAAGCAGCCGAAGTTTTTCTCCATGAGCCACAGTTCCATCTGGGGTTTCTGCCGACGGAGCAGCCTAATCCGCTGACGCGCGACCTGGAAGAGCGCTTTCACGAATCGCCGGCCGCCGGGGTGCGATGTCTTCAGCGCGTGGACCGGGAGGTGCTCGCAATGTGTCGGCGCGTATTTGCCGGGCGTGAATATCGTCGAATGTCAAAGACCATGCTGGCGACCGTTCGCAACGGCCACCGGGTGGTCTTTTCCGGCTGCGGGGCGACGGGGCGCCTTTCCATTTTATTGGAGGGGATGTGGCGCGACGCCGTGGAACGCGGAAAGATTGCCCGTGAATATCAGGATGCCGTCTCCTCCATCATGACTGGCGGGGATTTCGCGATGATTCGTTCGGTGGAGTTCTTCGAGGACTACGCGTCCTTTGGAGCACGGCAGGCGCAGGAGTCTGGCATGGTTGAGGGCGACATGATGGTGGCCATTACCGAGGGCGGCGAAACCAGCTCGGTGCTGGGGAGCGTCCAGGAGGCGCTGCGGTGCAAGTGCGCGGTTTTCCTGCTTTTCAACAATCCCGCCGAGCTGCTGGCCGCGCATGTCGAGCGCTCGCGCGAGGCCATCGAGGACCCGCGCGTGACGGTGCTGGACCTCTCGTGCGGGCCGATGGCGCTGGCGGGCTCCACGCGGATGCAGGCCACGACCTCCGAGATGCTGGCCGCCGGCGCGGCGCTGGAGGAATGTGCCTGCGCGTTGTCGGGGCGCGAGGCGCCGGATTGGGCAACGGAGTTCGGGAGACTGCTTGACGCCCTGGAGGCGCCCTCTTGCGTGCAGCCCTTGGCGGACTACCTGGCGTTGGAGGCCTCCATTTACCGTCGTGGCGGAACCGTGACCTATTTTGCGGATCGTTTTCTGCTGGACATTTTCACTGATGCCGCCGAGCGCACGCCGACTTTCATGCTTCCGCCATTCCGTGCCGGCGGGGACACGGTCTCGCCGCGCCCCTGGGCATTTGTCAAGAATCCGCTCTTTACCACGGAGGAGACCTGGCGGCGTGCGCTGAACCGTCCGTTGCGGTGTCTGACTTGGTCCTCGGAGGAACTGCGCGCGATGGGCGCTTCCGAGGAGCTGGCGGCGCGTCCTCCAGCCATCTCGGCCGATGACATGTTGAAGATTCGCATCGGCAATGAGGAGGTCACGGAACGCTGCGAGTCCTCCGAGGATACTTCCGTGTTGCTTACGCTGGGCACGCCTTCGGAGGAGCTTGCCTCGGCATACGAGACGCTTGCCAGGCCTTTTCGGAAATACGTTCGGGCGGATTTGCGTCAGTGGGGATTGCCGGCTCCCACTGCAACGCCGCTGGAATTATTGGATCATCTCGCAGTGAAACTCGCGCTGAATACCATCTCCACTGGCACGATGGTGCTGATGGGACGGGTGAAGGGCAACTGGATGAGCTGGGTCGCCGCCAGCAACAAGAAGCTTATTGACCGCAGTGCCCGGCTAGTCAGCGTACTGGGAGGAATCGACTACGCCGAGGCCGTGAAACGAATTTTCGCCGCGCGTGAAGAAATCGCCGCATTGCCGCCCGATCAGACGCCTGCTTCGCCTGTGCAGCTGGTGCTAAGTCAATTGCGTTAGTTCTCCAGGAGAATCGCCAGTTTTCCCACAGTGGCCTTCGGCAGGGTGACCTCGAAGACGCCGGGGCGGCGGGTGATGACGGGGCAGGGCGAACCGTTGTATTCTGCGGTGCAGGAGCTGCCGCCGAGGCAGGCGATGAACGTGGCGGAGTCGCCTTCACGTCCGCCGATTTCGAGTTCGGCGGTCAGGCCGTCGACGTTGACCTGGCAGCTTCTGCGTAGGATGTCGAAGCCGTGGGTGATGGTTCCGGGCACGTAATATGCCGCATGCCAAGATAGCACAGGCGCGGAGAGGCCTCCAAAGTGGTGCCAGCCGGAGCCGCGTCCGGAGCTGATGGAGAATTGTTCGTAGCAGGCGTGCGAGGACTGGACCTCGGTCTCCCAGAGCGCGAGCGCACGTTCGGCGATTCGCCAGGCGAAGTCCGCCTGAGCATGATCGAGCGCGGTTTTCCAGAAGAACCACTGGTAGGGCATCCAGACCGAGCCGTTCCAGTAGCCGTCGGTGCGGAAATATGGCGCGGTCATATCCACGGTGGAGAGTCCGGCACGGCACCAGAAGTGTTCGGGGGATTGGAGGGCGGCCCAGAGGCGTGCCTCTTGGGTGGGCGTGGTGATGCCGGCGACCAGCGGCATCGCGCCGTCATAACCGCAGTTGAAATTCTGTCCGGACTCGTGGCGGAGGATTCCGATGGGGGTGCCCTCTTCATCGTGGTCCACGTAGCCGAAGAATCCGGACTCCTCGTCCCAGGCATAGGTCTGGAGCGTCTCGGTGAAGCGTTGGATGTCGTTGTCGTATTCTGTCGTGTCTTCCCCCAGCAGCGCTGCCAGACTGCGGAGCATTTTCGCGCAGCGGATGATGTGCGAGGTGCCGACGCAGGGGATGGCGGTGAGTCGGTTGGTCTCGTGGACGAAGTGCTGGGGCGGATAGTCGTCCCACCCGCCGGAGTTGTAGAAATAGTCCCATGTGCAGACGGCGGGCTCCTTGGAGTGCTTTAGGGTGGTGGAGCGTTCGTCGTGTCCGGCGAGGTAGTCGTACATCTGCTTGGCGCGCGGATAGAAGTATGCGAGAAGTTCGCGGTCGCATGTGCGGTTCCAGAGTTCGTAGAGCAGGTACAACTGTACAGGGACGGGCGAGCCGTGGTGGACGAATGCATTGTCTGGATCGCCTGGCATGGTGAGGTATGCGTTGAGGTTCTCCACCGTGCGGCGGGTGTCGATTTCGAGCAGTCCGAGTCCGATGAAGCCGGAGTCCCAGGTGTAGAGGGAATTCCAGAGCCGCCCGGGGGTATGGTGGCGCACGTTCCTGCCGCAGAAGTAGGTTGGATAGACCACGTTGCTCAGCAGCACGGAGGCCATGCGCTCCTGGCTGAAGCGCAACGGCGACTCCGGCCAGGTGACGAAATGTGTCTCGGCTTCGCGGACGAGCTTCGGCGCACAGGCGAAGTCGAAGGCGTCCAGGCGGGCGGGAAGTTTCTCCGGCGTGCCGTCGGCGATTACTGCGTAGAGCCAGCGGTCGGCGTGGGCTTCCACGCGCAGTGGCTGGAAGAAGGCCTCAATATGGCAGTCCGAGCCGCCACGCTCGAAGAACTTCAGCGAGAGGTGGGTCTGGCGCACGCTGTCGTCGTAGAGGAGGACATGGTTGAAGTCGTCCACGGCGTAGCGCTGTACCAGTGTTTCGCTTTCGCTCCAGCGTGCCCCATAACAGGTCGCCAGGCCTGGATAGCGCAGTAGCATCGACTGCTCGCCGCGTGTGAACTCTGGCAAGGTTTCAGTTGGCGCGGGGACGAATTGCGGCTCGTCTTCGCAGACGGCGAGGCAGTCCACCAGCAGGTCCGTATCGGCAGTAAAGCCGTTGAAATTATCTAACTCATTTATAATTAAGTAGTTATGAAAATTTCCATCGCCCTCGATGGTAATGGCACCGAACTCGCCGGTCAGCGTCACTTTGCCCTGTGGGGCAGCCCGAAGCCAAAGCCTTTTCCCTTGCGCAAGAATGCGCGGGCACGGGACAGAATCCCGCGCAAGAATGCGCGGGCACGGGACGGGCACGTTTGCGGGTATGCGGTATGCGGTGCCGCCGACGGTGCCGTCCATGCGTTCCTCGTAGGGGAAGAATGCGTCATAGACCAGTCCGCGGGGGGAGGGGAGATGTGGCTTGAAAAATTCTACACCGGGTTCGGCTTCCAGCATCTTCACGGGATTGGGCACGAGGGAGGCGACGAGGTGCGCGGCGCAGTCCACGGGAAGGTCGGAGTTGTTGAGGAAGTGGCTGGTGACCAACCGAGTATGTGCATCCACGGCGACGAAGGTGACTTCGCATACGAGCAGCCCCGTATCGTCGAGTTGCTGTCGGTAGGAATATGCGTTGAGATCTGGCGTGACATTCCAGGGGAGATATCCCGATGGCCGCAACGCATCCGGGAAGGCGATGGCGCGGCGATAGATGCCGGGCATCACGGTGAAGTCGAAGCGCGTTCCGCGTGCTTGGTCGGTCAGGTGTGAGATGCCGAAGAAACGCTTGCCGTAGGGACCCCACGCCGGCAGGGAGAGGTCGTGCGTCTGGGAAAGATGCTCGAAATCGTAGGGCATACAGGAGTATTATTGGTGGAGAGCGGGTTAATTTGATGGGTACTGTGCCCGCGAAACACGCTAAAGGCCCCTTGTGTCAGGGCATAAGATTCATCAAAGTAGGAAGTAAGCGAAAGTCAAAAAGAAAGTTTTTCAATCCTCCAGGTCGATGCCGAGCCAGGAGGCGACTGTTTTGCCCATGATGTCATCGATGACTGGCTTTGGCACTCCGATGCGGTTCAGGAGTTCCTCGTAGTAATGTTGCGCCTTGCCAATCAGTTGCGGCCAGGTGATGTAGCTGTCGGAACCCAGGACCAGTTTCCGGAAGCCCTCCATTCCCGCGTCGGTGTCCGGCAGGTCGGGGGCGATCATCGCGGCCAGTTCGTCCGGCTGCAGACGCATGTACTGTCCACAGCCGCCCAGGTCCGCATAGAGGTTCGGCAGCATCTTGAGGAACTGCGACGCCTCGTCCTGGAAGAAGCGCGTCCCCATGTGCGCCATGACGACATGGAGCTTCGGGAAGGCTCGGCAGATGCGGTCCAGGTTGATGGGATGCATGTTCTTCAGCATGGGCCGTCGGTAGATGGTGTCCAGCTGGCAGGGGCGGTAGTTGCCCGTATGGAAGAAGACGGGCAGACCGCATTTTTCAATTGCCTCATAGACAGGCATATAGAGGTCGTGGTCGTATTCGTAGTAGGGGTAGATGCCCTTGAAGCCGCGAAAACCCTGTTCGGCAAGGCGGTACACCTGGTCCGGGTCGGCGGTGTCCCACAAATCCAGTTTCGCGAAGGGCACGAAGCAGTCCGGATAGCGTCTGCAGAGGGCAAGCACCTGGTCGTTGGGGAGGTAGTCGCGTTCGCCGTAGCGCAGTCCGCCGACCACCGCCAGCATTGTATTGTGCTCCCGCGCGGTCGTGGCGAACACGTCCCAGTCTTTCACCTCGCCGCTGTCGGCGTGGCAATGCATATCAAAACGTTTCATTTTGTGATTCAAAGTATTATGATATTTATCCATCCAGCCCGGCGTGGATGGTGCGGCGTGGCTGGATTTCGGGTTCGGCGTCCTGAATTGGTCGGCTGGTCAGCAGCAGGACCCCCTTGGGCGGCAGCTGGAAGGTCGGTTGCAGAGGAACCGTGGCGAATTTGCGCGTCCAGTCGGTCAGTCGAGCGTGGCTGAGCGCCGGACCGGTGGTGTGCAGAGAGATTTCCTGCGTGTCATCGCCGTTGTTGACCAGGAGTACGGCAGCATCTGTGCCGTCGGTGGCTGCGGTCACGTAGCATTTGGGCGGCAGTTCACCACCGATGGGGCATTGGCTGCCCAGGCGGTGGAGTTCCCGCCAGGCACGGAAGGCGTAGTAGGTCGGGGTGAGGTCCATCGATGGGAAGTAGTAGAGTCCGCAGTAGCATCCGCTTGGCGTGGCGACATAGTACATCGCCTTGTCGATGGGCGACTCCTGCATCAGGCAGAAGGCTGACGCGACGAATGCCGCGCCGTCTGCCTCCTTCATGTTCACCCAGCGCTGATCCTCTTCGCCCGAGGCGTAGTTCCATTCGTTGAAGATGTTCTCTGTTTGCGTAAGTCCATGTGCGGAAAGTCTATCCTGCACATATTTGGCATGGAGCGCGATTTCCTCCGGGTCATCCGTGTAGAGGTGCCAGGAGAAGAAATCCAGCGGCGCGGTGGTCTCGGATGCGCAGACGTAGTCGAGAAAGGCGTCGTACCAGGCTAGAAACGACTGGAAGAAATCGCTCATGCCTGGGCGGGTCACTGCGTAGAATCCGCAACTGGCGTAGCCGCCGACCTTGATGGACGGGAATTCGCGCTTCAGACGGCGGGCGGTGACGCGGTACAGCTCGAAATACTCCTCGCGCGTGCCCTGCCACATCGGCGGATTTTCGGGCTCGTTCCAGATCTCCCAGTAGGTGATGCCCAGATGCATGCCGTCCGCCCAGCCTTCGTTGTAGTGGCGGACGATGCCCGCACAAATCTCCGCCCATTTTGCGAAGTCCTTCGGTGGGAAGATGTGGTAGGCCTTGATGCGCCAATTGTTCTCGATGGTCACGCCGAGGCGGTAGAAGGGCTCCGTGCCGGCTGCGTGGATTTGCTTCAGCAACGCGTCCGTGAAGGCGAAGTCGTAGGATGCGGGGTCGGCGGGGTCGGCGTCGAAGTCCGGAAAGACATTCGGGATGTCAACATAGCGTGCGCCTCCGAAGGCTCCGGCGGTGTCGTGCAGCCGGCAGTAGGGGATGCCCGCCTCGGCGAAGCCCTTCGGCGGCGAATCGAGCGAGACCGGACAGTCGTTCACTCCGTGCAGGGGCTTGATTTCTCCCTGTGGGGCGGTGAAGTCGATGTTGATGGCATGCAATTTCGGCATGGGAAACGTGGAGCCGGATATGTTGTTTTTAACGGCTTATATCGAGATTTGAAAAAGGCTTTCTTGAATGACACATAATATACTCCACTCCCTGGCGGGCATCCCAACCGTCCCGCCTCTGCTGCTGGAAAAGCTTCACGGCCGTTCCGCCTTATCCTTAGTGGGTACACACCACCCCCGGCCTCCGCCCCCCCAATGAATATCCCACCTAATGCCCTCCTGTCAAACCATGGGGGGGATTCCCAAACCATCTTGTTTTTCCGATGATTTTCCGGAAATATCACCGTGGGGTTTTCCTGTGAGAGGTGCTGACAGAAGACGTGCGGCGGAGTAGATTAAGGAAAATGTCAAACAGAGTTGTCCTTCAAATCATCGACATGACTATGGCTTGCAATTCATCCATGAAACGAGTGTTTCGACTGTTTTTGCTTCTGATCTCCTTGGCATGCTGCGGTGCGGCGGAGACCGGCTGGGACCTCACCCGCCAGGAGGATTGCAACGCCTGGACGGCGATGCGCAAGAACCTCACCGTCACGATGACGCCTGACGGACTTCTGCTGGAGGTCACCGGTCCGGATTCCTGCATTGGGATTAAGGGGCTTGAGCTTTCCCCTGACGGCATCGGGCGCATTGAAATCGAATACCGCGCCACCGGCTTCGAAGGCGGCGCGACCACGGGGCAGCTTTTCTTCGCCAGCGAAGCGGAGCCGAAATTCACACAGAAGACCCACTTCCAGCTGCCGTCATTGCAATGCGATGGCAAGTGGCACGCCATCACCGTCACTCCGGGCGATATCCCGTATGGCCCGTCGCTCTGGCAGGACGCCGGGAAAATCGTCAGTCTGCGGCTGGACATGGCGGACCAGGCACCCGGCACCATCACCATCAAGTCGCTGAAGTTGCTCCCGCCACCCCAGTCTCGCGCCGCGCGTCTTGGCATGCCGGAGAGGCGCGAGGTCACGCTCTCCGCGAAGGATCCCGACAAGGGTGCCGCCGCGCTCTCGGGTTCCTCCGCGCATTTCACCTCGCCGATGGTCGCCCCCGCCGGCAAATTCAACTACCACGGCCGACGGTTCATCCGCATTCCCTTCAACCTGGAACAGCACGCCAAACGCGCGCTTCTTCAGACGGCGTGCGATGATCGGCTCACCGCCATCTATCTGAACGGGAAAAAGCTGGAACGCAAGTGGTCAAATGAATGGCGCACTACCGATACGGCGGAGCTAGATACGGCGGCCTTGTTGCCTGGCAAGAACCTCCTCGCCGTGGAATACACCAACCAGGACGACATCGGGGGGTTGATGCTCGACCTCCAGCTCGTGATGGCGGACGGCTCGTACCGAATCATCACCGCCGCCGATGGGCTTGGCGAGGTGGACGGCGTGCCCGCCGACTGGATGCAATTGGAATTCGACGACTCCGGCTGGGCGGCGTGCGAGACACGCCCGGGCGCGCCAAATCCGCCATGGACCTTCGCCCACGAATACACCTCGATCGACCCGTCGCGTCTGGGCTACACCGTCACCTTGTGCAGCCAGGACGGCGCGGACATCGTCGTGGCGTTCAGCGGCGTGGACGGTCATCCCATCGGCGACGACGAGAGGCTCTACACGCGGCTCTACTCCGACCGCAATGTCCTCATCGACAGCCAGATCGGCGTGCCCGCCGAACTCGGCGCCACCCGCGATGCGGACGGCACGGTGGTGCTCAACGTGAATGATCGCGGCTTCCTGCGCTACGGGCAGGCGACCGGCGGCCACTGGCAGGTCGGCGTGGACGAGCGGTTCCTGGAGGGCGCAAATACCTTCGACATCCAGCTGCCCGACCGCACCATGGCCGGTGAAAGCGCGGAACTTAGACTTCAGCAGGTTGCCGGCGCACCGGTCCCGATGCTCAACGGCAATCCCTTCTACTTCAGCATCCTGACCATCGTCCACTTCAACGTCCCCACTGGCATGGAGGGGCCCGGCTCCCCCTTTAACCTCATCACCACCCGCATCGGCGGCTGGCATGGCATTTGGTGGACTGGTCCCGACGAATATGACTTCGCGCCCGTGGACCGCCAGCTCAACATGTGCCTGGCCCGCTATCCGGACGCGATGCTCGGGCTCTTCGTGTGGTGCCAGCCTGGTCGCTGGTACCAGGAGCTCTATCCGGAGCGCTGCTCCCTCACCGAGAATGACACCAAGCCCATCCAGTACTACGTCTCGGCAGTCTCCTTCTCCAACCCCGACTACCAGGCCGACGCCTGCCGTGCGGTCCAGGCGCTCATCCAGCACGTCGAGAAATACTACGGTCCGAAGGTTGTCCTCTACAACCTGATGGGCGGCGCCACCTGCGAATGGCAGGGCTGGAATTGCCACACTGAGTTCTTCGCCGACTACAACCCGAATTCCATCCCGGATTTCCAGCGCTATGCCGCGAAATTCGGCAAGGCCGTGGACCACATCCCCACCCGCGCCGAGCGCACCGCCGGATTGCCCGGAGGCATTTTCCGCGACCCCGTGCGCGACTGGATGCCGATGCTCTATGACGACTTCTACAATGCCGCGATGGCAGAGTGCGTGGCAAAGATCGCCCGCGTTGCCCGCGAGGCGACTGGCGGAAGGAAACTCATCGGCGCATACTACGGCTACCATCAGGAATACGGCAACCTCGGATACTGCGTGACTTCCGGTGGCCACAACGACTCCTGGCGGCTTGTCAGTGACCCCGACATGGACTTCTTCCTCTCCCCGCTGAGCTACGGCCTGCGCTCGCTCGGCGCCCCCGCCGCCGACATGAAGCCATACGCCGCACTCCGCCGCCACGGAAAACTCTCCATCATGGAGGACGACACCCGCACCAGCCTCCTCGCCCCCACCGGCTTCGACCAGACGCTCAATCTTGCGGACACCATCAATGTGCTCAAGCGCAACGAGGGCATGGCGCTCGCCCGCCGAAATCCATATCTCCAGCTTCCTCTCGTCGGCGGAAACGAGGTCGCCGACCCCACCATCCGCGAGATGATGCTGCGCACGATGAAGGTCGGCCAGATGCTCCTGGAGAAGCCCGTGCCCGTCAACGCCGAAATCGCCGCGGTGATTGACGAGAAGTCGCTTTCCTGTCTTGTGCCCACCCGGCGGACTTTCTCCACGCCTGAGACCGCGCGCTTCGCGTACTCCAACTCCGATGGCGCATTCCAGGACGGACGTCGCGGGGTACTCCCGCTCTCCGGCGAACTGCTCTACTACCAGCGATACGGTCTCTCGCAGCTCGGCGCTCCCGTGGATGTCATCATGCTCGAAGACGTCCCGGAGGCAGCCGACAAATACAAGATGGTTGTATTTCTGGACGCCTTCCAGGACTCGCCTGCCTTGCGCGATGCCTTGACCGCATTGAAAGCCGCCGGAACCACCGTGGTGGTCGCCTACGGAGCGGGCTTCATGCAACCTGATGGCGTGGACGCCGAAGCCATGAGCCGTCTCCTCGGCATCCGGCTGGCCGAGACCACGCCCGGCGCATTGCGCGTGGAATTTTCCGACGGCCGCGAGTGCGGCGCCGAATACCCCGTCCAGCCGCGCTTCACCGTGACCGACGTTGACGCCGAGCCGCTGGGCATCTACGCGGACGGCGGTGCCGTCGCGGCCGCCCGCAAGGGCGAGGTGTTCTTCTACGGCGGGGCGCTGCTGGACACGGCTTTCCTCCGCGAAGCCGCCCGCACCGCCGGCGCACACATCTACATGGAAAGCGGCGACAACCTCTTTGCAGGTGGCGACATCCTCTCGCTGCATGCCATCACGCCAGGCACCAAGGCCATCCGCCTGCCACGCGTCGCCGACGCGGTGGAGATCTACTCCGGAGAGGTCCTGAGCCGCAACACGGATACCCTCACTTTTGAGATGGACTCCTTCGAAACCAAGGTCATCCTCTTGGGCAATGCCGACGAAATCTTAAAGCAACTTGCCGAATGACAAGGCTTCAGATCGCCGAAACACAAAAACCATGCCGTTGTATCACATAATAATTCGATGACCATGGTTTCGACCAGATTTCACTGTCCATCGGGCTTTCGGAAGCGCTTCGAGTCCTGCACGTCAGCGATAGCCATCTGATCTTCGACAACTACGCGGCCGCCGTGGAGTTCACTTGAACCTCCGCCACAGGAACTCACCCTGCCTCCCTAAGATGAAAATCATTCGTGTCAAATGCAATGGAGTAGAACTAATGCTCCACCAGGTGCGTGTTTCCGCCACCCCCTTCAACCGCGTCTGGCCCGGCTACCAGCGCGACCCGAAGCAGTCGGAGAGTGCCTGGTTCGTGGAATTCGAGCAGTCTGCGCCCGTCATGCTGGACGTCGAATTCGCGGAAGAGCCGCCCGCCACGCTGGAGGTGCGGCCATTCTCCTTAGGGATAGTGCCTGAGCGAACCAGTCCACGCACCATGAGACTCCGCCTCACAAAGCCCGCCAAGTTCACGCTCGCGCCATCGGATGGCCATCATGCGTTGCATGTCTTCGCGGACGAGCCGCTGCACTACTCTGTACAGCCGGATGACCTCTATTTCGGGCCAGGCGAACACGACGCAGGAGTCATCATGCCCGCGCCAGGACAGACGGTTGTCATCGACTCTGGGGCCGTGGTTTACGGGATGATCTTCTGCTACAAGGCGGACAATGTCCGTGTGCTGGGGCACGGCATATTGGACTCATCGCGACTCAAATGCCCGAAGGAGGCGGTAGCCGGCAAACCCGGCGGCGAATTGATGGCGGCCTGTCGAAGGTTGAGTCTCGGCTTCCGCGAACTCTATGTCGGCGGACAGGTCGTAGTGTGGGGCAGCCGGAACTTCACCATGCGCGGTGTGACTATGGTGGACTCGCCCTCCTGGGCGATATGCGTTCGAAACGGCTGTGAAGGTATCCTTCTCGATGATCTCAAAATTGTCGGTCAATGGCGCTACAACTCGGACGGCATCGACTTATGCGCCAGTTCTCGCGCCGTCATCCGAAACTGCTTCATCCGTACCTTTGATGACTGTCTCATCCTGCGTGCACCATGGCTTCCCGGCGAAACGCCCCAGATGACAGTCGAGGACATCTTGGTGGAGAAGTGCGTCCTCTGGTGCGACTGGGGAATGGCAATGAAGGCCTGGTGCGGAGAAATGCCCTGTCGCATCCGAAAATGTCGCTTCCAGGATATCGACGTGATCCGCATTACTCACTATGCCATCTTCGTCACCACCAAATACGGCTCAGAAGATTCGCTCGTCGAAGACATTTCCTGGAAGAATATCCGGTTGGACACCGACAACTTCTACCCCGAACCACTCCTCCAGGCATCCGACGAAATGACCTTCCCGGAGCGACCCAATCCGCACGAACCCTACGCTATCGTCCTTGACCACGGACCGCTGGGCCATGACATCGGCAATCAGGGCGTGCAGGAAGCAACGGCCCTCGACGGCTACCACATTTGCTACCACGACATCCGCTTCGAGAACCTGCGCTGCCTGGGCCGCCGACTGCCCATCTGCCTGACTCCGGACAAGCAGTTGACCATTGAGAACATATCAATGCGAAATATGGACTACAGCCGTATGGAAGTTCGCGGTCCGGTTCATGGCCTCACAGTGGAATAATATTCAGGAGGCGATGTCCTCCCGCCTTATCATTGAACGGCGGATGCGTGATGGCATCCTGCGCGTCCGCCAGAATGCTCCCGCCAACGCAAGTCTTGCCAGGGGACTGTTCTTTTTGAAATGTCCTGAATACGCAAGGCGAATCCTGGCCAACGCAGAATGCCTTGACGGGCGCCAGGCTGATTGGCGCGTATTTTCACCGACGTGCCATGGTTTTACGCCGGAGTTGGTGAGGTTCCACGATGGCTGCCTGAATAACGGAAAGCGTTTTGCGTTGGTCGTTCGTCAGTGGGGATAACAGTGCCAAGGGAATGTCCAGGTATATGCGGTAGATAGGATAAAGCGGCCGTATTTCAACCGTAGTTCGCTTCGATGGCATTTATCGATGCCTCAATTGCGAATGGTGCGAAAAAATGATGTGGGCAATGAAAAGGAATTTATATTATTGAAGTGTTCCTTTTTCATTTCCACCTTTTTCATTTCTCACGATGTTGAAGCGTACAGTTGCAGTCATTACCCGCAAGGGCGAAGTCGTCACCCGCAAGGAAGCGGTTCCGGAACTCAAGGAGAACGAAGTGCTGATCAAGGTCATGGTGTCGTTGATCAGTCCCGGCACGGAGATGAACAAGCCGCGCGACCGCCGGGTGAAGCCGGATGGCGAAGACGAGGTGTTCGGCTACGCGAATGCCGGCGAGGTGATGAAGGTCAATGGCGACCCGCGAGGGCTGAAGGCTGGCATGCGGGTGGTCGCGATGGGCACGGGCTATGCCATCCACGGAAACTACGCCGTGGTGCCGATCAACTTGGTGATGCCGATTCCGGAGGACGTCAGCTACGAAGAGGCGGTCTTCGCGCATCTGGGCATCACCGCGATGCAGGGCGTGCGCCGTGCGGAACCCGCGCTGGGTTCCTACGGCATCGTGCTGGGGCAGGGCATCGTTGGAAACCTCGCCGCGCAGCTCTTCCAGCTGGCCGGGGCGCGTGTCATCACCTGGGAAGGTGTGGCGGCGCGGCTCCGCATCGCCAAAAAATGCGGCGTGAAGAACCAAGTGAACTTCAAGACGACGGACGCCGTCGCGGCGACTCAGGCCTTCTGCGCCCCCTACGGCGCGGACTTCGCGATGCTGGCCTTCGGCGGAAACGCCACGAAGGCGTTGGACCAGGCGAAGTTGTGCATGAAGGTCTCACAGGACGGTCATGCGATGGGCAATATCGTGCTGATCGGCGGCTGCAAGGTCGAGGTCGGCGGCGGCGCCTGGTCCGGCAATCTGGATTTCCGTGCCTCCAGCCGCACTGGCGCGGGCTACCACGACACCGCGTGGGAGCACGGTCGCGACTATCCGGCGGTCTTCTGCGAGTACAATACCCGCCGCAACATGCACGAGTTCCTCACGCTCCTCTCCGAGAAGCGCGTGAAGGTCGCCCCGATGATCACCCACCGAATGCCTCTCGCCGAGGTCGGCGCGGCCGCCGACCTGCTTCTGGAACATCCTGACCAGGCACTCGGCATGATTCTGGAAATGAAGCACTAATCTTTAGAGGGTAGAGGTTAGATTAGGTCTCACCTGTCCCATTCGTCCCATCTGTCCCATTTTACTACTATGTCATTTCGCATTGGTTTAGTTGGTCTTTGCACTTCGCACCCGGAGGCATGGGTGCCGGAAATCCGTGAGCTGGTCGCCAAGGGCGTCTTTGACGCCGAGGTCACCGCATGCTGGGACTCCGGAGAGTGCCGCCGTCCCACCTTCGCAAAGGAATTCGCCGAGAAGTTCCAGATCCCCCACGCGGTCGAGAAGCCCGAGGAGATGATGGATCTGGTGGACGGCGTGATTGTCCACACCACCAACTGGGACCGCCACATCGAGCAGGCGCGGCCTTTCGTCGAGGCCGGCAAGACGGTCTTCATCGACAAGCCGATGGCGGGGAATTTTCGCGACATCGCGCAGATCCAGGACTGGCTCCAGCGCGGCAAGCGCGTCTTCGGCGGCTCCGTGATGCGCTTCTGCTACGAGGTGCGCGACTACTTGGCCATCCCCGTCGAGGAGCGCGGCGAAATCACCTGCGCCTACAGCGCGGCGGGCGTTGACGAGTACAACTACGGCATCCATGCCTACGCGACCGTGATTGCACTGCTTGGCAAGGGCGTCTCCTCCGCGCGGTGGATCTCCGGCACGCGCCAGAAGCAGCTCGCGCTGGAATGGGCCAACGGCAAGACCGCGCTGCTGACCGTGGGCGATGCCAAGTGGCTGCCGTTCAATGTCACTGCCTGCAGCGACCGCAAGTTCCAGCAGATCGCCATCGACAACATGAAGGTCTATCGCGCCATGCTGGAGGCCGTGATGCCCTGGTTCTGCGATACCACCGGGAAGCTCCCGCCGCCCCTCGCGGCCGATGAACTCCTCGAACCCGAATTGGCCGCCATCGCCGCACGGCGCTCCTGGCAGCGCAACGGCGAACGCGTCCTCATCAGTGACCTGCGCATGGACGACGATGGCTATGACGGATACGCCTTCGTCCGCGGCTACCGCCGAGCACGCCTGCAGGCTGACGGAACGCTATAACTTATTGATTTTAAGTAGGTTATGAATTGGGAAGAGATTACGTCTCCGGATTTCGCCGCCGCCCGCGAAAGCTGCGGCGGAGTCTGCCTTCTGCCGATGGGCGTGCTGGAGAAGCACGGCACGCATCTGCCCCTTGGCACGGACGGCCTTTCAGCGCACGAACTGTGCGTGCGTGCGGCTTCCCGTGAGTCGGCGATGGTCTTCCCGGAATACTATTTTGGCTCCATTGCGGAGGCGCGTCAGCATCCGGGCACGGTCGCGCTGCCCTTCGCGTTGAGCCTGGAGCTCCTGGAGGCGGTGTGCGATGAAATCTCGCGCAACGGCTTCAAGAAGATCATCCTGGTGAATGCCCACGGGGGGAACGCCTCGCTGCTGGACGCGCTGAGCCTCACGATGCTGAAGAAGCAGAAGGACTACATGGTCTATTACCGCCGGATTGCCTTCCTGATGGACCACCCGATGATGGAGTCCCGCCAGGAGTGGCACGGTCATGCGGACGAAGGGGAGACCAGCATCATGATGGAACTCTTCCCCGAACTGGTGCGCAACCACGGCGTTCCCGGTGCCTTCGGATTCCACCACCACCAGCTCCAGCGCCTGGAGGAACTCGGCGTGAATACGCCGGTCGCCTGGACGGCTGGCTTCCCCGGACATCTCTGCGGGGACGCCACCCCTGGCTCTCCCGAGAAGGGCAAGGTGCTTCTGGAACAGACGCTCGACAACCTGGTGGCGCTGATT
Source organism: Victivallales bacterium (assembly GCA_017417585.1). Taxonomy (GTDB): domain Bacteria; phylum Verrucomicrobiota; class Lentisphaeria; order Oligosphaerales; family Oligosphaeraceae; genus RGIG1601. The sequence continues at coordinate 99,409 of JAFPYX010000034.1, forward strand.
CGATGGGTGAAGACGCACGACGACGCGGAGCGCATCTACCGGGAGTTCCACGCCGCCGCGCAGAATCCCCAGCCCGGTTTCGGCGAGTCTTGAAATCGTTTTTGGGGAATTATATCGTTGAGTTGCCTGGTTTCCGGAAGATTTCCGGGACATCTGGGACATCCGGGACACACGGGACAAGGTGATCGCAAGCCACCGTCCCAATCGTCCCATTTTATCCGGTTAGGCAACTTAACGTTATAATTCCCAAATATTACTGGATATCAGCAGGTCTGGAAGGGAAATTGCACGGCCCATTCGCGGACGCGGGCGAGCATGCCCTCCACGTCGAGGACACCGTGTGCGAAGCCCTTTCGCACCAGTTCCTCCGGAACATATTCGTCGTATTTCTCGAAGACAGGGTTCTCCTTGGGATATACCAGCTCCAGCGGGTCGAAGGGCTTGGCGGCCTCCTCGGCGACAATGCGGTAGAACTCCTGTTCGCCGACCTGTGTGGTGAACTGCATATAGTATGGCCGGCAGGAATTGAAGCCCTTGAGGCCGAGGCGTTCGGCGCAGCGGAGCTTGAGGAAGCGCTCCAGGGCGAGGAAGGCGTAGGTTCCAAGCCATGGGAAGAGGGCCCACATCTTTCCGCCGAGCGAGACAAGCGGGTGCTCCGCCATGCCGGAGTTCCGGAAGGCTTCCCGCGCCTCCGCCAGCCGGGCGACGGCATGACGCATCAGATAGGGATAGCTCTTTTCCTCGTTCAACACGTCGAACATGCGTTCGAGGATGCGGGTATGGATGTCGCCCGGCACATCCCCGAAGTAGGCGGGGATGTTTCCCTTCACCAACGTGCAGTAGACCATCCGGCGCTGGTGGTCCACCTCCTCGACCACCCACACGCGTCCCGCGATGGCGATCTTGTCGCCGATGGGCGGAGGCTTGACGATGGTGCCCAGCTCCTCGGAGCCGGCCCGCACGGAATACTCGATGTTCTCCTGGAAGACCGCATAGAACTTGTAGTTGGAAACCAGGCGTTCGCCAGCCAGCCCCACGATGAGTCCGCCGTTCTCCGTGCGCTCGAGATGCCCCGTCTTGAGCAGATGGCGGAGCAGCGTGCGGTAGTCGTCCCGGCTGATATTCTGGAAGCAGTTGAGGGTGAGGACGCGGGAGGCCAGTTCGGCGGGAGTCATTTCGCCGCAGGAGGCCAGCGTGCTCATGGTCTGGTGGTAGAGCAGGCTGAAGGGCATCCGGCCGGTGCGCGGCGGCTCCACGAAACGCTCCTCGAGGTAGAGCTGCACCAGCGCGATGCCCTGGAGAAGATACCATGGAATGGATTCCGGGAGCATCGCGCGCGCCTCGGCGTGCTCCTCGCGCATGACGAACCACATCTCCGCCGGCGTCCCGCGCCGCCCGGTGCGGCCCAGCCGCTGCAGGAAGCCGGAGACGGTGAACGGCGCGTCGATGTGGAAGGCGCGTTCCAGGCGTCCGATGTCAATGCCCAGTTCGAGTGTGGCGGTGGCGCAGACCGACATGAGCGAATCGTCGTCCTTCATCTCCTCCTCGGCGCTTTCGCGGTAGGAGGCCGAGAGGTTCCCGTGGTGGATGAGGAAGCGCTCTGGCTCGTGGTTCACCTCGCAGTATTGCCGAAGCTGCTGGCAGACGGCCTCGCATTCCTCGCGGGAGTTGGTGAAGACGAGGCACTTCTTGCCGCGGGTGTGCTCGAAGATGTAGCCGATGCCGGGATCCGCCGCCTTCGGCGCGGTGTCTGTGGGCTCCTCCAGGACGGGGGAAGGGGCCTCGGGCGTCGGCGCACTGGATTGTGGTCCTGCGGCCTCCGCGGCCTCGTCCGCCTGCGGGCCGCTGTTGTAGAAGTGCTCCATCGACAGCCGCCAGGTCTCCTTGCCGCCGTCGAACTTCGGGATGACGGTGCCGCGCCCGCTTCCGGCTGCCAGGAACTCCCCTGCGGCAACGGGATTGCCGATGGTGGCCGAAAGGCCGACGCGTCGCGGCCGGCAGCCCGCCAGCCGGCAGAGCCGTTCGATGAGGCAGAAGGTCTGGAGCCCGCGGTCGCAGCGCAGCAACGAGTGGATTTCGTCAACGACGATAAAGCGCAGGTCTCCGAAGAGCGAGGTGATCTCGGCGTGTTTGGTGATCATCAGTGCCTCTAGCGACTCGGGTGTGATCTGGAGGATGCCCGACGGCTTGCGAAGCAGCCGACGCTTCTGCGTCTGCGAGGCGTCGCCATGCCAGCGGGTGACGGCGATGCCGGCCTCCTGGCACAGCTCGCCCAGGCGCCCGAACTGGTCGTTGATAAGCGCTTTCAGCGGCGCGATGTAGAGGGCGCCCACGGTGGCCGAGGGCTTTTCATCCAGCAGCGTGAGGATGGGGAAGAACGCGGCTTCGGTCTTGCCAGAGGCAGTCGAGGCGGTCAGCAGCACATTCTCGTCCGTGTTGAAGATCGCATCGCCCGCGGCGTTCTGGACGGCGCGGAGCGTCTGCCAGCCTGCGCGGTAGATGAAGTCCTGGATGAATGGGGAATAACGGCTGAAAATATCCATCGAGAAAACGGTACAGGGTACAAGGTACAGGGGCTGATCCGGCCAATCCGGCTAGACCGTGAATTCCGCGAAGTCGCCGCCGGCCTGGTCGGAGACGGCCTCGGACTTGGCGAACTGGAAATCGCCGGAGGCCATGAGTTCCTCCAGCGTCAGCGCGGGGTTCTGGTAGAGGAGGTCGAGCAGCTCGATGAAGTCTCGGATGACCTCGCGCGGGGTGATGTTCTGGTCGGCGCCGATGCGGCTGAACTCCAGTTTGATGAAGGCCGCAAGCTCCTCGGTGGTGAGGCGCCGCTGGTAGCCGTAGAGTCCGGCGTGCATCCCGGCCAGCTTTTCGCAGAGGACGAGCATCTCCTCTGGCGTGAGTGGCTCCAGGCGGATGATGGGCGCCAGCAGGTCACGTGCGCCCGGACGCGAGAATTTCCCCTCGGCCAGCCGTGAACGCAATGCCTCGTAGCTGAAGACACCGCGGCGCTGGTCTTCCACGGCCTGCGGGGTGGCCCCCAGCAGGATGCCCAGGTGGCGGGCCTTGCCCTGGAGGGTGTCGTTGTACATCGCAAGAAGCTTCTCGTAGTTGTACTGGCGGGTGATGGCGTTCGGGATTTTGAAGAGATTCACCAGCTCGTCGATCATGACCACCAGTCCCTGGTATCCGGCAAGCCGGAAGAACTCCGCGAAGAGCTTGAGGTAGTCGTACCAGTCGTCGTCGGTGACGACGAGGTTCACGCCGAGTTCCTCGCGCGCCTCGCGCTTCTGCGTGTATTCCCCTCGGAACCAGCGCGTCACCCGCGCCTTCGTGTCGTCGTCGCCCTCCAGGTATGCGTGGTAGTAGGCGGAGACCAGCCGTGCGAACTCGAAGCCATGGACCAGCTCGCCCAGGGAACGCGTGACGGCGAGGATCCGCCTGTCCACGGCCGCCGCCAGCGCGGGGTCGCCGGGGGGCAGGCCGGTCTCCTCCGCGGCCGCCGTCTGTGCATTGCTGATCCAGCGGTCGAGGATGAGGGTGAGTGCGCCACCTTCCGGCTTGGTCTTGGTGGAGAGGTTTCCGATTAGTTCGCGGTAGGTGGCCAGTCCCTGCCCATGGGTGCCATGCAGACGTCGTTCCGGGGAGAGGTCTGCGTCCGCCACGATGAATCCCCGGTCCATCATGTAGTTCCGCATGGTCTGGAGTAGGAAGCTCTTGCCAGAGCCGTAGCGGCCCACGATGAATCGGCAGGCCGCGCCGCCCTCGGCGATAATGTCCACGTCATGCAGCAGCGCCGCGATCTCGTGTTTGCGACCGACGGTGATGTACGGCAGGCCGATGCGGGGCACTACGCCGCCTTTCAGGGAATTCAGGACGGTCTGCATGATCCGCCGCGGTATCTTTCGTTGCTCTTCACTCATTGTTTTTCCCGTCGATAATTCGTTTCAAGTCTTCCCGGTAGTCCTCCACGAGAGAAAGCGTGCGGCCGTCGCATTCCACCACGCTGTCGCCCACTTCCCCAAAGCAGGCCTCGTTGAGGTCGTCCGCTACTACTGATGGTATTAAATTATTTGTAATCAGTATGTTATCAATTCTGCTTCCGGCCAGGAGCATTTTCAGGAGCTGGAGTTGAAGCGGCGTCAGCGAAAGGGAGTGGCCTTCCGGTTCTGGTGATGGTGCCGCGGGAGGCGTTTTGGAGTGGGGCGGCTCAGGAGGCATTTCCGGCATTTTGGGTGTCTCCTCCTGCCGGTCGGCGTCGGTCAGCAGGCTGTCCTGGGTCTGGAGGGCGTCTTGGCGGATTTTATCCAGTCCTGTCAGGTCGATGTTGACCACGGGTCTGGCGGCCTCGATCCTGGCCTGCCGGTCGGCGGCGATGACGGCCTCGATAAATGGCGCGGCCCAGGCCTCCTCGGCCTTTTCGTGGAGATGGCGTCCCGTTTTCAGGTAACGTCGAAGCTGCCGGTCGGCCTCGTGGAGGAACTCGTGGAATCGATTTGGATTGGCATCCAGGCTGCTGAGCTTTTCCTCCCGCCAGTCATTGTTCCGGAAGCAGTACTTCCGGCCTTCATCCAAAACATATTCCATCTCCGACGGCTTGTCATGCTCCCAGTCGTAAATGGCGGCGCCGAAGGGGGACCACAATTGCGTGACAAGCTGTCCGAAGCAGCAGGAAAAGAGGTCTTTCCCGCCCATGCTGCAATGCCGCACGGCATGCCGCCAGGCCTCGGCGAAGAGGTGTTTTCCTGCTGTTTCCTGTCGGGCGACGACGGGCGAGAGGGCAAATCGCCTCTCGCCGAACTTGCACAATGCGTCGAATACCTCCTCGTCCGAGTGGATGGCCGGCTGCTGGAGGGCGGCCATCGCCGTGTCTTTCGCAAGCACCTCGGGGTTGACGAACTGCCGCGCCGTCTCGACGGGCATTCGATGGACGATGGCGAAATCCATCATCCACTTGCGGAGGTCGTGTTGGAGATACGCCTGGGCCTCCTTTTGGCCGAAGTAGCCGGCCACGAATTCCTTCATCTTCTTGAGGGCGTCCTCCGGCGACGAGGCGCCGACGAGGTTGAGCAGCTCGAAGAAATAGAGCAGCACGAGGGGAGGATTGGCGGTGGAGAACTCCCCTTTTCGGATTTTGGCGCGCCAGGTGAAGTAGCCGCGGAGCTGCCGGAAATTCAGGGCATGGTAGGTGGGGATGCGCAGGTACGGATAGTCGTCCCATGGGGCGTTGTCCTCATAGTCCTCCATGAACTTCGCCTGCCGGTAGAAGTTTTTCTCAGGGGAGTCGCCATGCACGTACAGCGAAATCATCTGGCCGATCCGGCCCTGTCCGTTGGCGATCTTGCGGAAGCCATGTTCGGTTTGACGGGGCCGCGAGAGAAGGGCGCTGGCGGGGAAGATCCGCGTGTCGTGGTAGAGGCCCTGCGCGGCGGTCGGCGGGTTTTCCAGCACGATGGTGGTTCCGGCGGCCTGCCGCCCTGCGGCGACCGCGCGGTCGAAGAGTCGGCGGACGATGCCCGCGTCGGCGGAGTCGTCCATGGCAATGCCGACCCAGTTCCATCCTCTCATTCGGAAGGCGGTTGTGAGGTATGGCAGTGGCAGCTCCCGCAGGCAATTCCGTCCGCACTTGAGGTCGCATCGTTCGAGTTCCACGCCCTCTTCGGGGTCCCAGATTCTCATCAGGAGCGCGAGCCACTTTCCAGTCTGCGGGTCGGCGAGTACGGAGAAGCCTGGGAAGTCAGGCCATTTGTGCTCTTCCCGAAACTGGTATTTCTCCGCGGCGTAGGATGTGAGTTCGGACAACCGCATTTTTCCGTGGTGTCTCCGGTCATTTGGCGGTCTTCTTGGTGCCGAAGGCAATATAGAGCATGAGCGCCAATGCGAGCAACTGCGGATAGCGTAGATGGACGAGCAGCTCCAGGGCAGTCACCTTCAGTCCGGCGGTCTTGGCGATGCCGGAGGCGATGAGGATCTGTGCGCCGTAGGGGATGATGCCCTGGATGACGCAGGAGGCGGTGTCCAGGATACTCGCGATGCGTTTGGGTTGACAGTGGAAGCGCTGCGAAATTTCCGCCGCGATGGGGCCCGCGACGACGATGGCCACGGTGTTGTTGGCGGTGAAGAGGTTCACGAATCCCACCAGCAAGGCCACCCCGAACTCCGCCGCGCGCGGCGACTGGATACTCTGCTCGATTTTCTGAATCAGGAAGGAGATGCCGCCGGCGTAGCGGATGAGTCCGAGAAGCCCGCCTGCCAGCAGCGCCACGATGATGGTCTCGCACATCCCGGACATCCCCTCGCTCATCAGCGAAAAGCCGCTCCAGAGGTCAAAGGCGCCACTGCCGAGGCCAATGCCCGTGGCGACAAGGCACCCGAAAATCAGCAGGAGCATCACGTTCATTCCCGCCAAGGCCCCCGCCAGCACTAGGACGTATGGCACCAGGAGTATGACCTGACGCCAGGTGACCTGAGCGGGGGCCATGGCACCCTGCGTGCCGCCCTGGCAGAGATAACACGCGAGGGTGACCAGCGCGGTCGGCAAGGCGAAACGCAGGTTCGAGAGGAACTTGTCCCGCATCTCGACGCCCTGGGTGCGGGTGGCGGCGATGGTGGTGTCCGAGATGATGGACATGTTGTCGCCGAACATCGCCCCGCCGATGACGCATCCGATGAGCAGTGCGGGGTTGATGGCCAGTTGGTCCACCAGCCCGACCGCGATGGGGGTGAGGCCGGCGATGGTGCCGCAGCTGGTACCGATGGCCAGCGAGATCAGGCAGGAGACAATGAAGGTTCCGCCCAAAATCAGCCGGTCGGGAATCAACGCGCGGGAAACCGCGACCGCGGCGTCCACCGCGCCCATCCCCTTGGCCAGCGCCGCGAAGATGCCCGAGAGGATGAAGATCAGGCACATGATCATGATGTTGGTCTCGCCCATCGACTTCGCGAAGAGCTCGACCTTCTCGTCCAGTTTCCGGCTGCGGTTCTGGAAGAGCGCGACCATTGTCGCCACCAGGAAGGCCACGGGCATCGGCACCTTGTAGAAGTCGCCCGCCCAGACGGAGATGCCCAGGTAGAAGGCGAGAAACACGAAAAAGGGCAGCAGTGCCAGGCAGCTGGGGCGGGGGGATGAGGATTCGTTTTGCTTCATGGTGCTGAAGGGATGAGAAGTCGAGGCAATTCCAGATAATATAGAGGGCGTTTCCAATGTCGTCTCTGCCGCCACTTGTCCCGGAAGCGATTATATTATCGAAATTACTTTTTTGCAAGAAACTTTTGTCATTCTTGAAAGGCGTTATGATCATCACTGATTTACTGGAGCGCAACGCATGGCTCTACGGCACGGAAACCGCGCTGGTGGAACTGAACCCCTCGGAGGAACGCGACCAGGCGCAGACCTGGCGCGATTTCAGCCTCATCGAGGCCGCCAGGCCCGGCGTGCCCTACCGCCGCGCCATGACCTGGCGACAGTTCGACCAGGACGCGAACCGCATCGCGAATCTCCTCCTCAGCCGCGGGCTGAAGAAGGGCGCGAAGGTCGCCATCCTGATGATGAATTGTCTGGAGTGGCTGCCCATCTACTTCGGCATCCTCAAGGCCGGATGCCTCGCGGTGCCGATGAATTTCCGCTATTCTTCTGACGAAATCGTCTATTGCCTGGATCTGGCGGACGCGGAGGTGCTGGTCTTCGGACCGGAGTTCATCTCTCGGCTGGACCAGGTGCAGAGCGACCTGGCGAAACTCAAGTACCGCTTCTTCGTGGGCCGCAGCAAGGATACGCCCGCCTATGCGGAGAGCCTCTCTTCGCTGATGAGCTACTTCTCGACAGAGAAGCCGCCCGTGCCATTGACCGAGGAGGACCACGCCGCCATCTACTTCTCCAGCGGCACCACCGGCTTCCCCAAGGCCATTCTGCACAACCACCTGTCGCTCCTCTCCTCCTGCGAGACCGAACAGGCCCACCATGGCCAGACGCGCGAGGATGTCTTCCTGTGCATCCCTCCGCTCTATCACACCGGCGCGAAGATGCATTGGTTCGGCAGCCTGCTCGCCGGCAGCCGCGCCGTGCTGCTTCGCGGCGTGAAGCCCGAATGGATTCTCCGTGCGGTGACCGAGGAGAAATACACCATCGTCTGGCTGCTGGTCCCCTGGGCGCAGGACATCCTGGACGCCATCGACTCCGGACGCATCAAGTTGGACGATTACCTCCTCGACCAATGGCGTCTCATGCACATCGGCGCCCAGCCGGTCCCCCCCAGCCTGATCCTGCGCTGGAAGAAGTACTTCCCGAACCATCAGTACGACACCAACTACGGCCTGAGCGAGTCCATCGGACCCGGCTGCGTGCATCTCGGCGTGGAGAACATCCACAAAGTCGGAGCCATCGGCATCCCCGGCTACAAATGGGAGGCCAAGATCGTGGACGAAAAGCTCCAGCCGGTTCCACAGGGCGAGGTCGGCGAACTAGCCGTCAAGGGCCGCGGAGTAATGCTGGAATACTACAAGAACCCCGAAGCCACCGCCGAAGTCCTCAAGGACGGATGGCTCCTCACTGGTGACATGGCGCGGCAGGATGAAGACGGGTTCATCTATCTCGTTGACCGCAAGAAGGATGTCATCATCACCGGCGGCGAAAACCTCTACCCCGTCCAAATCGAGGACTTCCTCCGCAAGAACGACAAGATCAAGGACGTGGCGGTCATCGGACTGGCCGACCCGCGACTTGGCGAAATCGCCGCCGCCATCATCGAGGTCAAAGACGGCATGACCTGCACTGAGCAGGAAATCCAGGCTTTCTGCGAGGAACTCCCGCGCTACAAGCGCCCTCGCAAGATCATCTTCGACCACGTGCCGCGCAATCCCACCGGCAAGATTGAAAAGCCAGTCCTCCGTGAAAAATACAACGGCCAGAAGGCACTCGTGGAGGCCGAAACCACGCGATAGGCAAGTTCGGTGCGCGGAGCGAAATGCTCCGCGTCTCCCCCTTTCTCCCTTTCCCGCAGCATTTCGCTACGGGCACCGGACCAATCATTCCACATTCCACATTCCTCATTGTTTTTATGTCCAAGAAACTGCTACTTGGAAACGACGCGGTGGCGCGCGGCCTCTGGGAGGCCGGCTGCAGCGTGGTTTCCAGCTATCCCGGCACCCCGAGCACCGAAGTCACGGAGTCGGCGGCCAAGTATCCTGAAATCTACGCGGAGTGGGCGCCCAACGAGAAGGTCGCCATGGAGACCGCTTTCGGCGCGGCGCTGGCGGGCCGTCGCAGCTACTGTGGAATGAAGCACGTCGGGCTGAACGTCGCCGCCGACCCGCTCTTCACCATCTCCTACACGGGCATCAACGCCGGCATGGTGATCGTGGTGGCGGACGACGCAGGGATGCACAGCTCCCAGAATGAGCAGGACTCCCGCCACTACGCGGAGTCCGCGAAGGTCCCGATGCTGGAGCCCAGCGACTCCGCTGAGGCACTCGCCTTCGCAAAACTCGCCTACGAGCTCTCCGAGCAGTTCGACACGCCGGTGCTGCTGAAGATGTGCACCCGCGTGGCGCACTCCCAGAGCGTGGTGGAGCTCTCCGACCGCGTCCTGCCGGAGCAGATCCCCTACGAGAAGAAGCCCCAGAAATACATCATGGCCCCTGCGAACGCAAAACGGCGCCATCCCGTGGTCGAGGAGCGTACCCAGAAGCTCATCCAGTGGGCGGAGACCGCCGAGATCAACCGCTGGGAAAAAGGCACGAATGACCAACTGGGTATCGTGACCTCCAGCACCTCCTACCAGTATGTCAAGGAAGTCTTCGGAGACACCGCCAGCGTGCTGAAGCTCGGCATGGCATGGCCGCTGCCGGAGCAGAAGATCCGCGACTTCGCCGCCTCCGTGAAACGCCTGGTCGTCGTCGAGGAACTCGACCCCTTCTTCGAAAACTACATCAAGTCATTGGGGCTGAAAGTCGAAGGCAAGAGCCTCTTCCCGATGATCGACGAGTTCAGCCAGAATCTCGTGCGCACGAAACTTGGAATGACGGCTCCTGCCGGCAAGGCGCTGACCGAGGCGATTCCGGGCCGCCCGCCCGTGATGTGCGCGGGCTGCCCACACCGCGGACTCTTCTTCGTGCTTTCCAAGCTGAAGCTCACCGTGCTGGGCGACATCGGCTGCTACACCCTCGGCGCAGTGCCGCCACTGGGCGCGGTGGACACCACCATCTGCATGGGCGCATCCATCTCCGGGCTCCATGGCTTCAGCAAGGCCAACGCCGGAGCCGCCGACCACAAGACCGTCGCCGTCATCGGCGATTCGACCTTCATGCACTCCGGAATGACCGGGCTGGTCAATGTCGCCTACAACGACTCCCGCGCGACCGTCATCATTCTGGACAACTCCATCACCGGCATGACCGGCCACCAGCAGAATCCCACCACCGGCTTCAACCTCAAGGGCGACCCCGCTTCCAAGGTGGACCTGGAGGCCCTCTGCAAGGCCGTCGGTATCAAGCGCGTGCGAGTGGTGGATCCCTACGACCTCAAGCAGTGCGAAGAGGCCATCAAGGAGGAGACCGCCGCGGACGAGGCATCCGTGATCATCTCGCGGCGCCCCTGCGCGCTTCTCAAATACGTGAAACACAACCCGCCTTTCCACGTGGACGCCGACAAATGCAAGAGCTGCCGCGCCTGCATGAAAATCGGCTGCCCCGCGCTCTTCTTCCAGAACGGCAAGGCCGCCGTGGACACCACCCTCTGCGTCGGCTGCGGGGTCTGCAAGCAACTCTGCCATTTCGGCGCACTCAAGTCCAGCGAGGAGGCGTAAAAATATGGAAACCAAGAACATCATGATCGTCGGCGTCGGCGGGCAGGGTTCCCTGCTTGCCAGCAAGCTGCTCGGACGCCTCCTGCTCACCAAAGGCTACGACATCAAAGTTTCCGAGGTCCACGGCATGAGCCAGCGTGGTGGCTCCGTGGTCACCTATGTGCGCTACGGCGACAAGGTCTATTCGCCCGTCATCGACAAGGGTGAGGCGGACTTCATCGTCTCCTTCGAACTGCTGGAGGCCGCGCGCTGGCTGGAATTCCTGAAGCCAGGCGGAAAAATCGTCACCAACACCCAGCAAATCAACCCGATGCCAGTCATCACTGGCGCGGCAACCTACCCTGAAAACCTCGTGCAGAAGATGAAGGACGCAGGGGCGGACGTCGAAGCCTTCGACGCGCTCTCCGTCGCCGAAGAGGCCGGCTCTCCCAAGGCGGTCAACATTGCCCTGATGGGACGGCTCTCAAAGTTCTTCGACTTCACCGAAGAAGAGTGGCTCCAGGCCATCCGCGACTCCGTGCCCGCAAAGCACATTGCACTCAACGAGAAGGCATTCCAGCTCGGAAGACGGTAGGTTACACCTCTTTCCCGGATGTGATTTGCTGGCAAGAAGAGTGGCCTGGGAGTCTGGGCAAAGCGAACGCGGCGCACCACACGCCACAGGAATAGCCGCCGTGTTTACAAGACAACAGCGTCTAGTGTTTCAGGAAGATAGGATAAAGCATCCTTTACGTGCTATGGCTATTGCTTTCTGGGGATGTTCCTGCTGATTGGAGTGACATTGATAGGCGTGGTGGTTGTGGGCAGGGGCAATGATATTTTTGCCGTGTTTATTGGTGCAATTTTTATGCTGGCCAGTCTTGCAGGGTTGTTGCGACCGAAGGCGTGTTTTGACCTCCACGAAGGGCTCTTCTACCCCAAAGGAGAACAGCATTCCGGCATTCCCCTCAGTTCTTTGACGAAGGTTCAGCTTGAACTGGAAGGGGGATCGGGCGAGCATGGTCCCCATTATTATCTGCGGGTGATTGACGCAGAAGGGAAGCGCTGTGATGTGCTAAACGACGGAATATTAAAGGGGATTCGCGAAGATGGCCAACGCCTGGCAGAAATGCTTGGCGTGCCGTATGAAGAAATCGACTTGTGACAACGTGCGAGCTGTATGCTCGTACAGTTTGAACCGAAAATGCGGTGACCTGAATCGCAATAACGGTCGGGTATATTTTTCTTTACGTCAGGCGGTCGAGGATTTCACTTGCGGGTAGCTCCAGTCGGGAGAAGGCGAAGAGGGATTTTCCGAGATCCTTGAGCGAGGCGCCGATGTGATAGGTGACGGCCTCGTCGATAAGCAGGAAGCGGTCGTGGATGCCACGGCAGGGCTTCAGCGTGATGGGCGGGAACTGCGCGTTGTAGCGCTGGAGGTCGAGCTGGAGCTTCCGGGTGAAGTGCCTGGTGTAGATGGTCGCAGCGACGCCGGGGTTGCGTCCGCCGAGCATGGTCAGGACCGATTCGTCGATGTAGTTGTCGATGAGTACCAGTGACTTCTGCGCACTGCGGATGAGTTTCATCGCGGTTGCGTAGGCATCGCAGATCTGACCCTCGAAAAGGACGCCCTCCACCGGTGGCAGCGCGGTTCGGACAAAAAACGCGACATCTTTTTCCAGTTTTTCAATTCTTTGCCCATGCTGTTCCATGGTTTTGTTCAATAAGACGAACTGTGCATTTCGTGATGCCTTTTGCAACAATTGAGTTCGCAATATATGTGTTGCCCACTGGCGGAATCTTGTTCCTATCAATGATTTGACACGATAACCAACGGAGATGATGAGGTCAAGTGAATACAATGCAACAGGGCGGTCTGAAGAAGGAATATGCAAAAAATGCATATTGCTTTCCTTGACCAGTTCTCTTTCATTGAAAACATTGCGAATATGGCGTGCGATGACGGACTGGTCACGTTGGAACAGTTGCGCCATCTGGCTTTGCGTGAGCCACACGGTGTCGCTTTCGAGTCGCACTTCGAGGCGGATGGTCTCATCCGGCTGATATACAATGATTTCGTTTTTACTTTCTTGTATGATGTTTTTCCTTGTGAATCAGTGTATTACGTCAGTCGGTCGAGGATTTCACTTGCGGGTAGCTCAAGTCGGGAGAAGGCGAAGAGGGATTTCCCGAGATCTTTGAGCGAGGCACCGATATGGTAGGTGACAGTCCCGTCGATAAGCAGGAAGCGGTCGTGGACGCCACGGCAGGGCTTCAGCGTGATGGGCGGGTACTGCGCGTTGTAGCGCTGGAGGTCGAGCTGGAGCTTCCGGCTGAAATGCCTGGTGTAGATGGTCGCGACGACGCCGGGGGCGCGTCCAGCGAGCATGGTCAGGACCGATTCGTCGATGTAGTTGTCGATGAGTGCCAGTGAATTCTGCGCACTGCGGATGAGTTTCATCGCAGTTGCGTAGGCATCGCAGATCTGCCCCTCGAAAAGGACGCCCTCCACCGGTGGCAGCGCGGTCTTGAGGGAGAGGCCAATCTGTTCATCGTGGCGGGCGACTTTGTTCTCCAGTCGGTCGAGTCGGTCGTTGACTGCGTAGCCACGAAGGAGGTATTGCCGAAGCACTTGCGTTGCCCATTGGTGAAAGCGTGTGGCGCACATTGAATTTACTCGATACCCAACGGCGATGATGGCATCGAGGTTGTAATAATCTTGAATACGAACGACCTGCCGAGCACCCTCTTGTTGAAGTGTTTCCATTTTGGAAACAGTTGCTTCTGTGTGTAGTTCACCAGATTGAAAGATATTTTTGAGATGTTTGCTGATGGCGGCTTTTTGAACTCCGAACAAGGTGGCTATTTCAAGTTGCGTTAACCAAATGCTTTCCTGTTCGAGTCTTACTTCGAGGCGGATGGTCTCGTCCGGCTGATATACAATGATTTCATTTTTTTCTTCTGGCATGACGGGTTTGCGTGGTGTGATAGACGATGGCGAAATTTACCATACTTTACATCGTCAAGCCACGGTCCGTCAGGAAATCTCAGAAAGTCATAATAGTCATAGTATTGCGTGATAAAATAGGGGCGTTTAAAGCAAAAGTCGTCCGAGGTTTGCTTTGCATAACCCAGACGACTTTTTGATGCCTATGGTCGAAGGTCAGATGGCGGTGAAGTGCCAGAGGAAGGCCTTGACGGACCAGTATTCGGGCGGGAGGGGGAAGCCGTAGTTCATCAGGACATCGCCGCGGTAGCGGTTGCCCGCATCGTCTTCGTAGGTGAGGCTTGGGTCAAGTCCTGGGAGGCGGAGGCGTGTGTACATCGCGTAGTCGCGGATGGGGACCACGCAGGTGAGGAGGAACTCTCGCTGGTCTTTGGCGACATGCATCCAGGCGGTCACGCTGTCAGTCATCGGGGAGGTGAGACGGTAGTAGTCGCCCTGGTCCACAAGGTGATGCAATTCGTGGAAGCGTTTGCACTGCTCTGGAATTTTCGCGAGTTGTTCAGGGGGCATCTGGTTGAGGTCGAGTTCGTAGCCGAAGGTGCCTGCGAGGGCGACGGGGAAGCGCGTGTCAAAGTCCAGGCCATCGGAGACGGTCACGTGCGCACCCATGGTGGAGCAGGGATAGAAGAAGGAGGTGCCGTGTTGGATGGCGAGGCGGTCGAGGCAGTTGGTGTTGTCGGAGCACCAGATTTGCGGACAGTAGTAGAGCATTCCCGCGTCGAAGCGTCCGCCACCGCCAGAGCAGCCCTCGAAGAGGATTTCGGGGAAGCGTTTGACGAGACGATTGTGCAAATCATAGAGCCCGAGAATATAACGGTGGAAGACCTCGCCTTGGCGCTCGGGGGGCAGGGTGGCGGAGGCAACCTCGGTTAGGTGGCGGTTGGCATCCCACTTGATGTATTCAATGCGGGCGGAGGCGACCACGCTTTCGAGGGCGCTGTAGAGGTAGTCCACGACTTCGGGGCGTGAGAGGTCCAGCACCATCTGGTGGCGGCCGAGGCTGCGGGTACGGCCAGGTACTTGGAGTGCCCATTCGGGGTGGGCGCGGAAGAGTTCGGAGTCCTCGGAGACCATCTCGGGCTCGAACCACAGGCCGAATTTAAGTCCGAGGGCGTGGATGTCGTCGGAGAGTTGCGCCATGGTGCCGCCGAGCTTGGCGGTGTTGACGGTCCAGTCGCCGAGGCTGGTGGTGTCGTCGTCTCGATGTCCGAACCATCCATCGTCCAGCACGAGCATCTCGATGCCGTGTTCGGCGGCGGTCTTGCCGAGGGCGAGGAGTTTCTCGCGGTTGAAGTTGAAGAACATTGCCTCCCAGCTGTTGACGAGGATGGGACGCGGGGTGTCCACCCACTTGGGCGGGAGGAGGTGTTGCCGCATCAGGTCGTGGAAGGCGTGGGTGAGTTTGCCGAAGCCTTGGTCGGAGCAGCCGATGAGCGCTTCGGGGGCCTGGAAGGTTTCGCCTGGGGCGAGGTGCCAGCGGAAGGTCTGCGGGTGGATGCCCAAGGTGAGACGAGTGCGCCTCAGTTGGGTGACATCGACCTCGGCGGCGAAGTTTCCGCTGTAAACCAGCAGTGCGCCATAAGCGCGGCCAGCGGTCTCAGTGGCGGTGGGGTCGCAAAGGATTACGGCGGGGTTCATCTGGTGGCTGCTGTAGCCGCGAAGGCTCTCGCAGACACGCCGTCCGAAAGGCAGGCGTTCTCGCTGGAATTGCCGTTCGCGGGCGTGGGCACCTGGGAAGGAGCACAGGTCGAGAGGGCCATCGGTGAAGTCCACGCTGAGGCTGGCGAGCTTCTCCAGCGTGATTGCCGCCGAGCCGCGGTTGGTCGCGGATGTGGAGCGTGCGATGACGGGGAGGTCTTTAAATACGGTATAATAGAGAGTGACCTCGAGGCCAGTGAGGTCGTCGCGCATAAGGATGGCGAGGGTCTGCGCCTCGTCGGCCTTGGCGAAGGTGGCGGGCAGACCAGACAGGGCGGGCTTGCCGGGGGCGATGGTGTGAGAGACATAGCGCAGGACGGTGATGTCGTTCCCCTGGGCGTTGCGCACGACGACGGCGGAAGGGCTGTAGTCGCCGATGCCGTGGATGGGGTACTCCTGCATCAGCACATCCGGCGAGTGAGTGGAGAGCGCCTCGCCGTGGTAGGGGGAGAAGGCGAGCGGGCGGTAGTCCTGGAGAGGAATCAGGTCGGCGGATTCCAGATGCGGACCATAGTAGAGATGGACAATCGCACCGTCGCCGTCGATGTAGAAGATGTAGCTGGTGTCTCCCGCATTGAGGTGGAAGGTCTTGGTCGCTGCGTTGAAGGTGATCATGTTAACGGGTTAAAGGGTAAAGTCTTTGGGAACTATATCTTTAACTTGCCTAATGGGTAAATGGGACGGATGAGACATGGCTTGCGATTACCTTGTCCCGTGTGTCCCGCATGTCCCGTGTGTCCCGGAAACCAGGCAAGTAAATTGTATAATTCCCAAGTTTTTGGTCCTGTATTTCCAATGCCCCTGTCGCAGTCTGCCAATACCAAACCTCGGAAACCCGCGGAATTTTCTTAGCTGTTCCGCAAGATGTTGAGGTTTGGTAATGTCCTCGAAAAGCGTTCAGCAATTGAATTTGGCGGTGTGGCGAAGGAAGGCGAGGTAGAGCTGGGGCCACTGGGCGACATCCGGCCAGTCTGGGGCGAGGCCGAGACCGTGGTGCCCGCGTGCGAAGCAGTGCACTTCGGCGGGGATGCCGAGTGAATGGAGTTTCTCGTATAGCACGAAGGAGTTGCGCGGGGGCACGCCAGTATCCTCGCTGGTGGTCCACAGGAAGGTCGGCGGGGCGTCCTTCGGCACACGGTTTTCCAGGCTCAGGCGGGCGCGCAGCTCCGGCGTGGCGTCGGGACCCAGGAGGTTGTCGAAGGAGCCCTGATGGCCGAAGGCGAAGTCGGAGGAGATGACGGGGTAGGCCAGGCCATTGACATCCGGCCGACGCGGTTGGGTGTCTGCCTCATCGCCGGCGGAGGAGTCGATGGTGGGATCGTCATAGAGCAGTCCAGCGCAGGCGCAAAGGTGTCCTCCGGCGGAGAAGCCGATGGTGGCGAGTTGGTGCGGGTCGCAGCCGAAACGCTCCGAGTTCGCACGGATGAGCTGGATGGCCCGGAAAGCGTCCTGCTGCGGTGCGGGATAGCGATGGGGTGCCACACGATATTGCACCACAAAGCAATGAAAGCCGAATTGGTTAAAGTATTCCGCGATGGTCACACCTTCGTGTGGAGCACGAGTGACGTAGGCGCCGCCTGGGAAGATTACGAGCGCGGGCCGCCTACGTGTCGGGTCGGGCAAGGTGTTTGTGGAGGCATAGCAGTCCAGGGTGGGGACGAAGCCGTCGTCCACGCCGTCTCGCAAGGCGGCGGCATTTTCAGGCCAGAGGGGGAAAGTTTGCATGGCGGTTTGACAATTATAGACAGAATTGGACAATTATCCCCTTAGAGTAGTGCATATTTGGCGAGGAAGAGGATGGTGAGGACATACATCAGCGGATTGATGTCCTTGCGGCGTGGGGAGAAGAAATTCAAGATGGTCCAGGAGATGACGCCGGCGCAGATTCCCTCGGAGATGCTGTAGGCGAAGGGCATGATGAGGATGGTGAGGTATGCGGGGATGGCGTCAAGGTAGTTGTTGAATTCGATTTTGGTCACGCCGGAGAGCATGTAGAAACCTACGATGATGAGTGCGGGCGCGGTGGCGAAACTGGGGATGGCGAGGAAGATTGGCGCGAAGAGCAGGGAGATCAGGAAGAGGAACGCGGTGGTCAATGCAGTGAGTCCAGTGCGGCCGCCTTCGGCCACGCCGGAGGCGGATTCGACGAAGGTGGTGACGGTGGAGGTGCCGAAGATGGCGCCGAACGAGGTGGCGAGGGAGTCGGAGAGCAGCGCTCCGCGGATGCGCGGGAGCTTGCCGTCCTTGTCAAGCATGTTCGCCTTGGTGGAGACGCCGATGAGGGTGCCCATGGTGTCGAAGATGTCCACGAACATGAAGGCGAACATGATGATGATGAAGTTGAAGGACTTGACCAGCGCCCAGCCGGTGATTTCGGAGTCCCGCAGGGTCCATTCGGCCGGTTGGAAGAGGGCCCCGAAGAGGTGTGTGAACTGGCGGTAGGAGTTCTTGAATGTACTCAGGGAGAAACTAGGCAGCAGTGAGAAGCATTCGATTTCGGGATCCACGACGTAGAGTCCGATCAATTGTGCGATGATGCCCAGAATCCAGGTGAGGAGGATGCCGTAGAGGATGGCCCCGCGGATGCCCTTGTGGAGGCCCCATGCAGTCGCCAGCGTGCCGACGATTGCCAAGATGGCGCAGATGCCGTGGCCGGTGATGTTGCCCTTGCTGAAGGACTGGAAGGAGACGAGCGTGGGCGCGTCCACGATGATATGTGCGCTCTGGAGCGCGATGAAGGCGATGAAGAGGCCGATGCCGACGCTGACGGCGCTTTTCAGAGGCAGCGGGATGCAGTTGAAGATGCTCTCTCGCACTTTGGTAAGCGAAAGAGCCAGGAAAATCAGTCCTTCCACGAAGACTGCGAGGAGCGCGAACTGCCAGGAGTAGCCCATGCCCAGCACGACGGTGTAGGCGAAATAGGCGTTCAGACCCATGCCCGGTGCCAGCGCGAAGGGATAATTGGACAAGAAGGCCATCAGGCAGGTGCCGAAGAAGGCCGCCATCGCAGTCGCGAAGAAGACGCCGCCCGCCGGCATTCCGGATGCACTCAGGATATTCGGATTCACCGCCAGGATGTAGGCCATGGCCAGAAAGGTCGTCAGTCCTGCCATCATTTCACGGCTGCGGGTGGTCTGGTTCTCTTGAAGTTTGAAGAAGTCTTTCATTCCAGCGGAAAGGTATTGGAGGATAGAGAATAGAGGTGAGAGGTAAGAGGGTAGAGGGTAGAGGTGAGAGGGTACAAGGTACAAGGCTAGCCCTGCTAGTTCTGCTAGGGCGGCTAGTTCTGCTAGGGTGGCTAGTTTTTCTACACCAATTCGAAGCGGTCCACGTCCACCAGGCCCAAGTCGGTGAGTTTGAGGTGCGGGATGACTGCCAGCGGCAGGAAAGCCATCTGTAGGAACGGTTCCCGCAGATTACAGCCGTAGTCATGCACCGTTTGTCGCAGTTGCAACAACTGCGTGGCGATGGTCTCGGCGGGCTTGTCGGAGAAGAGACCCGCAAAGGGCAGTGGAACCAGTGCGGTGACCGTACCGTCGCAGGTTGCGACAAAGCCACCTTGCGATTCACGCAATGCATTGATGGCGAGTGCCATGTCGGCGGGATTCGTGCCGATTACACAAAGGTTATGGGAGTCGTGACCGACGCTGGAGGCGATGGCGCCTTTCTTCAGA
The DNA here is from genome assembly GCA_017417585.1 of Victivallales bacterium. Lineage (GTDB taxonomy): Bacteria > Verrucomicrobiota > Lentisphaeria > Oligosphaerales > Oligosphaeraceae > RGIG1601. The sequence continues at coordinate 118,572 of JAFPYX010000034.1, forward strand.
CCGAAGCCACGCACATAGCCCCTGGCGAGATTGCCGTTTTTGCCGTGGCGTTCAATCACCGCGATGGGCAGGACATCTTCATCGGTGGGAAGAAGCTCCAGGAAATCGGTGACCAGGTCGCCGTCCCGCACTCCGATGACAGGGATGGACTTTTCGGGATTGGGAGCCATGGTGAAGTCTTCGGCAGTCATTTCCTTGCAGTGGACGGTGTTGCGGAATGGATTCGGGTTGGGCAGAACACCCGCGCCATAGCCGATGCCGGTGGCAGGGTGGCCGTGAACCAATACGTTGGCGACCTTGCAGTGCTCGAAGTTTGAGAGTAGAACGATGTCCGCGCGTTTACCTGGCGCGATGATCCCCCGGTCGTCAAGGCCCAGTCCGCGTGCGGCGGACCAGCTGGCGACGCGGTATGCCACCAACGGCGAGACGCCTTTTGCGATAGTCTGTGCGATGATTCCGTCAATATATCCCAATTCCTTGAAATCAAGTGGATTGCGGTCATCCGTGCAGAAGGCCAGGAAGGGCGAGTTCTCAATGGTCAGCAGCGGCAGCATCGTATCCAGGTTGCGGGCGGCGCTGCCTTCGCGGATGAGGACCTGGAGTCCGCGACGCAATTTCTCCTGCGCCTCTGCCAGCGTGGAGCATTCGTGGTCATTGCGAACGCCGACCGAGATGTAGGCGTTCAAGTCCTTGCCGGACAGCAATGGGCAATGGCCGTCGATATGGTCAAACAACGAAACTTTCTGCAGGAGTTCATCGTCCTGATGCAAGACCCCTGGAACATTCATAAGTTCTGCAAGAGCTGCCTTGGGATGACGTTCGTGCCACTGCGCCAGGTCATCCGCAGTGATGGCAGCGCCGGAAGTCTCCAATTGGGTGGCGGGCACGCAGCTGGAGAGTCGCACCAGCATGGTCATCGTGAGTTTCTCCGCACATGCGAAGGAGTAATCGAAGGCGTCGGTACCGACCACGTTGGCCAATTCGTGCGGATCGCAGGCAACGGTGGTGACGCCATGCCGCAGGGCGCACCGTTCGAATTCCGCAGGGGTCATCAGGGTGGATTCCAGATGCAAGTGCGCATCGATGAAACCGGGCACGGCGGTCAAGCCAGTGGCGTCCAGCTCCAGGTCGCCGGAATAGCCTTCACCCACGCCCACAATAAGGCCCTCGCTGTCGATGGCGATGTCCGCCAATTCGAATTCTCCGGTCGTCAGATGGAAAATTCGGGCGTTTTTGACGACCAGATGCGCTTTGCGCATGCCGCGCGCGGTGGCGATTCGTTCACTGAGGTTCATGAGGGATTCTCTTGTTCTATCAGAGAGGCTTTCTTCCAATATAATCAAGGGAAGATTATTTTCCCCGATGGAACCCCAAATATGTTATGACCTCTGCGGAAAATGATTGGACTAGCTCCTGAATCCGTGAGTTAACACCGTGGTGACGGGGTGTCACCACAACGCATCTCATCGGCGAGGCGCCGACGCTACGTCCTTTACGCAAATCCACGGATGCAGGTGATAGGTATTCTGTGCCCCCAACGTATATATAAGTTTGAATAACTTTGAAATCATTTCTGTTATTCTTTCCCATTCAATTCCATTCTTGAAAGGAACAAAAACACCATGTCAGAAACGAACGAAAACAAGTCCAAAGCGGAACAGATGAAAGCCACGGCCAATGCCGCATATCAGAAGGCCAGTGAAAAGGCGGATGCGCTCTACAACAAGCTGCCGCTGGATTCCATCAACGAGAAATTGGCAAGCAAAGGCATCAAGGTCGATGTCAAGAGCCGAAAATTCAAACTGGCACTGGCTGGGGTGGCGGCACTGCTGGTCGTCCTCCTCGTTTGGTTCGGCTGCCGGGGAGGCGAAAAGAATAATGCTGGCGGGGGAAGAAATAGTTCTGCAAAGGTCAATCCCAATGCGGCTTTTGTTTTCGGTCCTAAGTGGCACACAGATGAAGGAGTGGAATTTTTAAAATCATTGGTTCCTCAAGCACATGAATTTATGGCATGGTTTAAAACAGTTGACAAACTTGGGATAAAGATGAGAGATTATCCTGAATTGCAAGTCAAATCCTTCAGGGAGATTTTGAAGTTCTTCCGAGAAAAAGAGGAATTTGAAAAGGTATATCAGGAGCAACTTAAAGAAATTACTGCAGAGGATTCGACTTATCAGGTCGAAGTCAATCTCGAAAGACAAATGGAACTCAATCGTCATTGGCATTACATCCAGGACAATTTCGTGAATTGCTTCAACCAGCGTCTGGGAGAAATCCGTAGTGTCTTCCAGGTGGTCGAACTGGATGTGCCCAGCCTGCGTCTCGAATCCAAAGCCGACGGCTACTCCGGCGAGGTGTGGCGCGGACAATGCAGGTTGTTTGACACCCAGACCGGCGCAGAGTTCATGGAGAACTTCTCCTGCATGATTGAATGGGACAAGAATGGCGACACAAAATACGACACGCGCAGCTATGACCGTCCGATTCGCCTGGAGTGGCTGTGGTTGCACGATGTCGGGCAGAACAACTACCTGAGCGATCCGCGATACTAATGTTACACGCGAAATAATAAATGGGCGTCAATCTGCGAACGGGATTGGCGCCCGAACGGTATTACCGCCACTCGTGCTTGGGGTAGCGTCGGGAGAGCTGCGGCTTGATGGCGGGGTAGTGGATTTGCCAGAAGCGTGGGAGATCGTCGGTGATCTGGACGGTGCGGAAGTTGGGCGCCAATATGTCCAGCAGCACGGGGATGCGTCCGTCGGCGACGGTGATGGGACCGGCGACGTCGTAGAGTTCCTGGATGCGCGCGCGGCCCTTCGGGGGCTGTCCGGGATGGTATTCGATGCGCATCTTGCGGTTGCGCGGCAGGGGTACTGCGGCGGGCGCAAGCCGCTCGACGGCGGCGAGCTGCTTCGGAGTGAGGATGGCCTGCAGGAAGGGCAGGGCGGGCTTGTTGCGAACGGCGGCGTAGGTGCGTTCGCCCGCGCAGAGCGCCTGGCGGATGGCGCGGCATTCGGTGTCGGTGTATTCTGGCAACTCCAGTTCAGGGAAATGCGGACGGAGGAAGCGCACGCGGTCAATCCATGCAGTGCACTTTTCGTCCCAGCCCAGCAGCGGGAGGGCGTTGGTGGACTCGATCTGTTCTGCGAGGAGCGCGGCGGCCTGGTCGGGCGGCGGGTCGTTGCGCACGGATTCCTCCAGCACCAGTCCAAGACAGGAGAGCGTGCGGCGGCGTAGGACTTGCTGTTTCACGCTGTCCCAGAAGATGTTGTCGTCTTCTTTCAATTCCTCTGGATATTGTTCCCAGAGCCACTCCTCGCGGATGCCGGAGGCCAGGGAGAGTTCGACTGTGGTTCCAGGGGAATTGCCGGCAGTGGTCTCACGAATTTCGGCGGCAATGAAGAGTGGCTCGTCCCGTACAAGGCTGCGGGGACTGAGCGTCGCACGCTTGCGCCCCTGGAGTTCACAGGAGAGCGTACCCTTGTCGAGTCGGCGGGCGAGGCGGTCGGGGAAGCATTCCAGGAGCAAACGTGCCAGTGCGGTTTCGGGGCTTTTACCCGCGCATTCTTGCGCGGGCACGGAACTGGCGGGCACGGAACTACGGAGGCTGGCCCACTCACGGGCGATGTCACGGGCGGCGCCCGCCTGGATTCCGAGGCGTTCGCAGGCGTCCAGCGAAAAATGCTGCGCGGAAGCCTGCTGGACAAGGGAGAGTTGTGCAAGAAAATCCGATTCCGGTGCATTTTGCCCAGAATTGTCTTGTTTTGTCTTGCGGAGGCTACCCCGCAGTTCGGTGAGTTGCCGTGCAGGCATGGTGCGTGCGGCGATCAGCGGCCGCGAGGCGAGGATTGCCGCGCAACCACAGGCCAGGTCGTAGATGCCGAGTTGTGCGCTTCGCCAGAGCAGCAGTGCCAGGCGCGGATGGGTGGGGAAGGCGAGAACCGCGCGACCGGTGTTGGTCGCGGTGCCGTCGGGGTTCAGAAGACCGAGGTTGTGCAGGAGTGTCCTTGCGGCTTTCACGCTGTTTTCAGGGGGACGTTGGAACCACGGGAACCTCTCGTCGTCGGTCCACCCGGCGCAGTGGATTGCCAGCAGCGCGTCGGCGAGATCCACACGGACGACTTCCGGTGGCGTGTGGGGTGTCTTGTGGTCTTGTTCGAGGGCGTTCCAGAGTCGTCGGCAGACGCCCGGGGCCTCGCGTCCGGCGCGTCCGGCGCGCTGCTGGGCGGAGTCGCGGGAGATGGGGACGGTCTCCAGAATGTCGATGCCGCGCACGGCATCGTAGCGGCTCTGCTTGACCAGACCGGAGTCGATGACGATGCGGACGCCGGGGATGGTGAGGCTGGTCTCGGCGATGTTGGTCGCCAGAATGACCTTTCGGCGTTGAGCGGGATTCATCACGGCGCGCTGCGCCTCGGGCGGCAGGTCGCCATAGAGGGGCAGGATGTCCAGCGGCTCGGAATACTTTCGATGGCGGATTTCCTCTTCGCAGCGGCGGATTTCGCCGACGCCGGGCAGGAACACCAGCACGTCGCCCGGGTGGTGTTCCGTGGCTTCGCGCAGGCTCTCCGCCACGGCGGGATAGAGTTCCGGAAGGTCGGTGCGCCGGATGTAGGAGATGTCCACGGGATGGAGGCGTCCCTCGGAGGCAAGTGCAGGGCAGTCGCCGAGGTAGCGGGAGACCGCATCGGCATCCAGCGTGGCGCTCATCACCACAAGCCGGAGGTCGGGCCGTTGTTTTTGCTGGAGGTCGCGTGCCATTGCCAGTCCCAGGTCGGCGTTGAGGCTGCGCTCGTGAAACTCATCGAATACGATTGCACCGTAGTCTTTGAGTTCGTCTGGATTCAACAGCATGCGCGTGAGAATCCCCTCGGTGACGAAGAGCAGACGCGTTTGCGCGGAGACCGCGCGGTCAAAGCGGGTGACGAAACCCACGGCCTCGCCGAGCTTCCCGCCAAGCTCCCACGCGACTCGCTCTGCAAGCATCCGTGCGGCGAGCCGCCGCGGCTGGAGAACCAATATCTTGCGCTCCGGCGGCAGCTCCTTCAGCAGCCACTGGGGAATCTGCGTGGACTTGCCGGAACCCGTCGGCGCGGTCACCACGCAGGCGTTCTGCTTGCATAATGTCGCGCAGAAGGCGCTTTCGATTTCATAGATCGGCAACGAGGATTTAATCATAAATTTAATATCTTATTTTATTTCAATATATTAAAGATAATTTCTAGAGTTTTTGCGATGGCGCCGCGGTGCTTTTCGACGGTGGCGCGGGCATGTGCGCCAAGTTCGTTGCGCACGGCGTCATTCTCGGCGAGTCGCAGAAGCGTGGGAAGGAGTTCGGCGTTGGAGGCGAAGGCAAGCGCGGAGTTCTCGGCCTGGAAGATATCATGGACCTGCCGGAAGTTCTCCATGTGCGGACCATAGATGATGGCCTTGCCGAAGATGGCCGGCTCGATGATGTTGTGGCCGCCATTCTGCCCATCCAGGCTCTTGCCCACGAAACATACGTCGGATGCCTGATAGTAGTTCATCAACTGGCCGGTGGTATTCACCAATAGCACATCTGCAGTGCCGACGCCCGCCGGAAGCATGCTCTCGACCGGTTGCACGGAACGCCACGCGAGCCTTCGCGAAGCAAGTATCTTGACTACCGCCGCCGCCCGTTCGGCGTGCCGAGGAACCAGCACCATCCGCCATTCTGGATGCGCTTCGCGCAGTTCCAGGAAGGCGTCGCAAATGACCTCCTCCTCGCCCTCGTGCGTGCTGCCAACGCAGAAGAGCGGATGCTTTCCTGCTCCGAAGGCTTCTGCCAAAGGTGTGGCGACATCCGCTCCAGTACGGTCTGGCACCTGGTCGAACTTGACGGTTCCCACCGTGTGGATGCGTTCGTCCGGCCCGATGACGCGCTCTAGCCGCGCCTGGTCCTCTGGCGTCTGCATGCACAATGCGCTGAAGGAGCGGAAGATCTTGCGGAAGACGAAACCCCAGCGGGCATAGCCCGCGCTGGACTTGTCCGAAAGCCGCCCATTGACCAGCACGACAGGAATGCCGCGGCGGTGTGTCTGCAGAATCAGCTGAGGCCAGATCTCGACTTCCAGGATGGCCAGGAGCCGAGGCCGTACAAGATTCAGGGTGTGCCAGACCATCCAGCAGATGTCCAGCGGACAGTAGATGGCCACCACGTCCGGCGGGAGCTTCTTGGTCGCGGTGGCGAAACCGGTGGAGGTCCCGCAGGAGAAGACGATTTCGACTCCTGGGTCGCGTGCACGCCACGCCTGGATGAACGACAACGCCTCGATGGCCTCGCCGACGCTCACCGCATGGATCCAAACTGGCGCCTTGAGCGCCTTGAGGCGGGTCTTTGTGGCCGTCGGGAAGATGCCGAAACGCTCCCAGAAGTCCTTCGTGAGCCCGCCTCGACGGATGCAATGCACGGCGTAGAAGGGCAGGTAAAGCAGGACCAGCAGCGGAAATAGAATGGTGTAGAGAATCAGCATGGCAGGAGATTCACTGTGAGGAAGATTTGGTTATGACGACATAATATAGAGCCTCGCGCTTTGCCAACCCCGGAAATCCCAAGCCTTTTTCTCCGTGCGACCTTGAATTACTCTCCGGCGGCATTATTTTAAAAGCCATTCCCATTTCGGGTGCCCGTAGCTCAATTGGATAGAGCGTCTGCCTCCGGAGCAGAAGGTTACAGGTTCAAGCCCTGCCGGGCATACCAGGGAGTCATGGCAAAATCGATATTCGGGCCTTCAGCCGCATGGATCCAAAGGAGTCGGTGCGACAACGAAGGCCCGTTTGGTTTTTATTGTTCCACGCGCTACATTATATGCGTTGATTGGACAAGCGTAAAGAACACCTTTAGAGGCCTCTTATGGTTTTGGTGACGAAGTCCTGAATCCTACAGCGTTAACACCGATGAACAAATCTCTCTCTTTCCTGTTGTGGAGCCTTGCCGTTCTGTTGATGTTCGCATCATGCCGTTCGACCTCGCCAATGTGTTATCAGAGGAAGAGCTGGGCAGAATGCGCCCCTGTGCCGACATGCCGCCCGATGGCGTGCTGCGAGGAGCAAGCGTGCCGCGAGGAATTCGCTGCGTCAGAAGAACCGGAGGAATGCCCGCAAAAGGCGGCGGTTGCGCGTCCGGGCGACCCGGAGTGGTTTCCGATCATCGCGTGGGGGACCAACCAGAGGTGGCTGCCCGGCATCGGACAGAGTTTCTATGATGAGATGGCTGAATGCGGCATCACCGTCGGAGGATTCGCGTGCGGCGGCATCGAGGAGATGGATATGATCGCAAAGGCCGGAATGGTGGCGTACGTCTATGACGGAGACCTGGTGAGCAGCTTCTGGGCACCTGACGAACCACACGACTGGGCGGCAATCGCGCAAAAGGTGGTGGATGAGTATGGCGGCCATCCCGCGACCTACGGATATTGGTTGCAGGACGAACCGGACACCAAACGCTTCGCCGCACTCAACGCGGCATACCAGGAGCTGCGCCAGCGCGATCCTGATCACGACATCTACATCAACCTCCTGCCCGACTACGCCAGCCCCGAACAACTCGGCGCACCGGACTACGAGGCGTACGTCGAGCAGTTCCTCGATGAATTCCACCCCTACTGGCTGGGCTTCGACTACTATTCGCTCTTTGAAGATGACGCTCCGTTGCGCAAAACCTACTGGCAGAATCTAGCGGTGGTGCGCGAGGCCGCCCTGCGCCACGGCGTGTATTTCCAATACTGCACGCTGGCGGTCGGACATCTGCCCTACCGGTGCCCCAGCGAGGACGACCTCTTCTTCGAGGTCTTCTCCGGCCTGACCTACGGCGCGAAGGGGATCGCCTACTTCTGCTACTTCACGCCGCAGCTGGGAAACTACCGCAACGCGCCCATCGATGTCTGGGGCAACAAGACCGAGGTGTGGTACTGCATGCGCCGCGTGAACAATGCGGTGCGGTGCCTGGCGCCTGTCCTCAACCAGCTGGAGTCCACTGCGGTATATCACATCATGCCGGGCGAGCGCATGCCGCGCGAGGATGCGCCGGGAGAGGAAAGTCTCATCACTGGGCTGGACGGCAACCCGGAGGCGAACCTGGCCGTCGGCGAGTTCCGCCATCGCGAAACTGGCGAGACCTACGTGATGGTGTTGAATAAGAATCTCAAGAAGTCGCTCTCCATCGGCGGACTGCTTTGGCGCACCAAACCCGCCAAAGTGCAGGTGGTCTCCCAGGCGCGGCCGAATCATTTCCAGAATTTCGCGGGCGAGGGTGACTGGCTGGCGCCCGGCCATGCCGCGCTGCTGCGGGTTATTTGGGAGTAAAAAGCCATGGCAAGGAACATGGGAAAGAAATCGAAGACGGTGCTGGGGACGATTGGCACGCTGTTGCTCGCCCTGCTGATCTATTTCCTCCAAGGAGGGAAGGGCGGTTCGGGAATCTCCGAATCCACGGCGAAGCCCACTGCGCCACAGGCGAAGGCGGTCGAGAAGACGGCCGTTGCGGAACCGGGCCGGGTGGAAGAATCACAACTTGTTTATGATAGGCAAGTTAATAATTCAAGTTCCCCGCCAAAAGCGATCCGCCGCGCCTACTGGCATCAGTCCAACCTCCAGCGCCACTGGGAGAAGCACCGCGCGGAGTTCCCGGAATATCATTCCGCGGAGGAATATGGCGACGGGACGGTGGATTTTGTGGACAATCCGCCCGATGGCACCCTGCGCAAAACCACCGCCGAAGGCGACCAGTTGCTTTATCATCCTCCCAGCAACCGCTTTGTCGCCTTAACGGCTGACGGCGCCATCAAAACCTGTTTCAAACCCGACCAGGGCATCCGCTATTGGAATCGACAATGACCACCGAAGTCAACAAGCATCCCTGCCCCTGTTGCGGACGCCTCGTGGATGGCGCCGCCGGAGACTATACAATTTGTCCGCATTGCGCCTGGGAAGACGACCCCGTGCAGGCGAAGGATCCCGCTTTCCCCGGAGGCGCGAATCCGCTTTCTCTGGAGGAGGCACGGCGTGTCTGGGCGGCCGACCATCCGCGGCTGCTGGTCAAACGCCGCCGCTTTGGCCGCGGAAGGTCCTGAGATGATGCCCCGGAGAGGGGTTCCCTATTGGACATTCAGGCCGAGGACCTCGGCTAGGAGCTGGAAGTCCCGGCGGTGGTCTCCGTAGGTGATGACAATATGTTCCCGGGAGACGTGCCGGATGAAATATTCCAGGTCGTCCAGCCGCAGCAGTGCACTGGACTCGCAGTGCGGCATGCCAGCATGGCGGGTGCTTTCAAGGATTTCTCCGTGGACAATCAGGAGGTCGTTGCCGTTGAAGTGGAGTTCGATGCCAGTGAACTCAGTATTTGGGGCGAGGTCGCTGTCCACGCCCACGCCCCGGCCGTCACGCTTGAGTTCGTAGGTGCCTCCCCAGTCGGTCAGGCGCGCCTTGCCGCCGGGGACCATTTCAGGTGAGACCACGCCGACGTAGCCGCAGTGTGCCAGGCGAGCCAGATTCCCCTCCATGGATGCATATTTCCCGTCGGCTGCCAGGCGGTCGCCGAAGTGCTCCGTGAGCGCCCCGACGTAGTGAAGCGGGTAGAGATTGGACATCATGCACGGCGCGTCCAAGAGCCAGGCGGCCATCGCCATGTTGGTCATTGCGCAGAAGTCGCCGTCGCAGGCGGCGATGAAGCCCTCCTCGCGGGCGAGGCATTGGGCGAGACAGGGCATGTCACGTCCGCCTTCGATGATGAGGTCGCCATAGCAGTTGACGCCGAAGCCAATGGCGTGTTCGGCGTCCAGGATATCGCGGATGCCGAACCACGTGCGCAATGCGGTGAGGAGTTCCGGTCGTTGCGGAATGTTGTCCACATAGCGTCCCTGCCGTTCGTTCCAGTAGGCAAGCAATTCTTCGTCGGAATGGGCTTTTCCGGCTTTGCGGAAGTCCTCTAGGGATTTTACAACCAGCCGGAGTCCAATGGATTTCTCGATGCCCTTGGCGCCGGAAAAGGCGTTCCAGGGGAAGTTCTGCTTGCCGAAGACCACCATCCGGCTTCTGGCGAGGAATTTCCTGACCGCCATGGCACGCAGGAGAATGCACCCCTCGTGGTTGCTTTCAATGAGATGCACCTTGCAGTCCAAAGCACGCAGGAGGTCGGCGCAGGACCACTTCCAGAAGTCCGGCTCGTCATGCTGGACCAATGGCCAGAAGAGGATGGGCAGACCGCGCCGTACCAGTGGTTCCGGGGCCTCGTTCCAGATTTCCGTGGGGTAGCAGGGACTGCTCACCAGCATGACCGCATCGACATCTTGCGGCAGATTGCCGACGACCTGCTCCCAATGCTCACGGCTCCGGATGCAGATCAAGTCGCGAAAATCCACGCCATTGCCAACCAGCTCCGCGACTTTGCCCACATCTACTGACGGAGTGCCTTCACGTGCCTGGATGGGCTGGACGACAATCTTGGGCAATTCCAGATACGGGCGGAGAACAGTTGGTTTTATAAATCGCATAAGTATTTAAAAATTAATTAGTTATTATTAATTTATTTCTAAATCGATGCTAGTGCCATTGCGGCATACTCGCCAAGTTGGTCGCCAAGGGCGGCTGGAACCACGCGACAGACTTGACGGGTATAGGGCAGGGCCTCTCGGAGGATGGCGGCCTCCATCGTGGGGCGCAGGAGTTCCTCCGCTCGTTGGAAGACACTGCCGATGACAATGACTTCCGGATTGATGAGGTCCATGATGATGGCCAGCCCCTCGCCCAGCCTCGTGCCGCATTCAGCGAAAATCGCCTTCGCAAAATCGTCGCCTCCTTTGGCAGCCACGGCAAGGTCCTTGGTGGTAAGTGCCTTGGTTTCGTCATACCAAGGAACTTTTTTGCCCATCTGGAGGCGTTCCTGGATGCGAACGAGCGCAAGTCGCGCCAGGCCGCCACCGGAGCAGAAGCCCTCCATGGAGCCGGCCTTGCCATAGCCGACGGGACCGAAGGGCGCCAGTCGCAGGTGGCCGCATTCGCCAGCGTAGTCGTTGGTGCCGGTGTAAAGCCGCCCGTCGAGGATGAGTCCCGCGCCGCAGCCGGTCCCGAAGGTGATGAAGACCAGGTTCTTTGTTCCTTTTCCGGCGCCGAAGGCCCATTCTGCCAGTGCGTCCGCATTCGCGTCATTCTCCAGGACGATGTGCGGGCATGCGGGGAACTCCTTTTTGAGCCATTCGACGACTGGAATGCGATCCCAGCCCGGAAGGTTGGGCGGCGAGAGGATGATTCCGTTGCGGTTGTCCAGCGGGCTGCCGCAGGGGATGCCGATGCCGGAGACGTCTTCCGGCTTCTTGCCATGCTTGGCGAGGAGTTCCCTGGCGACTTGCGCGAAATGCTCCACGCACTCAGCCGGGGAGACACCTGCGGTGGGCCAGACGGTGCGGTCAATCGGGCGGACATCGCCCGCCGCGTCCCGTTCTCCGTAAATGGCGGTGCATTTGGTGCCGCCGATGTCGAAGCCAAGAAAGCAAGTCATGGGTGACGATCGTTGTGGTGGGGTGCCGGGCACGCCTTCGTTAAAATGCGCAATGCCCGGCACCGTGGTAGGTTAGAGCATCTTGCGGTAGAGCGCGACCACATCTTCCTTGCGCGGGTCGCGCGGATTGCCGGGCGTGCAGGCGTCCGCCATTGCGGAGTCGGCCAGGAAGTCGATGTCGGACTCCTTCACGCCGACCTCTGAGAGATGCTGCGGGATGCCGACGTCCTTGCCGAGCTGGCGCACCGCCTCGACGGCGGCCTTGCGGTACTCCGCCTGGGACATCGCCTCGGTGCCCACCACGCCCATCGCGCGGGCGATTTCACGGTAGCGCTCGCCGGTGGCCTCGGCATTCCACTCCATCACTGTGGGAAGGATGGCCGCGCAGGCCACGCCGTGCGGGGTGTCATAGAGCGCGGAGAGCGGATGCGCCATCGAGTGCACGATGCCCAGCCCGACATTGGAGAAGCCCATGCCGGCGATATACTGCGCTTCGGCCATCTTGCCGCGCGCCACGGGGTCCTTTTCGACGGAGGCACGCAAATATTTGGCGATCATTTCGATGGCCTTGATGTGGAGCATGTCGGTCATCTCCCAGGCCCCCTTGGTGATGTAGCCCTCGATCGCATGCGTGAGCGCATCCATGCCGGTCGCCGCGCAGAGACCCTTGGGCATCGAGGCGACCATGTCCGGGTCGATGATGGCGACTACAGGGATGTCATGCGGGTCCACGCAGACGAACTTGCGGTGCTTTTCGACATCGGTGATGACATAGTTGATGGTGACTTCCGCGCCGGTGCCGGAGGTGGTGGAGACCGCGATGATGGGCAGGCAATTGTTCTTGGTTCCGGAGAGGCCCTCCAGGCTGCGCACATCCGCGAACTCCGGGTTGGTGACGATGATGCCGATCGCCTTCGCGGTGTCGATCGCGCTGCCGCCGCCGACTGCCACGATCACGTCCGCCTTGGCGTTCTTGCAGAAGGCCACGCCTTCCTGGACGTTCTGGATGGTGGGGTTCGCCTTGATGCCGTCATAGACTTCGTAGGCGATGCCCGCCGCGTCCAGGAGCGCTGTCACCTTCGTGGCGACCTGGAACTTGAGCAGGTCGGGGTCGGTGCAGAGCATCACCTTCTGGCAGCCACGGGACTTCAGCTCGGTGACGATTTCGTTGATGGCGCCCTTGCCGAAATAGGACGTCTCGTTCAGAATCATGCGGTTGGCCATGATTGGATTCTCCAAAAATGTTGCTGGTTGTCTGTTTTCCACCACGATGGCGGTAGTTGCCCGATGCGTCGAGCGTGCATATAATGTACTATAATTTGATTTTGTTTTTTCCCCTGGCAATGCCTGATGTGAAGTCACTTTTCAGGATTTCGGCGATTGCGGGTTGAAATCGTCCGAATTACAATTATAGTAATGGAACATTCACAAAATCCAGGTGCGATTAGCTCAGTTGGTTAGAGCGCTACCCTGACACGGTAGAGGTCGCTGGTCCGAGTCCTGCATCGCACACCATTTCAGCCTCCGGTTTCCATCCGGGGGCTTTTTTGTTGGCAAACCTGATGTTCATCAAAGCGGCGGAAAGTACCGGAAGAGATGTCCGAGGCGGTCGTTCTCGCCGAGGAAGAGCGTGCCGTCCTTGCCGGCGACCATGGACTCGCAGCGGTAGCCGTTCCAGGGGCGTTCAGAGCGTGCGAGGATGCATCCAAGGTCGCGTAGTTCACGGTTTTCGGGGGAGTAGCAGAAAAGGTGTGCGCAGTCTTCGGGGGTACCGTTGAGGCCGTAGATGCGACCTGCGGTGCAGGCCAATGCAGTGATGCGGGGCTGGTCGGTGGGCTTGCCCAGGCAGATCACGCGTTCCTCCAGCGGAGAGAATTGGAAGAGCAGACCGTCGATGGTGCCGCCATAGTATTCGCCGCCAGTGGTTCCCCGTGTCCAGGCGGTCACGCGGTTGTAGAGTTCGCGACCTTTGATGAAGGGTGCCTGACAGCGCAAAGGCGTTACTCCGTCTTCGGAAATATGAAATAGCCTGCCATAGAGCCCTGCGCCGTAGGCGCCGGAAGTCGCGGGAAGCAACCGTGGGGAGTGGCCGCCCATCGAGCCGATGGCACCGACGGCCTGCGGTGAGTCGCCCGCGACGGGATTCCAGTGGAGGACGGTTCCGGTGGTTTCCGTGAGCAACCACAATGATCCATACATGTCTGCGACCAGATCGGCACCTGGTTCGGCGGGCAATTCCAGCTTCCGAAGGTCGATTTTTCCTGCGCCGTGACAGGGGTCGATGGTGGAGAAGAAGAGCTGGTCTTCGGCGGGCAAGTCGAATACTTCGCGTACACCCAGACCGGCAAAGTCCTGCTGTTCCAAGAGGACTCCGCAGGGGGTGTAGCGGAAGAGGAACATCCTGCCTTCATGGTTTCCGAGGCCATAGACGCAGTGGTCGCGTCCTTCGGCCAGGGCAACGACTTGTGTCTGAGATGCGATCACTCCGATTTCCGCACAAGCATCGGCGTCCGGCGCGGGGTTGTAGAAGAATAGGTGCGCATTTGGACCGGAGGTCGCGCCGTAGAGATAGCCGGAGGAATGCGCGAGAATCGCGGTGACGGCGGACTCCTCTGGAGGCACGGGCGTGGTGAATTCTTTGGCGTTGAGGGCACGGACCTCGAAGTGCCCCTCGGTCACGAAGGCGCTTTTCTCGTAGTCGGCGCGGATTCGCAGGAACTCCTTGATTTCCTCAGGACGGAGATTGTCACGTTTGAGAGGGGAGGTTGGCCAGGTGTGTGGAAGATCCATTTCGAGGTTAGAGGTGAGAGATTAGAGGTGAGAGGTCTCAGGTCTCAAGTCTCAGGCCTGAGGTCCTGTTGGCTTACCGTATAATTACGCGTTGCACATTACGAATCACCCCCATGTCCGACGGATGGCGGGGAAGGGGAGGGCGGCATGGCCCAAATCGGCGCGGACGAGTTTGGTGGGCGTGTTGCCGGCCTCGGCAAAGTATAGCTTGTGGTCGCTGCCCAGGGCACCGCGGGCGATGTGGTCCACCCAGGCACCATCGATTTTGAGTGGTGCGAGAATGGTGCGTTTGGCGGTTGTGGGGTTGAACTGTACCAGATGGGGCCGCGAACCTTCGTTCGTGGGAAGATTTGCCACGAAGTAGAGCATGCCGTCGGCACCAAAGACCATCCCGCCCACGTGTTCATGGATGATGTGGCTCCATTCGGTGGACTCCTCTCCAACTGCCTTGCCGAAGTCCTGGAGTTTTCGCGTCTGGAAGTCGAATCGCACGAGGCGGGAGCCCCAGGTCCAGGTTACCCCCCAGACACCCTCGCCGGAGGGTTCGGGGCAGACATCGTAGAAGGTGTTGTGGTAGCCGTCGCGGAAGGACGCGTGGGGGATCTGCTCTCCGGTGTCGAAGAGTCGGTCGCGGTCGGGATCATACTGGAGGATATGCCCGTAGTCATCTGCGGTGAAGGCGTTTTCAGCCTGGTCGGTGAAGACGCATTGCGGATTGAGATTTCCGATGCGACCGATGTCTCGGGTCTGACGGGTTTTCAGGTCGAAGACGAAGAAGTGGTTGCGCGGATACGAAATTCCGTAGATGAGGTGGTGTTTGCGGGCGAGCGCCAGGCACCGCGAACCCTCCTTGTGTAGCAGGATCTGGTGGTAGTTGACGGAGCCGTCGGGATTGAAGCAGACCAACCCGGAACCGCTGAATTGCTTCTGCGGGTGGTTCCAGCAGTTCCAGGGACGCCAGAGCGTGTCGCCCAAGGGGGCACCGGTGCAGTGCGTGGCGGCATAAAGCGTCCCGTCGTCATCCTGGAGCAGGCTGTAATGGACTTTGGAGTGCGTCGCCTGACCGTTGTCGGGCGGGATATCGAGGGCGGTCGCCATCTCGACGAGGTAATCCACGTGGTCCTGCGCAGGGTCGTAGGAGGCGATGTATGCGGAGAGGCCCCCTGTCATCTCACCGCAGACACCGGCGTAGAGGCGGTTGTCCACGCCGGAAATCAGACTCCAGCAGGTGTCGTGGACGGGGAGTTGGTCGAAGACGATGGTGTCAAGTTTTGTCATGAATTGTCCAGTCGATGGCTAATAGGAGCAGAAAAGCGATAGCACAAGCGGGCAGGAGGAAGAAACTGCCAGTGTTTCCAAATTTGTCGGTAAGGAGTCCAAGGAGGAAAGGGAAGATTCCGAAGCCTGCGGCGCCAGCGGTCGGGAGCAGAATCAGCATGGTAGTCTGGTCGAGTGACGGGAGTCGGTTGACGCAGTGGTTCTGAAGTCCAGGCCAGAGTGGTCCGGTGGCGACTCCCAACAGGAAGAGCGTTGCCATGAACAGCCAGAGGGGAGCGGCGTTCAGTGCGACCAAGCTGGCCGCAAGAAGAGTGGTTGCACAGCAGAACAGGATTTTCCCAGTGGATTTTTGGCGTCCCAAAAGTCCCGCCAGGAATCTTCCGACGAACATGCCGGCGGCGAAGAGTGCGGTGCCGACTCCGGCGGCGGCGGGACCCACGGCCCAGCGACTTTGGAGATAGGTGGGCATCCAGAAGAGCAGACAGTGTTCGATGCCGCTGGCCAAGGGCATGGCGGCCAGAAAGAGCCAGAAGCGGGGACTGCCCAGGGCCTGGCGTGCCTCTCCCCAGGTCTGGCGGAAACTGCGCACCTCGCCTGGAATCCCGTGGTCCTGCTGGCGTTGGCGGAAGAAATAGGCCCCCGGTAGTAGCGTGATGCATCCCACGCAGGCCAGGACGACACGCCACGACACGCCATGCTGGAGCAGCAAGCCCGCCAGGAGCATGATGCTGACGGAACCCACCGACCAGAACGAGTGGGTGATGTTCACATAGCGCGCGGCATCCTGATCGGTGCGGTGGTTCTCATTTACCAGTGGAGTGACGAGCCCTTCGAAAAAGCCCTGGCCGATTGACGAGATGACAATCGCGACCACCAGCGTCGTGTAGGAATGCACAGTGGTGGCAAGGAGAATCCCTCCGCCAACCAGCACTGTGGCTACGGACAGCGAATGGCGCTTGCCCCATCGTCCTGCGATGAAGCCACATGTCGCCATGGACAGCAACACGAAGCCGCCGCGCCAGAGGGCGAGGGTTCCGGCCAACGCGTTGTTTCCCTCGTCGAGTGCGAAACTGAGTTCTTCCGCCAGTGGACCGAGGACATTGGGAATGCAGAATGCACACCACGCGTAGGTGATGTACAAGAGAAACGTCGCGTAGTCACAGGGCCGAAAACGGAGAGGCGTTCGTTGAGACATGGATTATTGGGCGTTCAATGCGAGAATGAAGTCAATCATCTCGGAGCGGATTTCATCCAGGTCGCGGGTGGCCAGGTCGGCGGTTTTCAGGTCGGCAAGGAAGGCGGCGGCCTGCACGGCAGACGGGGCGGCGGGGGATTGGCGGATGGCAGACTGAAGAGTGGCCAGGTAGCGCAGGTCGGTCACGCCCTCGCGGTAGCCCTCCCATTGGAGAGTGTCGATGACGCCGTCGGCGGTGGGGTAGGTCATGTTCTCGTCGCGGTAGAGTCCATCGAAGTCATTCCAGATGAAGCCGTATCCGCACTGGTAGGCGTGGGTCATCGCGCCGTCGAAGCCCCATTGCCAGAGGAGCAGACCGTAGTTGCGGCGATAGGTCTCTGGAGTCACACATCCGCCCTGTGGGTGCCCGTAGCTGACGAGTTTCATGCCCTTGGCCTTGGCGCGTGCGGCGTCTTCCGCAGTGAAGCGCTCATCCACGACGCAGGCCAGGTCCAGCGAGGTGTTCAGGGCATCCGCCAAGTCCATCACGGCGACATAGACTTTGCCGCCTGCTTCGTGGACAATCTGCCAGGCTGGTTGTTCCTTTGCCAGGACCTCCGGCCGCGCCTCGTCGATGCCGTAGAAGTAGATTTCTTCGGCACCGTGTTCATGTGCAATGGCGATGGCCTTCTCCACGGATTCGCGCAGTTGCGCGAGGTCTTCTGGGCGGTCGGAGTCGCCAGTGTTGCTGCCCCACAGGAAGATGGTGTGGTTGCTCATGCCGGCGAGTTCGCGCAAGGTAAGGCATTCATCGAGGTAGTTGATGTCATTGCCTCGCCACCATAAGAAGATGGGCGGATTGTCCACGCCGTGGGCGACGAGATTCTTCATTTCGGCGAGGTACTGTTCGGCGTTCTTGCTATCGGAGTAGTTTCCGGCACCGATGGATCCGTTGGGTCCGAGCTGTCCCTTGTAATATATGGAAGAAAGGAAGTTCTCCGGCGGGAGGAGATCGAATGGGAGGACCTCGACGGTGACAGGCAGTTCCGCGCAGATTCTTTCTCCGCTGGCGAGCGAGATGATGCCATGGTAGGTTCCGGGAAGCGCGTCTTCTGGGACTTGGAGGTTCAGCCAGAACTGCCGTCGAGTTCCGGGTGCGATGTCCACCGGTTGGAGCACTGTACGGTCCCGCACAGGGAAGTCCTGGAGGTCGAGATGAAAATGCTCTTTTCCGGGGAGGCCGTATTGTTCATCCAGTTCTGCGGAGATGCAGGTGTAGTACGAGCGTTCCGGAAAATCAAGCCGCACATAGTTTCCGCGGTCGGCGGAGCTGGCCTTGACCAGCAGGGGGTCGTTGAGCAGGAGCTCAGGAGTGAGGGTGCGGTAGCCGGCCCGCTTGATGGTGGTGGTCGGAACACCGGTGTACCAGGTTGCCACATGGCGGATGACCAGCGAATCGGCGGGAATGATGCCACCGTTCTCCGATTCCAGCACGGAGGCCTTGGGCAGCAACGCCGTCAGGGGGGCGGTGGGCGAGCCTTCCACCACGAAACTGGCAGAGGCGGTCTCGCCGCGTGCAAGCCGGAAGGAAAGTGCGTCTGCCGGCTGGGCGGGAACGACTTCTGCCTTCGGCGTAAGCAGGCGGTCGGTGATGGCCTTTACCACTGTTACGCGCGGTTCCGGCTGAGCATCGGATTCCGCGAAAACCACGTCGGAGAAACGCAGATCGATATAGGGGGTCTCCGGCAGGTTGTCCACAATCTCCAGAACCACCTTCGCGTAATGTGCATTCTCCGGAAAGGTGAGCAGCGGCGAGGCACAGAGGTGCCATTCGCCGTCCTCGGGAATTGTGAAGCGGTCCGCACCGTCCATCGCAGTCGTGCTGTGGACGAAGGTGGAGGAGTCCTCCTTCTCGTAAGTCCACACGTGCAACCAGAAATTTGCCGCGCCTTTTACCCACACGGAAAGGAAGTAGGGGCGCCCTGGCTGGATGGGCAGAAATGCGCTGGAGGAGTGCTTGCTGAAGGCGTCCCCCTCCCAGTCCTGCATCGTGCAGGTGGGCAGGTCGGCATGGACGTGGAGGCACTCGTGCCCATTTCGTCCGCCCGTTGGCTCGATGACCGCGTGGGCGAGATGGCTCCAGCCATTCTCCATCTTCAGTGGAAGTGGCATCAGTTCGCCTGCCCAGACGAGACTGGCCAGGATGCCCGCGAGGAAAATCGAGTGAAAAACGAGTCGTTTCATGAAAAACATACGGTTGCTTGAAAAATTGAATGGGATGGCTCTGTTTTCATTGACTGCATTCCCACTGCCATATAATATAAAGGGGAAAAAAGTACCTGAGTCTGGCTTAACGAAGGTTAAGGAGGGATAGGGGATTGGCATTGGCGAGCCAAAAGCATTTTGCCGATCTCTTGAAATTTAGCCAGAAATAACGTATAATTCCATCATGACATGTGGTTTGTATTTGTCATTAACCCAAAGTTGCTTAGAGGACTGTCCATGAAAAAATCCTTCACTCTGATTGAGCTTCTGGTGGTAATTGCCATTATCGCAATCTTGGCCTCCATGCTCCTGCCGGCGCTCTCCAAGGCGCGTGAAAAGGCCCGCGCCGCCCAATGTACCAGCAATTTGAAGTCCATCATCCTGGGCGCCTTGATGTATGCGGACGACTCCGACGGCTACAGCCCGCCCGTGCGCGCGGACTACACGGTGGATGGCAATTTGGTGCGTTACTGGTGGTTCACCGCAAACTACTGCGCGCCCGGCGGCCCCATCACCGAGGCCGAATGGCAGAGGCAGGATCCCTGCTGGGACACTCGCGAACTGACCCAGCGTCAGCGCGCCACTCCGGCGCACCGGCTCATGCAGTGCCCGTCCCATCGTGCCGAACAGCGTCTGTGGGGCAACCTCGGCTATGTCGCCAATGTCTGCAGTGGATACTCCCACGGTCATTGGACTAGTTCCGGCAAGGCCAAGTGGGAAAATGGCTTCCCCCTGAACAACAACAACTGGGACGTCGATGCCGACTGGAAGAAGTGGGGTCTCATTCCGAAGCCCGCGCTCTATCTCTGCTACATGGACGGCACGATGGAGAACAACGTGTGGACTGGCAACCAGTTCATCCATCCGGACATCATCAACTACGATGCAACCTCCTGGATTGGCTTCTTCCGCCACAACAACAAGCTCAACATGTCCTTTGGCGACGGTCATGTTGGCCCCATCGACGCCACCGAGCGCAACACGCGCTTCAACTGCTACCGCAAGCAGGAGAACGACTACATCTGGTTCCCGCGCAGCCAGTGGGGCTGGGCGAATATCTGATTCATTCCAGAAGACGTGATAAACGAAACCGCCCGGTCAGGGAATTCCCTACCGGGCGTTTTTGTTTGAGCACTATATCCTTGACTTGTCCAATTGGGTAAGGACGGATGGGACACCTGGGACGAATGGGACGATGGTTTGCGATTATCTTGTCCCATATGTCCCAGATGTCTTCTGGAGACTAGGCAAGTTAAAGATATAGTTCCCGTTTGTTTCTCTACCCAAAACGAGTGGCGAAGAACGGCTATTCTCCGAGGTGCGCCCCGCGCTTGAGGTAGGAGACGTAGTCCTTTGCAGCGTCCTCCAGACTGGTTAGTTCCGAAGTGTAGCCTGCCTGGCGAATCTTGCTGATATCCAAGCAAGTATAATATTGATAGCGATCCTTGAGCGTCTCCGGCATCTCAATGTATTCGATATTCACAGGCTTGTCCATTGCAATAAACATCGCCTTGGCCAGGTCGTTCCAGGAGCGCGTGGCGCCAAAGCCGATGTTATACAGACCGGTGCAGGAGTCACCCGCGTCCATGAAGAAGATGGTCATCTTCGCGGCGTCCTTGACATAGAGGAAGTCTCGCACCTGCTCCCCGTCCTTGTATTCGGAACGGTAACTCTTGAAGAGCCTGACACAGCCCGTGGCGGTGATCTGTTCGTAGCAGCGCAGGAGCATGCTGCGCATGTGCGCCTTGTGGTATTCGTTGGGGCCGAAGACATTGGAGTATTTCACGCCGACGAAGGAGGCACCGCCGGCGGGGTGCGCAAAGCGGTCGGTGCGAAGCAGGTACTGGTCGAAGATCTGCTTGGAGTAGCCGTATTTGTTGAGGGGACGGAGTTTCAGCAGGTCGTTCTCATCGTCGAGGAAGCCCTCTTCGCCGTCGCCGTAGGTCGCGG
Source organism: Victivallales bacterium (assembly GCA_017417585.1). Lineage (GTDB taxonomy): Bacteria > Verrucomicrobiota > Lentisphaeria > Oligosphaerales > Oligosphaeraceae > RGIG1601. Next base: position 139,547 of record JAFPYX010000034.1, read on the forward strand.
CGCTGGAGGCGTAGATCATGCGCGCGCCGGTGCGTTCGCAGTAGTCGGTGAGCGCCTTGCCGTAGTTGAAATTGTTCTTGATGAGATAGGTGGCATCGGCTTCGGTGGTGTCGGAGCAGTTTCCCAGGTGGAAAACCGCCCGGAAGTTGTACATTCCATCTAACTTATTTGTAATCAATAAGTTATAAAAATCATCCTTCTCGAAATAGTCCACGAAGTCCAAGGCGCGGAGATTCTGCCACTTTTCGGAGGTCCCGAGGTGGTCGGCGATCACGATGTTCCGGTAGCCGCGCTGGTTGAGCTCGTACACGATGGCGCTGCCGATCAGTCCGGCACCGCCAGTCACCAAAATCCAAGAGTCCGTATTCATAATGTGAAATTTGAAATGTGAAATGTGAAATGCCTATCGTTTTTTGTTATGGCACCAAGCAAATTAAGCAAATCACGATTGTCGTTCCAAATGCTTTGGAATGCTTCATTGGATGGTAGAAAGTTCCCTTTAAAAAGTAGTTCAATCCAGTACTCGGTTTCTGCCGCTTCCTTTAAGGCAATGTACATTTTAGCGATGAAATCTTTTTTGGTCTGGGCGCATTGAGCTTCTTTGACATTGGCACCGATGCTGGTGCCACTACGTAGAATCTGTTTGGAGAGTATAAACTCCTTTTGATCATCTTGCAAGTATTGATATAATCTTATTATTCTAAGTGCAAAAGTCTTGCTTTTTTCCAATACAATGTTTTCCTGCTCTGACATTTCACATTTCACATTTCACATTTACCCGAGGTCTCCGATGTCAAGCTGGCAGACGCGCATGACCTCGGAGGCGGTGGTGAGGCCCTTTTCCACTTTCAGGTCGCCGTCTTCTTTGAGGGTACGCATGCCGTGTCGCTTGGCAATCTGGTTGAGGACGGAAGTGTCCTGATGCTGGTTGATGGCGGCGCGCAGTTCGTCGTTGATCACCATCAGTTCGAAGATGGCGATACGGCCGCGGTAGCCGCTTCCCATGCAGTTCCGGCAGCGTTTTCCGCGTGGGTTCTCCGGCGTGGGGTCGCCAGTGTATCCAGCACCGTGGCACTCAGGGCAGATGCGGCGGACGAGCCGCTGCGAAGCCACTGCGAGCAATGCGGACGAAATCAGGAAGCCTTCGACACCCATCTCGATCAGGCGCGAGATCGCGCCTGCGGCGTCGTTGGTGTGCAGGGTTGAGAGCACAAGGTGACCGGTCAACGAGGCGTGGATGGCGATTTCGGCGGTCTCCTTGTCACGGATTTCTCCGACGAGCACGACATCGGGGTCCTGTCGCACGATCGCTCTCAGACCACTGGCGAAGGTCAACCCGATGTTCGCGCGTACCTGGATCTGCTGGAGTCCCTCCAGCTGGTATTCCACGGGATCCTCAATGGTGATGATCTTCCGGAAGTCCGCATTGAGCTGCTTCATGATGCAATAGAGCGTGGTGGTCTTTCCGGAGCCGGTGGGACCCACGATGAGAATCATCCCGTGGGGCATGTTGTAGAGCGCGGTGAGTTCCTCCATCGTGTCGGGCAGCAGCCCCACCTTGTCAAGCTCGAAGACCGACGAGTCCTTCTGGAGCAGACGCAGCACGATGGACTCGCCGTGCATGGTGGGGATCGTGGAGACGCGCACGTCGATGGAGTTCATCCCGCCGCCGGAAAGCTCGATACGCCCGTCCTGCGGCAGTCGCCGCTCGGCGATGTTCATGTTGGAGAGCAGCTTGATACGCGATGAGATGGCGGGGAACTGGGCGATGGGCGGCCGCAGGACCGTCTGGAGCATGCCGTCGATGCGGAAGCGGATCTGCACGTCCTTCTCGTTGGGCTCGATATGGATGTCGGAGGTGCCGGTCTCCTGGGCGCGGGTGAAGATGTCGTTGACCAGCCGGACGATGGGGGCCTCCTTGGCCAGGTCGCGCAGCGCCTGTTCGGAGTCCGCGTCGCCGCCGATGCCGAGATTTTCATCGGGGCGGTCGTAGTTCGAGGCCAGGAACCGGTCGATGAACGACCGCCGTGCGAGGATGAGTTCGACCTCCGTCTCGTAGAGCCCGCGCCAGAGCTGCACGATGCGCCCGGCCTCGTATGGCGAGGCGAGCGCCAGCACGGTCCGGTCGGCGTTCCAGAGCAGCGGGAGGCAGACGTTCGCGTTGAGGAAATCGTAGGTGACGTCCGGGTAGAAGGGCACGTCGTGGGTATCCTGCTCGTCCAGCGCGGGCAGTCCGGAGGCCTCGGCGTAGATGGCCAGCATCGCGGAGTCCTCGATCTTCCCCTCCTCGATGAACGCCTGGTCAAGCGCCTGGGTGCCGATGGCGAGGGCGCCGGGGTCGGCGACTTTGAGCCGGGTGGCGGTCAGCGTGCGGATCTTCTCCACCAGCGGCGCCCCTTGCAGGTAGGTCTGTGCGTTTTGCTCTGCCATGGCGGGTCAGTAAGTCTCGTCCTGCTGGTGCTTGGCGATTTCCTCGAGGGAGCTCTTGTAGCGCCGGATCAGGTCCTCCTGGAAGCTGGTGTTGTCGATGACATTGACCGTGACCAGGATCAGCAGTTCGGAACGGCTGTGGGTGTGGGAGTCGTGGCCAAAGAGCACGCCGAGGTACGGGATGTCTTTGAGGAACGGGATGCCGGTGCGCGTGACGGTGTCGACGTTCTGGATCATCCCGCCCATCATGATGGTGCTGTTGTCCTTGCAGATCAGGTCTGTGGTGACCTTCTTCTCGTTGAAGTCCGGCGCGGTGGTGCCGTTGGTGTTGGTGGAGGTGGCGGCCACCGTGGAGATTTCCTGGGTGATATGGAGTTCGACCTCGTTGCCGGCGGTGATGTACGGGGTGACCGTCATGATCACGCCCACGTTCCTGTACTCGTAGTTGGTGGTGGAGTTTCCGGAGGAGCTGGTATAGCTGGTGGACTGGGTCGGCACTGCGACGGACTGGCCGTTGTTGAAGGTGCCTTCCACACCGGAGACCACCACCAGCTGTGGTTCGGAAAGGACCGTGGCATGGCCCTCGCCGGCCACGGCGCTGACCAGCGCCATGGGGTCGTTGACATTCTGGATGATCAGGGCCAGGCCACTGGAGGTCATTTGGCTGATGGCGGTGATGTTGGCTGCCGCGTCGCCGGCGAGATTGGCCGCGGGGCCGGCGCCCGCCCAGGCGCCGCCTCCGTTCCAATTGCCATGGGAGAACATCTTCGAGGCCGCGTAGGTCACGCCGAACTGCGTGTTTTGATCCAGGGTGACCTCCGTGATGATCGCCTTGATGGCGACCTGCCGCGGCGAAATGTCATGGCGTTCCAGGAAGGCTCGGATGACCGCCCAGGTGCGCGGGGTGGTCTTGATGGTGAGGCGGTTGCTTTCCTGGTCGGCAAAGGCGATGACTTCCGTCTCGAAAACCGTGAGGTTCTGGGAGGGCAGGTTGTTGTTGGCGGTATTGCTGCCATTGCTGGTGGTGCGCCCACTGCCGCCAGAGCGCCGGGTGGAGGTCGTGGAGGTCGGTGTTGAGCTGCTGGTGCTGGCGAGACCGCCAGAGGAACTGTTGAGCGTCGAACGCCCGGAGGACGAGGAGGAACTGCTCCCGGAACCCAGCGTCGAGCTGTTGTAAACCACGGACGCGTTGAAGAAGGTCTCCAGTGCGCTGCCCAGCTTGTCCACCGTGGTTTTTGAGACATTGTAGAAGAAGATCTCCTCCTTGTCCATCAGGTCGCTGCGGTCCAGAATGCGGACCCACTTGCCCACTTCCTCCACCACTTCCGGAAGCGCGGCGGAGACGACGATGCAGCGCACGCGAGGCAAGGCAACCAGCTTGACGGCACCGCCGGAGGTCCCGGTGCCGGTGGCGACGGGGAAGCCCAGCACCGGCAACAGCGTGCTGAGCTCGTTGGCCAGCACGTCGGCGTCGACCTCATAGCACGGGAATGTGCCGGTGGGCCATTCGCGTTCGCCTTTGTTGTCCAGCCGGCTGACCAGCTCGCGGATTTTCTCGATGTTGGCAGGTGCCTCGACGACGATGATGGTATTGGCGTCCACTAGGTCGGTGATGGATGCGCCTTCGGTCAGGAAGGGCCTAAGCTGCGTGATGACATCCGCGCTCTTGCGATAACGGATCGGCAGGAAGTCCACCACGACATTGGGCTGCGCGTCATGGGTGGCAAAAAGCTTGCGCTCCTGAGGCATCCTCTCGAAGGGCAGGATGTGGATGAAGCCCGTGTTCATGGATGCATAGGCCCCGGAAAGCCAGAGGATGTGCTCGAAGGTCTCCCAGGCCTGACGCGCGGTCATGGTGGTGTTGACGGAGAGCGTCACCGCGCCTTTGACGGCGGGGTCGATCAGGTAGCTGAAATTCAGGAGCGACGGCGCCGCGAAGGCGGCCAGCACCTCGGAGATGTCCGCGGCATTGAAAGTCAATTTGACTTCGACCTCGGCATCGGGATCCGGGAGGCCTTTGAGCAGGTTGTCCGGATAGGGCTGCTTCAGGCCCTCAGAGCCATCCCGCGAGGAGGTTCGTTCCGGGAAGTCGATATGCCGTTCGGCGCTCCTGTCCGCCGCGTCGCGGGTGGTGGACTCCTCCACGCCGAGCGGCTCGTCGGGAAGAATGGCCGCAGTGCGGCTGGAACTATTGTTGGCAAAGGGAAGGGGCCGCTGCTCCCCTGTGGCGAGCTGCTTCTCCCTTTCCTTGTAGTGGAGGCAGCCGGTCAGCATCCCTAGGGATAACGCAAATAGCAGCAGAAGAGTATGGCGGAGATACTTCGACATCATCGTGTGGTGGAGGTCACTCGTAACGCTGTAGAGAAAATGACATTTTCAAGTTCAAGAGCCCGCCGCGAAAAGGCGCCTGCAGTCCTTTGGCAAGGCCGGGTGCGGTTTTAGGCTTCACTTGAAAAACTTCCAAGGTGAAAAGGCTTTGATCGAATGGCGGTAGGAACACTTCACTGCTGGGCGTCTTCTGGCGGCGATGGCTCCTGGTCCGGCGTCTGTTGCGTCGGCGTCACGTTGCCGCCATGCCGATGCTGCTGCTGGCGGGCCTGGCGTTGCTGACGAGCCTCCGCAATGCGACGGAGTCGTTCGGCGCGCGCATCCGATGGATTGGCTGGAGAGCCGTCGCCAGGAGATGCACTTGTGGTATTCGAACCTGGAGTGCCCGGAGGACCCGGCGGCCCAGGAGGTGCGCCGGGGTTGGCGGTTGGCGTTGCCTGAGCGGCCTGTGCTTGAGTGGCCTGTGCCTGCTGCCGAGCGGTGTTTTCCTGCTCGATACGACGTTGTTGTTCCTGATGGCGCCGAGCCGTTTCCTGGGAGACAGCTTCCCGTCGCTGCATGGCTTCCGTGCCGGCGAAATTAATGTAGAGCTTCACGGTTTCGCCATTGCGGGTGACCTCGACCATGTTTGCATCGGCATCGATGTTCGTAAGGAGGTACCCGGTCTGGTTGATCTTGTCGCCCACGCGGAAGACCTGCCGTTCTTCATTCTTGGAGGGCTCGGCCGGAGTCGCCGGGCCGTTGTTGCGTCCGCCCCCCCTCTGGCGGGAGGCCTCCTGCCACGCTGACCACTGGCCGCGCCGACCTTGCTGCGGAGAATGGCGACGGGGACAGGGTCGCTTGTGTCAACGGTGCTGATCTGGGCAATGCCGACCAACTCGAATTCGATGTTGTTGGCGGCGAAGGCGGCCTGTTCGGCGGCGGCCTGCTCGGCCGCGTCCTCGCCAGTGTCCTCGGTCCGCGTAGGCAGGAAAAGCGTCTGCTTCCACAGGGCGTCCAAAGAGGCGTTGGTGGACAGTGCGCGCGAAGGCGCCGTCGGGGTGCCGGAATTCTTGTCCGCGCCGCGTGGAGCGTTTTTGTGCTGGACGGCATCTTGGCTGTTGGCGGCAACGGCCTCCTCAAGCTGCAAGGGCTTCGGCGGGGGGGCGCTACGCACCTTCATGGTGCCGTAGATGGCGCCCACGATCAGGACGATATTCAGAAGAATCCAGGAAAAACCGGACATTTCGAGGAGGATGAAGGGTGAAGAAGGAATGCGTCGGAGGGAATTAGCGAATGACGCACTATTTGGCGGCGGGCGAGGCGGCGGGAGCTTCAGTGGTCAGGCCGAGAAAGGACATCGTGTCGCTGTTCAAGGCGTAGATGTGAAAACGAAGGCTGAAGTTGACGGACTTTGGGGTTCTCGGATTGTCCGGTGACAACTTCGCGTATTCCCAGCGGAATTTGCCTGCATTGCGGTCTTTGCGCAACTGCGCCAGGAATTTGGTCAGTTCGCGCATGGTGATGTTCTTGAAATCCACCGCCAGGGTGATTTCCTGAAGGGCGCTTCCGGGCTTTTCCCGTACGACGTCTACCTTTTGCGTGCCGGAGACCGAGGAGACTTGAGCCATGCGGGTTACACGGTTGAACTCGGCGGTGATCTCCTGCTCCAGACGTGCGCCGGGGGAGGAGGGAATCCAGTATGGTCCGGTAAGGCTCTGCATTTCTTCAATCATGGCAATGCGCTCCTCGTAGGTCTTGCGCGCGACTCCCAGGTCTCCGCGAAGGGACTTGAGTTCACGGAGCTTCTCTTCTACACGGCCTTGGGTGGGGAGGCTGATGACGGGAAGGTAGGTACGCATGACCATCACGATCATCAAGACCATCACGATGGCTAGCAGAATGGTACGTGTCTTAGTCTTCATGCAGCATGCAAATTGAAAAGTCAGGGAATCTCCCGCCGGCAGAACTATGGCTCTTCCTGGCCTTCGGGAGTCGGAGGAATTTCTTCCTCGTCGTCTTCCAGTTCCTCGTCAAATTCTTCTTCCTCGTCCTCTTCGGCAAGTTCGCGGTTTTTCCGGCGTTCCTCCGCCTGGCGCTCGGCTTCCTTGCGCTGATGGACCCGGAGAGCCTCTTCCTCCGCCGGGGTGTCGAAGCGCGCCAGCAGCTCGAAGCGCTGGGTATGGTTGTTGGTCTCCTGGTTGTAGGTGCTCATGCGCTCCGAGACCTCTGCCAGGTAAGGGGAGTATTCCAGCCGGTTTGCCAGGTCGAGGTCTTTTTGCGGTCCCTGGGTCTGGAAGGAGATGGCGCCATTTTTCCATTCCAGCGTCTGGGCGATCCACATGGGTGGTTGAACCGCCTCCGTGATGGCGAGAAGTGCCGTCGGGAAATCCGGGCTGTCCGGCGCGTTGGCAAGCAGCTCCTCCCGAATCAATTTGGCCTTCTCCTGATCTTTCGGGTCAAGCAGCTTGTTCAATTCATCCAGTTCCGCTCGGGTCTGCTTTATGGCCACGTCGATTTGGCGGATCTGGGCGGCTTTAGCGGACATGTTCCCAGTCACCGTATATACGCAAAGGCCAATGAGGTAGATGACGACGCATAGGGTCAATGCCTTCAGGGCGATATTCCGGTGTGCCACAAAACGCTCCGGCAGGGGAATCAGTGTCTTCGCATCGGCGTTCACCGAGCCGGTCAGGGCATAGGTGCCAAGCACCAGCGCCGGGACATACTCCAACTTTTCCGCTTCGTTCAGCCCGGCCAGCTTGCCAGGCGTGAAGTTCTTCATCGGAAAGGCCTGCTCGAAGGTGACGTTGCCGCCCTCCGACAAAGGCATCGGCTGACGCCCGTCTGCTCCGGGGCGGTATTCACAGCCACCGTTGTCCGTCAAAATCAGGCTCTGGCCGGCCAGCACCGGATCTAGGGCCACTGGCGCAGGAAGGATCGCATCCAGATGATGAAGGCCGTCGATGGCTTTCATCCAGCTGTTCCAATAGTCGTTCTTGACAAAAAACATCCGCACGCGTTTGCGGGAATCGGCCTTGTCATCGGATTCCGGCAGAAGGCGATATCCCCAGCGCAGCTGATCCAAAGGAAGCGGCGTCTGCTTGCGAAGCTCGAAGGCGAGGGCATTGCGCAAGTCGTCATTTTTCAAGTTCGGAGTGCGGACATCGGCCATGCCCCAACCTTGGCCATTGCCGCCGGCGACAATAAAAATCGAGTCGTCTGCCTGAAGGGCACGCAGCGCGTTTAGGACAAGTTCGGCAAGCGAGTCGCCTTCTCTGCCTAGCGTGCCATGCCATGCCTGGGAAACCGTACACCCTCCGCCGGAGACACTCATGCGCACGGCATGGCAGGAATTCGGCGTCCAGGTGAGGGCGATCGCGTTGTTGCGGGCAAAAAGTCCCATCGGAGGGAGGTTAAGGGCTAATGGTTAGAGGCTAGAGGCTTAAAGTCCGAAGATTTCAGCACTTTGGCTTTAGGCCTAGGGGCTCGGCGCTTATGTCCGAGGCGTCGATGAAATTCAGGCGATTGCCAATATAACGCACACGGCATGGTTTTATTTTGGCAGGGCTGGAAAATTATCCTTCCAGCACGGAGAGGTCGCAGAAATCCGCGAATCTGGCGATTTCGGAGGCCATGTCCGGCGCGGGCGGGGCGGTGAAGACCATCCGCTCGCCGCTACGTGGATGCTGGAGAGCCAGCTTCCATGCGTGGAGGAGCTGGCGATGGTAGCGGAACGGCGGACACTTGGCGCCGCCGCTGTAGAGCAAATCTCCCAGGACGGGATGCCCCATGTGGGCCAGATGCACGCGGATCTGGTGGGTGCGGCCAGTATAGAGGCGCACTTGCAAAAGCGTACATCCATGCGCCTCGCCGACACGGCGGTACTTGGTCAGGGCGTCCTTTCCGCCATTTTCCACGACTTTCCGTTTCTGGCGGTTCTTCTCGTCACGTCCGATTGGTGCGTCGATCACCCCGAAGCCGTCACGGAAATGCCCGCGGGCGATGGCCAGGTAGATCTTGTCGATCTGGTGGTTGCGGAAGTCCTTTTTGAGGCGCGTGTAGGCATCGGGACTTTTGGCGATGACCATCACGCCAGAGGTGTCTTTGTCCAGCCGGTGGACGATGCCGGGGCGCTCGTCCTCTCCGTCATCCGCCAGCTCCATGAAGGTCTCCGGCGCGTAGTGGAGCAGGGCGGAGACCAGCGTTCCCTGGCGGTTGCCGGCGGCCGGATGCACCACAAGCCCGGCGGGTTTGTTGATGACCAGCAGGTCGTCGTCTTCAAACAGGATTTCCAGCGGGATGTCGGCGGCCTGAATCTTCTCCGGCGTCTCATCCCGCCAGCCCCAGATTTCGACGGCCTGACCGTCCTCCAGCTGCAGGCCAGGACGCGCGGGTGCGCCATTCACGGTCACGAGCCGATCCTCTACGCACCGTTGAAGAAAACTCCGTGAACGTTTGGGGAAATGCCTCACCAGAAAGTGGTCCAGCCGCAGGCCGATTTCCTCCGGCGTGACTTCAAAATGCTCCAAGGGAGACTGCATGTTTATTTCCGGTGCTTTTTGCGAGGCGTGCGCTCGGCGGAGACAGCCTCGGGCGGATTTTCTGACTGGAGGGATGATTCCTGGGCGGCTGGCTTGGAATGATGCCGTTGCCAGGTAAGAAAGCCGATGACGGCAAAGGTTACGGGTAGCACGAAGCAGAGCGTCGTCCACTGGGCGGGCGTCATGCCAGGATGGGGTTCATAGTCCCCCCTGAGGAATTCCAGCCCGATTCGTCCGGCTGAATAAAGTAGTACATAGACCAGAAACCGCCGATGATGCATGACCTTGCGCCGTTCCATCCAGAAGATGAGCGCCGCGATGGCCACGCAGAGCAGGGATTCCAGAAATTGCACGGGGACGACTGGCAATGGGGTGGTCGTTCCGGGTGGGGCGTAGCCGTTTGCGATTTGCAGGGAAAGGACTGTGTTGCCGGTGGCGGGATACTGTACCCCATGGGCCCAGGGGATGCCGAAGCAGCAGCCGTTGAGCAGGCAGCCGATACGGGCGATGGCGTGGGCGATTGGCAGCACGGGCGCAGTCAGGTCCGCGATGTCGCCAATGGACCATTTTCGGAAGTGGCACATAATCAATAAGATGAGAACAACCAGAATGAAGCCGCCTTGGAAGACCAGCCCGCCTTCCCAGACCCGGAAGATGCCCCAGAAGTCGTCCGCAAAGAAATCACTCCAGAACCGCCGGACATACTCCAGCCGCGCGCCGACGACGCCGCCCAGTACGCACACCATCATGATGTCCAGTACCTGCTGTTCGCCGATGTTGAAGCGCTTGGTCCTGCGGGTGAGCAGGAAATAGCTCACGACGGCGGCAATCGCCGCACAGGCGCCATACCAGCGGATGGACAGCGGACCGAGATGCAAGATTTCAGGATCGGGTAGGCAAACCATTGGGAATTGACAGGGTTAAAGTGGCATGTTGTAGTCCCGATGGCCGAAGATGGCGCTGCCGACACGGACGATGGTTGCGCCCTCCTGGATGGCGATCTCGAAGTCGCCGGACATCCCCATGGAGAGTTCGGGGAGGGGGTGGCCGGTTTCCTGCTGGAGCCGGTCACGGAGCAACCGCAGGCCACCAAAGACCTCGTGGAGTGTGGGTTCCGGAACGTCGAACGGCGCCATGGTCATCAGCCCGACCACCGGCGCGGGGGCGCTGGACGGAAGCCACTCGAGCAACGGCGCGACTTCATCGGGGCGCAAGCCGAATTTACTTTCCTCGCCGGAAACATTGACCTCCAGCAGCAGCTTCGGATGGGTATCCATCTCGGCGGCGAGGCGTTCTATGCGCTGAAGCAATGGCAGGGAGTCCACCGCGTGAATCCACGAGGAAAACTGCAGCGCACCGCGAACTTTATTGGCTTGGAGGTGTCCAATCTGGTGCCATTCGAGTTCCGCCGGCAGCTTGGGCGCCTTGGCCTCCAGCTCCTGCACGCGGTTCTCGCCAAAGCACCGCTGGCCGGCCGCATACGCTTCGGCGACCGCATCGGCGGGGAAGGTCTTCGAGACCGCCAGCAACTTGACGGCGGAGACCTCGCGACCCGACGAGACCGCCGCGTGAGCTACGCGCTTCCGAATTCGGTTTAAATTTTCTGCAATCTGCGACATTGCGACAATCTTCAGTTTATGTTATGCAACATGCCTGGATGGATGCCGCGGCATGAGGAAATGGACTTTTCAGGAGACGGCCGCAAGCTGGTTCTTTGCGCGGCTGATTCTGAAATCCGCCCATAATGTAAACCAAATTCTCTCTCGCGTGCGCACGCAAGGACAGGAAAATCATGCGCCACGACAAAAAAACACTCACGAAAACCCAGGACTCGCCGCTGAAGCCCGGCCGTGCCGTCAGGCAGTTCCCGCCGCTTCCGGAACGCGAGGCGCTGGTCCGTGACTGGTATGATGGCATGGATTGTTCTGCCATCCTGGCGGCCTTGCATCCGCAAACCCAAAGGGTTGGCGACTTGGTGGACCAGGTGTTGGCTGGCTTCCAGTCGCCTGACGACCAGATGATGGCCGCTATTCAGGGCCAGTGGAATGATGTCGCCTCAAACGAGTCGCTGGTGCAAAAACTCCATCCAGTGCATTTGGCCAATGGCGTGCTGACAATCGAGGTTTCAGATGCGACGCTCCTGTACGTCTTCCGAGAACCCAGGCTGCAGAAACGGCTCCTGGCATCGGTGAACCAGATCGCCGGCGGCAAGGTCAAACGGTTGCGATTGGTGATGAAAGGGCAACGCGGTCGTTGAAAAACTTGGTTTCGATACTTTGCCTTGAAGGTTGGAATACAGATGAAACGCAGTGTGGACAAGATTTGGATTCGGCTGGCCGCCGGTCTTGCGATGTTGATGCTTTGCTTTGGCGTGTCGCCGTTGCGGGGCGAAGAACAGCCCGATGACGAAATGGTGGCCAAATTGGAGGAAGTGCGGAATTTCCATATAGAGCGTCCCGTTCCGACTCCCGGCGATGCGTTGATTGCCCGAACGGTGGTGCAGGTCGCGTTGTCCCAGCATTATAATTACCAGAGCTTCACGCCGATGCTCTCCACACAGTGGTTCCAGGCATTCTTCGAGATGCTCGACCCCGCGAAGCGGATCTTCCTCCAAAGCGACTTGGATGAGCTGCAGGGCACGGCCGACTCCCTCTATGCGCCGAACTCGAAGAATGTGCGGATGGGGTTCCCGTATCAGGTGTATGAGCGTTTCCTGGAACGCTATCGGGAATATGTGCTGTTCTGCGCGGAGGAGCTGTATCGCGACCAGGATTTCACGGTGGATGAGACGATGCCGATTGTCCGTTCCACCGAAGAACTTCAATGGCCGGCGAGCGTTGCCGAGCAGCACGACAACTGGAGGCGCGCCGTCAAGAGCATCTTGCTTAGCGACCTGCTGACGCAGGAGCAGCTCGAACAGGAGGGGCTTGACAACGGCGGACGCGGGAAAAAGAAGGATGACATCCGCACGCGCACAATCCGCTCCATGGTCAGCACCTTCAAGCTGCGCAATGAGGCCAGTTCACTGGACATCCTGGAAATGTACCTCAATGCGTTCCTGGGACTGTTCGATCCCCATACGACCTACATGGCACCGGAAAGCAAGGAGGATTTCGACATCTCGATGAGCCTTTCGCTCCAGGGTATCGGCGCGATGCTGAGCTGGCAGGACGGGTTTACCACCGTCTCCAGCCTGGTTCCCGGCGGGCCCGCTGCCCGCGATGGCAGCCTGAAGCCAGGGGACCGGATTCTGGCGGTGGCACAGGAAGGCGAAGACGAGCCAGTGGATGTCGTCGGGATGAAGTTGAGTCGCGTGGTGCAGTACATCCGCGGCCCCAAGGGAACGGTGGTTTTTCTCACGGTTCAGCCGGAGGGTTCAAGCGATACGGTGGTCTACCGTCTGGTCCGTGACCAAATCGTGCTGAAGGACTCCGAGGCGCAAAGCATCATCCACGAAATCCCGGTGAAGGGCTGGGACCGCACGGCGCGGGTGGTTCAGCTCTATTTGCCGTCCTTCTACAGCGATTTCGGAGCCCGGGACCGAGGCGAAAAAAACTACAAGAGCACTACCACCGATCTGCGAAGGCTTCTGGAAGAGGCAAAGGCATCCGGACCGGTGGATGGCGTGGTGCTTGACCTGCGCGGGAATGGTGGCGGATCCCTGGACGAGGCGGTCTCGCTGTGCGGGCTCTTCGCGGGAAATGTCCCTGTGGTGCAGGTGCGGAGCCAGCAGGGTGGAGTGCGCCTGATGCGGGCAAGCCGCCGTGCACCAATCTATTCTGGGCCAATGGTGGTGATGGTGGACCGCTACAGCGCCTCCGCCTCGGAGATTGTGGCGGCGTGCCTGCAGGACACAGGCCGCGCTGTGATCGTCGGCGACCGGTCCACGCATGGAAAGGGCACCGTACAAGCCCTTGAAGACCTTTCTGAACAGCCCCAGATGACCAAATCCCTGGTGCTGCTGAACCACAAGGATCCCGGGTCGCTCAAGCTCACCTTCGCGAAATTCTACCGGATTAACGGCGGTTCTACCCAGGAGCGCGGCGTGGAGCCGGACATCGTCTTCCCGTCGTTTCTGGAATACATGGATACCGCGGAGAAAACTCTGCCGCACTGTCTGCCGTGGGACGAGATTGCGCCCGTGGTCTTCCCCGTCGTGACACGGGCGCGGTCATTCCTCCCGGAGCTTCGGGAATTCGCGGAGCAGTTCATGGCCGAGGATCCGGATTTCATTGAATACGCCAACGAGGTCGAGGACTACAGGGAATATCGGCAACTGGGTGAATTGCCGCTGGAAATCAATGCGCGGCGTTCCTACCGCGAGCGGGAGCAGCATTCCGTGAAGATGATCCGTCGTTTCCAGCCCAAGCGTCCCAAGGAGGAGGTCGAGGAGGCCGAGGCGCTCAAGAGCGATGAGGAGAAACTGCTTGACAAGCAGAAGCTCCCTGAAGAAGACATCGTGCTGGATGCAACGCTGGCGATCATGGGAAAGGCAATCGAGTTGAATCAGGAGGAAGGGAATGCCTTCAGTTTTACCAAGTAGGGGTCTTAGTCCCACGGCGACACGGCTCTTCGCACGCGGAAATGAGTTTCTGGGTACGCAGGTCCCGATCCTTTGCGGGGCAATGACTTGGGTGAGCACGCCGCGGCTGGTGGCCGCCGTCACCCAGGCCGGCGGCTTCGGCGCGCTGGCAGGCGGGAACATGCCGGCGGAGGTGCTGGACCGGACGGTCGGAGAGACCCGCGGACTGGTCGGTGCCCGGCCGTTCGCCGTGAATGTGATTACCCTGGGACCGGCCTACCAGAGCCATCTGGATGTTCTGGAGAAGAATCCCCCGCCCATCGTGGTCTTTGCCGGAGGGCTTCCGCGGGACACGGAAATCGCTCGGATGAAGGCCACTGGGGCTAAGGTGATGTGCTTCGCCTCCACGGAGGCGCTTGCAAAACGGCTGCTTGCCTTCGGGACGGATGCGCTGATCCTGGAGGGCACGGAGGCTGGCGGCCATGTCGGGCCGGTTTGCCTCACCGTCCTGCTGCAGCAGGTGCTTTTCCACTTTGGCGGCGAGGTGCCCATTTTTGTGGCCGGGGGCATTGGAACCGGGCGGCTGATGGCGCACCTCCTGATGATGGGCGCCGCGGGCGTGCAGATGGGAACGCGTTTCGCGGTCGCGCGCGAATGCGAGACGCATCCGGGCTTCAAGGAGGCGCTCTACCGTGCCGCCGCCCGCGAGGCGCAGGCGACCGGACAGTTCGACCCTTCTTTGCATGTGGTCGCGGTGAGGGCGCTGCGCAACGAAGGCACGAGGGACTTCGAGCGGCTGCAGCTCGACCTAATTGCGATGCTCCAGTCCGGGAAAATCTCCCATGAGGACGCGCAGGCGCAGGTCGAGAACTTCTGGATCGGCGGCCTCCGGCGGGCTGCGGTGGACGGCGATGTGGAGCATGGCTCCGTGATGGCCGGGCAGTCGGTCGGGCTGGTCTCCCGCGAGGAGTCCGTCCAGGAGATTATGGACGGCATGGTGCGCGACTGCGAGGCCGAATTCACCCGGTGCCGCGAAGCGCTGGTCTAGGAGCGCTGGGATGGCTTCGCATCGGGTCAAGGGGCTGTTGTTCGGGCTGTGTTCCACTGTCATCTGGGGCTGCCAGTATTCGGTGAGCCGCTTTCTTTTTGGCACGGTGGAGGGCGAAGCGGATCCTCTGTGCCTGATGACAATACGTCTTTTCCTCGGTGCGCTGGCGCTTTCACCTGCGCTGTTCTTCCATGGCGGCTGGGGAAAGGCCCGATCGGTTGTGCGAAACGATCTGCGCAGCCTTCTGGCGATGGCGTTTGTCGTCTGCATCCTGGAGGGCGTTTTGGCCTTCGCCTCGCTGAAATTCACGACGGCGGCTCGCAGCAGCCTGCTGTGCAATGCCTCGCCGATCTTCACGGTGATTTTCGCGGCGCTGGCGGCGCGAAAATGGCCGACATGGGGCAAAAACCTGGGGATGGTCTTGGGGTTCGCGGGGCTGGTGCTCGCCATGACCGCGAAGGCCTCCGACCTCTATGAGGCCAATCCCCAGACGCTGCCTGGCGACTTGATGGCCATCGCCTCCGGCGTCGCATGGGCGGCCTACACGGTCTGGGGGAGGGAGACCGCCGAGCGCTATGGCGGCATCCCCTGCACCGTGCTGATGCTCGTTTTCGGGGGGTTGATGATGATTCCCGTCTGCCTGGTTTTCGGGGATTTCGGGAGTCTTTCTCAGCTGCCGCCGCGGGTCTGGGCGGGCGTGGTCTTTCTGGGCATTGCGGACACCGGCTGGGCCATCGGGCTGTGGTACACCGCGATGGCGCTGGTGGAACCCGCCGCCCTGGGGGCCTACGGATACCTTTCCGCCACTATCGCGCTGGTGGTGGCACAGCTGGCGGGCCGGGAGACTTTCGACTGGCGCTTCTTCCTGGCCATCGCGCTGGTGATGGGCGGCATCGCCTTGATGAACCATGAACCTTCGCCCAAACGGACATGAGTTTCGGGGAGATAGTTGGAAGACTTTGCGCCCATGCAGGCATTTTCCCGAAGGCAAATCTGACAACATACCCAAGTCATGGACAAGGAACTCAGGAACAGTCTGATCTGGCGGGGCATTGTTTTGGGAGTGGTGCTACTCTTCTGGGTGCCGATGCTGTATTTCTATAGAGGCTATGTCAACACCATGACGGACATGGACGAAGAAGCCGAGGAGGTCGCGGAAGGGTACTTCCAAGCCATGCTGCGGGAATTCACCATCACGCGAATCGTTCTGGCTGTCGGGGCAGTCGCGTTGTTCGTTTTCTTGATTGTGAGTGTCTGTCGCGCCTTCCATAAAAAACGCTCGAAACGGCGACCTTGAGGAAATCCCCGCTGAGGCGCTCTGCACGAGTCAGGCATGACGGCCCTCGGACTTCACATCCATCCAAAGCCCCCCAAACCAAGGAGAAAACATGCATTTCAGAAAGACCCTGCTTGTACTGTTGGCCATTGCCTTGACGTCTATGTCAATGGCGAAAGGGCGCGAAAAATCGTTTTTCCTGGTGGACCAGCGCACTCAGATGCCAGTTCTGAGCTGCCCGGTGCAGCCGAATTGGCTGATCGGCGGCAAGGCAACGTGGACGGCCGACCCCGCCGCGCCGGTCAGCTGGTACGTGTGGACGCTTTCGCCGGACCAGAAGGTCAAGATCATCTTCTCGTCTTTGGTGGCCCTTGGTTCGCCCGGGCAAATCCAGCAGGTGCCGTTTCTTCAGAATCCCCTCCCCCTGGCAAATGAATTGCTGCCAGCTGTCCAGCGGGACCACAACCTGGCTGATTTGCATATCGTGGATGCGCATTTCAACAACCACGAGCCGCCCCAGGACTTGATTGAGTCGCGGATGCTCCAGGCACGGCAGCACGGCATCACGCCAACCAATTTCCTGTTCACCGAATTGTATGTCCGCTACGACGGACTCCGAAACGGCAAGAAGTACATCGTCATCCTGTCACTGCCGATGCTGGCGACGGAGAACCGCCCGGGCATGGGGTTCGCCACCGTCGTGGAGCTGCTGCTGCCGACGTCGTTCAGCTGCCCTCCGGATCGGGAGAAGGATACGCAGCGGCGGCTGGAGAAGCTGGTGGAAGCCATCCAGATGAACCCCAACTTCACCGCCGTGGTCAACCAGGTCGCAGCCCAGCGCACGGAGAACTGGCTACGGGTCCAGAATGAAATCCGCAGCCAGCAGCTGGAAATCGCCACATCCGCCTCAACTACCCAGGACCGGGTGCGTGACATGTGGTCCGAGTATATCCGCGACGTTGATACGACCGCCAATCCCAACACCGGCGAGAAGATGTTCATCGACAGCCACTATGACCACGCCTGGATCAACAGCGACAACGAGATCATCTACCACAACAGCGGATTCAATACCCCCAATGCAAGCACGGCTTCCTTTGACCCGAACAGCAACGCGCTGTTCAACCAGACCACCTGGCGGCAGCTGAAATAGGCGACGGGATAAGCAATGAATGACAAAGACAGCGAAGGCTGTCTAACACCGTGACGCGGACGTCGGCTCCTTCCTCAAGGACTGCGGCGCACGAATCGCCAAGTCGAAGGACTCTTCTGGCGATACTGCGCCAAAAGGCTGAAGGTTATATTCATAAAATAACTTGCGGGCCAAGAAGCTGTTAGACAATTTCTTGGCCCGCTTTTTGATGCCTTGAAGCAGTGACTGTCCCCGGTGGGTTCGGTGGGCATCAGATGGGGCGTGAGACGTGGGACGTGGGACTTGAGACGAGATATGTCGGGCGTCGGATGGCGTGGCATCTTCGGGTCTTGCCGAAGAGAATCTCCGGGAGGCGGCGACTGTCCCCGGCACTTCTCGACGATTTGCAATGTGTTGTCGGTAACTGTCCCCGATTGTCAAGGGCATTGTTGTATCGTTGGATGACGGACAGCACCTGCGGCGCGTCCAGCATTTGTTCGCTTCGCTTCATCAGGCGAATCATCATGCCCATCTGCGCAAGTCGCATCTTGTTGACCGCATATCCCTGGAGCAGATATTGCTTCAGGACGCCATTCGCCCAGCGTCGAAACTCCACGCCACGCTGAGATTTTACTCGATAGCCAACGGAGATGATGACGTCAAGGTTGTAGAATTGAGCAGGACGGTCGGCATTTGCAATGTGCATTTTTTGCACATTGCTTTCCTGCTCCAATTCGCCCTCCCTGAAAATGTTTCCGATGTGTCTTGTAATCACTGTCCTATCAACATTGAACAGCAGAGTCATCTGGCTTTGCGTCAGCCACACAGTCTCCTGATTGGCTGCCACTTCCAGTTTGACGGCATTGTCGCTTGACTCGAACAATACGATTTCGTTTTTCATTGCAGTTGAACTACGTAAAATTTTAGAATGCAGACATTTTTGGAAATGATAACCTCTCGTCCAAATTGTCTTCGTTGGCGGCTGGCGGCTGGGCGGTAGTTTTACAATAACCTCTACCAGCTGACCTTGAGGAGGATGGCGTGGCCGGGTGCCAGCCAGGTCCCCTCACCGGAGAACCAGGTGAACTTGTCCGGGCGCTGCTGTGAGACGACTTGGATCTGCGTCGGCTTGGTGCGCCACTGGAGTCCGCTGATTCCGGTGGAGTTCCTGAGGTCCTTGTTGAGAACCATCACATAGGTGTCGCCCGTCTGGCGATGGCGGAACTCGCCGATGGCCAGAGACGTGCCGCCTCCGCTGAAGCCTTTGATAATGGAGTCCTTGCCAGGCGCGTCCTCGCGGGTCAGCGGTTCGCCGGGTTGGAAGTGATAGACCGCCGTGGACTCGAGCTGGTTGAGGACGGGTGCGAGTGCGTGGACTGCGCAGAGGACGTTGCGCAAGGCGTACCAAGTGGGCGAACGATGACCCCACAGGTCGATGGGGGCGCAGCGGTAGTTGCCCAGGTCGGGAGTGAAATAGGTGAAGAACTGCAGGCCCTTTGCGCCGTAGAGCAGGCCGGAGAAGACCTCGAAGAAAATGTCGTCCTCGCTGGGGATGCGGTAGGGGAGGTGCCCGACGGTCAGTACGCAGAGTTGGAAGGGAATGCCGTGTCGGATGGCGGCCTCGCGTGCGTCAGCGAGGTTCTGCCACCAGAGGTCGTGGCGGTCGGTTTCGGCGCGGCCGGGTTCCATCAGACCGTAGAAGTCATAGCCGAACCAATTGGGCTGGACGAGGTTGATGAAGTCGTCCAGATGTGCGGCATAGCCGCGGGTGCCCAGATAGCCGTTGGGCGCGTAGTTGGGATTGAGGTTGATGTATCGTTCGTGGCCCGGGTCGGCGAGCTTGAGGGCAGTCGAGGCTTCGGCGACGATGGGGAAGTGGTCGAGTTTCGGCTCGTCCACGATGTAGTAGCCATAGAGGGCAGGGTGGTCGGCGTATTTTGCGGCGACCTTCTGTGCGGCGGCCCACCAGTCCACCTCCTCGCCGTCGTAGCCTTTCCAGAAGGTGGAGTGGAAATCGTCGTCAAGAACCCAGGCGACCATTCCGGCGTTGTGGATGCGGTCGAGTTCCTCGCTGGAATTGGCGAATCCGGCGACGGTGATTCCGCATTCGGCCATGGTGTCGAAGACCTCCTGGGTGAGGGGGCCGGGCGCATGGGCCTTGTTCATTCCCCAGGCGCAAATGGGGAACCAATCCGCGTCGCCTGGGCGGGGGCGTTCGGCAGCGGTCAGGACAAGGCAAAGCAGGCAAAACAGTGCGAAGAGAGGTTTCATGGCAAAGTGAAGTTTGAAGGGAAGATGACAATTTCCTTGACTTTAGCACATTGCAGGATTCTTTCCCGTTGGTGGGATTATTAACGAACAGCTGTAGTCCTTCTACAGTTTGAAGCCAGTGCCGACGAACTGCGCGATGTCCCGCCCAAGGTCGTCCGTCACATCGACGTTGATGACGCAGGAGCTTCGGCCGTTCTTGCGGCACACGGCCTTTGCCGTCAGGCGGTCGCCCTTCGGCGCGGCGAGGTAGTTGATGCTGATTTGCTGGGCGACGGTGCCGTGGTGCAGCTGGTTGGAGAGCGCGGCGAATGCGAAGTCTGCCAGCGTGAATATCGCCCCGCCCATCACGCCGCCCATTGCGTTTCGGTGGTTGTGGGTCAAGACGACGCTGGTCAGGGCGTGCGAGTCGTCCAGTTCCTCCAGGACAATGCCGTTCGCGGAGGCGAAGCCGTCGTCTTTGAAATAGGCCCGTGCCTCTTCAAGTGTCTTGAAAGTTCCCATGGGTTTTGTCCTCGCGGCTGAGTTGTTTTTTACCGAACGCTGAACTCCGTTGATTTGAAATTGGAATAATAGCGCACCTTCTGGACGGTGACCTTGATGACGCAGTAGTCCGGATCGGTGACGCCCTGGCTGTAGTACTGCTCGTCGCCCTCCCGCCAGATCCGCTCCTTGGTGGCGGCATCCTCCAGGATTTCGGCGATGCCCGCCAGACTGACTCTGCGGAAGAAACGGCGGTCCACGAAGTATATGCTTGCTTTCGGGTTGTTCCTGAACGCGTTCACCTTTTCGCTGGAGGTGTTGGTTGTGAAGAAGAACTCGCGAAAGCCATGCCGTTCCCGTGGCTTCAGCATGGCGCGGGTGACGGGGAAGCCGTCTTTGTCCAGGTAGCAAAGTTGTGCGATGGAGCACTTGTCAATCAAAGTGCCGAGCGTTTTCTCTGGAAGGCGAATCATTTTCATCTCCGTGTGTCATGCCTCGTGGACGCGCTTGCCGGTGAGGTGCTCTGGCACGAGGCAGAAAACCTGGACGCGTGCGCCAGCCTGCTGGATCTCCCGCTCGATGTCCTCCTCGCTGGGGTTGAAGCGCCGCGCCAGCTCTCGGCAGAGTTCCAGGGCGAAAGCGTGGTCCTCCACGAACTCGACATGCCCGAAGGCCACGACGCTTCGGAAGGTGTAGGCCCATCCGCCTTCGTCCCGCATGCCGTCGTCGATGACCGTGAACGATGCGCGGCTGTCTTTGCGCAGGGCGTCGATCTTGTGTCCCTCTTTCGCGCCGTGGAAGTAGATGCGCCCGTCCGCCTCGCGGTAATGCGGATTGAGCCAGACACCGTAGGGCCAGCCGTCGTCGCCGGTTAGAGACAGCACGCCGCGCTTAGCATGTTTCAGGACCTCCAGCGCCTCCGTGTCAGGGAGTTGCTGCTTGCTTCGCCTCATTGGTCGAAAAATCATTTATCTTATTGATTATAAAGATGTTAAATTATATAAAACTACTTGACAGGGAAATCAAAGTAAGTTTCCGGATACGGTTCGCCCGCGAGAGTGAAGTGCCACCATTCCTCTTTGAGCGGCTGGAAGCCGTGGTGCATCATCGCGGCACGAAGCGTCATCCGGTTGTGGAATTGTTCCGCGCTGATGGCGCCGTCCTGATGCTTTGTGCCGCCCGTGTATTCGCCGGTTTCGGGGTTCCCGCACCAGTCGGGGTGGCTCTCCGCGCCGAACCGGTCGAAAGCACCGCCCATGTCCACTTCCTTCCCCGTGGTCATGTCGAAGAGCGTCAAATCCACGGTGCTTCCGCGGCTGTGGCCGGACTTCGCGACGAGATAGCCCCGCTTGAAGAGGGCGGACTTGTCCAGATTGGGATAGAAAAACGGCTTCATCCGCGTGTCGGAAAGATCATCGGCCCATTTCATGAAGTGCGCCACCGCGCGCTGCGGGCGGTAGGCATCGTAGATCTTGAGACGGTATCCCTGCACCATCATGTTGTCGCTCGCCGCCTTGAGCGAATGTGCGGCCTCCGCCGTGAGGAGCGCGGTCGGCCGTTCGTAGCCATCGATGCGGTCGCCCACGAAATTGTAGGTCGAATAGTAGCGGATTTCCAAAATGGCATCGGGGACGACCTCCGCAAGTCGCACAAAGCCTTCGGGGACAGTGTCCATTGTCGGTTAGGTAGGGAGGAAAAACGTCATTGCATGGATGCGTTTCGGCGATTGTTCATCCGCTGGAGGGATATCATTGGCCGTGGCCGGACGGCAGGGCGCCGATGCCTTGCAGGATTCCCGCAATGCCAGTCGCGGCAACATCGCCCACGATTTTCCCGTCGCCGTCGAAGGTGTAGAAGTTCATGACCGTCGTCGAGAAGCCTCTGCCGTTGGGCTGAAGTCCCGCGAAGGGTGCGCTGCCCGTGAAGGTCCCCGTGCACAGCCATTGCACCGCAACGGTTGTCTCGTCGGCAACCATCTTCTCCAGTTTCCACTGCACATCGGGGAAGCTCCGACGCATGAGTTCCACGACGCTGAGGTAGCCTTTTGCTCCGTAGAGGGGCGTGGGCGAAACCGGCGTCGTGAAGGCGGCGGTCGCGGAAATCAGCTCCTCGCCCAGCGCCAGGTCGTTGGTGTTGATGCATTGCTCGAACTTGCGCATCGCCTTGCGGTTGCGCTCGATGGCGGTATCGTTGTCTGGCATGGATGAAATTCTCCGTGACGAGGTTGGTGGAACGGGGTGACCTTCTGCATCCGGCGGATTCTGGAGGCAATCCGCTGCCTTCTTTCCTGCCGTGGCAAGGCAACCCGATGACGATGCATGAACCATCGTGCACCGCTAGTGATTCGACCATTGCTTTAAAATAAAGTCACTTAAATAATCTGCCAGTCGCCACAGGCAGGCTAGTCGTTGAGTGAAACAATTTCACAGGGGATTTTTCGTTTAAATGGCAACGCACTTGTAAAAGGAAGAATCATCGAATGGAGGAATATCCATGAGTCGTCTTATGCCAGTCATCGCCTTGCTTTCCGCCGCACTTCTGCTTGCGCAGGAACTGGAATGCACGGACAATCTTTGCTTCTTGCCTTCTGCGCAGACCGTCAGCCAGGCGGAGACGTCGGTTGCTCCCGAATACATCTGCCTGTCGCCCGTCGCGGATGTCAAGGTCGAACCGCTGCCGCAGAAGGCGCGGCTGAAGACTCTGGAGGGCAAGACGATTGCGCTGGTCGGCGGAAGTTTCATGGCCTCCGTGACGCACCCGGAGCTGAAGCGGCTGATTCTGGAGGAATATCCGACCGCGAAGGTCTATCTGCTCAATGAAATCGGATCGGCGGGTCCCTATCCACGGCCTGGAGTCGTGCGCCACGAAAAGGATGAGTTTCAGCGTAAATTGCTGGAATTTCGAGTTGATGCAGTTATTTCCGGCAACGGCGGCTGCGGACTCTGCACTCCGAAGGAGACCGGAAGCTGCATCGCGGCGGAGGTCATAGGCATCCCCTCCGTGATGATTGCCGCACCCGGCTTCGTGAGGCAGGCGAAAACCACGGCGGCGACGGCGGGCATCGGCATCCTGCGCGTTGCGGAATACCCAGGCGCCTTCGCTTCCCACACGCGAGAGGAACTCCTGCAAAACACGCGCGAGGTCCTCTGGCCACAAATCAAGACGGCGCTGACCACGCCATTCACCACCGAGGAATTTCAGGAGGCAAGCCCGTCCACGGCAGATGCCGTCGCCGCCGATCTCGTCGGCTCTTTCGACGATATCCAGCGAATTTTCCGCGACTCGGGGTGGACGGACGGACTGCCCATCATCCCGCCGACAACGGCCGCCGTGGCGGAGTTCCTGAAGTTCACTGACCTGGAACCCGACCACGTGGTGGGCGAGATTCCACCCGCCCAACGCACGGTCACGGTGCGCCATGTGGCGGTAAACGGCGTGATGGCAGGCTGCCCGCCCGAGTTCATGCCGTTGCTCCTCGCTTTCGCGGCGGCGATGAAGGACGGCAATTTCCGCCGAACGCTGGTCTCAACCCATGCCTGGACACCATACTGCTGGCTGAACGGCCCAGTTGCCCGACAACTTGGATTCGACAGCGCCCAGGGCGAAATCTCCGAGCCGAAGAATGCCGTTTTCGGGCGTTTCATCAACCTCGCGCTCCTCAATCTCGGTGGATACAAGGTCAAGGAGAACCGCATGGGGACCTTCGGCTACCTGATGCCGTGGTGCCTCGTGGAGGACGACCAGGCTGCACTGGAGGCCGGCTGGAAGCCATATCATCTTCAGCGAGGCTTCGCGCTGAACGAGTCCACGCTTTCGGCGGCATCGGCAATCAACTGGGGGAACAACCTCGTGCCCGCGACTTCCGATGCGGTGAAGATCAAGGACATGATGGCCTGGGATGCCGTGGAGAAGCAGCAGATGGCCGTGGGAAGCGGGATGCCCTGCGTCTATCGCACCTTCCTGCTTACCCCAGACGTGGCGAAGGCACTATCCACGCAGTATCCCTCGAAGGAGGCGCTGGAGCAGGCGCTTGTGGAGACCGCGCGTGTTCCGCTGGCACAGAGGACATTCGCCAACTACTGGGGGAATCCAGGCAGTTCGTTCGATGGCAAAGCGTCCTCCTTTGCGAACCACCAGGCACGAATTGCGGAA
Source organism: Victivallales bacterium (assembly GCA_017417585.1). Classification (GTDB taxonomy): domain Bacteria; phylum Verrucomicrobiota; class Lentisphaeria; order Oligosphaerales; family Oligosphaeraceae; genus RGIG1601. The sequence goes on from JAFPYX010000034.1 coordinate 163,709, forward strand.
GAAGAACACTCGACCATGACCGCGACCCCGCCCTGGCTGGAATGGATTGGCGCCAAGAACCTGGAGACTGTCCCCGCCATGCAGGAGGGCAAGAGCGTCTTCCTGGTCACGGGCGATCCGACGCGCAACAAGGAACTGTGCCTGCCAGGCGGTGGTTCGGTCACTGTGAAAATCGTCCTGCCCGCCGACTGGGATGCGCTGATGGCCGAACGCGGATACCAGCCGCTTTCCTCCTTCTATCTGAAATCGGATTTGCGGCCGGACCGCCCCAAGCCGCTTCCCAAGGGGTATTCACGGCCAGGCGTGCGTGGCGACAGGCAGAACCAGCGGCCTCGCCGTCCTTCCGCCAGACCTCCGCAGTGATTTTACCTCTTGGCTTTGGTTCCACGAAGACATCTGATTGAGCTGCCGCCTCCGTACCCCTGCAATTTGAAAAAACAGCTTAGTTCTCTGTCCTCAATGGGATATAGTTCTTAATTCTTCCAGGGGTGTTTGTAGAGGGAGAACAGCCCAAGTGCCATGCACAAGGGGAATATCGTTGCTACAAGCAAGCCGATTTTCAGGTTTTCACCAGTTGCTTCTGCCACTTTCCCTACTATTGCGGGGCTTATTGTTGCGCCAAGGTCTCCCGCCATTGCCAGAAAGGCGAACATGGCGGTTCCGCCGGCAGGACACCTTCGCGAAGAAATACTGATTGTCCCCGGCCACATGATTCCCACGGCAAGACCGCAGAGGGCGCAGCCGACCAAGCCCAAGATTGCCCAGGTTGCCAGCGATGCCAATAAATAACACGCGGTCGCGAAAATGCCACATAACAGCATTGTTTTGACCAAGTTCAGCTTATAACTCATCTGCCCATACAGCATGCGGGAGATGCCCATGAACACGGCAAAGAGGCACGGACCTGCCAAATCGCCAACCACTTTGGAAACTTTCAGGGCCGACTCGGTGAACGCTGAAGCCCATTGAGCCATCGTGGCCTCAGAGGCACCGGCGCAAATCATCAATAGTATCATCAGCCAGAATATCGGGACGCACATCAGCTGGCGAATGCCCATGCTCTTGCCATCTTCGACCAGTTTCTCAATGGGACAGCTGATGAAATTAAATGCATTGTACAATGGGATTAACGACCAAAGAATCGTCAGGATTTTCCAATGTTCGATACCGAAAACGGCAAAAAACAAGGTCGATCCCAAAATTACGCTTACGGCACCCCAGCAATAAAAGGAATGCAACAGGCTCATTACGCCGTCCTTGTTTTCAAATGGACATGCTTCGACAATCGGACTTAGCAGAACTTCAATCAATCCGCTTCCGACCGCATAAAGCACGACCGCGATCAAGATTCCAGTAAATGGTTCCGGCAGTAAGCCTGGCAAAATCGTCATGGACAATAAGCCGGCAGATGACAAAACCTGCGAGGCGATCACGCAGCTCCTGTATCCAATTTTATCTGCAAATTTGGAAGCGGCAACATCCACAAGCAATTGCGCCAAATAAAAGGTCAGCGGAATCAGGGCGATTTTATCCAGGCTGATTCCATACATCCCCTTGAAAGTCAAAAAGAGCAACGGTGTGTAATTTGCCGAAATCGCCTGGGTTACGAATCCGAGATAGCAGGCTGTCAATGTTTTTTTATAGTTTTTCTGCGGGGGCATGGTATTTCTTTGCCGTTGTCATAGTGCGGGGCTGTGGACACTACACTATATACTAGATCCAGGCAATTTGATTCAAGCCAGAACGAGATAATTTCCACAAATACATCCGCGCGATTCCTTTGCATGAATTATCACATCGTTCGCATGAATCCGTGAATTTTACTCTGTGCTGGCGGGGCACCAGCACAACGCATTTTCTGTCGGCGCGGGCGCCGGCAAGTCCTCCAGGATGGCGCGGACGAAGTCGCCCAGCATGGCGCGGTGTCCCTTGTCCGGCATCAGTGGCGTGGAGTTCTCCTGGGGCTTTGCGTTGGTGCTTCCCGGACATTGGTGAGGTATTTGGCCCCGAACGCGGCGAATCCCTGGCCCAATTCCGGGAATGGATCATGCTGTGGTGCAAAGACTTCTGTTGCATTGTCCGGCATGCCATAGTAGTCATTCTCCACAAAGTGGAGTGACCGGAAGAGCGCGGCGTTGCGGCGTGCTCCAGCCACTTCTTGCGAAGTGCCTGCATGGCAGGGGACATCCGGCGGTTCAGGTCCGCGCAGAGCTTGATGCCGCTGCGGTGGCCGGCGCGAATGATCCGGCATGCCTCTTCGTCCGTCATCGCCATGGGCTTTGCGCAGAAGATGTGCTTGCCGGCTTTCGCCGCGGCCTCGATGATGGGTAGGTGCACTTCGTGCGTCGTGGCAATCTTGATGAACTCAATCTCAGGGACGGCAGGAATTTCCTGAAGATCGGTCGTGAACTGCGGCATCCCGAAATGCTCCGCCGCGCGCGCGGCACTTTCCGCGTTGACGTCGCAGACCCATTTCAGCCTCACGCCCGAATGGGCGTTGAGATTCACCAAATCCTGGTTCCAGGCAAATTTCCCACAGCCAATCTGCGCGACAGTCAAGATTTTTTTCGGACACATCGCGTATGCCCCGAGATGCTTGAATAAGTCATAACTATTTACTGATAATATAGATGTGACTTATTTTGCGGGGCTGTGATGGCTGGCATTTCACTTGAGAGAAAAATGCAAAATACCGACAAATCGCCAAAATGCCGCAAGCGATGAAGCCATCGCGCCGTGCCGTGAAGGCGATTGGGATGAGAGTTTTACAATTGTCTCTTAATATAACACCAAAACTGGCTTCGCAACGGTTTGGGAAAACGAACCCCGCAGCCCAGGATGCTGACAGTTTCTGACATTTTGCGGAACTGTCGCTGTTCGGTGTCACCCCGATTTGCCGCCGCCTAGTGTAGTGTCCATTAAATTCCTTCCATTTCCTCGCCCTTTTTGGGCATTTTCCCGTAAATGCTTCCGTACATAGTCACCATGCCTGGTCGCATTTGCGGGAAATTGCCTCGAAAATGCCTGCGGAACTCCTAACGAATTTCCGGGGACACCACACTAGTTCGGGAAAGATGCCGAATATGCTTCGTGCATGGAATACCGCATGTAAGTCCGCCCGGCTTCCTATTTCCCCTGGCCGCATGGCGGCCAGGGCGCGGTGACGATATGCTATTTATCTTTCCAGGAATAGATTATGATTATTCCGACCGCGCTGGTCAAAAGCGCCAGTGCCGTCCAGCGGGGAATGCCGGGGAACACGCTCAAGGTCAGCATCAGCGCGCCGCAGACGACCAGAACATAGCCGCCGAAGCGGTGCGTCCTTGCCCAGCGGTCCTCGTCGTGCATGATCCACGGCAATCGGATGCCCACATAACGGTTCGGACGCAGCTTCGGCAGAAGATTGCCACCCACCAGAAGCACTGCGCCGCAAAATGCCAGAACGAAACCTGCCGTCCCGCCAAGGCTCGTCTGCCCGGCCGTACTATATATATGGTATAATAGGGAAAACTGCAGCGCCGACAGGCCAGCCTGAACAACCAGGTTCACAGTGCCCAGAACCGCACAATTGTTCTCTTCCAGTACTTCTCTGCGCGTGTCGTCCTTCCGGTTGGCGCGTTTACGCAGCCGCCAGTGGAAACACTGCCACGCGATGACCAGCGCCGTCAGCACGGTCGGCAGGAAGTACACCGATGGGACACTTCCATTCCTGTACACCGCAGTCAATGTCGCAAACCACACCGCCGCCAGCAAAATTAGAGACATAATTCGCTTCATTGTTCACCTCGCATGTTTTGAAACCAAAGGACCATCTCGTCCAACACACTGACATTCAACTCGAAGTAAAGAAAATTCTTCTCCCGGTACTCCAGAATGAGCCGGCCTGCTTCAGCAAGCGCAGATGATACGACAGCGCCGGCGCAGAAATTCCCAACGCCGCCGCCAGCTCGCCCGCGTTTCGGCGCCCGCCACGCAGCAACTCCAGAATCTCCCGTCGCTGCGGATCCGACAAGGCTTTGAAACTCTCCGAAATTCCCATGATGTCCTCCATGACGATTAAAGAAATTTTTAAATACTATATGTGCGCAATCAAGGATTGCAAGTCAGAATTTAAAATTTTGTTTAAATATCTTCCACGTGGCTTTTGCTTCCCATGCAAGGGCTGGACAAAGTTGCGGGTGTCAAGAATGGGGTAAGTCTATGTGAATTAGGAGACTTATGCCGTTTGCTTGCCGAAAAGTCAGTCATGAACAACTTTTTGGTCTCCGGCAAGTTATCGAGATAACTCGCTTTTCCTCGAAGAAGTTGTGCAATGCATGATTTCCACGCTATATTAGTTTGCTTCCCGTCCTAGCAGAGATGGCCGGCAAAACTCGTCTTCCTTCGCAACTTATTATCTATGAATGCCTTAGAACTCCTGAACGACCTCGCCGCCAAGATTGGCATTGGCCGCCTCGTGCCTGAGGCGGACGGCGGCGTGACCCTGCTGTTCGACGATGCCCACGAGGTCTCGTTCACGCCGGCCGAAGAGGACAATGCCGTCGTCTTCCAGTGCGAACTCGCCGACGCCTCGCGGCTCCGTCCCGAGGACTTCCGGACATTGCTGGAAGCCTCCCTCGCGGAGACCGGCGGCGCCGGCTTCGCCATCCATCGCCAGTTCAACAAGCTGCTGATCTGGAAGCATTTCTCGGAATTCCAATCGACTGCGGAGCTGGAAAAGGCAATCAACGACTTCCTCGCCCAGGTCATACTGTGGAAGGAACGACTCGCCAGCGGCAGCTTCAGCGACACGGCTTCCGCGCCGGGCGGCGACTTCGAGCACCCCTTCAACCTGGCAACCAACTTTATCCAAGCCTAAAAAGGAACCACCATGGCCCTCACTATTCAGCCAGATCTTGTTGTAAAGCAGGAACTTGAAGCACGCGGCATCGGCTCGGCCGTCGGCGTCTTCGGCAGCCACCACGTCCAAATCGGCAAGGGAACGCCGGTGCGCATCGACAAGATCACCTCCGCCAAAGTCCCCTACGCCGGCTTCACCAAGGCCACGCAGATCGCCCGCGGCAAGGAGGGCATCCGCCAGACCGCCGTCGACACCCTCAAGACCCTGGCCGCCCCAGGCAAGCTGGACGCAGGAAAGCTCCTCGGCCTCCTCAAGGCCCAGCAGACCCACCTGGACCGCCTGACCAGACTCGGAGAACTCACCCCCGAACAGCAACAGGACACGGACGGGCTCTGGATGTTCACCAAGGACATCGAGGGACTCTCCAACAACGACCTCGCCGCCATCTTCCAGAAGTTCAACTCCCCCGAAATGGACCTCCTGCAGACCGCCCTCATGCGCGAAGGACGAACCAACGACGATGCCGACGACGCGCGAATGGCCGCCTCCAGGCTCTTCGACCTCCAGGCACTTCTCCTCAAGGAAATCGGCAACCGCGCCGCACTCGCAAACCTCGACGACCTCCGCGCCGCCAATCCGCAGGACCGCACGCTCGACGACGAAAATCTCCAGCTCCCCCAGAAGCTCTCCAACGAGTACGGCGGCATCGGCGCAGACGCAAGCACCACGCGTCCCAAGGACATCAGCGTCACCAACCTCGCCATCCTCGCCGAAGTCTCCTCCGAAAGCGCCACCAACCGCGAAAAGCAGGCCACCGCCGAAACTGCCAAGCTCGAGGCCCGAAAACTCGACAACGTCCAGCTCAAGGAGATGGGCGATGTCTTGCGCGCGGCCGAACTGACCATCAACATCGACATCGGCATCCTGGCCAACAAGACCGCCGTCTTCACCGAACCCGACAAACCGCTTGCGAACATCTGGCATCTCAACGACCAGGGCATCAAGTCGAAGGGCGAGGGGTACCTGGAAAAGCGCGACAGCGTCGAGAAGACCCTTTTCCCGGAATTTTCCAAGCACGAGGTCCGCGCCGACGAACGACCCGTCTATGGAGCGCTGAACCTCACCCATGGCTTTCAAGGCGGCTCGCCCGTCTATGGCAACGCCGTCATCGTCCTCAAGCCCGAGGTCGCCAAACGCGCCACCTACACCCTGATGGATACCTTCCTCTCCACCGCCGTGAAGGTCACCCCGGAACGCCGCGCCAACCTCTTCGCCCTGCTCGACGGCGCCACCGGCATCCCGAAGGAACTGCGCGACCTGCTCCAGAACCCCGACTCGCAGGAACGAAAAGACCTCGACAAGTGGCTGGACAAGCTGGAGGCAACGCCAAATCTCACCCTCCACCAAAGCTTCCTCCAACGCGAAATCCCAAAGTCCATCTACAAAATCATCGAGAGATACGACAAGCAGGACCCCGATCAATTGAACAACGCGGAGACGCATTTCCTGGGACTCCTCATCGGCGTCTTCGGAGACACGGAGGCAACGCGCAAGAACACCGTCACCCACGACAACCTCGAGGCGCTCCTGCCCCAGCTCGGCGACGTCATGGGAAACGCCCTCGCACGCGCCGCCCTCGAAAACCGCAATGGCAACGCCCCGAAACTCATCTTCCACGGCTCCGAGTACATCGAGGCCCAAATCCAGGGCCCCATCGTCCCCAGCCGCGACATCGCCGAAATCCGCGTGGACCTGACCCTGGTCCCGCCGGAAAAGCACGACGAGTACATCGCCAAGCTGAAGGCCTTCCAGCAACAGACCGGAGTCAAGGTCGTCTGGGCCGCCGACAATGAGATTAAGGACGAGACGCAGAAGCTTCAGGACAAGCAATTTGAGTTCAACGCCCAGCATCTCGACATGGGCCTCGTGGACGCCATGCGCGACGAAATCCTGGCCGCCCCCGTCGAGTCCGCCATAAAGAACCTCGCGAAAAATGACGGTTACCTCACGGCGCTGCCAAATGGCGTGAAGCTGACCCTGACGGGACGCGCCCTGGACACGGCGGTGCAGGATTTCAAGGCCACGTTGGCCAGACACCTTGCCAACCCATACGAGTTCGGTGCCAAGAAATTGGTGGAAAGCAGCCTGCGCGATACCATCGAACTGGCCCTCGAAAAAAGGTACAAGCCCCTGAAGGAACTCGGCAAGCTGGATTTCCAGACCGAGGCGCAGCGGACGGCCGTCGCCGCCCGCATCTGCGAAATGCCCGAAATCATGACTGTCGAGGAACTCAGGCTCATCCACAAGCACGCGACCGCACACGCGAATGCCCTGCGCGAAATCGCCTCGGCGCAGCCGCCGCTGACGGCGGTGCAGACCCTGGCGCGCCTCGCGGAAGTGGCCAAGGCCGCAGAGGCCGACTTCACGGCGCCGATCAACAAGCAGGGCGATACGGTCCTGGGGAAGAACTCCATCGCCGTCGAGATGGAACGCATCTCCGCCATGTCCCAGCTCCTCCTGCAAAATGCCGAGCCGCCCATCGACGAGGCGCAGGCGACCGCCATGCTCGACCGCCTCGACGCGCCCGAAATGCGGGCCATGTCCGGCCAGCTCGACGCCATCGCCGACTGGGGCAGCACGGCGAAGACCGCCGGCAACACCGCCGTCTCCTCGCTCCACACGCTCCTGAAGGCCGACACCGCCGCTCTCGCCGCCACCGTCGGGCGCAACCGCACCGCGCCGCGCACCTTCGCCGGAGATCTCACCCTCGTGCAGGACTCGATGCGCAATACCCTCCGCGCGCTCTCGCCGGCCTTCGCCGACGCCTTCGAGGCAAAGTTCCCCGGCCATCCCAAATTCCCCGCGCCCGCCAACGCCGCCAGGATGCCGCAGAACGCCGCGCAGCGCCGCCAGTTCCTTGTGAACGTCCTCGAACCATACCGCCAGAAGGAACTCAAATATCCGGAACGGGGACTCTCCGTCCACGGGCGCGGACACATCATCCGCGCCTCCTTCTTCGCCAACGCAATGTGCAACATCCTCAAGGAACAGGGCATCTTCGTGGACAAGAACGCGGTCCTCTGCGGCATCGCCGGACATGACATCGGACGCGCCGGCCTCGGAGAGGACGACTGGGAGGACGCATCCTCCAAGGGAACCATCACGGCGATGAAGGAAAACTTCGGCCCCGACGCCATGGGAGAGGACTACGAGAAGGAAATCAGCGGCATCATCCGAAAGGTCAAGGTGCAGTGGCGCGGCAAGACCATCACCACTCCCGAAAGCAAAACCCTCGAAGGACAACTCCTGAACGCCGCCGACTGCCTCGACATCGGACGCACGCGAACCTTCAGCGACTTCTACTTCGACTTCCTCCGCGGCCCCAACGCCGAACTCACCCCCGACGCCACGAAACTCCGCGAAGGGCTCATCAAGGAGGCCGACCTCCTGCAGCGACTCACCAACCCACTCTGCAGGAACCGCGCCAAATTGGACGAAATCGAGACCGAGCTGATCCCCGCGAGGGGCGAACGCGCCACGCAGCTTTCGGCACTCAATGAGGAACTCAAGGAAGGCATCAACAACACCTTCATCCTCGATGCCGAAAATATCTCCAACGAGGACTACCTCGCAAAATACGAAAAGGTCGTCAAGGACAACCCGCAGCTCTTCCCGCTTCTGAGCAAATACGCTTTCGACAATTGAGGCAATCGCAAAACTCTTGTGTTCGGCCGCAGGCGGGCGAAAATTCGCCCGATTTCCTGCAGGACCAGCTTTGAATGCTGCATTTGCAAGTTTTGAGGCTCCAAAATGGGCTGCAACGCAAGAATTGCGGAAAGTTATCCCCCATGCTCGTCCATGGGTGGATAATTTTATAATAAATTTAATTTCAGCAATTTGAATGCAATGGGCAATTCTCAGTCCAACCTGGGGTCGGCGGAGAGTCGCCGCGAGAAAGTCATCGTCCGCACCAGCTACCTGGGCATCTTGACCAACATCCTGCTGGCGGCCTTCAAGGCGGGCGTCGGCCTGGGTGCCAACTCCATCGCCGTCATCCTCGATGCGGTGAACAACCTCTCCGACGCGCTTTCGTCCATCGTCACCATTGTCGGTACCAAGCTGGCGGGAATGTCGCCGGACCGCAAGCATCCGCTGGGGCACGGCCGTATCGAGTATCTCAGCGCGATGATTGTGGCGGGCCTGGTGCTCTACGCGGGCATTACTTCGGCGGTCGAGTCGCTCAAGAAAATCCTCCACCCGGAGAAACCGGAGTACAGCGCGGTGTCGCTGGTCATCATCGCCGTGGCGGTGGTCGTGAAGATTGTCTTGGGCAAATATGTGAAGCGCAAAGGCGAGCAGGTGAACTCCGACTCGTTGTCGGCCTCCGGGGCGGACGCCATGTTCGATGCCATCCTCTCCGCCTCCGTCCTGGCTTCGGCGTTGATTTTCTTATCCAGCGGCATCTCCCTGGAGGCATACGTCGGCGCGGCCATTTCGCTCTTCATCATCAAGTCCGGCATCGGGATGATGGTCGAGACCGTGAACAAGATCCTCGGCATGCGAGCGGACCAGGAGACCACCGACCGCATCAAGCAAATCCTGAACAGCGAGCCTGAGGTGCGCGGTGCCTTCGACCTGATCCTGTACAACTACGGTCCCAACAAGGACCTGGCATCTGCCCACGTGGAGCTGCCGGACACCATGACCGTCAAGGAGGTGGACAAGCTCACCCGCAAGCTCGAAACCACAGTCTTCAAGGAAACCGGTGTGCTTATCGCCGGACTTGGCGTCTATGCCTGCAACACTGGCGAGACCGAGGCTGCGAAAATTCAGGAGGAGGTGCGCGCCCGCGTCATGGCCCACGAATGGGCGGTTCAGTTCCACGGCTTCTATGTGGATGTCGAAGCCAAGGAAATGCGTTTCGACGTGGTTTTGAATTTCAACATCCGCCCCCGCGATGCCATTCAGATACTTTATGCGGAAATGAAGCAGGCCTACCCCGACTATTCACTCCAGATTGTGCCGGATGTCGATGTTTCGGTGTAATCCCGATGCTTCTGTGGTTTCGCCGCGAACCGCGATATGACTAATTCCGGAGAGTTCCGTTGCCGACGGCAATCCACTTGTAGGTGCATAGCTCCGCTGCACCGACCGGCCCGCGGGCGTGCAGGCGGTCGGTGCTGATGCCCACGACCGCGCCCATGCCGTAGTCGCCGCCGCCGGAGAGCCGCGTGGAGGCGTTGACCAGCACGGAGGCGGAGTCCACGGCGGCGGTGAAGCGCCGCGCCAGCTCCAGGCTGGAGGTGATGATGCCGTCCGTGTGCCCGGAGCCGTGTTCGAATGGACTTCGGTGAATAAAATACAGAATGTGGTTACACAACTCCCGACAGATGTTATATTTGGTGTATTACCATGTTGAATTACAAATTCAAGCAAAAATACAATAATGGCGAAGAGGCGTGAGACGATGAGTAATTTGCCAAAACTCCCAGAACTTTTACACCGAAAAATCTACAAAACAGGTCAGACTCGCGGTGCCGACGATGATGTAATCTATCAGAACCGTGTTTCGCGGAATAGCACTGTATTAATTCCGCTTAACGAATGGAAGCATATCCACGCATTTGGGCATATTGATTTTGATAATGGATATATTGTTCTACTTCCACTTGGATTACAACGAGAAAGTGAACTCCGTCAGTTGAATTTAACACTTGGAGAGAATTGCCTGTATTTTTATGAAACTCGGCAAGAATGGGAATTGTATAATCCATCGAAAAGGCAATGGCATTTCGCAACTTCCAGAATTGCCCCCTTGGGTGGGCAATACGTTGCAAGGATTCCTGCCACAACGGCTCGTGAGGATGGTGGTAAAATTAACCTGGGTTTTACCGATACTAAATCAAAGGGGGCAGGTATCCGATGGTATGAATATGCAAGTGCCTCAACGATCGAACAATGTCGCCTGCAATTGGAGGCGATTTACTGGCATTGCTTTGATGCGGAGGAAGCGGTGATTAAGGCAGGAATGTCCCAGAATAATGCGCGCACTCGGCAGCAAAGGATTTTGCAAAAATGCAAAGAAACAGGCTTACTGGACTATGAAAAACTCATTCAAGCACGAATACTCAATTCGGCTCATCAAACGGTTTGCCCATTGTGCCTAGAACCGATTTCAGGCAAAGGATTTATGACGCGTATTGCGCAGGCGGAAGGACGCGAAATACCAGATTTGACTATTACCGAGGTCAGCCTTTTCCATATTGTTGAATTACGATCAGGAGAATTCAACCACCGCCCATATAATTTAGGTTGGGGACACCATCATTGCAATGTGGTGGCAAAAGATGCGGGCATTATGCCTACCCTGATTTGGTTGAAATCACTGCTTGACCGCAATCTCAAGAATGGAGTGAAGATACCAGCTCCTCCGAAAGACCAGTGAGATACTTGTAAAATCATGGCATGGACTTGGCAAATGCCATACTAGGCTGCATGGTGAAAGATAAGGAAGTTTCAGCCAGATTTCTTTTCAAATTGTAGTTGTCGGGAAACTGAGAATACTGGCTTGCTGCAATTTGTTGGAAAATTGCCTTCGAGCTTTGCAGCCACTTCGGATCCAATTCAATGGAAATGGCAAAACGATTGTTACGCAGGGCAGCAATGGCCGTTGACCCGGAGCCAGAGAAGCAGTCCAGAACAATATCTTCAAGGTATGACGAAGAATGGATAATATGTTCAAGCATGGCAATAGGCTTTTCCGCAGGGTGTTTGCCTTTATAGGGGCGGATATTGGGAAAATTCCAGATATCAGTGAATTCTTCGTTCCCACTTGTGTGAAATGCCCGAATAACATCGCAATATGGGGGGAAGGAAATCTTGGGCAAATAAGAGGATAATGCAGAGACTATTTTGGTGTATTGCTCTTGGCTGGGAATGTTGCGACCTGCTTCCCAATTGGCAACGCTTCCCCCATGATTTACCTTGCCGTAGGCACCGACAAGTTCTGTGAGGTCTTTCATTGACAATTTGGCTTGCGTTCGCCATTCTTTCAGCAAATTGCCGAAATATGATTGGAATAGATTGCCGGAGAAAGCAGGTTCCGCAAAAATAATCCGTTCCGAATGGGGATACCATTGCCGCAATGCCTCTTTGTTCATTTTCTGCTTCCAACCATCAAAGCCAGGTGCATTGGGTTTAGTCCAGGTCAGATTTCCCAGAATATTGAATTCTTTACGGAAAGCAACCTCTAGCCGAGCAGCCATGGCGACTGAGCAGAAGCAATAAATCGACCCATTGGGACGCAAAATGCGTTTCCATTGATGAAGATACTTCTGAAACCAAGTCAAATACTCTTCATCAGTGTCGAATTGAGTATCGCCAAGAATATTGGATTTTTGTGTAGTATGATACGGCGGATCAGTGACGATAAGAGAGATGCTTCGATCGGGGAAGGCACGTAGTATCTCAAGGGAGTCGCCACCCAGAAGGAGATTCCGCTCGTCGGCAAAATATGCCTTCGTAGCAAAAATCTGGGATATTGCCTGAAAATCTGCATGTCGATTTGCTTTAATCTCCGAAAACGGAAGTTGCTCAACAAGTGAGTGGTCAGATGGAGGCTGGGCAAGTAATCTTTTCATTTCCGAATCCTCCTCTAATAAAGGAGGGTTAACAGTATTGTGGATAATCCAAGCATCAATATCTGCAAGACGGGCTTTATATACCGTTCCGATTTTATGAGCAGGAAGATTCCTGTTCTTTATCCAACGATAAACCGTCTCGCGACGAACTGACAAGTAGGACGATATCTCATCCACAGAAAACCATTTTTCGGAAATCATACTGTTAATTCGCTAAGCAAATTCGATGCATCACTATTGGCACACCAGCCGGGGCAAAAAAGTTGAAAACTACTTCATACTATAATACCGCAACCGCATTTAGAAATTAAAATTATGTGTTCTGTGGATTTTATTAGCGTTTGTTTACACCACATAATGGTTTTTGGGCTGTCCACGCATACCCCTCTACCCCGGAATCATCACCGGCAACGAGCACAATCCCACGCGGCACTTTCGGCTCAGCTGCGGATACGTGCACTTCCACCTCCTGCCGCCTATCTCGCCGGAGACCGCCCGCAGCTTCTCCTCCGCCTTCGCCTTGAAACAATATGTACGCGAACGGATGGCCAAGGCCGCCGCCGAACACGAAGTCTATCCGTAAATGAGGCCGCGTCAATTCCGGAGAGTTCCGTTGCCGACGGCAATCCACTTGTAGGTGCAAAGCTCCGCGGGACCGACCGGCCCGCGGGCGTGCAGGCGGTCGGTGCTGATGCCCACGACCGCGCCCATGCCGTAGTCTCCGCCGCCGGAGAGCCGCGTGGAGGCGTTGACCAGCACGGAGGCGGAGTCCACGGCGGCGGTGAAGCGCCGCGCCAGCTCCAGGCTGGAGGTGATGATGCCGTCCGTGTGCCCGGAGCCGTGTTCCGTGATGTGCCGGATTGCCTCGTCGATATCGGAAACCACTCGGATGGAGAGAATTGGCGCAAGATATTCGGTGTCCCAGTCCTCGTCGGTCGCGGGAAGGCAGTCGGGAAGGAAGCGGCGGGTCGCCTCGCATCCTCGCAGTTCCACGCCCTGTGTGCGCAGCGCCGCCGCGATAGGCGGCAGCAGCCGCTCGGCGCCGGCCGCTTCCACCAGCAGCGTCTCCAGGGCATTGTAGACCTCCACGCGCTGGCATTTCGAGTTGACCACCAGCGCGGTCGCCATCGCGACATCCGCGTCGGCCGCGACATATTGGTGGCAGATGCCGTCGTAGTGCTTGAGCACGGGAATCCGCGTGCCCTCGGAGACCGCGCGGATGAGCTGCTTGCCGCCGCGCGGTATCACCAAATCCACAAGCTTGTCCTGCTGAAGAAGTTCCTTAACTGCGCCGTGGTCGGTGCGCTCGATCAGCTGCACGGCGTCGGCGGGCAATCCGGCCTCCACCAGAGCCTCGCGCATCGCCTTGGCCAGCACGCAGTTGGTGCGGATGGACTCCGAACCGCCCTTGAGGATGACCGCGTTGCCGCTCTTGAGCGCCACCGCCGCCGCGTCCGTCGTCACGTTGGGCCGTGCCTCGTAGATGATGGCGATTACGCCAATCGGCACGGCGACGCGGCTGACCTGCAGGCCGTTGGGCATCGTGCGTCCCTCGAGCACCCGCCCCACCGGATCCGGCAGTGCCGCCGCCTCGCGCAGGCGGTTGAGCATATAGGTGAAGATTTTCTCGCTGATTTGCAGTCGCTTGCGGAAAGCGGGCGAGAGTTCCGGCGCGGCCGCCAGGTCCTCGGTGTTCGCGGCGAAGAGCTCCTCCTTGACTGCCAGCAGCTTCTCCGCCATGCGGTTCAGGGCATCCTGCCGCGCCGCGCCGGAGGCCGTCGCCAGGGCATTCCGCGCCGCCCTGGCGTCCTGCGCCATCAGAAGAATGGTCTTTTCCATATATCCTTATTTAAAGAACTGCGGGCGCATTTCCTGGAAGCCGCGCACGCCAAAGGTTTTTTCCGGGCTGGACCAGGGATTGAGGGCGGCGGCAAAACCGCAGGCGTCGAGCGCCTCGGCCACGCCGTCGCGCCAGGCGTGGAGCAGCGCGGGGTCGCGGGAGTACGAGGCCATGTCCTTGACCAGCTCTTCGGGCACGTGCAACGCAATCCGCGCCTGGTCAATCCAATTCTCCAGGGCATCCGAACGTTTGGTAAGGCGCTCGGCGGTCAGGATGGCCTCCTTGAGCAGACAGGCGTAGGCGAAATCCTCCATGCCGTCGCGGTAATTCTCCAGCCGGATCGACGGCAGCGGATGGCACTCCTTGTCGCAGTAGAAGATCGAGCCGTCGCCGTGCCAGGTCCGGAAGGCGACGGGATTCCAGGTGGTGTAGGGCCCCTGGTCGATGCCGGTGTTCTGGTTCCAGATGTCCAGCGCGTAGTAGAGGAAGCCGTCGGGCTGGTATTTGGCGGCCATCGCGCCCTGGAGCAGCCGCGCCTCGATCGCGGGGCTCTCCACGAACCAGTTGGCGTAGGGCGGGTTGGGGCTCACGCAGATGTACCACCAGACGTAGCGGCCGTTCGCGCGGGCGGCGGCGACCTTCGCAGGATCGAACTTCGGGGTTTGCGGGCACCAGGCGTCGATGGACTTGATGACCGTCTCCTGCCCGAAGCTGTGGTCGTAGGTAGTGGTCATGGTAATCACGCCGGGGAAAGCCTCCTTGAGCGCTTTGGCGCAGCGCTCCAGCAGGGCGAACTGGCCGTCGGACTGCTCGTCGAAGCCGTAGATGTACGCGTAGTCCAGCAGCCCGAGCGCCTTGGCCTTCTCGTAGGCGGGCATCAGGCGCGCGATGGTCTCGGCCATCTGCTCGTCGAAGCGCGCCTCGTCCATCCCGCTGTTGAAGACATTGCCGAGGTTGAAGGCGACCAGCCGCCCCTGGCGGTGAAGATGCTCCACGACCTCCCAGTCCGGCGCCTCGCGGCGGTAGAGGTGGTCGTAGTCCATCTTGTAGTCGGCCAGGAAGTCCGCATACTCGAACTTGCGGCGCGCCCAGAGTTCATCCTTGCCCCAGAACTGCCGCGGCGTGCTGAAGGAAATCGCGGTGGGCATGGGCGAGTGGTCGGGCAAAGTGAAGGTGCGCACCCGCACGTTCAGGGGAAGCGTCATCGGCGCCTGCCCGTCGGCGGTGACGGTCACGCTTCCGCGGTAGAGTCCGGGTCGCTGGAAGCGCGGCGCGTAGATGCGCACCCAGAAGCTCTGGAGCTCTTCGGCCGCCACGTCGCAGGAGTGCTGGAAATTCAGGATGGGGTCCGGATACCAGCCGACATACTCCGGATTGTTTTCGGGACGCCACCGCGTCAGCACAAAGCCGGTGACCTGCGCCGTAACGCCCTCCGAGGGGATGTACGCGCCCTCATCGCCCGCCAAATCGCTGACGCTCACGGCGACGTTCTTCAGGGGCCGCTTGGCATACACCGCCACCTGGAAATTCTCGAACTCATTGCGGGCAAGTGAGATGTCGATTTCCTTCCGGCCCGCCGCCTCGACTGGCATGTCGCGCGGGAAGAGCCGCACGTCGCCGCCCGCCACGCCGACCAGCAGCGCCTCCGTGGCGGTTCCGGCGGCCTCGGCGGAACGCTCCAGAGCCAGCACGCTGGGCTCGCGGCGGATGGCCAGCGCGGCCATCTCGGCCTCGATCAGGCACTCGCGGTAGCGCGACTGGTCCAGCGCCGCAGTGTCCAGCTCCTCGCGGAGACTCTGGATGCGGCTCTGCAGCTTGGGCAACGCCGCATCCAGCCGCGCCTGGAGCGCCTCGTCCGCCGTGGCGGAGAACTCCTCGTAGCGCTGCTGGAGCAGCGCGGCGTAGTCATCCATGACCTTGGCGACCAGTGGCTTGAGTGCATCGCGGTAGGACGCGGGATACTCCGGAAGCGGCTCGCCGCGGCGCAGCAGCACCTGCCCCGATACGTAGAGCTCCACGTCGGAAGTCGGCCGCTGCGTGAAGAAGTGGACAATCGCGATGTCCTTGGGATTCACATAGTAGTTGAGCTCCGCAACCGGAATTTCAATTCGGGCGATGCCCTGCGAAGGCACGGCCGGCGGGCTGGTCAGAAGGCTCTTGCGGAAGGGCGTCTTCGAGTCCGAGACATAGATGCTGAAGTCAACCGCCTCCGCCGAGGCGTTCACCAGATCTATGACCAGGCGCTCGTAGTCCGACCAGTCGGTCACGGCGGGCTTGAACTCGAAGGCCGGCCACTCTTCGCCGCTGCCGGGGTATTTCGGCGTGGTGAAGCGCAGGCCGAGGCCATCCTCCAAGGAGACCAGCTTCGTCTGGAACTCCATCGTGTCCGTCGCCGGGGTCCGCAGCTTGACCTCGGTCTCCGGGGTGAGAATCGGCGTGGACGCAAAGGCCGCGAGGGTCAGAATGACCAGGGAAAAGAAGAAAACGTGAGCAAAGCGATAGGTCATAGTCGTGGTTTTGTGAAAACAGGAGACAAATTGCAATTTCCCATAACAAAACATTCCGCCGGAAAAGTGTGAGATGGCAGAATAATTTCAGCAATGCGATATTAAGATTGCACCGTCCGATCAAGGCAATTGCAAAATTGCCTTTTCCCCTTTGACGCCGGGAAATTCGGCGATTTCGCCCAAGTTCGTTCGGCGATTTTTTCCCAATGTAAACCTGAAATTGGGATTTGCAATGCATGGCCGCCGTTTTTACTCCGTTCCTTCCCGCAACCCGCCGGGATGGCGCGGAGTTTTCCGGGGCAATGATTGGCCCGGTCCATGCTAGGCAGGCACTAGTTGCGGCGGCCGAAGAACTTCCGCCGCAGCCAGTCCCACATCGTATCCGGCTTGATGGAGATGGAAAGACCGCCCATGTATCGCCGAAGGTCTTCCGCCAGGTCCCCCACGTCCTGGTAGCGTTCGTCCAGGCTGTAGGCGGTCGCCTTTTGGATGATGGCGCGGAGGTATTTGTCGATTTTCCGATGATAGAGGTGTTCGATGGGCGCGAGATTGCCGGAACGGATGTTTGCCAGGATTTCCTTGTCGTCCGTCCCGTTGAAGGCATGCTGAAGCGTCACGATTTCCTGCAGGATCAGGCCGAGGGTGAAGATGTCCGACCTGGGGTCGTCGCGCGTGCCGGCCAGCACCTCGGGCGGGAAATACCGCGTCGTCCCGGAAAGGGGCTCCGGAGGCTCCGGCGGGCTGCCGGGGGGCGGCAAGACCTTCGCCAGTCCCCAGTCCATCACAAAGACCTCCATGAACTCTCCGATCATGATGTTCTCCGGCTTGAGGTCACGATGGATTACCCTGCGGTGATGGGCGTATTTGATCGTGTCGAGGACGCGCAGGAAGAGCTCCAGGCGCTTGCGGAGTTCCATGTCTTCGTCGAACGCATCGACTCCGCGCATCCGGTAGTTCATCGAGAGGTTCCGCAAATAATCGTGCAGGGTCTTCCCGTTGACCAGCTTCATGATCAGATAGACGCCGCCCTTGTCGTCATGGGCCAGGCCATGGATCGGGATGATGCCTGGATGGTCCAGCTGCGCAGTCACCTTGGCCTCCGCCACGAAGAACTTCAGGTACATCGAATAGTCCTTGACGCCCTGCCGCAGGGACTTGACGGCGACCAGCCGCCGAAGGTTGCGGTCGCGGGCGACGTAGACCGTCGCGGTGCCGCCCTTGCCGATGGCGTCCAGCAGGGCGTATTTCTCGTTGACCTCTTCCAGCGGGGACACCAGATCCGCAGTGACATCCAGCTCGGAGCTGATGTACGGGCTGATGTTCATCCCGCCAATGAAATCTTCGACCTCATGCTTCTCCTGCCTGGAGCCGACTTCGGCCGTGGACTGGTGGTACCCGGTCTTGCCGCCCATGGCCGTTTCCGCCAAATCGGAGAGGACGATGGTGCGGTTCACATCGTCGCATCTACTGTCGTCCCCTGCGTCAGGAAACGAAACATTGGAAAATTCTCTGCTCATTCACGAAAAGACAATCGCTTTCATGTGCCAGAAGCAGTGGCCAGCTCAAAATGCCGTCTGGAAGACCAACTCAGACTACTTGCTCGTGGTTCCCCAAATCTCCTTTAGTTCCTTCTTCAGGATACTGATGTCAATAGGCTTGGCGATGCGCGCCTGCATTCCTGCCTCCTCCACAGCCTTGAGATCCTCGGAAAGGGCATTGGAGGTCATGCCTAGGATGGGAATGTCGCACTGCCACGGCTCCGGCAGGGAGCGGATTTCCCGCGTGGCGGCATAGCCGTCCATGATCGGCATCTGAAGGTCCATGAGGATGGCGTCATAATCGCCGGGGCGGGAGGCAGTCACCTTCTCCACGGCAATCTTGCCGTTTTCCGCAGTGTCCACCTGGAAGCCCGCCTGCTTCAGGAGCAGCTGGGCGAGCTCAAGATTGCCCGCGTTGTCCTCCACCAGCAGCAGACGCTTGTCGGCGAAGTCGAACGCCTCGCCCGGTTTCAGCCCGGCGACCTTCTCCTTCTTCATGTCCTTCGCGGCGGCGAGGCGGAACTTGAGGTGGATGACAAATTCCGTGCCGTTGCCGGGCGAAGTGAAAACCTCGATGGACCCGCCCATCAGATTGACCAGCTTCTTCGTGATGGCCAGTTCCAGCCCCGTGCCATCCCCGTCACTGGCGCTCGCAGTACGCTCGCGATCGAAGGCATTGAAAATCTTGGCGACCGCCTCCTTGGTCATGCCGATGCCGCTGTCCTTCACGCGGATTTCATACGAGCCATATCCGTTTTCGCCACTGTCGCCCTCGTAGATGGCGGCGGAGATGGTTCCGCCCTGCGGCGTGTATTTGTAGGCATTGGCAACGAGATTCAGGAGTACGCGGTTCAGGCTGGTCTTGTCGCACCAGACGTGGCGGTTTCGCACTTGCGAGGTATGCACGGCGAAATCAATCCGCTTCTGCCGCATCTGGGGAGCGAAAAGTGCGCCCTGTTCCTCCAGGAGCAGGCACAAGTCCGTCGGATTGAACTCCGGCTGTAGCTGCCCGGTATCGATCCGACTCATCTCGAGGATGTCATTGATAAGCCGCAGCAACTTGCGGCTGGATTTCTCAATCTTCGAAAGATAGCTCCGCTGCATCTCGGGGGGCTCCTTCTGCGCCAGCGTCGTATAGCCGATAATCGCGTTCATCGGGGTGCGGAGGTCATGGGAAATGTTGAAGAGGAACTGGCTCTTGGCCAGGCTTCCCTCCACAACGCGGATCTTCTCGCGCTCCTTCGATTCGTGCAGCTTCCGCACTAGGTTCTGGATATAGATCATCACGATGAAGCCGACCAGGATGATCAGCAGCAGCACAATGCCGCCGACGCGCAAGGCGGAATGAAGGCTCTCCAGCGTGGATTGCGCCCAGAGCAGCTTGCCCATCCACATCAGCGCGGTATAGACCAGCAGCGCGAACAGGATGACGCCGGAGGCGGACAGGCCGCTGTAGTCCGTGAGCGTACTCTGCTTGACCGTATGCCAGTAGAAGACGAAGCCGAGCAGGCACCACAGCGAGAGCAGCAGGAACGACTCGCCGGACATGGTGTCCAGAACCACCAGGCGCGGCACCAGCTGGACGATGCCGAAGACGATGGAGATGATCGTCCCCAGGATGCCAGCCGTCATGATTTTCCTATTGGCCTCGAGCCTGGCGAGCTTGTATGCCGCGGCGCAGGTGTAGCCGTAGGCGACGATGGCTCCGAAGGAGGTCAGGTCAACGAACCAGTTCAGCGTGTTTCTGCCCACCAGGGAAATCAGGATGGACAGCGTCATGATGAAGAGAATGCAGTATTTCGTCTTGGTGAAGATGCTCGCGAGGATCTTGTCCTCGGCCATGATGTTGAGCATGTGCAGGATGGCACGATAGGCGCCGATGATGCCGGTCAGGATGGCCGCCAGGGCCGCGATGGAGATGACCGTGATGCCGAAGGTGCCCATTGCGGACTTGGCCGCGTAGAAGGTGGGCAGGGAGATGATTCCGCGCAAGTTTCCGAGATCCTGGAAGTAGCTCTGCCAGCTGGAATAGCCGTCCGGAACCACGGATGCGCTGACGATGGCCATGGAAGTATAGGCCAATGCGGCGACGACAATCGAACTGGTGACCACCCTGGCCGTCTTCTTGACCGGGAACTTGAAATGTGCCGTGTCCAAGGTGATGACTTCAAAGCCGACGAAGGCCCATGGCGCCAGGATGACCAGGCTGAAGATGGCGAAGCCCTGGTTCACGTTCTCATAGCCGAAGGAGCCGAAGATTTCGCGGGAAAACACCTTGGGGAGGCAGACGATGGCCGTGGTGGCCATGCCAACCAGCAACAATACGGCCAGCACCGTGGAAAGCCGTCGCACGGAGTTCCGCGACATCAGAAAGAGCAATCCCACTCCCACCAGCGCCGCCACCGACATGAGCACTTCATTGAGATAGACGGGATTGCCGACAATGGTGTAGTGGAAACCGACGTGGGCTCGGTCGCCCATGAGGGTGCGAAACACGAGGAAAAGCGCCGTGCCATTGAGGAAGACGATGGTCAGATAGGAAAGGCAGAGGAACCACGAGCACAGGAACGCGTGGTCCCGGCCAAACGCCTCCTTGGTGTAGGAATAGATGCCACCGGTCCGCGTCGTGCGCATCATCAGGAAGGAGACGCAGTAGCCGATCACCAGCATGATGGCCAGCCCGATGGCCATCGCGATGATGGTTCCCGCCGGTCCCGCCAGCGGCAGGAAGGTGCTGCTCGGCATGACAAAGGAACCCCAGCCGACCATGCATCCAAAGGCCATTGCCCAGACATCGAGCGGCGAGAGATATCTGTTTGAGTTGTTTACGCTATCGTGTCCAAGCATGGATAGTCACCAGTTGTTCCTTCAGTGTTGATGCTCCTTCTCCAGAATCGCCTCCTCCAGAGGCTGGCAGAGATGTTCCAGGACAATGGTCATGGAAAGAGGCATTGTGCCTCTTATGTGCCAATACTATAATACTGTATCGCGGATTTTCCTTTGCGCGAGAGATTTTTGATCTGCGCCGATGGAGAAACGTCAGTGGCGGTTTTGCAATTGGCTCGTCAAATTGCCTTTCGAAAAGCGCCGCCCGAAAATCCGCGATGCGCATTCGGCCATGCAAAGTCCAGAAGTGCGCCATCCCCAGGATGCCTGCCATGCGGACGAGGCGCAGGACGCGCGGCTCCTGCCGCGAGCCGGACAGCTCCCCCGGACGCATCTCATGGCGCCCGGACGCCAGGCGGGCGGAACGGAATGCCACCGGAAAAAGGACCGGAAAGCAAGAAAATGGACCGAAGGAGTTTGCAGACAGGCGAAAAAACATTATAATAAAATGGGTTTCCGCGTTTCTGGCTGATGGTTGGAAGTGTAGGGAAGAAACTATCGTTCATCATCGGAGGTGCCTCATGCCACTCGGAATCAACAACCAAGATCTCTTCACGAATGCCCAATTCCAGCAATTCGTGGAGTTTGCGCAGACATCAAAGGCTGGCAGCATAGCCCAAACCACCACTGCCCCTCTCGTTCCCGATGGCAAGCCGCATTCCATCACCGGCACGACGGAAAACTGGTTCAGCAAGCTGATCCGTTCCTCCGCGGCAAAGGAAGCCAACAACTATACCCGAACCATCTTCAGGGACTCCATCGCCAAGTTGTTCGGCGGGGAAAACAACATCCCCGACAGCGTCAAGGACGCGATGAAGATGGCTGACTACGACAAGGGAAAGCCC
>JAFPYX010000035.1 GCA_017417585.1 Victivallales bacterium
CCGTATGCGGGAAAACCGCACGTACGGTTTGATGAGGGGGCGGGCGTACCCGGCAAGGGACGCTCCGCCCTACTCCACGAGTAGGAGTGGTGGAGTAGTCATGGCCATGTCACAGAAAGGCAACAAGCGACGCAGCTGCAGCCCCCGTTGATATGGTAGCGCTGATACAGCGGCGCGAGAGGTGATTCCATGGGACTCGTCAAGACCAGAAGGCTTGCGGCGATGCGAAAGCAGCAGCGCGCGATGGGGCATGGCGCGATGAGAATTTGTTTGGTATAATACTTGACGAAAGGAAAACTGACATGGCGACAAAATGCAGACATTGCGGTTCGACGAGCTACGGGCACGGATGCGCGTACGGTTCAAGCCGGATTCACGAGCATCGGGACGACGAGAAGCACTGCGAATGGTGCGGTTCGTCGAGCTACGGGCACGGATGCGCGTATGGCCCGGATCGGATTCACCGGCACGGCCCAGGCGGCAACAAGTGCATCTGGTGCGGCTCGACGTCCAACGGCGCGGGCTGCCCCTACTCCCCCACGCGCCGCCATGAGAAGTGAGGGTATGTCGAAGCAAGACCCGTTGACACTGCCGCGCGAGAGGTGAGGTCATGGGACTCGTCAAGACCAGGAGTCTTGCGGCGATGCAGAAGCAGCAGCGCGCGAAGGCGGCGGGGTGAACACGTCCTGCGGCGGTCGGGGAATTATGGTATAATACCGGCGTCGTAAATTATCTTAAGAATGAGGACAAAATGAACATCAAACGGTTCTTGGCAATCGCGATCTGCATGGGAATGGGATATGGTATCATCGGCTGCATGTCAGCTGAGGTTCCAATCCAGGCTGAGAATGTCAGCGTAATACTGGCCCCAGGGCACACCCTCCCTGCAGCGATCGCGTCGGCGACGGCAAGGCGGGGGTGGCTGCCGCAGAAGCAGGAAGATGGCACGATTCGCTGCACGTTCCAAAAGAGGGATAGTCTGGTGGTTGTAGATGTCGTTCCGAACAGCGAACAGTCATTTTCCGTTCGCCTAGTCCAGAGCAACGTCTCGGTTCGCAAATACAACCAGTGGGTCAACAACCTTGTTCACGACATCATATTCTTTGCATCACACTGAAGCATGGGCCTCGTCACGGCCAGAAGGCTTGCGGCGATGCAGAAGTAGCAGCCGTTTGCTGGCGGTTCTTCTGGCTGGATTCGCATGGATGCCAGGAGTGGCCGGCGGCTTCTACAACTATGGAATGGTGCTTGGCGTGCCGCCTTTCATAGAGGACGTGGAGACCCTCAGCCGTGATGCCAGGGAGCTGTTCCGTGACGGCCTCATCGATTCCGTGGCTTTGAGTTGCCCCATTGTGCCGAGGGGCGATCCCCCGATCAACAAGGCGGACGCTTTCGCGGAGATGTTCCGCGCGCTCCGAAAACACCTGGAGGGAAGCGGCATCCCGACGGGCATCCTGCTCTACGCGACGATGGGGCACGGAGGGTCTAGCACCATGCCTTCCCCATTCCAGAAAATCATCCTGGGGCGCAATGGAAAGGTAAGTGCCTTCTTTTGTCCCGAAGACGAGAAGTTCTGCGAATACATTGGGCAGAACATCCGCAAACTGGGGCAGGAGATGCCCGACTTCTTCATTGTGGACGACGACGCGCGCCTGCTGACTCTCCGTCAGGGGTGCTTCTGCCCTCTGCACGTCGACCGTTTCAATCGCCTCCATTCCACCAAGTATTCGTCCGAGGAGCTCCGCAAACTCGTGTTCAAGGACACCGCGCTCGCGCACCAGTACGACGAGCTGCTGCGGCAGACGATGGAGAACTACTTCCGCGGCGTGCGCAAGGCAATTGACGACATCTCCCCCGACATCCATTGCGGCCTGTTCGCCTGCGTCCAGGAGGCGAGGTACTACGGCAAGTTCGCGGAAATCCTGGCAGGGAAGACGGGCCATCCGATGGTGCGCGTCAACAATGGCAGATATCTGTCGGACAGGCAACGGGATGTCCCCGAGTGGCTCCGCAAGACCGCCGGGCAGATGGTCCTGTTCGGCAATCAGTTCCACATCCTGAGCGAAACGGACACGGCTCCGCACAACCGCTATTCGATGAGCGCCTACTCGTTGCTGCAGCATATCGTGCTTTCCTATCTGGAGGGATGCAAGGGCGGTTCCCTGTGGATTACAAGCGTCCAGAACAGCGACGTATTTGCCAGCGGCCTGGCGTACCGCAACGTGTTGCGGAAACACAAGGGACAGCTCCAGGCATTGCGGAAGATGGATGTTTCCTGGGCGGGCCCAGGCGTCCCCGTCGCCACCGAGGGCGTCTTCGACTTCCCGAACAAGCAATCCACGGTCAACAGTTGGGAGTTCATTTTCGGACGGATGGGAATCCCCTTCACCTTCACCTCCGACGGCGCTTCCTGCAATGCCCTGACCGCGCGGCAAATCCAGGAACTACCTGCCAAACAACTGGAAACGATCTTCCGTACCTCGGCGGTGCTGGTGGACGGCGATGCCGCCCTCGCGCTCACGGAACAGGGACACGCCGACTGGCTGGGTTGCCAAGTCGCCAAAGAGATGTCTCCCGTGGCCCTTGAAATCTGGAACGGAAGGAAAATCAGGGGAAGTGGCACCGAGTGCCGCCATCTGTTGCCGCTCCCCAAGGAAAACGCCTTCCAGCCGAAAGTCTTCGAGCAACTGTCCGCATTCGCCACGCCCGCCCTGCAGCCGGACCAGCCGCCTCAGACGATCGCACCCGCCGCGCTCCACACCGTCAACTGCTTTGGGCAGCACGTCATCACGATGGCCCGCTCCACGAATTTTGGGGATACGGGATTCGCGTGCGCCGCGTGGATGCACGAAATCCGCAAGGCACAGCTGATCGACTTTCTGAATAAGCTCAATCCCCTCGGCCTCTATTACACCGAGGATGCCGAGCTTCTCCTCCGCTACGGTTTCCAGGGGAAACAGCGCATCGCATACGTCGCCAACCTCGGGTTCGATCCCCTCGACACCATTCCGCTGCGCGGCGAATGGACCACGAACTTCACGGGAGTCCAAACGCTCGACCTCGATGGCCGGTGGAA
>JAFPYX010000036.1 GCA_017417585.1 Victivallales bacterium
CAGCTGGTTCCAGCATGTGAAGTGCTTCACATAGGAATCGCCGCTGTACTTCCCGACAAGGCGTCTGAATTTGAGGTAGTCAAGATGCTCTGTCATTTGTGCGAAAACGTATTTGTCCTTGTTCATTGCAGCCTCCGTCCTGGCTGCAAAGATACTCGTTCAAATCGGTACGCACGAAAATTACTACGTAATTCCTTGATTTTTAGTTAGATTCAAGTGCCTGTTTTTGATTTTTATGGGACACTAGTGATTCACAATATCAACGCAAAAAGATTTTACATGTGGAAAATGGGAGTCAAAGCCGCAGAAGAAAGGCATTTGACTCCCATTCTCGAAGACCGCCGACTAATTTAAAAGCGGAAATCGCGCTGGCCATTTGCAATTTCGGCCAGGTGTTGGCGTGTAATCTCGCGTACCTTGTCGCTCTTGACATTGGCCAACTCCTTCTCGATGAGCGCCTCGCCGATGGCACGCGTCTCGGGCGTCGCATAGTCCATGAGATATTCCTTGAGAGTCATCAAGGCATTCGGATGACAGCAGTCCTGGATCTTGCCAGCTTTGCAGAGCGACATGAAGCGGTCACCTGTGCGGCCAGCGCGGTAGCATGCCGTGCAGAAGCTGGGGATGTAGCCCATCTGCATCAGCCAGCGCGTGACATCATCCAAGGTACGACGGTCGTTGACGTCGAACTGCGCGGATTCCTCCGCGTCCGGCACGTCGTCCGCATAGCCGCCGACACTGGTCTTCGAGCCGCCGGAAATCTGTGAGATGCCCAGGTGCAGCACTCGCTCGCGCGTTTTCTGGCTCTCGCGCGTGGAGACAATCATTCCCGTGTAGGGCACCGCGATGCGGATGCAGGCCACGATTTTGGCGAACTGGTCATCGTCGATGCCGTTCTTGAAGCTGGCGGGATCAATATCGTCCGCCGCACGGATGCGCGGTACGGAGATGGTGTGTGGACCGACGCCGAAGGCGGCCTCCAGGTGTTCTGCGTGCATCAGCAACGCGGAGAACTCGTAGCGGTAGCGCTCCAGGCCAAAGAGCACGCCCAGCCCCACGTCGTCGATGCCGCCCTCCATCGCGCGGTCCATCGCCTCGGTGTGGTAGCAGTAGTCGTGCTTCGGGCCGGTCGGGTGGAGCTGTTCGTAGCTCTCCTTGTGGTAGGTCTCCTGGAAGAGGATGTAGGTGCCGATGCCGGCGTCCTTGAGCTTGCGGTAGTTCTCCACCGTGGTGGCCGCGATGTTCACGTTCACGCGGCGGATGGAGCCGTTCTTGTGCTTCACGCTGTAGATGGTCTTGATGGACTCCAGGATATACTCGATGGGGTTCTCCACCGGATGCTCGCCGCTCTCAATCGCCAAACGCTTGTGGCCCATGTCCTGCAGCGCAATCACTTCCTTGCGGATTTCGTCCTGCGTCAGCTTCTTGCGCACGATATGCTTGTTCTTCAGGTGGTAAGGACAATACACGCAGCCGTTCACACAGTAGTTGGAGAGATACAGCGGCGCAAAGAGGACAATGCGGTTGCCGTAGAAGTCCTTCTTGATCTGTTCCGCCAGCGCGAAGATTTCCTGGTTCTTCTCCGGGATGTCACAGTCCAGCAGCACCGCCGCCTCGCGGTGGCTCAGCCCCTTGAGCAATTTTGCCTTTGCAATGATCTGGTCGATCAGCTCGACATTGTGCTTGTTCTTTTCGGCGTAGTCCAGCGAGGCAAGCACTTCTTCGTGGTTGATGAACTCTTCGGCTTTATGGGAAGCAGGGTTGTACAGCATGATTTATTACAGTTAACTTATTTTTTACAAAGAAATTAAATCATTAATTAATCCCGAACTTTCGTCATCAGTGCCTTGGCGGTCACGCCAGGAAGCATCCCCAGTTTGCCGGAGAGCGAGCTGATGACATCCTGCGGTGCATCCAACGTCACGCTGATGACCGAGATGTTCCGTGGCTTGTACGGAATGCCCATCCGCCCGATGACGAATTCGCTATATTCATGCAGCAGCGCATTGAGCGGTGCCACCGAAGAAGGCTCCTCGACGATGATGCCTATCAAGGCTACACGAGTCTCCATAGGAATTAAAAGTTGAAAAGAGAAAGGTTAAAGTTGGCCATCCGGTTCACTCCGGCGCCTCGTCTTGGCGGTTTAGTGAAATCGTATGAAAAACGCCCCGTGCTTCCCATAGAGGAAGACGGGGCGTTCTAAAAAACTGTCGGCGTTTTTGTTGAGACCAGGTCGCCCTTGCTGAAAAGGCGCCCTCGCCGCACGCAACACGCACTTGTCCAAATCGCCTGCCTTCTTCCTCGGCGCGAAGCCTTGGAGTCAGCACATTACTGAATCAGCGAAATGGGCATCACAAAAACGAACCATCCAGAAGGGAATTCATTTCGCTGGCAACGTTTCATAATATAATCCTTTGCGTGAACGCAGCAGGACAAATTTCAAAAGAAATCCGTGCCGCAACTCTTCCTATGACAAACGAGGCTATATTTTAAAAAGCGGCAATGGTCTTTTTCTTCGTCATATTGCCATCGTGCCTTTCTCCATTTCTTCCTGGTCTCCCCTCGTCCCCCCCCCTAGCCGCCAATGACAAGTTGGCAGGCATCCGCGAAGATTCCAACAACAGCTCGCAGAATCACATGGACTCTAAGTTTTTCAATGCCTTTCCTACACGTAGGATTTTCAGCGTTCTTGCCGTTATTTCATTATTCATTACATTGCAGTCGCTTATTGCAAATATATCCGTTGCGCCAGCGGCGCCTGCCGCCGTTCAGACCGCCGCGCGGGAACTCCATAAATACCTCGCGGCCATTTCAGGAGACTCCGAAATCGCCGCGACTTTCCATGTCGGTCAGACTCCAGAGGCCTTGGCGGTCTTTGGCCTGGACAGCTGGAGTGAACTCCGCCCCGACGAAGTGCTGTATTGCGTGAAGGACGGCGAAGTCTGGCTGGCCGGTGACGCTCCGCGCGGCACCCTCTATGCCATCTATGAGTTCCTGGAACGCGAATACGGAGTGAGATTCTTCACGGCGGATGACGAGTTGGTTCCCGTGCAGTCTCCCTTCCGGCTGCCTCCCGATGGTACCTCCGTACGCTACGCCTCGCCTTTCTTCCAGCGCTCCGCTGCCTATACGACCATCAACAATGAACACCCGGACTTTGCGGCCAAGATGCGCAACAATTACTTCTATGTGCCATCAGCCGAGGAATGGGGAGGCTTCAACGGTCTGATCGGCTGGTGTCATACCTTTGAGCAGTTCCTCCCTGCTGACAAATACTACAAGGCCCATCCCGAATGGTACAGCCTGTGGCATGGCGTTCGCCTGGGCGGCCCGCAGTTCCAGATGTGCCTCACCAACCGCGAGATGCGTGCTGAACTCATCAAGGTCGTACTCGAAAAAATCAAAGAAAACCCGAATTGTCACTTCATCTCCGTCTCGCAAAACGACAATACTCATCCCTGCCAATGCCGTGAATGCAAATCATTTATAAAAAAACACGGCAACGAGACCGACCTGCTTTTGGACTGCGTGAACGAGGTCGCCGCCGTTGTCGCCGAGGAGTTCCCGAATGTCTTCGTCGAAACACTCGCGTACACATACACCCGCCAGCCGCCCAAGACCATCCGTCCACTGGACAATGTCGCCATCCGATATTGTACCATCGAGGCCGCAGGCCTCGCTCCCGTGGACTCTCCGCGCAACGCCATGCTGGCCGAGGAAATCAAAGCCTGGCAGCCAATTGCCAAGCACACCATGATCTGGAACTATGTCACCGACTTCGCCAGATACTACCTCCCGCACCCCAACTGGACCTTCCTCGACCAGGACCTACGGTTCTTCCGCGACAACAACGCAATCTCCATCTTCGAGCAAGGATCCTTCAACCACTGCGGACGGGCCGCCGACCTCACCGACCTGCGTGCCTACGTCGTCAGCCGGCTTCTCTGGAACCCCGACCTCGACGGCCAGGCGCTGATCCATGAGTTCGTGGACCACCACTATGGCCCCGCCGCACCGTATGTCTATGCATACCTGGACGGCGTGACTGCGGCCTCCGCACGCCATCCGGAATGCCTGGACAACTGCTATCCGCATAACACCGACAAATGGCTCAGCGACCCCGAGCGTGCCGAAATCTGGTCACAGGTCTTCGCCGGTGTGGAGAAGTTCGCAGACGACCCCGTTTATGGTCCGCGCATGGCAATCGCCGCCCTACCTATCACGATGGACCTGCTGGACCACCCGGACTTGTTCATCCCCGTCCCCGAAGAGCGCCTCCAGCAGTTGCGCCAGGTCGATTTTGACAAGCTTGTGGACTTCTGTGCGAAATACCTTAAACTCGCTGGTGCGGAAGAACTTCAGGAAAGCATGGGCCTTCCAGCCAACCAATGGATCGCCAACCGCCGTTCCAGTACCGGCAACGAAGTGCATATCACCTGGCTCTCGGAGGGCGAACGCCCCATCGGACTGCCGGAAGACGAAAACTGGTGGGGTTGGAACGCCGAGACCATCGGCGTGCTCTACGGGGAATCTCTGCTGACCATCGCCCTCTGCAACGATCCCAACGCCGTCGGCGGGAAAGCCGTCCGGATGCCCAATGTCCACAACGAGTGGTATTTGCAAATGTCACGGCTACCCGTAGGAATCTTTGAACTCTACCTCACGGTGCGCTGCCAGCTCAAGCCTGGATGCAAGGCCGAAGGCGCCGCCATGACCTGCGGAAACTACCCCGCAGGCCCAGTGACTGTCACCCTCGATTCCGCCGACATCGCCGGCGAGGAGTACAAGCTGGTCAAACTTGGCATGAGCAACCTCGGCAAGGCGCAATATGTCTATTGCGCACCAGTCATCAACGACAATGTCGAAAGCATCTGGATTGACCGACTCATCGTCATTCGCCCCCAGGACAAGGACGGAATTCCCTTGAAGGTCATTGAGGAGTATCAACCGCCGGCAGACAACTGACAATGGACAACGGACAATGAAGAGCAGTCAATGGATAGTGGGAAATTCTTAACTTTTAACTTTTAAGCCAAATGTCTGATTCTCGCAATCACTCCTGGTATCTTCTCCTCGCCGCGCTTGGCATAACTGTATTGATGTGCATCAGCATCAGCGCCGTCTTTACCGGGCATCGCCTTTCATCGGGACAGGGCGCCGACAGCGTTTCCGACACGATGGTTTCCGCCGAATCCCCCGTCGAGCCACTTCCGGAGACAACTGATGGGGAGGCCATCCGCTGGCACATCGTTTTACCGCAGGATTACAAGCCAGAACTACCCTACCCGGTGGTCTTCGAATATGCCACTGGCAAGCCCCAGCTGGCAAACCTTCAGCCCGGGCAGGCCATCCTTGCCTCATACGATGCGCAGACCGATGCCCCGTTAAAGGCCTTCCTAGCCGAGGCGGATGCATTGAACCGCCTTGAAGCGCTACGTAAAGAATACCATATCGACGATGAGAGAATCTATCTCGTCACCGCCGATCTCGCCGGGCTGTCCTTCGCCGCCCGACATGCCAGCCGCTTCAGCGCCGCAGTCCTCCAGTTCACGGCGGACCCCGCCCCTGATGCCTGGGAAGAACTCCCGCTACGCAATCTGGACAATCTTGAGTTCTGTCTCGACTCCAGCCGTCTGCCCCTGCCAGGTGATTCCCTGCGCAAACTACGGGACAAACTGGAATCCACCCCCTGGAAGACACCCGACATGATGGAATTTCCGGTCGCCCCCACGACGTCCTCCCTTCCTGCGGCTCTTGCAAACCTCAGCATGACACTGCCGTTGCACCTTGACAAGCTCCACTGGCAAACCGATTCCCTGGCCAACGGGGAGGCATGGTGGCTTCGCGCCGAGGGACTGGAGAAATATGGGGAGGAGGCGACCTTCTCCGGGCAATACGAGCCGGGCAACCTCGGTATGTCGATGTTGCAAGTTGACATCAAGACCGGCAACCTCAATGCCTTCGCCATCAAGCGGACCTGGAAGGATTTTTCGGAGGTGCGAACCTTCATCCTCAATATTGACGGGCAAAGGGTCCCCCTTCCCACACGCCCCATCGACCCGGAATGGTGCGTCCTCCGGAAAAAAGACGGCACCTGGCAGCCCGACTCTGCTCCCCCCCCCGAGAATTGCAAAACCGGCGCTTGTGAAGGGCCGATTGCGCGCGTCCTTCAGGCACCGTTCCTGATTGTCGCCGGCACAGCCGATTCAGACACCGCAGCCCAATGGCAGCAAAGTGCACAAGCCCTGGCCGCCCATTGCCACCAGTTCACCGGGCAGGAGGCGACTGTAATAGCAGATAGCGCCTGCACTCCCGAAGTTCTGGAGGGACACCACTTGATCCTGCTAGGTGGCCCACGCGAAAACCTCCTCGCCAGCAACATTTTGGACGGCAATCCGGAGTTCCTTCGCGACATCTATTTGCTTGCACGCACGTCGGAAGAACACAACGCACTCCCCATGGAAACTCCAAACTTGTGTTGCATGACTCTATCCCCCGCTGGCATCTACTCGCCGAACAACCTTGCGCTCATCGTCTTAGCAGACAATCCGGCGGACATCGCCGAGGCCTGGCGGCCGTTCTTCACGCCGCTGGCAACCCAAGGGGACTTCCTTCTTTTCCGTCCGCGCGAAACCAATCCATGCATAATAGGCTGGTGTTCCAGCACTTGGGATATTTCCAATTAATCGAATGGGATTACCGAAAACCATGTTAATTTCAAGATTACCATTGAAAAATCAAGGTTTTTTCTTATAATTTAAACGACTTGTTCTTCATCCTCAGTTCATCTCAAATCTTTTAATTCCATGAAAAAGTCTTTTACCCTCATCGAACTGCTTGTTGTGATTGCCATTATCGCGATTCTGGCCTCCATGCTGCTTCCGGCACTCGCCAAGGCCCGTGAGAAGGCCCGCGGAGCCGCCTGCACCAGCAACCTCAAGCAGGTGATGCTCCAGTTCATCTCCTACGGCATCGACTCCAATGACTACTGGACCATCATGCTAGGCGACCAGGCCTCCTGGGTTTTTGCCAACTGCGCGACCGGCGTCTTCCCCGAACTGGTCGGCAAACCGGAATTTAACAGCGCCGACTTTGCGCAAGGCTCCTGGCTCCAGCAGCGCGTCAAGTATGCCTGGTGCCCGGATGACAAGTATCGTGAGCAAAACACCTGCTATGGAGTGATTGCGGGCATGAGCAAAAACTATGACGACGAATGGATCCAGGGTTATGAAATCAACAACCCCTGGAAGGGCAACTATATCAATGGCGCAAAATCCTCGTTCCTCTTCCTCGGCAAGATCCGCAAGCCCGCACAGTACTTCATGTTCGCTGACGCCTGGCGCAATGACGGTCAGAAATACACCGGTTGCGGAGTTGCGCCGGCCTGGGGAAACTGCCACCATGTCATCGGTTCGCACGGTTCCGGCACGCCCTTCAGCTACATTGACGGGCATGTGGCAGACATCTCCAGCGGGCAACAGTATCTCCAGATGGCCGCAGTCGAGCGCAAGGCCGTCAACAAAGTCCAATGGGGCTGCTGGGGCAATGGCCATGGTCAGGCTTACTACTATGACAAATACAGCGGAAACAGAATCTCCGTCAACTACGTCGGCGACTAAGACGCTTTCTTTCATAGCCTCATAGGAAAATCCCCGGACTTGGGAATCCAGTCCGGGGATTTTTATTGGAACAAGTGATGCCCCCTCGCCTCTAGTCTTCCTTCCACACGCCGAGTTTTCGGAAGCGCTTGTATCGGTCTGCCTTCAGACCGCTCCCGGAGCGTTTCCGCAGTTGTTTCACATTGCGTATCAGCGCCTCCCGCAAAAATTGGGCGGCGGCAGTCGGGTCGCGGTGCGCCCCGCCAAGCGGTTCGGGCACAATTTCATCTATAATTTCAAATTTCAAGAGGTCCGGTGCAGTCAATTTCAGGGCATTGGCGGCCTCGGCTGTCTTGTCCGGACTCCGCCAGAGGATAGCCGCACATCCCTCCGGCGTGATTGCCGAATAATATGCGTTGGCTAACATCAACACGCGATTCCCGACGGCCAGCGCCAAGGCCCCTCCCGAGCCTCCTTCGCCGGTAATCACGCTGATCACCGGCACCGTCAGCCGGAACATATCTCGAAGATTGCAGGCGATTGCCTCACCGATATGGCGTTCTTCGCCGCCGATGCCAGGATAGGCGCCGGGAGTGTCGATCAAAGTAATGATGGGGCGCCGGGCCTTGTCCGCCAGTTGCATCAACCGAAGTGCCTTGCGGTAGCCCTCGGGTTCCGCCATGCCAAAATGCGTATCGTTGTACTCCCGCAAATTCCGGCCCTTTTGCGTCAAGATCACCATCACCAGTTCATTTTCCAGCATGGCGAAGCCGCCAATGATCGCGCGGTCGTCGCGGAAACGCCGATCTCCGTGCAGTTCCAGGAAATCCGTGAAAATCATCCTGCCAAAATCGACGGGCTGCGGACGCATGGGATGGCGCGCCATGCGCACCTTCTCCCAGGGCGTCATATTGTTTATAAAATATTCCTTCAGCACACGGATGCGCTCCTCGAGAAGCTTCATCGCCTCGCCGTAGGTGCCTTCATCTCCATGAGCATGTTCCTTCAACGCCTCATAGCAGATGTCCAGTTCTGCTAGAGGCGTTTCAAATTCCGGTAGATTCGTAGGCATTTCGTCTATTCTTCAATCACCACGCGAACCGGCGGGGTAGTCCCCCCGGGAGCGGGGATGAAGTCAAAGAGTTCCTCGACTTCCTCGTTGCGCATGCGCACACAGCCCAGGGAACAGCTCGTGCCGCAGCTTTCAGGTTCCCACGTGCCGTGGATGCCATAGCCCTCCAGAGTCGGGTCGGTGCCTTCCGTGGGAGTCAGCTTCATCCAGCGCGTTCCCAGGACATTCTCCGGATCGCCAAAGGGGATGCTCTTGCCGGGCGGGCACCAGGCGGGTTCGGTCTGCTTTTCCGTGATCAGGAAGGTGCCCGTCGGCGTCCGGTTGTCGCGTCCAATCCCCACTGTATATACACGGTAGATTTCATCATTGAAATACAGGATCAGAAGGTACTGCTGCTTGGAGACACGGATGCTCCATTTCCCCTCGATGTAGAAGATGGTCTGGTTAGGACGGACAATCGGATCACGACCATCCTCAGGCCACGCGATTTCATTCATTCTCATCAGCGCTCCGACCGCCGTGTGCTTGCTGCGTGCGATTCGTTCCAGGCTGTTGCCGGGCTGAACGATATAGCGCTGCTTTTCACTTGCCGGCGCAGTTGAGTTCATGATTTTTCCATCAACCTTGTTGATAATCTCTACAGCACGCTTCCAGTAATTGTCGAATTCAACGACTTTGCCGATGACGCCGCGGGCGCCAAAACGGGCGGCTTCCAGCGCCCCGCGCTCAAATTGCGCTTCTGCGTTTGCCAGCATCTCCTCCAGTTCCGGATTGACTTTCGCGACAGGCGGTACGACCGTACGGCTGTTGTTGTCCGGCAAGGACGGCGACACTTGCGTACCCGGA
This sequence comes from Victivallales bacterium, assembly GCA_017417585.1. Taxonomy (GTDB): domain Bacteria; phylum Verrucomicrobiota; class Lentisphaeria; order Oligosphaerales; family Oligosphaeraceae; genus RGIG1601. Next base: position 9,517 of record JAFPYX010000036.1, read on the forward strand.
GCTGCAGGGACATTCTCCACCACCACAGATGGTTCCGGCGTTTCCGTCGGCGTGGCCTTGCGGCATCCCCGGAAAACCAGGCTACCCAACCCCAAGAGGCAAAGAACCAGAATCGCAATCAGTGGATATTTGATGTACCAATACACAGTGGATTTCCTATTTTTGAGGGTTAAGATTTATCCAGAAGCCTGCTATGCGAATGGAAACTGATGGTTGTCCTGCGCTACTGCCCCGCAAAAGACGAAGGAGACAAAAAACTACTTGGCGGCAAGCATCTTGTTAATGGCGGCGGCGGCCACACGGCCCTGCCCCATCGCCAAAATCACCGTCGCCGCGCCAGAGAGGATGTCCCCGCCGGCAAAGACCGTCGGAAGGCTGGTGCGTCCTTCTTCGTCACAGACAATCAGGCCTTTCTGGTTGAACTCCAGGCCCAGTTCCTCGCTGGTCATGCGGATCAGCGGATTGGCGACATTGCCGATAGCAATGATCACCGTGTCCACCGCCAGTTCGAACTCGCTGCCGGGAACCGCCACGGGACGGCGACGGCCAGAGGCGTCCGGCTCGCCAAGCTCATAACGCAGACATTCCAGCGCGCGCACCTTTCCCTGCTCGTCAGCGAGAATCTGCTTTGGATTGCAGAGCAGATGGAATTTCACGCCTTCTTCCTCGGCGTGTTCGACCTCCTCCGCACGGGCAGGCATCTCGGCGCGGCTGCGGCGATAGACCAGATAGACCTCCTCCGCGCCGATGCGCAGCGCAGTCCGAGCCGCATCCATGGCGACATTGCCGCCGCCGCAGACTGCCACGCGCTTCACTTCCGGCAACGGCGTCACTGCATGTTCGCGGTCGTAGGCCTTCATCAGGTTCGCCCGGGTCAGGAATTCATTTGCGGAGAAGACACCCGGCAGGTTCTCGCCAGGCATGTCCATGAATTTTGGCAGTCCTGCGCCGATGCCCAGGAAAACGGCATCGTATTCCTTGACCAAGTCGGCGAGGGTCTTGGTGCGGCCCACCAGGAAATTTGGCTCGAGATGCACACCCAGTGTGCGGAGGTTGTTCACTTCCGCATTCACAATCGCCTTTGGAAGGCGGAACTCCGGAATGCCGTACTGCATCACGCCGCCGAACTTGTGGAAGGCCTCGAAGACCGTCACATCATGTCCTTCGCGGCGGGTGTCCGCAGCCACCGTAAGGCTGGAGGGGCCGGAACCCACCACTGCCACGCGCTTGCCCGTCGAAGGGGCAATCTTCGGAAGCTCAACGGTGCCGGACGCGCGTTCGCGGTCTGCCACATAACGTTCCAGCCGGCCAATCGCCACCGCCTTGGAGGAGTCCTTGAACATCTTGCCCATTGTGCAGTTGGACTGGCATTGCTTCTCCTGCGGGCAGACCCGGCCGCAGACCGCCGGCAGGAGGCTCTGCTCCTTGATGAGCTGGATGGCACCTTTGAAGTCGCCTTGGGAAATCGCATGCACGAAATCACGGATGGGCAGTTTCACCGGGCAGCTCTCGCGGCACGGCTGGCCCGGGCACTGAAGGCAGCGGTTCGCCTCGATGACCGCCTGCGCCTCGGTGTAGCCCAACGCAACCTCGCCGGTGTTGCGGCGGCGCGCTTCGGGTTCCTGGCTTGGCATCTCCTGCGGCGGAATCGCCATGCGGTCCTTCGGCAAGACTTTCTCCAGTTTCCGGAAATTCTCCAGCAGGCCTTTCGCCTGAGAGTCGAGTTCTTCTATCGTCTTCATGGCGGAGTCTCCGCAGTCACTTGTTTGCCAGGGCAGTCTGTTCGGCCACATTCATGAGATGGCATGCATGGTCCATCATCCGACGTTCCTGTGGCTTGAACGAGCCCAGGCGCTTCATCATTCCATCGAAGTCCACCTGGAGGCCGTCGAATTCCGGCCCGTCCACGCACACGAACTTGGTCTGTCCGCCGACATTCACGCGGCAGCCGCCGCACATCCCAGTCCCATCCACCATGATGGTGTTCAAGGAGACGACAATGGGCACATTGTAGGGACGCACCGTCTCCACGCAGAATTTCATCATGATCGGTGGACCGATGGAAATCACCAGGTCCGGCGGCGTCGCGCTTTCGCACAGCTCCTTGAGCGGCATGGTCACCACGCCCTTGCGGCCATACGAGCCATCGTCGGTGCAGACAATCACCTCGTCGGCATACGAACGCATCAAGTCTTCCATGATCACCAGCGATTTGGTGCGGCCGCCGAGGATGCAGGTCAGGTGGTTGCCTGCATCCTTGAGGGCGCGGGCAATGGGATTCAGCGGCGCGATGCCGATGCCGCCGCCCACGCATGCCACGCGGCCGACCTTCTCGATACGGGTCGGACGTCCAAGCGGTCCGAAGACCACTGCCAACGCATCGCCGACCTCAAGTTCGGAGAGCTTCGTCGTGGTAAAGCCGACCTTCTGGAAGACCAGCGTGATGCTTCCTTCGTTCGCATCGGCATCTGCAATGGTCAAGGGGATACGCTCGCCATAATCCTCATCGACCGAAATCAGGACGAATTGCCCCGGCTTTCGCGCAGCAGCCACCAGCGGCGCGTAAACACGCATCTGGAAGACATTTTCCGAAAGCTGCCTCTTCGCTAGGATGGTATAGGGTTTCATTGGGTGGGAATCCTTAGGAATGAAAGGGAATATATGCAATATAATATGAAAGACCGTCTTTGCATAATCGCCCTAATAAAAAAGCCAAAAACGCGGGGCTATTCCGGCCAGCGCTGGCTCTGAGCCAGCGCGGCATTGGTGAAACGCGGGTCGCCAGTTCGTTCGACGCCAAGCCACTCCGGGCGGACGAAGTCGAAGTCCGCCGACGGGATCTCGATTTCGGCGGTGAAATGCCCCGCGAATGCGCCATGGTACTCGTCAATTTCCCAGCACAGTCCCGTTTCGGCGGCCGCGACGACGTGGCGCGTCTTCTCGATGACGCGCCCGCGGCAGAAATCCCGCAGCATCTCGCGGGCGTCCTCCACGGGAATGGGATATTCATACTCCAGGCGGCAAATGCCGGCGTCGTTGCTCTTGATGTTCAGATTCGCCTTGTCCTCACCGGAAATGCGCACCCGCACGGAGGCGCCGCCCTGCCCGGCGTCTGCGAAGTATCCTTGAACGATGGGGAAGGAGCGGACCACCTGGCTGCGCCACGTCGCCTGGTCAGACCCCACTTCGAATTTGCGTTCGATTTCCAGCATGAATGTCAATCCTGTGTTTAGAGGTTATATTTAACCGCGATTTGCGTTTTTCGTCGGGCCGATGGCCCGTTACTATAACCCTTAAAAATCCAGCACCCCAATACCAGGAGAGAATATGTTCAAACTCGCCGCGCAGATGTACACCGTCAGGAAATACACCCAGACACCGAAGGACATCGCGGAGTCCTGCCGCCGGGTCAAGGCGATGGGGTATGACGGCATCCAGATCTCCGGTTTCGGCCCCATCGACCGGAAGGAGATGAAGGCCATCCTCGACGGCGAAGGCCTGGAATGCGCCGCCACCCACTACGGCCTGGACAAAATCGAGAATGACTTCGACGGCTTCATCGAAGACCACCTCCTCTGGAATTGCCCCAATCCCGCCATCGGGGGATTCTTCCCAGGACTCGACCATTTTGACCGCCCCACCTGGGACGCCTTCATCGAGCGCTTCAACCGGCTCGCCCAGCGCGTGGCCGACGCCAAGACCGGCATGCGCCTGGGCTACCACAACCACACCCACGAATTCGTTGCGCTCAACGGCATGCCGCCCTATTTCCGGCTGCTGCGGGAACTCAACCCCGACACCACCTGGTTTGAAATCGATGTCTTCTGGGCGGCATTCAGCGGAGTTGACCCCGCCGGGCTGATCCGCAAGGTCGCCCACCGCATCCCGCTGGTGCATTTCAAAGACCTCAAACTGGAATTCAACCAGGATACGCCGTCGATGAACGCCCCCACCCGAAAGATCACCGAGGTCGGCGACGGAAATCTGAACTGGCCGGCCATCGTCGAGGCATGCCGGTTCGCAGGGACACGCTGGCTCGCTGTCGAGCGAGACGACGGCGACCTTCCCCCCTTCGAGTCCCTCCAGCGCTCCATCGACAACCTCCACTATCGGATGGGACTGTAACAGAGTAGAGGGCAGAGGTTCCAGATTTTCTAGCGATTTTAGAACTTCTAGTTTTTCTGGAGCCTAGAAAACTCATCAACAACTGCAAACTCTTATGAACATCCTTTTCATCGGTGCAGGTAAAATGGCAACCGCACTCGCCGGCGGGATCGCCCACAATCGGCTTTTCCCAAATGACCGCCTGGACGCGGTGGATCCCTCCCCCGAGGCACGAGACGCCTTCACCGCCACCACCGGCGTGGCTGCGCACCCCGCCGCCACCGAAGAGCTGGTCGCCGGGGCGGACATCATCGTGCTGGCTGTCAAGCCGCAAGTCGCCGCTGCGACCGTCGCCGCGCTGCCGCCCCGCAAGGATGGCGTGCTGGTGTTTTCCATCTGCGCGGGAATCCCCATCGCCAAGCTCCAGTCTTGGCTGGGCGATGTCCGCATCGTGCGGGTGATGCCCAACACCCCGTTGCTGGTCGGTCAGGGAGCCAGCTGCTATGCGCTTTCCCAGTCCGACGATGCGGCGGCCGCCGCTTTTGCGGCGAAGGTCCTCGGCTCGCTGGGCAAGGCCTGGCAGGTCCCGGAGGCTTCGCTGGATGCAGTGACTGCACTTTCCGGCTCCGGGCCGGCATACTTCTTCGCCTTCATCGAGGCGCTACGGAACGGCGGCACGAAACTCGGGCTACCGGCGGAACTCGCCGAGGAACTGGCAGTCCAAACCATGGCGGGCGCCACCGAGATGCTCCGACAGAAAAAAGGCACGCCATCCGAACTGCGAATCGCCGTGACCTCCAAGGGCGGAACCACCGCAGCCGCGCTGGACGTGATGGCCGCCCATGACTTCAACGGTCTAGTCGCCGAACTCATGAAGGCCGCCGCCGACCGCTCCGCCGAACTCGGCCGGGGATAGCCGCCCCGCGGCATGTCGCTGCGGACACCGGACTCGTTTGAATTACTCATTACGAATTAACCTCTTCCCTCTAACCTCTTCCCTTCCATGAACATTCTCGTCACCGGCGGAGCCGGCTTCATCGGCTCACACTTATGCAGAACACTCCTGGATGAAGGCCACGAAGTCGTCGTGCTGGACGACCTTTCCACGGGGACCTACCAGAACCTGGAAGGCATCGAGGACGGCAGGCGCCTGCGGCTCATTGTGGACTCCGTCAACAACGCACAGCTTGTTGACCAGTGCGTCCGCGAGGCAGACTACGTCTATCACCTGGCCAGCGCAGTCGGAGTGAGGCTCATCATCGACCAGCCTGTCCGAACCATCGAGAGCATCGTCGGCGGCACGGAGAATGTCCTCAAGTCCTGCGCACGCTACCGCCGTCCCTTCCTGCTGACCAGCACCTCCGAGGTCTATGGCAAGGGTTCCAAAGTCCCCTTCACCGAAGATGACGACACCGTGATGGGTCCCACCAGCACCCGCCGATGGAGCTACGCATGCGCCAAGGCGCTGGACGAATTTCTCGCACTGGCCTACTGGGTCGAAAGCCGCCTCCCGGTCACCGTGGTGCGCCTCTTCAACACCGTCGGTCCGCGCCAGACCGGCCAGTACGGGATGGTCATCCCCAGCTTCGTCATGCAGGCACTCCAGGGCAAGCCCATCACCGTCTATGGCGACGGCACCCAGTCGCGGTGTTTCGCCCACGTCAAGGATGTCGTAGGCGCCCTCAATGCGCTGCGGGACTGCAAGGCCGCGCACGGCCAGGTGATGAACATCGGCAACGACCAGGAGATTACCATCATGGAGCTGGCACGCAAGGTCAAGGAGATGACTGGTTCCGCCTCCGAGATTCAGCTCGTGCCCTATTCGGAGGCCTACGGCGCCGGTTTCGACGACATGCACCGGCGCGTCCCCAACCTCGCCAAGATCCGTTCGCTGATCGGCTACCAGCCCACCCAGAGCCTGGAGGACATCCTCCGCGATGTCATCGCCGAAAAACGCGCTAAGCTCTGAAGCCAGTCCGGAGGAAGTGATGCGTTCCTTGACCTGCCGTTGTTTCCTGGCGCTTCTAGGGTGTGCAGTTCTGCCATATCTGAATTCCTGCGCCACTTCCCACGGCGAGCGCCCGCTCCCGGTCGCACAGCTGTTGTATCCTGTCTCCGCAGAGCGTTTTGGCGGAGAGCTTCCCACACACCTGGCCGAATATGTTCAAAGCTGGCAGGGATGGATTGACGAGGCGCCGAACCACGACTCTAACCCGGCCGTCAAAAACGCCCTCCCACCGTCTCCATCCCAGCTCGCTTTTGATGTCCAGCGCTACACCGGCACCTTCCCGTCGCTGTTGTTCGCCATGGCCTCGCCAAACCTGAATGCCTCGCAGCGGGATTTCCTCCAGACCCTCTCGCTGTTGCATCAGCAACAGGCTTTCCTCGCGGGGATCTACCAGGCACTGGACGACCTCCAGCACTCCCGTCGCGAGGCCCTGCCCGTCCTGCTGGAACACACTCGTCTTCTTCAGGAATTTCAGAAGAGATTCCAGCGCAAGCTTCCGCGTGGTACCGCAGCAGCCGTCCTGAACGAACTGTCCACCTGGCTCGCCCTGTGGGAAGGCCTTGATCCCCTGGACGTCCTTCCCAGTCTTTGGCAGGCCACGCGGGAGAAGCCCACGTTGGAAATTGACGCGGACAAGGCAACTCCCTCCGTGGCGGTGCGTTTCACTGCGCTCTATTCCGAACGGCCCGCCAATTCGCTGCTTCCCGACGAGCTACGCGATGCCAAACATCTCTGGCTACGACAGGACTTCACGACACCAGTGGTCGCCGAGGGACGGCTCGCATATCTGATATTGCCTTCCCTGCCAAATCAGGCGATAATCCTCCTCAGCAACCAGCCTTTGAAGAATCCCCATCCGGGAAGGCCCTGGGCAATCCCGCTTACCCCAGAACTGGTTGGCGATGCCAAAACACAAACGATACTGATTGGACTCCCCGCCTCCAAGGTGGGAAGTCCAATTCTCCCCGTCTGCCTCGCCGCAGGAGAATAGCAGGTTCCTCGGCAGCCGAATACCTCTTGCCGTCCATGATTATTCCCCTTTGATTTAGACAGGAAAATCGGGATTCCCAGGAGAGATTATATTAACGCAGTTGTTCATCCAGCATCTCCATGGGCATTCTTTTCTTCAGCGACTTGCATGGCGACGCTCAGGCTGCCGCCGCGCTCCGGCGACAGGTGGAGTTCCTTCGGCCGGAACGCATCGCGTTTCTGGGCGACAGCCTGTCGCCGATGCGAACCGCCGTCGCCATGGAATTCCTGAACTCGCTAGCAGAGAGCATCACCGCCGTCGCGGGAAATTGCGACGGCGACCGAGAACATGCCGCGCTGCTCTTCCCGCTCCACGAGGACTACGCGCTGCTCCAGGCGCCACCCCACCGCTTCTTCCTCACCCACGGTGACCGCTGGAACGCCGCGCATCTGCCGCCCGCAGGACTCTGCGCTGTACTCTGCTTCGGGCACTCCCACGTCCCCATGCTCAGAAGACTCGACGATGGATTCACCCTCTTCAATCCCGGCTCCTGCGCCCTGCCCCGCTCCGCCTATGGCCCAACCTTTGGATACTACAACGGAACGGAACTGCAGCTTCGCAAAACGACTACCGGCGATGTCATCCTGTCACTGGATATCTAATTTCACCTAGTTCCAACCAAAACATTAAAAATACACAATAAATGTCTAACGTAGAATCACTTAAGAAATCATCTTGGCTTTCTGGGCGCAAAGGCCCGGTCCTGCTCGTGATCATGGATGGCGTCGGCTTTGGCAAATACGCCGACGGCGATGCGGTGGCGGCGGCCTACAAGCCGAACCTGGACTGGCTGATGGCCAACTGCCCCCATACCCAGTTGAAAGCCCACGGCGTGGCCGTGGGTTTGCCCTCCGACGCCGACATGGGCAACTCCGAGGTCGGCCACAACGCGATGGGCGCCGGACGCGTCTTCGACCAGGGTGCCAAGCTGGTCTCCAACTCCATTGCGAACGGCAAGATGTTCGAGGACACCGGCTGGCAGGAGATCTCCGCGAATATCCTCCAGAACCACTCCACGCTGCATTTCATCGGCCTTTTCTCGGACGGCAATGTCCATTCCCACATCGACCACCTCAAGGCGATGATGGAACACGCCGCCGCCCAGGGCATCAGCCGCATCCGCGTACATATCCTGCTGGACGGACGTGACGTGGGCGAGACCTCCGCCTTGGACTACGTGGTGCCCTTCGAGGAATTCCTCCAGGGCCTCCAGGCAAAGGGCTGCGATGCGCGGATCGCCTCCGGCGGCGGCCGAATGTTCATCACGATGGACCGCTACAACGCGGACTGGTCGATGGTCGAACGGGGCTGGAAGACACACGTGCTTGGCGAAGGACGGCTCTTCCCCTCCGCGCAGAATGCCATCGAGACCCTGCGCAGCGAGACCCACGCCATCGACCAGGACCTCGGCGCTTTTGTGATCGCTGGTGAGGACGGCAAGCCGGTCGGCACCATCAACGACGGCGACTCGGTGGTCTATTTCAATTTCCGTGGCGACCGAGCCATCGAAATCTCCCAGGCCTTCGAGGGCGGTCCGGAGTTCGGCCGCTTTGACCGCGTGCGCGTGCCGAAGGTCTGCTACGCGGGCATGATGCAGTATGACGGCGACCTCAAGCTCCCCAAGCGCTTCCTGGTCTCCCCCCCCGCCATCGACCGCACCAGCGGCGAATATCTCTGCGCCACCGGTCTGAAGACCTTCGCCTGCTCCGAGACCCAGAAGTACGGTCATGTGACCTACTTCTACAACGGCAACAAGTCCGGATATATCGATGAGAAGCTCGAAAAATACGTTGAGGTTCCTTCGGACATCGTGCCCTTCGAACAACGTCCCTGGATGAAGGGTGCCGAAATCACCGACGCGCTCGTCGCGGCCATCAAGTCCGGTGAATACGACCACCTGCGGTGCAACTTCCCGAACGGCGACATGGTCGGACACACCGGCGTCTTCCAGGCCGTGAAGATCGGCGTGGAGGCCGTGGATCTCTGCATCGGACGCCTCAAGGCCGCCATCGACGAAGTCGGCGGCGTGATGGTCATCACCGCCGACCACGGCAATGCGGACGACATGCTGGAGCATGGCAAGGACGGCAAGCCCAAGCTGGGTTCCAACGGCAAGCCCAAAGTCAAGACCAGCCATTCCCTCAACCCCGTCCCCTGCATCATCTACGACCCGGGCTACGCGGGAGAATACGAGCTTGTCCTGCGCGAAGGGCTGGGCATCTCCTCCATCCCCGCCACCATCATGAATCTTCTGGGCTACGAGGCTCCCGCCGACTACGACTTGTCCGTGCTGGTGAAGAAATAATGATGTCCGCTCTGGCAAAATCGCCGGAACAGGCTACATTAATACAGTTTACGTCTGAGTCCCTCTCCAGTTTTGGAGAAACCCGATTTCCATTTCCACCGCAAACAGGCCAGAAGGGGGTGAATAAACATGCCGGAAGTCAAAGTCCGCAAGACTGATCCAATCGATCGCGCCCTGCGTCATCTCCGCAAGAAGATGGACAAGGAAAATACGCTGGACGAGCTTCGCGCCCGCGAATGCTTCATCCCGCCGTGCGAGGCACGCCGCCGCGCCGCTGGAATCATCCGCTAAGGCGACTCCCTGAAAGCACTCCAAGAAAAAGCGAACAGGTCGAAATCTGTTCGCTTTTTCTTTGTACCTGCGGCATGCCGCCGCAGGCACCGGACCACCCCAACGGCATGCCGCCGCAGGCACCGGACCACCCCAACGGCATGCCGCCGTAGGAACCGAACCAATCATTTTACATTCCAAATTTTATAAAATGCTTCCCTTTGACAACGAAAAGTATCTCGCGGCCCAGACCGAGCAGATTCTCAAACGCGTGAATGCCGGCCAGGGTCGGCTTTTTCTGGAATTCGGCGGCAAGCTCATCGGTGACTTCCATGCCGCGCGAATCCTTCCGGGCTTCGACCCGGATGTCAAGTTGCATCTACTGGAAAAGCTTGCCTCTCAGGCGGATATCCTCATCTGCATCAACGCCGACGACATCGAGCACCAGCGTGTGCGCGCGGATTTCGGCATCACCTACGACAACGCGTCGCTGAAGTTGATCGACGACCTTCGTGCCCACGGCATCGACGTGACCGCCGTAATTGTGAACCGTTTCCATGGTCAGGCCTCGGTGAAAGCGTACCAGGACCGCCTCGCCCGCCATGGCATCAAGGTATATCTCTGGAGCGACATCGCAGGGTATCCGAATAACATCGAGCATGTGGTCAGCCCAGAAGGCTTTGGTGCCCAAGAATATGTTCCCGTTACCAAGCCGCTGGTGGTGGTGACCGCGCCAGGGCCGAACTCCGGCAAGATGAACGTCTGCCTCACCGAGATGTACCACGAGGCGAAGCGCAACGGAGCCGCCCGATATGCGAAATTCGAGACCTTCCCCGTCTGGAACCTCCCCCTGAGCCACCCCGTCAACATCGCCTACGAGTCTGCCACGGCCGACTTGATGGACAACAATGCGATGGACAACTTCCACTACGACGCCTACGGCATCGCGGCGGTCAACTACAACCGCGACTTGCAGGCCTTCCCGCTTCTGCGGACGCTGATCACCAAGATCACCGGCTCCACCGAAGGCTACCAGTCCCCCACCGACATGGGAGTGAACTGCGTGGCGCAGGGCATCGTGGACGACGAGAAGGTCCGCGAGGCCGCCAACCAGGAGATCATCCGGCGCTACTTCCAATACAACGCGGACTTCCACCTGGGACGCGCCACCGAGCAGACGGTCCAACGCGCCGAGGACCTCATCCACAAGGCCGGGCTGGAGACCACGGACCGAAAGGTGGTGGCCGCCGCCCGTGAGGCCGCCCAACGCTGCGAGGAGGCACACGGCGGAGACCACGGCGTGTGCTGCGGTGCCGCCATCCAACTGCCCGACGGTTCCATCGTGACCGGAAAGAACTCCAGCCTGATGCACTCTACTGCCGCGATGATTCTCAATGCGGCGAAGAAACTGGCCGGCATTCCGGATGATCGGCACTTGTTGCCCGAGGACATCATGAACTCCGTCGCCGTTTTCAAAAACGACTTGGGGACCAACGAGCGCGTGAGCCTGAACCTCTCCGAGGCGCTCATTGTCCTCATCGTCTCCGCCGCACGCGACTCCGCCGCCAAATGGGCGCTCGACGCTTTGCCACGACTGAAGCGCTGCGACGTACACCTCTCTCATCTCCCCGGCTCCGGCGATGCCGCCGGACTTCGCCGTCTCGGAATCTCCTTCACCTACGACCCGCTTCAGCCAACCAAGAAGCTCTTCCCGTAAGGATTGCTCTTCCACACCGCCAGGTTTGCTCGTCTGCAGACACCGGGCTTTATTTCACATTCGATAGATTTCCCCAGGTTTGGCGACTTGCGTTGCTAGCCGAGGATATTTAACGTGCATATATTCTGTGAAAAGCCACGGATCCGCCTGGTTGTTGGCGAACATATCGTAGTGCGCAGGAACGGTCAGTCGTGGCTTCAGCAGTCCCGCCAAGTCGGCGGCCTCCTGATAGGTCATGCAACCGATGCAGTCGTGAGTAAGCCGCCAGGCGTCCCGACCATTGATGGGCAGTAGTGCCAAGTCCAACTTCCATTGGCTGAGAATTATCACTTGTTCTTCGTAGCGGCAGCAGTCACCGCTGTGATAGACGGTCAGGCCATTGCCCTCAAAAATATATCCTAAGTATGGATATAGACTGGTCTTGGAATCATAGTCCAGCAATTCGTGAGCAGCGGGAACGGCGGTAATCTTAACCTCGCCGATGGTCACGCTCTGTCCCGCATTGAGTCCTACCAGCCGACGTGCAGAGGCGCCGTTCAGCGGCGGGGAACTCTCCAGAACCGCCTGTGGCAAAACGAATTTTGCTCTGGGCGATGCCTTCGCCAGAATGGGCCATACAGGGCGGTCGATATGGTCGCCGTGGTCATGTGTCCCGCAGACCACATCCGCATTCGTGATTTCCTCCGCCGAAACCGGCGAGGAATACAGCCGAGCAGGATGCACCGACAAAAATGGATCGACGTAGATGACCGTGGCACCCAGTTTCAGAATGAAGCTATGCTGGCACAGACGGCAGAAGGCGCCTTCGCCTTGCTTCAGGCGCAAATTGGAAAAATCTTTAACGATTTTATTCATCGAATATTAAGTGGATTTCCCAGACTTACTGCATGAGCTTGCCGGCGTCCACGACCAGATTCTGTCCGGTGATGGCGCGTGCGGCATGGGAGAGCAAGAACATTGCCGGACCGACGATGTCCTCGGCTTGCAGCAAAAAAGGCAATGCCTGGTCGCGCAAGAGATCCTTCTTGTCCTGTTCGCTCACATAGAGATCGAGCTGCTTCTGCGTCATCACCCAGCCAGGCGAGAGCATGTTTACGCGGATGCCCTCCGGACCGAGTTCGCGCGCCAGCGCACGGGTGAAGCCGAGCAGACCGGACTTTGCGGCGCTATAAAGCGTGAAAGGCGCCAGGCCGAGCATCCAGTTCGTCGTGCCGAAATTCAGGATTGCCCTGCCCTTTCCAGCCCGAAGACCATCCAGCGCCGCATGGCAGACGCGGAATGCAGTCTTGAGGTCGGTCGCCACAAACTGGTCGAAGAGTTCCGGCGTGGCATTTTCGAAAGGCACGCGGTTGTCCGTCGCCACGCCATTAATCACGTAGTCAATCGTGCCATTGCAGGTCATTGCCTCGGCAATCAGCGCCTCAGCCGCGCCGTCCTCGGTGATGTCACAGCGGAAGTAGTGCCCACGTTCGCCGCAACCGGAGAGCGTCTCGTCCGCCGTAGGACGTCGCCCGCAGAAAAAGACCTCGCAGCCCGCCTGCGCCAAGTGGATCGCCAACGTCTGGCCAATCCCGCTGGAGCCGCCGGTCAGCACCGCGACCTTGCCTTGAAACTCGGAAGCACCATTCATTTTAACAACCACCCAAATTGCTAATTGCTAATTGCTAATTACGGTTCCGTCACATGGATCATCACCTTCTTGTGGTTACGCTCGCCCATCGCCTTCACCGCCTCGTGGATGTCCTTCAATGCAAAACGATGGCTGACAATCTTCGCGGGATCCACCAGATTCCGTTCCATCAGGCGGATCGCCTGCTGCATCGCCAATGGCGTGGTGCCAAACGAGGCGTCCATGCGCCCCTCCAGGAAGTGCGTCTGCCCGCCGTCCAGCTCAAATTTCTCGTGCGTGGTAATGCCGAAGACATTCCAGCGCGTGCCGCGGCGGCGCAGATCCACCATCGTCTTCACGGCGGCGATGGGACCAGCCGCCTCAATGACGAGATCGGGTCCGGCGGGCATCTCGCGATAGACCTGCTCCTTCACATCCGGTGCCAGTGCGTCAATCACCTTGGTCGCCCCGCCGATCTTCAAGGCGTTTTGGCGTGCGTACTCTGAGGCGTCGATCGCCACGAGATGACCTGCGCCCGCCGCCTTGGCGACCATCATGCACAATAGCCCGATTCCGCCGGTGCCGATCACCACCACGTCCTCGCCAACTCGGATTTCGCTCTTCTGGACCACGCCCTTCCAGGCGCCGGAGAGCGGCTCGGTGAGTGCCGCCGCCTCAAAGGAGAGGTTCGCGGGCTTGTGGAAAAGGCACTCCTGACCAGTGACCATATACTCCGCGAAAGCCCCCGGCCGCACGTCGTCCGGCCCGTCACCGCCAGTAGTGTAGGCGTATTTGCAATAGTGCGTGAGTCCCGCACGGCAGTATTCGCACTGTCCGCAGTAGCCGGAGGGCTGGCAGATTACCGCATCGCCCACCTGAAAATCGCCTACCACGCCAGGCCCCAACTTGTCAATCACCCCGGAGGGTTCGTGGCCAGGGATCAACGGGAAGGTCACATTGCGGCGAAGACCGACAATCGCCTTATAGTCCGTCTGACAGAAACCGCAATCGACGATGCGCACGCGCACCTGCCCTGGTCCCGGCTCCGGCGTCGGAACCTCCTCCAGGCGGAAGTCATTGAAATCGTGGAGAACTGCTGCAAGCATAGTAAGGAATGAAAACTGAGATTTTTTAACCCGCCGCAAGGATAACAGCCACGGCGATATTCCTTACTATAACTTGCCCCAGACAACCCGGCGGAATCAGAGAGCAATTTGGACGATTCTTCAGAAAACGAATATATAGGTACAGACTGCGCTTTTTTTCGTGTCTTTCGTGTGTTTCGTTGAAAAATCTCCATTGCCCATGAATGTTGCTGGAAAATCATGACGGCAAGTTAACGGTATCATTCCCAAAGTATTCACCTAACTCATGGATATAGTTCCTTTTTTTCGTGCAACGGCTTGTAAATATCGAAATTGATGGCATATTAAGAATGTCTTCAAAACTGACGGCAGCAATGCCTATGCGACATGCGTACATGGTGCATGACGCAAACATCACTGGTCAGTTGAGACAAGTGACGCTTGGTAGCGTCGGGCACGCAGGCATCCGGTCCCACCCGGATGCCTGCCTTTTTTTATCGGCGGATTTCAATCCGGATGATGATGACAATCGCAATGACTGCAATCCAAATGCTCATCGGCTTTCACCTCCTCTCCCGCCCTTCGCGGGACCTGGGCTACAACCAATGACGCGGTCGGCATTTGCTGCCGTCAGCACTTATAATATACTGCCTGACACGACTATTTCAAATCAAAATTATCTAAATTATATTTGTATATAAAATCAAATACTTTATTGATATTTTATGAGATTTTTTGGCAGATTTATATAAGAATATATGCAAAAGAGGCACGATTCGGCAGCGGCCGGTGTGCCAATCGCGTCAGCCAACAGTCCCTGTGTCCTCACGTCAAACTCCCCCAAAAGGATTGCCGCCGCGCTCGCTTCCGTGAAAACATGCAAGTTTCTCGACCGAACGCAACGGCAGTCCAAGATTCAGGTTGCTACAGCAACGATTTGGAATCAGGGCAGATTCACCCAGCGGCGGTAGCTCTTGCAGCTGCCGCCATGACCCACACCCATGTTGCTGCCTTTTCCGGCATTGCAGGGTTTGTACTCGTTCAGGGGAACTTCCACGATGCGGCCGCCCTGGATGATCTTCCGCTCGCCTGTCCAGAACTGGCAGGTTGCACAACTTTGACGATTGCTTGGGATGTTTGAAGCCATGGTTGCTCCTTGGTTATGGTGTAGTTTCGATTGCGTCCCACTTCGGGACAGCGGCTTTTGGCCTGCCATTTCTACAATAGCAAATTGCATACCACCGCAATCCCTGGAGGGAAACCGAGTGAAAATCCAATGGCCACTGTTCAATACTTTACCCCTGCGTCACTTTTTTTACCACTCCAGGTACGGTTTCCCACAAACAATAGGCTTTCAATAATCTGTGTTCCCCAAGATGTGCACCTAGTCTTAAGGCTGTGGGGAACACAGGTTTAAGCTTTAGGCTATAGCCATATTCCCCGTGATGGCACTTAACTACGCTGTTTTTTCAAGCTGCAGGGGGACGGGGGCGGCAGCGCCCGTAGAATTTGTAGAAGTGCAATCAGGTACCTTCTTGTGTAACAAAGCGTACCACAATCCGTAAAACCAGGCATGGCGGGACGGCAGATGGAATTTTAAGTAATTAATTTATAATAAGCAAATTATTGCAATAGAAACAACCGTGTGGAACGAGGTGCGAACTCTACCGTGAAAGCACCTTCCGCATCCGTCGTGAAGACCTCGCCGGAGAGTGCGTCTCGCACTTGGCCGGGGGACTTCAGGAAGATGGTCTTGGGACCGCCTTCGCGGACGCAGATGCCCAGGAGCCCACGTGTCGCCCAGACTTGGTCGTCGCTTTCGATATAGCGATGGACGCCCGCCTTCTTCATCGCGGAGAGCAGAAGTTCACGCGGCGGCATCGTCACTGCGCAGTAGAGCGCGGTCCAGGCAGGATGCTCCTGGACAGCGATGGCGCCGCCGGAGTTGGGGAAATGCGCCAACACCAGCGTCTTAGCATCGGGTTCCACGAATGGGCACGGCCGATATGGCGCATGATTCGGGCGATCCGCCGCAAAGACCGCCCCCTGCATTTCGAGCGGCAGCCATCTTCCATCCGGGAAGTCCACTGTCGCCTGGGAGGGAACCTCGTCGACGACCACCCCGAGCGGGAATCCCGTGAACTCCCGCATCGCCTCGACGGGCGTCTGACCTTCACGCCACGGGAAGACGCCGGGGGCATGCAGGAAGAGGATGACCCGGCCATCGGCCTCAAGTTTTCGCAACGCCTGAAGCTGTGCTTCGTCTGGCGCTATCGAGGTGCCCAGGACCACCAGCCGGATGCGTTCCGGAAGGCGCTCCAGGTCGGAGGCGAGATAATACTCCACCGTGGTTCCCAAGCGCTCCAGCAATGTGACATTTCGGGTGACGCCTTCAAAGGCCAGCCGCGAGCCCACGCGGAAATACGGCATGCTCCCCTCGTCCACGACGTATGCGATTTGCGCCTCGGGCGTGCGGTCGCACTTTCGCACCGCCTCGTCCATCGCCCGTGCCAATTTTCCGACATGCTTCATCAACACAGGGTTGGAGTAGTTCACATAGCCGACATCGAACCACCATTGCGCCAATCCGGAGCAGAGAGTGTGGATGGCGACCTTGTCTTGCTGGAGCAGGTCGCCCTCGAGGTCGGCAGGCTTTCCGCAGTATCCGACTGGTCCGTCGGTCTCGCTGGTGCGCACATCCATCTCCACAATCCAGAACTTGTTGTGGAGGGCAAGGCTGGCGGCGGGTCCCATGTTCATCGGCACGCCGTCGCCGCCGACCTCTCGATAGGCGTAGCTCAACGGGCTGGCGAAGAAGTCGATTTCCGGATTCTCCAGCAGCCTGCCGACCGCCGTGTGGCCGGAGTTGAGCAGGCGGTGGCCGAAGGCAAGTTCAAAGAGGTATCCGTAGAAGGGGCCGACCAGCATCCGCCCGCCTGTCGCCTCCTTGACCACATGCGCGAAGTAAGCAATCGTCTCGGCAGTGCGTTCGGCATTCCATCGATAGTAGTCCACGCTTTTAACCTCTGCGCCAACCGAGAGGTCTCGCAGGTCTGGAGAGTTTGGCAGCACCGCCGCCCGCTCGGCACGCGTGGGCATTTCGGCGGTGTCAAAAGTCGCCTCCGGTTCCTTCCAAGCAGACTGGAGTGCCGCTTCGTCAGCGTAGTTCTGCCGCAGCCACTGTCGGAAGTGCGTCTGGGCTGCGGGCGAGTAGTCGCCCCAGAGGTTTTCGTTGTCACCCCATGCCATCCACTCCTCGGTGGTTCCGGAGGCCAGGAGGATGCCGACAATGCGATCCGCATACGCGGAATTGCGGATATGCTCCAGCATTTTGCGAAGCCCGTTCGCGGTGTATTCCCGCCAAGCAGGGCTGGACCAGCTGGGAACGGGGCGACCGCCGACATAGCGCATTGGGTGCCGAGAGCCATCCTCTTCCTCAATCCATACGCAATCAGCGGGATGCGCCTCGCACCACCAGATTGGTGCGCCCAGGAAGACGCGTGGAATCAGCCATGCGTCCGGGGCCTCGGAGAGGATTGTCTGGGCATAGTCGTCCAACAGGCTGAAATCATATTCTCCGGGCGCGGGTTCGCTCAGCGTTCCGCTATGATAGGCATGAAGATTGGGCGTGGCAGTGAAGGCGAAGATCTTGACACCCTCCTGGGCGAAGGCACGCCAGCCCAAGGGACCCATTGCATAGGTTGCTCGCATCACGCCAGGGAGGATCTCGCCGTTGCAGCGGATGGTCGGAGCGCCTTTCCAGTTCACCACTTCGCACTGCGAAAACTCCTGCGGCACACGCCCTTTCACCATGACTTCCATGCTGCCCTGCCGCATCACCGCCTCGCCGCAATGAAGGCTCACAACATATTCCCCGGAAAGAAGATACTTGCTTACAGGCAATTCCTGTTCTGGAATCAACAATCGCATTCCCGTGCGTTCCACGTTCGCCAACGTTAGACGTACTGGCGCCTGTCGGCCCGGCTCGCCCTGGAACGTCAGCTCCAGCCACACCCGGTCGTCAATCGGCATCCGATGGCGGAACTCCACACGCATCGGCCCGAAACTCAACCGCTCACCTGCGACAATCTCCGAAGGCAGCGCAAAGGCGTTCTCGCATTTTCCCTGCGGCACCAGGTCGTCCACCAGCTCAATGCTGCGGATCTGCAGATGCACCGGCTGGCCCGCTTTGACATTCAGCAAATACAGCGCGAGCGAATCCAGCGGATATTGTCCAGAACCACCCCTCCCTTCCGGCGCGTAATTGAAAAACACTTCATGCCAGGCGCCATCCGAAGGAACCACCGGCCGTTCGGACGAATCCCAACCTTTCCATACGCGAAAGCCCGGCCCTCCTTCCACACCGCTCCAAGCCGCCGCAAACAACTTCAAAGGTGCGTCACCCAAGTTGCGCACCGTAAACACCACACGCTCCGCCGGAGGCATCGCAGGACGGCCATACACCAGTGCGCATTCCGTCTCAGGACCACCCGCGCGAAGCTGGAACTGGAAATCCAGTGCACCGGCCTTTGGGTCATATGAGAACTGACCGTATTCCAAAATCTTAGAACGATTCTGCACATCAAAGCAGTCCGACCAATGGTTTGCCGTGGCACCATCGTACCAGACCTGCCGCTCCTCTGCACAGACAGTCGCGAAAAATGCGGCGAAGAAAAAGACAAAAAAAACGTTCCTTTTAAGAAATTTATCCATTAATCACTATATAAAAATGAGTTATCTTATTATTCATTTCCCCAGGAAACAACTTTTAACCAATTGCATATTGGTTAATATAGCAGTCTGGAGGGATATGCACCCGTTTGCAAAAAAGATAATCCGGCTTACATTCTCATCATGTCCAACTCCACCTCCACTCAGTCCAATTCTTCCTCCGGCACATCCACCTCCTCTCGTGGCACCGGCATCTTCTCCTTCGACCGTCCCAAGCCACACAACGAGGACGCGGAAATCGCGGTGTTGGGGTCGATGCTGATCGACCCCGACGCGGCCGCCATCGCCCTGGCACGCCTGAACTTCGAGGGTGCCTTCTACCGTCCTGCCCACCAGATCATCTTCGACGCGATGGTGGCACTCAACCCGAAGGGCGAGGCCGGCATCGACCTGGTGGTGCTGGGCGAATATCTGCAGAAGAACCACCTGCTTGACCAGATCGGCGGGGTGAATTATCTGCAGATGCTCATGGACAAGGTGCCGACCTCGGTCAACATCGAGCACTACGCCGAAATCGTCAAGCAGAACGCCGTCCTGCGCCGCATCATCGCGACGTGTTCGGACGCGGTGCTCAAATGCTATGATTCGGACGGCGAGGTGGAGCCGCTATTGGACCTCATCGAGCGCGAGGTATTGGAAGTCAGCAAGATGAACCAGGCGCGGGATTTCCAGCGCATCGAACCGCTGGTCGTCGATGCTCTCAAATACATCATCGACCTGCTCAAGAAGGAGGCGGATGTGCAGGGGCTGCTGACCGGCTACGAGACCCTTGACCACGCGATGACCGGCGGACTCAAGCCGGGGATGCTCTTCATCCTGGCGGCACGTCCGTCCATCGGCAAGACGGCGCTGGCGCTGAACATGGCCACCAACATTGCACTGAACGGCGACGGCAAGACTCCCATCGGAATCTTCTCCCTGGAAATGTCCGCCCAGCAGCTCACGCTGAGGCTCATCTCCTCCCAGGCGCGGGTGAATATCAACCGCTGGGCCTATGAGAACAACCCGCCGCAGGGAGACCTGAACGCCGTGCGCAACGCCTGTGCGCAATTGCGCAACGCGAATATCCTTATTGACGACACGGGCGCCATCGACATCCAGGAGCTGCGCGCCAAGGCCCGCCGAATGGCGGAGCAGCATCACATCCAGGTGCTCTTCATCGACTATCTGCAGCTCATCACCATCAATTCCGCCAACAACGCCAACCGCGAAAACGACGTCGCGCGCATCTCTGGCGCCCTGAAGGCGCTGGCAAAGGAACTAAACATCCCGATCGTCTGCCTGGCGCAGGTCAACCGGAAGGCCGAAGAGGGCGACGGCAAGCCGAAGCTCAGCAACCTCCGCGAATCCGGCGCCATCGAGCAGGACGCCGATGTGGTCGCGTTGCTGCACCGCAAGCGAGAAGAGCAGTTCAACCGCAGCGAGAACGCCTCCGACGGCGTCGAAGCGGAGCTGATCATCGCCAAGAACCGCAACGGTCGCACCTGCACCCAGATGCTCACCTTCTTCCCGCAGTTCACCCGTTTCGACGCCCGTGCCGACAGCGTGGACGAAAGCGACATGCCTCGTTAGACCGCTTTCGTCCAGGGCAAAAGCCATCTCTTTTATTGTCTGCCCCCCGCCCCAGGCTCATTCCAAAAAAACGTTCACCATCAGGCCGGCCAGCAGGGAAAAGCACGCCACAAAAGCGATATAGATGGCGAAATTACGGATTCCCAAGGCTGTCTTCAATGCGCCCAGGTTGGTGATTTTGGTGGCAGGTCCGGTGATCATGAATGCGGTGGCGGATCCCAGGCTCATGCCATCTGCAAGCCACTGCATCAGCAGGGGTATAGTGCCGCCGCCGCAGACATATAGCGGCACGCCGATGGTGGCGGCCAGCAGCACGCCAAACCCTTCATGGCGTCCAAAAAGTCTTCCGACTGTCTCGGCTGGGACATGGGTCTGGAAAAGCGCCGACAGGAACACCCCCAACAGGAACCACGGTCCCGTCGCCCGCAGATTCCGTCCGATATTCTTTAGCAGCCTCATCCACCATCTTGGGTCAATGTCATGGTTTTCTGGTTCCTGGAATCCTTTGAAATCGAAGAAATTACGTCCACGGAAGCCATAGTGCACCAAAGCGCCGGCGGTGACTCCGCAAAGGAAACAGCTGACAATACGCACGGCAAGCACCTTCGGCCCCAGGGCAATGCTGTATATGACAAGCTGGGGGTTCAGCAGTACGGAACTCATCATGAACGCCGCGAGGAAATCCTCCTTGATCCCCTTTTGCGAAAACGACGCGCAAATCGGCACCGTGCCGTACATGCACAGCGGCGAGGCGATGCCAAGCAGGCTGCCCAGCAACCACCCCGTCCCACCGGAGAGGCGCTTCCCCAGACGTTCACAGAAAGCATGGAGCCGCGCCTTGACAAACACCGACACCAGCGACCCGATGGCGACTCCCATCACCCAGTACCAGAATATCTGCCGGACCAGGATGTCGGTGTAATACCACAGATAGATTGCTTCCCGGCGAAGAAACTCCCACATCGTAAACGGCTCCTCCTGCCACGCAGTGACTATGAACCTGACAGGTTAATTTCGAGGGCTGTTCGTTTCTGCCAAATCCGCGAAGGGCGCAGCGGGGCGCGGCTCCCCCTGCCACTTCTCGCCAAATTCACTTTGTCAGAATAATGGCAGTTTTCCGTCGCCTTACAATTCATCGACATTGACAAGTCGGTAGTACCGTTTCCCGACCTGGAACTGTTCACCGTAGTCCAGAGTATGAAGTCCCTGGCGGCTCTCGATGCGTTCACGCAGTTTCGCCGAGTCCGGCTGCGCATAGACCATGTCGATGCTGCACTGGTCGATGGCCAGCGGGTCGAGCGAGGCAACGATTCCGATGTCATGCATGTCGGGTTCGGCGGGATTGCCATTGCAGTCGCAGTCCACGCTCAGCCGATTCATCACGTTCACGAAGGCGATATTCCGGTAATGGTCCTTGGAGTCGCAGACCGCCCAGGCTGCCTCGACCATCGACTCCAGAAAGTCGATTTGGTCGCCACACCACGGGTTCGTCGCGCTTTTCCCGCCGGAGTGGATCAATGCCTTGCCCGAGACCTTGGAATCCACATTTCCAGAACCAAAGCCGATGGAGAGATTCTTGACGGCGCCGCCGAAGCCCGCCATGGCGTGCCCCTTGAAGTGGGAAAGGACGAGGTAGGAGTCGTAGTTGGCGAAGTGGCTTCCCACGACATCTTCCTTAAGGTGTTTCCCCTTCGGGATGGGCAGGCTCATGGTGCCCTGTTCATCCAGCAGATCGAATGGTGCGATTTCAAGGAAGCCATGGTCCTTGACAACCTGGTGGTGCATTGCCGAGGAAGCGCGGCTGCCGCCATACGCGGTGTTGCATTCCACAATGGTCCCGCCGAGATGCTGCACCAAGTCCTTGATGAGCTCGGGGCGCAGGTAGTTTGATGCCGGGGGTTCGCCCGTGGAAATCTTGACGCCCACCTTGCCGACGGGGCTCCACCCCATCGCTTGATAGACTTTCAGCAAACCTGCCGGAGAGATGTCCCGCGTGAAATAGACCACCGGTGCCTCCGCATCATCGGTCTGATGAGGCAGTTTCTCCAGCGGTGCCGGTGCGACTTGCGCTTTTCCAAGCGACTCCGCGTATGCTTCAGAAGATGACGGCTCATCCTGCCGGCAGCAGGATGCCAGCGTCAGCACCACGGCAAATAGCATTGTCCACAAGAACTTCTTCATGCTTCCCTCCACAACAAGACGATGACTTCGGTCAAGCCGTTGCAAAAAAACATGCCTAAATATACCTCCGCAATCGCGATTTGGAAGAAGCGACTCAATACATTCGCCGGAACAGAGGCAAAACGGAAGCGTTTCCACGCAAGCAGAAGAGACGGGCGGTGCGCCACGCATCTTCATAGTCCCATTTTTCACTGGGGAAACAGCCCCGTGCTCACGATGACTGAAGCATTCCAGACCGTGAACCATACCTTCAGGGCGCTGTTTCCACCGCAACGCATTTTAGCGGCGGGAACGTCTCCCAACCCGAATTCACGTCGGCGGCCAATCGGCAAAAAAAAGAGGATGGCGCCGGATCGAATCTGCTCTGCAGAGTTCGCTAAGATAGAGCCTTGAGGCTCCGAATGCAAGTATTGTCCAGAGTGCCAGGTCACGGCGGCCATCCAATGCGTACAATACCACAGGATTGCCGTTTTGCAAGGACGGCGCTGCCAAATCCCCGAGAATAGGCCCGCCTTCGGCACCTTCTCAGCCGAATTCATTCCAGGGGATTTTGACCGTTGCACCCTGGTTGATGATCTCGTCCAGATGCCTCAGAAGCGGGAACTTGTTGAAATTCGCGGTCCCCAGCTCGTGGCGTTTTCGCAACGCGCGGGCGGCACGGGTGATGATGGGAATCGACTCCAGCGTCATGCCGGGGAATTTCGCCAGGGCTTCCTGGATGGTCAACCCGGAACCCAGCGCCTCGCCCAGGCGGCGGTTGCGGCCGGAATTGATGGTCACATAGAGGTCGCTGGTGGCATAGATCACGCTCTCGGTCTGCCCGCCCAGCAAATGCACCAGACGGAGCATCTCGCGGACGGACTGTCCGAAAAGTGACGCCTGGGGATTGCTCATGACCGTCCCCTGGCGCTGTGCCAGGCCAATCGCCAACGACACCCCGACCGCGTATGCGTTCTTCATTGCCACCGCGCATTCGATGCCGATGACATCGCGGGTGGGATGGATATGGTAATAGGTGGTAATCAGCTGCGACTTGATCCAATGGAGGGTGTCGGAGTCCTCGCCGCACAAGGCCACGGAGGTATGGTGCCGCTGGCACAGCTCCGAGCTGATGCACGGCCCCCCGATTGAGTTGATCGAAAGCCTCCGTCCGGGGGCGAGCTTGTATTTGTTATACGCGATGGAGATGGGCACCAGCGTTCCGTCCGGCTCGTCCTCCAGGCCTTTGGTCAACGACAGGACCACCAGATCGTCCGGAATGCGCGAGAGGACATTTTCGGCAAACCAGTCCACTCCGAACGACGGCACGCCGGAGACCAGCAGGTCGGAACCTCGGAGCGCCTCGTCCAATTCCTCGAACTGGCATGCCTTCACGCCTTCGGGAAGCTGACAATTCAGTCTTGGGTGGAAACGGTCCTGCTGGATTCGCTGGATGACCTCGCGGTCATACGGTGTGCCGACCAGTCGAATCTCATGGCCATTGTCCGCGCAGGGAAAACACATGGCGCTGCCCATCATGCCGGCACCAACTATGGTAATCGTACTCATGCCCAAAATATAAACGCAAAAGGCGGCTTTTTCAATTGCTCCTGCGGTTGTCAAGGGATTTTAAGGGCATTTCGATTGCAATACCGCCGTCAGGAGATATATTAATGGGATTCACGCCCGCGCGCCAGCCAGGCACGGGGCGTCACACCCAACCCCAAATCGGAATTTCGAGACACGCCTTTCGCCTGGCGTGTCCTGGTAAAATCCCGAGCAACGAAGAGGAGACCCGACCATGGCGAAGATTACCATCACCGACCTGCTCGAAGCTGGCGTCCATTTTGGCCATCAGAAGCGCCGCTGGAACCCCAAGATGAAGAAATACATCTACGGGACCCGCAATGGCATCACCATTTTCGACCTGGGCAAGACCATGCAGCAGCTGGCCATCGCGTGCGACTTCCTGACGGAGACCGCCGCCAAAGGCGGGCAGATCCTCTTCGTTGGCGCGAAGCGCCAGGCTCAGGAATGCGTGAAGGCTGTCGCGGAGTCCGTCGGAATGCCCTACATGTGCGACCGCTGGCTGGGCGGCACGCTGACCAACCAGAAGGTCGTGCTCACCCGCATCGCCTTCATGAAGAAGCTCCGCGCACAGGTGGCGGACGGCACGCTGGAGAAGATGCCAAAGAAGCAGGTCGCCGGCCTGAAGCGCGAGCTCTCCAAGCTCGAGACCTCCCTGGGCGGCATCGCCGACATGCCCAAGCTGCCGGCCGCCATCGTGGTCATCGACGTGGACCGCGAGCACATCGCCGTGAAAGAGGCCATCAAGCTGGGCGTGCCAGTGGTCGCCCTGGTGGACTCCAACTGCAACCCCGACGGCATCGACTATGTGATTCCCGGCAACGACGACGCCCTGCGCTCCATCAAGGTCGTCATGGATGCGCTGCAGGCCGCCGTCCAGGAAGGCAACGAAGTCGTTGCGAAGAAGAAGGCCGCGAAAGCCGAAAAGGTCGAGAAGGCCGCAGAACCCGCTCCCGCCGAGGCATAATCGGATTTGCGGAAGAGCATTTCCGGGGGCGTCTGGCGTTCTCCGGTATCGTTTTCAACTTCAACCATATCTAGATAGGAATTTTCAAAATGGCAGAAATTAGTGCGAAAGATGTGATGGCGCTGCGCCAGAAGTCCGGCTGCGGCATGATGGAATGCAAGAAGGCCCTGGTCGCCAGCAATGGCGATGTCGAAGGCGCGATGGAATTCCTCCGCAAGGCCGGCGCCGCCAAGGCCGCGAAGAAGGCTGACCGCAGCACCAACCAGGGCCGCTGGGCCGTGGCGAAGAATGGCAACGAGGTCGCGCTGGTCGAGGCTCTCTGCGAGACTGACTTCGTCTCCGCCACCGCAGAGTTCAAGGCGTTCGCACAGGCCGCCGCCGAAAAGGCCGCGTCCTACGCGGGAGAAGATGGCGATGTCTCCGCCAAGCTGGCCGCCGACATGGACGCCGACCTGAAGGCCCTCATCGGCAAGCTGGGCGAGAACATGTCCATCCGCCGCGCCATCCGCTGGATCCCTGCCGCTGGCAACCAGATTGGCTACTACCTCCACACTGCACAACCCTTCGCCGCGCTGGTGGAAGTCGCCGGCCCCTGCGATGCTGACCTGCTCCTGAACATCACCCTGCATGTGACCGCCAGCAACCCCACTTACATCAGCCGTGACGACGTTCCGCAGTCCTTCATCGACAAGGAACTCGAGATCGCCAAGGCTGACCCGAAGCTGGCCGGCAAACCCGAACAGGTGCTCAAGGGCATCCTCCAGGGCAAGCTCAACAAGCGCTTCACCGAAATCTGCCTGATGGAGATGCCGTGGATCGACGACGAGCACAGCTGCCTGGCCAAGGTCGCCCCGAACGTCAAGGTCGTGCGCTTCTTCCGCTCGCTGGTCGGCGCCGCCCTCGAAGACAAATAAGGTGACTGCCTGACCACCCAAATTCAGCCCTGTTTGGTTCTCCCAAGCAGGGCTTTTTCGGTTTTTGCCCTAGAAGCACTGGAGTCACTAAAAGCCTGGAAAATCTAGCCTTTAACCTTTAACCTTTTAATTTTAGACTTCGATGGATATCCTGTTGGTCGGCGGCGGTGGCCGCGAACACGCCTTGGCGTGGAAGATGATGCAGAGCCCTCTGGCGGACAAACTCTACTGGGCACCCGGCAACCCCGGCATCCCCGACGCCATTCCCGTGGCGGAGAACACCCCGGAGGCTCTGGCGCAGTTCGCGCAGGACCACAACATCGGCCTCACGATGGTAGGCCCCGAGGCATTGCTCTGCGAAGGCATCGTGGACGCATTCCGCAAACGCGGTCTGCGAATCGTCGGGCCGGACAAGAAGGCCGCGCAGCTTGAAGGCTCCAAAGCCTTTGCCAAGGACTTCATGCACCGCCACGGTCTGCCCACCGCCGACGCCGCCGTCTTCACCGACGCCCCCGCCGCGCTGGAGTATCTCCGAAAGCATGGTGCACCCATCGTCGTGAAAGCGGATGGCCTGGCCGCCGGCAAAGGCGTAGTCGTCGCCAACGACCTGGCAACCGCCGAACAGGCGGTCAAGGAGTGCTTCGCGGGCGCCTTCGGGGCCGCCGGCGCACGAGTACTGCTGGAGGACTGCCTGGTCGGCGAAGAGGCCTCCATCCTCGCGCTCTGCGATGGCAAGACCATCAAGCCGCTCGACTCCAGCCAGGACCACAAGCGCGCCTACGATGGCGACCAGGGTCCCAATACCGGCGGCATGGGCGCCTACTCCCCCGCCCCCGTCGTCACCCCCGAACTCTGGAAAATCATTGACGAGCAGGTGCTCCAGCGCTTCCTCAAGGGCGTCCAGGCCGACGGCCTCGACTTCCGCGGAGTCATCTACGCGGGACTGATGATCACTGCACAGGGACCCAAGTTGCTGGAGTTCAACGTGCGCTTCGGCGACCCCGAGACCCAGGCGGTGCTCATGCGGCTGGACTCCGACCTCGTGGATGCCCTCGCCGCCACTGCCGATGGCGAATTGGAGCGCATCGAACTCAAGTGGTCGCCGGAACCTGCCGTCTGCGTGGTGATGGCCTCCAAAGGATACCCAGGAAAATATCCCAAGGGACTCCCCATCAAGGGCATCGCCGAGGCAGAAAAGACCGGCGCCGTAGTCTTCCACGCCGGGACCAGGCTGGACAATTCTGGACAACTTGTGACAAATGGTGGACGCGTCCTCGGCGTAACCGCGAAAGGCAAGACTTTGCGCGAAGCCGTGGACAACGCCTACGCCGGCGTGCAATGCATCACCTGGGATGGCGTGGAATACCGCACGGACATCGCGCACAAGGCCTTCGAGCACCAATGAGAGATGTCGTTCAGCTACCCAACTGAGTCGTTGCGTGAATTCGACCGCCGGATGGACGCGAGCGGAAAATGCGGCGTTGAGCAGCTCATGCGCCTGGCTGGAGCCGCCGTGGCGGAGGCCGTGGAGAGCCTCCGTTCCCAGCGGGAAGGCGACAAATGCACGGTCGTGCTGGTCGGCAAAGGCAACAACGGCGGCGATGCCCTGGTGGCGGCTTCCATGCTGCACAATGCAGGCTGGGCGGTTCAGCTGGTGCTGGCCGTTCCACCCGAAGAACTCGCCCCCCTGCCCCGGCGGATTTGGGAGGAGCTTCCGGAGACGCTTCGTGCGCATGTCCGGACCGGACTGCCCGAAAACGCCCTCCAGTCCTCCTCGCTTTCCCGCGCGATGATTCTGGATGGCCTGCTGGGGACTGGTTTTGACGGGGGGCGTCCACGTGAGGCTCTCGCCTCCCTGATTGAAGCGGCCAATGCCTCCGGCCTCCCCATCCTGAGCATCGACCTGCCCTCCGGTCTCAACGGCGATACGGGCAAGGCCGAACTCTGCATCCAGGCGACTGCCACCGTCTGCCTTTGCGCAGTCAAGACCGGCCTGCTGCACAACCAGGGCGTTGCGGCTTCCGGACGGCTCATCCTTGCGCCACTGCCGGGTGATGCGCTGCATGAAAAACTGCCCCGCGGCCCTGAGGTCTTCGATGAAACGGATGCCAGGAAAATACTTCCGCGCATTTCCTTCGACGCCCACAAATTCCAGCGCGGAATGGTGACGGTGCTGGGAGGTTCACGTCAATATGGCGGAGCGCCTATCCTGGCCGGAAGCGCCGCGCTCCACGTCGGCGCCGGTCTGGTGCAGGTCGTGCTTCCGGGACGCTGCGAGACATTCTGCCAAGCGCCGCAGGCGCTCATCGTTCGCCGTCTGCCCGATACGGGGGCGGACGTTCTGGACGCGGCAATCTTGCCGTCCCTCCATGGGCTCCTCGCCCGCAGCAACGCCCTGGCAGTCGGCCCCGGAATGACGCATTCCCCCGCGCTCCTTCCCGTGCTTGCGGAGCTTCTCGGCCTAGATAAGCCGATGGTCCTGGATGCCGATGCGCTGAATCTCCTGGCCACTTGCCCTGCCCTGCTGGCGCATGACCGCCCCGCCCCGACGATTCTCACGCCACACGCCGGCGAATTCGCTCGCCTCCAGAAAGCGTTTGGCATTTCACCCGACTGCGACCGGGCGAAGGATGCACTCACGCTGGCGGAACGCACCGGCTGCGTGGTCGTCCTTAAAGGTGCCCGCACTGTCGTCGCCTCTCCGGGCGGCTCGTTCTCCTACAATCTCAGCGGCTGCGCCGCATTGGCCACGGCCGGAAGCGGCGATGTCCTCACGGGAGTAATCTCAGCCCTTCTGGCCAACGGCCTGAAGGCAGAGGATGCCGCCCGGCTCGGCGTCTGGCTCCATGGTGCGGCGGCCGAGCGCGCCACACGCCCCGGCGCCCCCGTCGGACTCATTGCCGACGAACTTCCGCTTTTTATTCGTCAGACTTTGGCAGAAATGTACTGAGAGGCACGCTATATTAAGGCAAAGTCATTCTTTGAACCTAACCTTCATATCACCCATTAGGAAACACCAAACATGAAGCACTTTGCCGTTCTGACGCTCCTCGCTTCCCTGCTTTTCACCGCCAGCTGCATCACCCAGGTAGTGGCGCCGTCCAGCTCGCCCGTCGCCGTAACCAACCAGCACTATGGACTGATGGGAACCATGACCGCCGATCTTAACTGCAGCGCCTTCGAAGCCGACAAGGCCGTCCGCGCCGCCGCTGAAGCAATGAAGATTCTGGAGCTACATCGCACCAACGACCAATTCGGCGTGGTGTACGAATACAAGGATCTTTATGAGAACCGGGTGACCATCAAGCTGACCAGCGAGCCGACCGGCATTTGCAAGATCGCCATCAAGCTCGGCAAGACCGGTGACAAGAAGTTCTCCGAGAACTTCCTGGCTGCACTTGAGCAGGCGCTTCACGGCACCCCAGCGGAATAAACCTCCCCTAACCCGATATCTTGCTTGACAAGCGCCCCGGCTGACTCACCGCCGGGGCGCTGTTTTGTTGTTGGGAATTGTGTTTTAACTTGCCTTGTTTGCTTGGATAAATGGGACGATTGGGAGCCGGAGGACGCTTGGAACGGTGGTTTGCATTGCCTTGTCCGTCTATCTCATCTGTCCCAGAAATCCTCCAGAGACCAGGAAAGTTAAAGATATAAATCCCCTCTAAAAAAACGTTTTCGCTTTCATCCCTTTCCCCGTCCTCCACTGCCCTAAATCATATTTCCCAAAATCGCACGGGACAAACTCGCTTCAGGGGCCCTCAGGCTTCCGCCACGGTCTCTGACCGGCGGAAGCCATCCTTCTTGAACTGGGGCAAGCGCCTTCCACACCGCCTTCCCGCCGCACTTGAAACAGAACTTCTGCTCTTCGCGGCAGTTCCGACGTGATCGAGGCGCTGTTCAACGAACTGCTGGACTGATGTGGGAACGTAATGAAGGAAGGGTGTGTTGTCAGCAGGGGTGACGCCAGCACATCAACACCTACGAAAGTACGGCAAAATATGCCTCTGCAATTCTCGCGAGGAGCTGCTTGCCCAGACCGCCGGAGTGAGTTGCGTCACGGTTGTAGAATTCAAACGGCTTGCCGGAGGCGAAAAGCCATTTGTAGGCGGGCGTGGTCATGTCCCACAATGGCCAGCCATGATTGGAACATATATCATATAACTTATTGTATTCAAGAAAATTATATCCATTTCTACAACACTCCGCACGCTCCAGAGAAAACTCCATCGGCGCACACGGCGTGCCAGACGGAGTTCCTTCGGGCAACCGAAAGTCCTGCGCCAACGCGGGAGTCATCACAACGACCTCGGCACCGAGTTCCTCCGCGATGCGACGCCCCGTCTCCTCAATGCCCGTCACGCCATTCCACGGCGACTGCGGATGGTTCCAATGGGAGATTCCACCGATGAACACGCAGTCGGGACGATACGGCGATACATATTCGGCAAAATGCTCCGGTTCAGCATAATACCAACATCCCGTTCCACCCCGAACCGACACCAGCCACTCCATCGCCAAGTTGGGGAAATGCCGCTTCAGCAACGCATGGAACTGCGAGTGGTAGGTGTCCTGCATGATAGAGTCCCCCAGCATCAGCACCCGCCACGGACGGCCCTCTCGCAGCGCCTTCTGCGTGCGCGGTGCCAGCTCTAGCGGATTGCCCACAGGATGGAACTCCAGTGGCGGCAGTTGGGCGTAAACACGGTCGCAGTATTCGGCGGCATCCTCCCAGGACGTTTCGAAGACCTCGACATCCCAGGCCTCCACGCCGCATGTCGTCTGGAAAAAGACCTCGATGGCGGCGGTGCCGGGCGTGGCGAAGACCACGCGGTCATACTCCTGACGGTCGCCGTCAAAGAGCACATCATAGTTGTCTGCCAACCACTTGCCGGAGGCGTCATAGAAATTCACCGCCTCGAAGCTGCGTTCGGGAGTCTTCGCCGAAAAGCGCAGACGGTAGTATTGACCGCCAACCACGGGAATCTTCGGTGCAATCAACTTCCCGCCCTTGTCCGGATAATAGCCCTCGAAGGGATTGAAGGCAACGCCGCCGGAGGCATCCGACGGCTCGAAACGCCATCCGTCACCCTTTCCGGAAATCTGCCCTGAAGTAGCAAAAATCACCTTTCCCATCTCACGCAAACACCGTCGTCAGGCGGAGATTCTGCACGCCTTTGAAAACCACGCGCAGTTGCTGGATGGGCAGAGCGGGGTCGGTCTGGAAATTCTCGCCGGGAACCACGCTGAGTTCAAAGGGGGCATCGGAGGACAATTTCATGACTATACTCATATCTCCTTTATATAGAATAACCTGTGAGTTATTTTTAACCTCAGTCCTGACCTCTGGTGCCAAGGTGAACTGCAAGGAGTAGTCGTGCGATTTCCCAGCCTCGATGGTGTCCGTGAGTTCCACGCGGTCAACTGCGCATTGGATGGAACGTGTCCACACCACATCTTTCCATTCGGGCGTGGTACTGGTCATTCGCGACTGGAAAGCATCACCCTGCCATGCACCGAATTGCATGGTGGAATGCGTGTCGAAGCCGTAGAGGCTGTAGTTGTGCGAATCCGGCGCGTTGTCCACCAGCAGGGACGAATGGCAGTCGGCCTGCTTGCATTGGCGGAAGCGCGGGTCGTCGTAGTTGCAGCAGCCCGGATCGTCCAGCAGAGCCTCTTTTCCTTTAAATAGTACCAGCGCGTTCTTTCCTCCGTGGTAGTGGGAGAATTCGCCAGTGAAGTCGGAGACATCCAGCGCGGCGTAGAAGCCCGCCGAGCGCCAGACCGCCAGTCCGCCATATTCCAGGATGGTGGTTTTCGGCAATTCCGCCACGGCAATCCCCAGCGACTCCAACAACGGATCGGGTTCCAGCGGATAGGCATCGTTGAAGACCAAGAGCCGCCCATCGGGACGGCGATAGGAGGCCAGCACCCGCGCCGCAGCACGGAAGCGTTCTTCCGCAGTGGGTTCCATCGCCACGCCCAGGCGCTTGCCCAGTGCCAAGAGGTCGCGACCATGCCAAGTCTCGAAGGCGTGGTAGGAGGGCGAATTCTCGAAGAGCACGCCGTTGGGATGGAAGTCGTTCAGAGCATGCCATCCACCGCGCTCGACGGCGAACTGCGCCCAGGCGCGTGTTTCCTCGTCCGCCGGAAATGCCGCGGCGGCGTGGAGCAACCCGACCTGCCGTAGCGACTGGTGGTTACCCTCCCCGTTCGGCAGTTGCTTCTCCTGCGCGAAAATCACCCGACCATGCTCGCGAATGCCATCGTTGAGCGTCTGCGCCTCCGCCGCCGTGAACTCCGCCAAGTCCTTGATGAAGTAGTATGCGTGCAGGAAGTTGACGACGCGGGAGCCAGGCTGGAAGTCGTACCAGGTGTACTCCACGTCCGTCTCGTCCTTGCTGAACTCCTCGACGGTCTTGCGGTTGTAGTCATACTCCTTGCGGTAGTCCACCCGTTGCCAGTGCGCCAGAATCTCCGCCTCGCCCTGCGGCGGAGGACAGGTCGCCAGAAAGTGCAGCATGGTTTCCTTGACCAGCTTCGCAAGCTCGCGGTCGCCGTCCAGCCAGGCGGCATGCGCCATGCACGCCACCACATAGCATCGATTCAGCCAGCAGCTCTGCTCGATGGAGCGCCACCGCTCGAACCGATGAAAGTCCACGAACGGGAACTCCGCGATGGCGCTCAGGCGACCGTCCCGGATACGCCGGACAATCTCCCGGTCGTCCGTGGTCCCCAGAATCGCGCGGTTGATGAATCCTCCGCCGCCATCGAAGGTATAGAGTTCCAGATAGGAATATTTCCGCCACAACGCATCGGGAATGGCGGGACGGTACTGGTCGATGGCGATGCCGTTGTTCATGGGAAACGAGTTACTTCTGGTCTTCGACAAAGGCCTTGTGAAGGACTTTCTGCGCACGCTGGAAATCGTTGCGGTCCACAATGAACTGCATGTTCACCTGACGCGGGGACTGCACCACCGCCAAGGTGTTGATGTGCGCCTCGTAGAGCGCCTGAGCGGCTTTCGACAGGAAGCCCGGAATCTTCATGTTCGTGCCGATGACGCCAATCAGCGCAACGGGAATGGTGTTCACCGTGGCGGCCGGAATCCGGCGCTTGATGTCCTCCACGCAGCTCTCGATATGGAGCTTTTTGCTGGGCACGAAGTGCGTGATGGTGTTGGCGTTGGTGGTCTTGGTGATATAGCTGATGCGGTGGTCCACCAGGCTCTTCATCAGGTTGTAGTCGTAGCCGACCTTCGAGACCATCTCGGGGTCGAAGACCTCGATGCCGATCACGTCCGAGCGGCCGCAGATCATCTCCACGCGCGGTGTCGGCGAGACGTAGTTGCAGGAGATCAGCGTGCCGGGGTTCTCCGGGTCGAAGGCGTTCTTGATGCGGATCGGAATCCCGCACTGCTCCATCTCCTTGGAGGCCTTTGAGTGAATCGCCTCCATATCCAGGTCGGAGAGCTGGTCGGCGATGTCGAAGTTGGTGTTGCCAATGATGCGAACCTTATCCGTACCAATCAGCTTTGGGTCGCCCGTGCAGAGGTGGTACTCCTTGTGGATGATGCCCTCGCGCGCCCCGGTCAGCACCGCCACCTTGCTGAAGGTAATCTCGCTGTATCCGCGGTCGAAGCGGGTCATGATGCCCTCGTCGTATTTGACATAGCCGGTCACGATCGGCATCACCTGACTGAAATCCATGCCATCGAAAGCGTTGTGGATGGCCTCCTCGAAAGTCGGGATCTTGTCGTTCTTCCAGCCGGTCAGATCCACGAACTGCGCGTTCACGCCCTGGCGCTGCAGAATCAGCGCGGAGTTGAAGGCACTTTGCGCCTCGCCGACAGCCGACAACATCTCGCGCGTGGCCGGGAGGTAGGTCTTGTGGTCGAAGTGTCCGAAGGAACGCAAGTCCATCAGGTCGTGAAGACAGTCCTCGATGCCGTTCAGACGCGTGTTCACGAATTCGTCCGCCTTCTCCTGGTCCAGCCCGATGCTCACGAACGAGCGGTTGTACTCCAGCATCCGGGCGCGGACGGCCTCCAGCGCATCCTTCCAGGTGTCGTCATTGTGCGCAAAACGGCCATACACTCCAGGTGCCCCGTTCTTCTTGTCCTCCAAAAGCAGATTCGTAATCCCGCCGTAAGCCGAGACAATGAAAATGCGGTTGTACAACTCCGCGCCCTTCCGCTTGCCGATAATCACATTCTGCATGACCTCGCCGAAGCGGGACATCGAGGTGCCGCCAATCTTCTCGACTGTATGTTGTCTTGACATAGCTGCCTGATAAAACAAATGGTTGAAAAAAGACAGATGTTATAATTTAATCCCTGAAACGAAAACCGCAGGGAGAATCAATGGTCGTTCCAGCAGCTCTAAACTCAAAAAGCCACGCTCCGGGCGAGTCTTGTCAAATCCACGCCAACCTGGAAGGGCACCAGTTTCACCGCCAGACGATGCACGCCCGCGTGAAGACGGTACTGGTATCGGGTGTCCTCTCCGCAGGTGGCAGTACCCAGCCCGCGCTGCATGATGTCCAGGGAAAGGAAGGTCTCCGGACGCGCCTCCAGTTCGTTGATATGTCTCGCCTGGAAGAGGTCCTGCGGAGTGAAATGCAAGGCGGAGGCCTCCAGCGGATGTCCGCAGGCGACCGCCAGCAAGCCGACCTTTCCATTGTCCACGGCGGCGAAGCGCACGCCAGTATGGTTTCCAGTCTCCTGCGGCTGCACGTAGGGGAAGTACTGTTCCGTGACCCTGGAACGCCAGAGCCCGATGCGACCACCCGCCTGACGGTCAATGTAGGTCTCCTGCGGACCGCACCCGAAGTAGGTGAAGTTCTCGAAGCCCCTCGGAAGCGTCAGGACAAGCCCCAGACGCGGAAGGTCCTCCAGCGCCTCGGGGACGCGGAACTCGACCTCCAGCCCCAGCACGCCATTGTCGTCCAGCGTCGCGCGCCGATGGACCTCGATGACTTCGCCGGATTTCACGGCGTAGGTGCTTGCGCCTGTCAGCAAATAGTTCTCCTCCTGCGTGTTGCAGGAAAGAGCCTGGAGTTCAGTGTGCTTCAGGTTCCACAAGTCCCACTTGAGGTTCCATGGATAGATTCGGCGGCACTCGTTCTGCGGGTAGGCCTTGATGCCGTCGTTGTCGGTCAGGCCACGCACAAACTGTTCCTGCACCGGTGCCGCAAGCAGTTGAAATCCTTCGAAGAGCCACTTGTCCGGCAAGGCAGTCTTGGCAAAGTGAATCAGCGCCTCGCCACTTTCAACTGCGTTATTTAATATCATAAATTGTTTATTATTAACAACTTGATAACAATTTTTATAACTGAAGAGTATTTCCGTGAAGGCAAGTTGCTGCCAGCCAGTCTCAAAACCCGCCTCAGCCCACAGGGTATTCCTGCGCAGAGTTGCTGTGAGGTTCAGAAAAGCCTCCTGTCCAGGCACAAGCCGGATTTTGGTCAAGTCGAACGGCACATTCACCACGGTGGACTGCTGTGGGGCAATCGCGGAGGTCTCCGCATAGTCCAGTTTGCCCTTCTGGACAACCTTTCCATCTACCTCGATTGTCCACAGGAAATTCAGGTTTTCCAGTTTCGAGAAGTAGTTGTAGTTGGTGAGGCGGAGTTTTCCTCCGGCTAGGTTGTCCGCTGCGAAGGCAAAGGGCTGCGCAAGGAACTTGTGCTCCTGGCAGGCGGGATGCGGGGTGCGGTCGGGAAGAACCATCCCGTTGATGCAGAAATCGAAGTCGTTGGGCGTGTCGCCGAAGTCGCCGCCGTAGCCCCAGAACTTGCGTCCCTTGGCATCCTTCTCAAGGAGTCCCTGGTCAATCCAGTCCCAGATGTACCCGCCTTGGAAGCGCGGCTGGGAACGGAAAAGCTTGAAGTAGTCGGCCAGTGCGCCATTGGAATTGCCCATCGCGTGCGTGTATTCGCAGAAAATCATCGGACGCGGATCGTGGGGCATAATCTCCTTAATCCAATGCTCCAGCGTGTCGAAGGCGGGGTACATCGGCGAGACCACGTCCACCAAATCGACATTTTCCACGCACTCGGCGTAGTGCCGGATGTATTCGCAGTAGTGGACCAGGCGGCTCTTGTCATAGTGGTGTGCCCAGCCGGAGAGCGCGGCGAAGTCGGCGTTCCAGCCGGCCTCGTTGCCCAGGCTCCACAGGTGGATGCAGGGGTTGTTCTTGTAGATGAGTACCATCCGCTGAAAGCGGTCCATCATCGCGGGAATCCACAGTGGATCGTCCGTGAGGTGGTCCTGGTAGGCGTGGCACTCGATATTGGCCTCGCTGATGACATACAGCCCGTAGCGGTTCGCCAGGGCGACCAGCCGTTCGTCGTTCGGGTAGTGGCAGGTGCGGATGGCGTTGAAGTTGTGGCGCTTCATCAGCTTGATATCCGCCTCGATGTCCTGCGGAGTGACGGTCTTTCCAGTGACTTCGTTCACATCGTGACGGTTCACGCCGAAGAACTTGACGGGCTGACCGTTGAGCTTGAGCATGCCGTCCTCCAGCTTGACCGAACGGAAGCCGATATCGTCGCCTACTGCGTCAAGTGCCCTGCCCTTTTCGTCCAGCAGGACTGCGGTGATGCGGTAGAGCTTCGGGGTTTCGGCGCTCCAGGGCTGGATATTCGGCAGTTGGAATTCCGCCTCGGCGAAGGGCTGGAAGCGCTCCGCCTCTGGATACGCATACTGTGTCCAGTTGTTGTAGAACGGCATCACCTGCGGCTTCTTCCAGAGGGACTTCCTGCCGTCGTAGAGCTGCACGGCAAAGGAGTATCCTGCTGGAATGAAGTGGGTTCCGGAGAAACTCGCGTCCAGACGGAGCTTGAGGGTTCCGGTGGTGCCATCCGACTCCAGTCCAGTCTGGGCAAACATGTCGAAGATGTGGACCTTCGGGCGATAGGCGAGATAGACATCGCGGTAGATGCCTGCCATCCACCAGTGGTCCTGGTCTTCCAGGAACGAGCCGTCCGAATAGCGTATCACCAGCACCGCCAGTTCGTTGTCGCCCGCGTGGACAAATGGCGTGACATCGAACTCCGAAGAGGTGCGCGAGTCCTTCATCATCCCTACGCACGAGCCATTTACATAGACAAAGGCACAGCTCTCCACGCCGCCGAAGTGCAAAACGACCGTCTCGAAGCCCTTGCGCACCTTGAAGATCCGTCGATAGAGCCCTGTGGGATTCGCCTTCTGCGGGACATACGGCGGCGTGTCCGTGAAGGGCATCACGACATTCGTGTAGTGCGGATGGTCGTAGCCTTGGCGCGTCCAGTTGCCTGGAACCGCAATCGGCCTCGCCTTCCTGTCCGCCGAAATCGGCTTCGCCAGCACGCCCAAATCCACCTCCTCCGGTTTCGAATAATACCGGAAGGACCACCTGCCGTTCAGACTCTGGATGGACGGGCAGTCGAAGGGCTCGTAGGAGCCCGCCCGCGCGGACGGCTCGTCTTTCCACGAGAACAACGGCGAACGGGCACGCAGGGCATGCACTTGCGGAACGCGTGGGTCCTCCCACAGACGCGTGGTGAGATCAAAGAGGTTCATAGTTTTTTCGGGAAAGGTGACGGCAGTTGCGTGAGCAAAGCTACGCAGCCCTCAGGGAAGGAAACTTAGATGTCATAGGCACGGGGACGGGAGAGGACCTCGCGCAGCACCAGTGCGGAGCGCAATGCGGTGCGGCCGCGCTTCAGCTTCAGCTTCGGCAGCGCGGCATTGCCTACACGGGCACGGCGTATGGCGACCGTCGCGCCGGCCTTGACCGTCGCGCCGGGCGGCGGCGGAGCGACGGTGCCCTCCGGCATCTCCGTGCCAATGTGCTCCGCAGAATGCTCCACAGACGGCGCGGTTTCGGTGACCAAACTGGAATGGTACGGTTCGCCCATCGGTGTGACATGGCTCTCGCCCTCGATGGAATCGAAGTCTTCGCCATCATCCACGGCAACCACCTCGGCCACCGGGTCCTTCTGCCTCTGAAGGCCCATCACTACATCCATGCCATTGGCACGAGGATACTGCCGCGTCGGGGACGCATTCCTCCGATTTACCGGCCATCGTGGACGCGGGACACCGCCCCCCCCCCTTTGCGCGTCGCTCCTGCGGTTGTTCGCCTTCACGACATTCGAGACAATGACCACCACGACAATGATGAAGAAAATCAACATCCCGAAGGGGTCGGAGGCCGCAAAGATGAGTCCTGCCCCAGGCATCACTTTTCCTCTTCGCCCAAGATGTTGCGACGCATTTCCGTATCGGACTTGAGGTTCTCCATGCGGTAGTAGTCCAGCACGCCGAGATTGCCGCTCTTGAGCGCCTCGGCCATCGCCAGCGGGACCTCGGCCTCCGCCGCCACGACCTTCGCCTGCATTTCCTGAACCTGGGCGCGCATCTCCTGCTCGGCAGCCACAGCCGCCGCACGGCGCACCTCGGCCTTCGCCTGCGCGACACGCTTGTCCGCCTCGGCCTGGTCTGCCTGAAGGCGTGCGCCGATGTTGTCGCCCACATCCACGTCCGCGATGTCGATGGAGAGAATCTCAAAGGCGGTTCCGGCGTCGAGGCCCTTCTCCAGCACGCGCTGGGAGATGTTGTCGGGGTTCTCAAGCACGGTGGTATAAGAGGGCGAGGAGCCGATAGTGGTCACGATGCCCTCGCCAACGCGGGCGATGATGGTTTCCTCGGTGGCGCCGCCGACCAGGCGGTCCATGTTGGTGCGAACAGTCACGCGGGCGCGAGCCTTGACTTGGATACCGTCCTTGGCAACAGCATCCACGGTGAGGCGCCCCTTGGAGGGGTCGGGGCAGTCGATGACCTTCGGGTTCACGCTGGTCTGAACCGCCTGATAGACGTCGCGGCCGGCCAGGTCGATGGCGGCGGCGCGGCGGAAATCCAGCGGGATGTTTGCCTTGTCGGCGGCGACCAGGGCATTGACCACCTTGTCGATGTGGCCATGCGCCATGTAGTGCCCTTCCAGGTCGTCGGTGGAGACATTGGTGATGCCAGCCTTACGCAGCTGGATGTAGTGGCGTACAATCAGCCCGGAAGGGATTTTGCGCAACGACATCCCAATGAGCTTCAGGAAGGAAATGTGCGCGCCAGACGCATACGCCTGGATCCAGGTGCTGAAGTAACTGATGATGACAATCACCGCCACGAAGGCGATAATCACGGCGACAACGCCAAGAAATGCAGTAAGTGCAGAAGGCATGGTAGTTCCCTTTTTAAGATGAGAGGTGAAAGGTGAGAGGAAAGAGGGAAGAGATGGAGATCAGATATGGCAAAATGCCCAAAACGGGCGCGAAAATGGAAGGAATTTAAGAGACACCCCACTAGGCCCTATCCTATTCATCCCTTGTTATCGCGTTTATCCCATGCGTGGCCGGCGAAGGAAAGCTAGAATGTGAAATGGATGCGATTATTCGTCGTATCCGCAGATGGTACGGAGCTGGCTCAGGGCATTGGTGCGACCAAGTTTTACAAGTTGTTCATTATTAACAAGTTGCAAATCATTCAGGTAATCCATGCATTGGGCGATGGGGGCACTGGCGCCAATCAGGCAATTCTTGGAGGGATTCCAGAACCTTCCGGAAGGCTCCAGCACGCCGTCGTTGCCGGCGAGGAAGTATTTCCCTGGCGGCAGTCCGGCGACGCTAGCGGCGTCGCTAGTCACGATGACGCGGTCCACGCCCTTGGTGCGGATGAAGGTCTTGATCAGTTCGGGTGGGAGATGCTGTCCGTCAGTGATGATCATCGCGGTCAGGCGGTCTTCACCAAGTCCGCTCCAGATGGGATTGTGATGACGGTCGAGCATCCCCGGACAGCCATTGCCAAGATGGGTGAGATTCAGCGCTCCGGCGTCCGCCGCTTTGCGGACATCCTCCGGCGTGGCAAGATGGTGGCCGACCGAGGGGATGACCTTCAGCCGCCGCGACTCGGCGATTGCCTCGTCCGCGCCGGGGACCTCAGCCCCCAAGGTGAGAAGGCAGAGAAATCCGCCACAGTAGTCGTGGAGTTTCCGCACCGCCTCGGCTGAGGCAGGCTGCGCCCACGCGGGGTTGTGCGCACCGATGGCGCCTGGTGTGGGATTCAGGAATGGCCCCTCCAGGTGGAGGCCGGGAATGTGTCTCTTGAGACCGTGGCTCTCCACTGCCCGCCGGATGAGTTCACCATTACGGCGGTAAATTTCCCAAGGACTCGTAATGATGGTCGGCAAGAAGACCTCGGTACCCTGCGCAAGCGTCCATTCCGCGCAACGCAAAAACTGCTCTTCGGTCAAGGCGGCATCTGAAAAATCGACTCCCAGGCAGCCATTGACCTGCAAATCAATCCAGCCAGGATTGTTCATTGTAACAAAGAAAAGGATTGCTTATTAGGATCTTCCGGATCTTCCGGACTTTCCGGAAAAGACTTCCAAGACAAGAAAAACGAATGTTATCCCTTAAACTCTTTGGTCAGCTTGGAAGCCGAGCCTTGATCGAGGAAGGTAGTGCAGTCCGGATGGTTGCGCAGGATGGAAGCCGCGACCATGTTGGTCACCGGCCCCTCCAGGGCCTGC
Organism: Victivallales bacterium; assembly: GCA_017417585.1. Classification (GTDB taxonomy): domain Bacteria; phylum Verrucomicrobiota; class Lentisphaeria; order Oligosphaerales; family Oligosphaeraceae; genus RGIG1601. Next base: position 50,140 of record JAFPYX010000036.1, read on the forward strand.
TGGACCGCCCAGGCCTTGCGCTCGTCCGGAACCGTGTTGATGATCGCCTTGGACTTCATGATCTGCTTGCAGCTCATGGAGATCGCCTGCTTCGGCACGGAGTCCAGGGTGGGGAACCACCCTTCGCCGAGCTGCTGCTTGCGGCAGCGCTCCTCCAGGGTGATGACCAGGTAGGGCTTCTCGGTCTCCAAATCGGCTGGCGGGTCGTTGAAGGCGATGTGGCCATTCTCGCCGATGCCGATGAACGCGACATCCGTGGGGTATTTGGCAATCAGCTCACCAAGTTTCGCGGTGGTCTCCTCGGGATCCGGTGCCGAGCCGTTCACGGGGTAGAAGGCTGCCGGGGGCACCGGCAGCTTGGAGACGAAGCGCTCCCAGAGGTACTTGCGGAAGCCGGCGGGATGGTCCACGGGCAGGCCGATGTATTCGTCCAGGTGGAAGATACGGATTCGGCTCCAGTCGATGTCCTTCTCCTGCAGCAATGCGGCCAGCATCTCGAACTGGCTGGCGCCGGTCGCCAGGATGATGTTCACTTCAGGCTTCTTCAACAAGGCTTCGCGGATCTTCGCGGCACCCAGTTTCGCGGCCGCGGCGCCCAACTCGAATTTGTCTTTGAAAATCTTGACTTGCATTGAATACTCCAGTTTGATGCAGCGAAACGTATCGCCGAGGGATGCTGCGGCGAAAGCGCCGCAGTAATTCACATGACCGAATACTATAATTCCAAAAGGTACGACTACCCCATGTCAGTGGAGAAACGGCGAAAGATTCGAGAAATCGCGCAATCCGTCAGACTCGTCGTCTCCTGGTTCATCTTCGTCGAAGTCGCCTTTCTCATCGAAATCCTCATCCTGGTCGTCAAGGTCATCCAGAAAGAACCTTCCGTAGCCGCCGGGAGGGATGATGGGAAAGTCATCCGCCTCCTCCGGTTCCACCGGCGTGCCGTCATACTGGAAGACCTCCGTTTCGTCCTCGCACCAGATTTCCTGTGAAGAGAGGTTGAGGACGATGATGGGCAAGTCACCCTCCCGGACGTCGGCCGCCTCGGCCAACCGCGCGGCATCGGCAAGAATGATGATATGTTCCTCCCCGCCAGTGACCCGTGCCCAAGTGCAGTTCCCCTCCGAAAAGCCGAATTCCCAGTGGCCAAAGTTCAGCGTGGACTGGTGCTCGGAGTAGAAGTCCATCCAATGTCGGATAATTGTCATCGTCTCAGAGGGAAGTTTCTCCAAATCCATGGAAAGCATCGGCACACCGACCATCATTGCGAAGAAATGCCGCGCGATGTTCTCCGGCACCTCGTTCGGTGCCCAGTAGGCCGGGTCGGCATGGACGGGCACGCCGTCTCCCACACACAGCCGGATCTGCACGCACCGCTCGAAATTGAGGATGTAGTCGAAGGGTGCATCAGACGCGCGAAACTGCGTGGCATACGGGAGCATCTGCGGGGTGTCGTAGTTCTGGCGGAACTCGATGAGTGCATTCGGCGACGCGGACTGCCGGATGGCACCGCTAATGGCCTGGACCAGCCGCAGCGAGGCACGGCCGTTCGGGTTGTGCGGATCGTTGGGCACCACGTCAACGAAATCCACCTTCAGGCCGTCCAGGCCGTTCTCCGCAACCAGTTCGCCCAGTCGCCGAGCGATCGCGCGACCGGCCTCCTCGTGACGGGCGTCGAATTTCCGGCAGCTGTTCTCCAGCGGAAGCGGCGTCAGGGCCTCGGGATGTTCGGCAAACCTCTTGGAACGGGTGCCCCACAGCATCGCGGTGGTCCATAGCAGGTATTTCATTCCCAGGGCCTGGATACGCTTCACATGGGCAGGCATATCGGGGAACTTCGTCTTGTCCACCTCCCAGTCTCCAATGTCCTGGTACCAGTCCGGTAACGTCTCCGGGGAGACGCGCTTGTATTCCGGATAGCACCACCCGTCGTCCACGATAAGCGTGTGAAAACCGAGTCCCAACGCGATAGGCGCAGTTCGTTCCGCCCATGCGGCGTCCACCGCGCCATGCACCGCGTACCAAGTACAAAAGACTGGTTCCCAAGCGTCTTCCGGGAACCCCGGCACTTCCGGCATCACCTCGTCACGGGCCTCTGCGACAGCGTCCATCCATTGAACGGGACGACGGTCGAGCAGAAGATGAATCGGTCCGGTCTCTTCACAGCAGGCGATTTCGATGGTGACATCGTAGGTACAGGCTGCCTGGTTTACTTCGGCAAAGACGCGCGTGTCGTCCACCAAGTCATCCATCCCGAAAGTAAGGCGGTTTTCTCCCTCGCGGTTGAAGAAGCTGCACAGCGGGAATCCGCTCTGGGCACCGCAGAGAAACTCGAAGGTCCAGGAGAGGCGGTTGCAGACACCCTCAGTCTTCGGCAGCCAGTACTGCTGGATATCCACCAGCGGAACGGAGAATTTCACAGTGCAAAGCCCGACCCCGCCTGGAAAGGGTAGTTCAAGGCGATCGCGGTCACCTTGGAACTCCAAAGACGGGCATTCGGCTTGATTGAAGAAAACACGGATTTTCATGCGCAGTTTCGTGGTTAAAACAGATTCTTTTGAAGCATGTCTCAGCCCACAATATAATCACCAAAACGCCTCCCACCGCCACTGCCTTCCTGTCAATGTATCATTCACGAAACATACCGGACAGTAGCGTCACGACGCAAAAGTGTTTGGTTTGTTCCCCTGGGTAGCCTCTATTTCCAGCTGTCCAATGGCGGCCAGGCAGAAATGCAGTATGTTAAAGAAACACTCGCCTCCGATGCAGAGACGCAGGGTGTTCTGAGAATCTCAATGCACCTCCCCCTTCTTGACAACAGCGAAGGACGCACATGCGCGTACCCATCCCGTTAAACTTTTAACTTCAACCTTTTACCTATGTCTCTCTCTATCATCCCACAACCCCGCAAGATTGCCGAGAACGGCGAATTCTTCCAGCTCAAGCCCACCACCCGCATCATCGCGGAAGGAACGGCGCTGCCCGCCGCCGAACTGCTGGCCGAGTATCTCCGCACTTCGACCGGCTACGAACTGCCCATCGCCTCCGGCACCCTCCAGCCCGGCGATCTCTGCCTAGAGGTGACTGGCTCCGACTCTGCCGATGAGTACGGCTTCTACGACGAGACCTACCGCCTCGAAATCACCGCCCAGGGCGTGAAACTCTCCGGTGCCTCCTGTGCCGCGCTCATCCGCGGCATCCAGACGCTCCGACAGCTCCTCCCCGCCGAAATCTACGCTTCATCAAAGCAGGAAGCAGAATGGACCGCACCCGGCTGCGTGGTCGAGGACTCCCCCAGCGTCCGCTGGCGCGGCGTGATGATTGACGTCTCGCGACATTTCTTCCCCGTCGCGCAGGTCTGCCGGATGATTGAACTGGCCGCACAGCTCAAGCTCAGCGTGGTGCATCTGCACCTCACCGACGACCAGGGCTGGCGCCTCGAAATCAAGAAATACCCCAAGCTCACCGAGGTCGGAAGCATCCGCAAGCGCACCATCGTCGGACACTACTGGGACAAGCCGTGGAAGTATGACGAAACGCCCTACGGCGGCTTCTTCACCCAGGAGGACATCAAGGCCATCGTGGCTTTCGCCGCCAAGCGCCGCATCATGGTCGTGCCTGAAATCGACATGCCCGGCCACATGGTCGCGGCCATCGCGGCCTATCCGGAATTGGGCAACTACCCGCAGCACCAACTGGAAGTGCGCGACTGCTGGGGCATCAGCTACAACATCCTCAGCCCCAAGCCGGAGACCATCGCCTTCATGAAGGACGTCCTCGCCGAGGTCGTCGAGCTCTTCCCCGCGAAGTTCATCGACATCGGCGGCGACGAGGCGCTCAAATACGAATGGGAAATCTGCAAGGAAGTCCAGGAGGTCATGCACGCCCAGGGCATCAAGAAGGAGTCGGAACTCCAGCACTACTTCACCAACGAGATGGGCAACTTCCTCGCCTCCAAAGGACGTCGCACCATCGGCTGGGACGATATCCTGAACCCCGAAATGCCCGCCGACGCCGCCGTGATGAACTGGCATGGCGCGGACATCATCAAGGAGGCCGCCCGCATCAACCGCAAAGTCGTCCTTACCCCACACGAATTCACCTATTTCGACTACTACCAGGCCGATCCCAAGCACGAGCCGCTCGGCATCGGCGGCGATCTCCCGCTGGAGAAAGTCTATCGCTTCGAGCCGCTGGACAGCCATTATTCGGACGCGGAGAAGGCGACCATCCTGGGCGCCCAGGCGCAACTTTGGGCGGAGTACATCCCCACTCCAGAGCATCAGGAATACATGGCATTCCCGCGCCTCTGCGCCCTCGCCGAGAAGACCTGGCTCTGCGGCGCCACGCCCGGCTACGCCAATTTCCACAAACGCCTGGCAAATTACTACGACATCTTCGCCCAGCAGCATGTCAACGCCAGACCACTGGAGTAAATTGTCACCGGCTAGTCCCGCTAGTTCGGCTAGAGCGGCTAGTTCGGCTAGAGCGGCTTGTTCGGCCCAATGGCAGAAGTCATCTGCCGGGCACATCGTGGAAATGGAACATTAAAAAAGATTAAAAACACTTGAAAAAATGTATCAAGATATTATTTTAAGCATAAATTAATATTTCAAAACACTTTTTCTCTACATAAAAATACATAAAATGGCCAATTTTGAGATTTCCGATTTAATCACCAGTTTTCAGCATCGCATTCGGGCAGTTCCGTTGACCTTCACACGTTCGCTGGCAACCGAAATCGACTGGGAAGACCGGCTCATCGGCATTCGCGGAGCGCGGGGTTGCGGAAAGACCACGTTGTTGCTCCAGCGAATCCGTCGGACATTCCCTGACACGAGGAAATGCCTGTATGTCTCGCTGGACAACCTGTGGTTTACCAATCACTCCCTGGAGGAATTGGCCGAATACCATGTCGCGCATGGGGGAACACATCTTTTCCTTGACGAAATTCACCATCTCCCGGACTGGCAGACGGTGTTGAAAAACCTATATGATGACTTTCCTGAATTGCACATCGTCTATACTGGATCGTCGATGTTGAAGATTGACGCGGCACGTGGCGATTTGTCTCGCCGCCAGCTCCTCTATACCCTGCCCGGCCTATCCCTGCGGGAATATATCGAACTAGAGAACGGCATTGGATTGCCGGCTTTTTCCCTGGAGGAAGTGCTTTCCGACCATGTGAGACTTGCCGAACAAATTGCTTCCCGTTTACCAGTTTCCGGGTATTTTGACAAATATCTCAGGCAAGGCTATTACCCTTTCTTCCGCGAAGTGCGTCGTGGATACTACCAGCGACTCCAGCAGACAGTCAACCAGGTCCTTGAAAGCGACTATCCTGCTCTGGATGCCATCTCCGTTCCTACGATGCGAAAAACCAAGAAAATGCTGCAAGTCTTGGCGGAAAACGTCCCCCAGACACCGAATTTGAACGTACTCTGCGCAGAACTGGAAACCGACCGGAACCAGGCATTGAAGATGCTTGACGCGCTTGCGCGAGCAGATTTGCTGGGGATTTTGACCAATCCGCTCAAAAATCTGAAACATCTGGGCTGGCCGGAAAAAATCCTCATGCACAATACCAACTTGATGTTCGCCCTGGGCACTACCGTTCAGGAAGGAACCCTGCGCGAGACTTTCTTCTGGAATCAACTTCAGGTCGCACACCAGCTGAATGCTCCGCCCAAAGGAGATTTCCTCGTGAACCGCAAATACCTCTTCGAGATTGGAGGGCGACGCAAGTCCTTCCAGCAAATTCAAGACCTGCCTAACAGCCATGTGGCCGCCGACAACCTCGAGGTCGGCCACGGAAACCGCATCCCCCTCTGGATCTTCGGATTCTTATATTGACGAACATGCTGAAATTCAACCAAGACCATTTTCAAATCGATGGCGTCCGGCGCATGATGTTCTCTGGGGAATTCCACTATTTTCGGGTTCCCAAGGCGGACTGGCGCAAGCGCCTGCGGCTCTGGAAGGCCGCAGGCGGCACGACCATCGCCACCTACGTGCCATGGCTGATTCACGAACCGCAAGAGGGATGCTTCGATTTCGACCTGCTCAGGGAGTTCCTGAAGGTCGTTGCCGAAGAAAAAATTGGGCTGATTGTCCGCCCTGGCCCCTATCAATATTCGGAACTGGTGAATGACGGCCTGCCGGATTGGCTACTGAAATCCTATCCGCAGATTCTCGCACGTGACAAGCAGGGCAGGCCCTTCCGTAGCAGTTCGGTTTCCTATCAGCACCCGTTGTTCATGGAAAAGGTCAAGAACTACTTCGCGCAAGTTTGTCCAATTCTGTCCGATTTTGTTCAATCCAAAGGCGGTCCGATTGTCTGCACGCAGGCGGACAACGAACTCTTCGGCATCCACGTGTGGTTCGGTGGGGTGGACTACAACCCGGAGACCTTTGGCTTCGGGCGCGAGGATGGCCGCTACGCAAAGTACCTGCGGAAGCGCTTCAAGTCGGTCGCTACGCTCAATCAGCGCTACGGCACCGCGCACCGCCGTTTCGGCGAGTTCACCCTGGCTGACGAGCCAGCCGGAGGCGTTCCGGCCTTCCTGTGGAACCGCGACTACTTTGATTTCTACACCACGCAGGGCATCGAGTACCTGGAGACGCTCTTCGCGATGATGCGCAAATACGGCCTTGACGGACCGACCTGCCACAACAGTGCCACGCCATCGATGAATGCCTGGTTCCAGGGTGCCAACGAACACCTCGGCAAGGACTTCCTGCTCGGCAGCGACCACTACTACTGCCTCGACCAGAAGTGGCCTCAGAACAACCCCACACCGCAGTACTTCGTGCGGATGTTCACCTCCTGCGAGGAACTGCGGCTATTGGGCAACCCTCCCACCGTGCTGGAGTTCCCCTTCGGCAGTTATTCGGATTTTCTCAGTCCCACTGCACAGGACATGACCGCCGCGCTATATTTGCACCTGGCCGTTGGCATGAAAGGCATCAACGGCTATGTCCTGACCGGCGGTCCCAATGTCCCCGGCACTGGCGCTAACACCGACCTCTACGACTACAACGCACCCATCTCCGCCACTGGGGAAAAACGCCAAACCTACTTCGCGCTAAAGCACTTCGGAGAATTTCTCTCCACTCATCCAGATTTTGTGGACGCCCGCCCGTCCGTGGACTTCCAAATCCTCATGCCCTGGAGAGCCGCACGTGGAAACGCCCCTGCCCTACCGTCTCTCCAGCTGCCTGGTGCGCTCCAGCCGTGGGAACTCTGGGAGAACACCCTCCAGATGGGACTCCTCACCACCGCCTTCGCGGACGGAATGCTCCCGCACTTCGTGAAGGACCTCGCATCGGCCACCAAAGCCAAGCCGCTGGTCGTCCCCTGCGACGGCACGATGGCTAAGGCCGAACAGAAAGCCCTGCTTGAATACGTCAAATCCGGCGGCAAGGTCCTCTGCTTCCCGTTGCTCCCGCAATTCAACGAGGACTACCAGCCCTGCACCCTCCTTGCCGATGCCTTGGGTTTCACGACCGAGGGGATGATCAACCAGGAGCGCGAACGCCCGCGCATCAATGTGGGACCAATGGTCAATGTCTGTTGCAACCACGGCTGGGCACGGGCGAGCGCCCTCCCCGCGAATGCGGAGATCTTGGGCTATGAAGAGCATTCCGATGCCGCCGTCTGCGTCCAAAGAACGCTTGGCAAGGGCATGTTCATCTGGTTGGGAATGAGCTGGATCTACACCAACCGTGAACAGCACCAGATGCTTGCCTGGCTGCTGGAGCAGCTTGGGATGAAACGCCATTTGACCAAAGACGACAATGTAGTCTTCTGCACCATCTGCGGAAAATACCTCTTCGCCTGCAACCTAACCACCAGCCCGCGAAAGGTGAATCTCACCCTGCACGACGGTCGACAGCTCGCACTTCGGCTTCCGCCAATGAAAGTTGCAGTAGAAATGATTTAATTTTTTTTGATAACTAATAACTTAACAATGATTGTAATGAAAAAGTCTCTCGTTTTTGCACTTGCCTTGTTCTCTTGTGTTCTCTTTGCCGAAAACCTCCTTACGGGTGACTCCGGCTACGAGGCCGGGCTGGGCTATTTCAACCGCGCGTGGTACGACCGTGGCGTCATGCTGACCCATTCGAACGAGGGAACAGTGCCGCAGGGCCGCCAATATGCGACTTTCGAGCTGCCCGCACAGGCAAACTACTGCTACAGCGGAAACTTAATACGACTCACCGCAAAGACTGACTACGTCTTTTCATGCTGGATCAAGACAACGGGCAAGCTTACCGCAAAGCTCGGCGTGGTGAACTCACACTGGAAAGACACCCAATTCCACGACTTCACCATCAACTCCGAATGGACTCGCATCGAGGTGCCTTTCCAACCCATGCTTGACGATGAATACTGGCTGCTCATCGATCTCTACAGCCAGGATGACGCGCCGCAGCAAGTCTCCTTCGACGCCGTCCAGCTGGAAAACGGCACCGCCGCCACCGCCTTCACCACCGACGCGCTGGTCACCTCCATCGCCATCCCCTCCGAACACAACCAGGTCTTTTTCCCGGAGGAAATCCCCACGCTGCGACTCACGGCGTACGATGGCGGCGGAGACACCGCCGCGCCTATGGCCTTCACCTTGCGCGTCAATGACTTCCAGGGCAACGCCATCGTCGTCTCCGAACATGCGATCGCCTGGCAGGACCAGATCTTCCAGCAGGATATCCAACTGCCCGTCAAGGACCTCGGACTCTACACCGTCCACCTGACTTGGCAGGACTCCTCCGGGCAGCCGGTCGGCGAGGAACTGCTGGACAGCTACGCCGTGGTTCCGCACCCGCGCGCCACCGATCCTGAAGTGCGCCCCTACTTCGGCGTGAACAGCTCCATGCCGCGCGGCGTGGACCGCCTCGGCGTACGCTGGACCGAGGTCTGTGCCTGGTGGTGCACGCTCCAGCCTGACCGAAACCGCTACGATTTCGACTTCACCCTCCAGACCATCCGCGAACGCAAGGCCCGCGGCTTCCAAGTGAGGTTCACGCTGGTGCATCTGCCATGCACCCCCTACTGGGCCTGGCGGCCCGACGAGGTCGAAGAGGCAAAGTCCTGGGGCTTCGAACCCAATTACCGCTTCCGCCCCTCTGAAGAGTCCATCCCCTTGTTGGAGCAGATGTTCGCGGACTTCCTCGCCGAGGCCGCACCCTACATCGACCTCATTGAAATCGGTGGAGAGGACGAGCTGATTGGCGGTGCCGAGGCCTATTACCGCAAGAAGTACCCGGAGTTCATCCAGAACGGCTCTGTCAACGGCCCGGTCTGCGAGTCCATCGCCCAGATGGTGAACGCATGCATCCGCGCCGCCAAGCGCGTCTGCCCCGAAAAGCCCATCACCGTCGGACGCCCCTCGGGCGGCGACTGCTATTCCAACAACTTCGGCTTCTCACGCAATGTCCTCAAGAACATCACCGAGCCCTACGACTACTTCGGGATGGACTGCTACACCTACCAAATGCGCTACCTCAACGCCGAAAACATGCCCAACATCGGTTCGCCCAACCGCGACTACCAGGGTGTCTTCGAGCGTGCCCGCGCCGTCACCGCCGATCTTGGCAAAGGACAGCCGCCCTGCGTTGCCGAATACGGCTTTGCCATTGACAACCGACTCGCGCCCGACGACCCGCTCCAGCAGGAAGAGACCGCACGGATGCTCGCCGCCGCCCTCACCGCGAAGCTCCTCGGGTCGCCCATCTTCTTCTGGTTCAACACCGAAGGATGCATCGAGTCCAACTTCTTCGACTACGGCATGTGGCACCGCACTACCCCGATGCTCCTGATTCCCGCCATGGCGCAGGTCACCCAGGTCGTCGAGGGAGTCCGACAGACCGACGCGCGACTCGGCAACCCGGAGGGCAACCTCAAGCTCGGACTCTTCGGCCAAAAGGACCGCGCAGTCCTCGCGCTCTGGACCGACCATGCTCCGAACCCCGTGAAGCTGCAGCTGCCGGCGGACGCATACGGATTGGACTTCCTCGGGAATTCCGCCGAACTGCCCGCCGACGGACTCCTCACCGCCACCATCCTTCCTATCTATATTGTATTGGACGGCGAAGATGCCTTCCCCAAATTGCACGAAACGCTCGACTCCGCCCAAGACCAGGCATTCATGCTCTCTGCGGCGCTTAACCTCGACGCGCAAAACCGCGCCACGCTCGTCATCGACGGCCCCGCCACAAGCCACACCGCCGAACTCACATGTGAACTCCGGCTCGACGATGCGCCCGCCATCACCGCAGTAAAGTCCGCCAACCAGCCATTGCCCTGGACGATTCCCGTCACTCTGCCAAAAGAACCTGCTCACCAACTAGATTTGACAATTATGAGCAATTCTGGACAAAAGCAGACAAGTTTGTTCCCATTGAGTTTCACCCAACTTGCCAACGGACGCAATCTCATTGATGATTTCGGCGACGCCAGGCAGGACATCGTGCCGCCCGATCCGTGGATCCAATGGAACGGAAAGGACGACCTTGGCGGACAGGTATTCCTCACTTTCGACCAGAATACCGTCACCATTGATGCAATCATCACCGACGACCAGCATTTCCACAACAAAGACCGCAGTCAGCTCTGGGAAGGCGACTGCTTCCAGATTGCCTTCGCTCCGCAGGTGTCCATCGCACCGAATGCGCTCAATCTCGGCTATGCTCCAGGCGACTCGGAGTTCGTTTTCGCCTTGAACTCCGCAGACGGTCCTCAGTGGATGTCCTACGCCAAGGACTACCCCGCCGAACCGGAGTTTACCATTGTTCGCGATGAGGCAAAACACACCACCACCTACCGCATCACCCTCCAGCGCAAATTGCTCGGTCTCGACAAGCCGGGGCAGTTCTTCCGCTTCTGCTGTGTGGCCTTTGACGACGACGAAGGCGGCGGTCAGTCCTACTACTACCAGCTCTCCCCCGGCGTCACCGTCACCAAGACTCCTTCGCAATTCCCCATCTTCCGCCTGCCGTGATATTTCTGAATTCGGGGCTTTCACCCCGAATTCACCTTGTCCCAGTGTAGTGTCTGCTCAATTCGTCTCAAGTTTTGCCGGCATTCGGGAAGTTTTTGGCACCAATGCGACTACGTATAATAATTACGTAAGGAAGCTTTTACGAAAAAGCACCCCAAAGGGCACAAAAGATAAAGGAATTTAGCAGACACCACACTGGAGTTCCTTACGATAAGGAACGGAAGCCTGGGCGCCGGGGCGCGTCACCGAAATCGCGGCGGCATGCTGGGCAAAGGCTACGGCCTCTTCGCAAGGCATCCCTTCGGCGAGCGCGACCACGAAGGCGCCGTTGAAGGTATCGCCTGCCGCCACGCAGTCCACCGCCCTGACCTTGCGTCCCGGATGGAGTTTCCCCGTATCCGAACACCAGCAGCCCTTGGTGCCCATCGTAATCAGTATATGTTTCACCCCGCGCTTGCGCAGCACGGACGCCGCCTGAGCCGCCGACTTCGCGTCCGAGACCTTCACGCCGGTAAGTAGTTCGGCCTCGCTCTCGTTCGGCGTAATCCATTCCAGGCACCTGTAGAGTTTCGCGGGCAACTTTGCCGCCGGCGCAGGATTGAGTATCACGGGGATGCCTGCGGCCTTGGCGGCCTGTGCCGCAAAAAGCACCGTCTTTAACGGAGTCTCCAGCTGCATAAGAAGCGCCGAGGCCGCGGGAAGGCATTCTTCCAGCGCGGGTTTTACATCCTCCGACGAGAGCGTGCCGTTCGAACCAAGCGCCACGGAGATGCAATTCTGACCATTCCTGTCCACCAGGATCAGCGCCGTTCCACTAGGCTCCTTCGCATCGACCACCAGCCGTGCATCAATGCCGTCCGCCTTCATCCGGCGTGCGGTATCGCGTCCAAAGAGGTCGTCTCCGACCTTGGCGACAAAGACGCACTTCGTCGTCTTGCCGCCCAGCCGTGCGACCGCGACCGCCTGGTTGGCGCCCTTCCCGCCCGGGTTCATCAGGAACGTCCCGCCTGAAACCGTCTCCCCCGGCGCAGGGATCTTCTTGCCCGAGACGACCATGTCGGTGTTCGTGCTGCCCAGGACGATGATGGTTTTCCTGGCGGGCATGCCTACATCTCCAGGATTGCCGGGTCGGGGCAGCGGCCATTCATCACATAGGTGTGATACATCTCCAGTTCGGGGAGATATTCGGCCAGGAACTCCTCGGTCAGCGTCATCCGTTTGGGCTCGTCAATCGTCTCGGCCAGCAGCAGATATCCCAGGAAGGAGATGGTCGCGATCCGGACCACGGAGAAGGCCATCTGGTCAAAGAATCGCGTATCGTCGTGGACACTCTCCACCTTCTGGATTGCCTCCTCGACCTTTGCGCGTGCCTCTGCCAGCTTCGCCGCCAGCTCGGCAGCCCGTCCGGCGTATGGCATCGCCGCCAGCTCGTCAAGACGGCCATTCAGCGTGCGCTTTTTGACGCCGGCGATGGCGGCGACGACCTGGAGCTGGGTGGTTCCCTCGTAGATATTGGTGATACGCGCATCGCGGTAATAGCGCTCCGCCAGATGGTCGCGCATATAGCCCTTGCCGCCGTGGACCTGAATCCCTTCGTAGGCCACTCGGTTGCACATTTCGGTATTGAACGCCTTGGTCATCGGCGTGAGGACATCGGCGAGCTGTCCGTACTTGCGCACCATCGCATTGTCCTCGTCGTTGCCGATGCCGCGGCGGATGCGGTCTTCATGGGCGTCGCGCAAATCCACGATCCGGCTGGTCTCGTAGAGCAGCGTGCGCCCCGCCAGCACGGCCGTACGCATCTTGACCAGCAGTGCATTCACCGCGCCGATCTGGTCGATGGACTTTCCAAACTGACGGCGGTTCGCGGCATATTCACGGGCTGCGCGATATGCCGCCTCGCCAATGCCGACCGCCTGGGAGGCAATCGCCAGCCGCGCGCCGTTCATCAAGCTCATCACGTAGCGGATGAGTCCCATCCGGCGGCTGCCGACCAATTCGGCGGGAACACGTTCGAAGGTCAATTCGCACGTGGGTGATCCGTGGATTCCCAGCTTGTCCTCAATTCCGCTGATCTTGAGCTGCGGGCAGCTCTCCACCAAGAACATCGAGAGTCCGCGCCCGTCACGAGTACCCTCTTCGCTGCGCGCCAGCACCAGCAGCGCCTTGGCGCGCCCATTGGTGATAAAACGTTTCTTGCCAGTGATGTACCACTTCCCTGTAGCGGGATCCTGCTCGGCCTTCGTGGTGACCGACTGGAGGTCGCTGCCGGCTTCCGGCTCGGTCAGCGCCATCGCGCCATCCACCTCGCCGCAGGCGAAGCGCGGGAGCATCCGGTCGCGCTGCTCGTCGTTGCCGAAGCGGTAGAGCGTCTCGGCAATCGACTGGAGTCCAATCAGGTTCTGCAACGAGGCATCCGCCCGCGAAATCATCTCGGTCATCATCGAATAGATGGTGGTCGGCAGATTCAGCCCGCCGTAGCGGCGCGGCAGGGTGACGCCATCCAGATGGTTGTCCTGCAGAATCTTGAGATTTTCCTGTGTGCCATAGGGGTATTCCACCTTCCCGTTGGCCAGATGGACGTTGTCGCGGTCTACTTGCGTGCCGCGCGGTGCGAACTCCTCGCCGGAGAGCCTTCCCACCAGGTCCAGTTTCGCGCGGCAATTCTCCTTCGCCTCCGCTAGTGAACCAGGAGCATCCGGGAAGGACGCCTTCAGGGTGAAGTCATCCTCGCGCATGCGCAGGACACCCGTCAAATCAGCATGCTCGAAATGGTATTGGAGATCGGAGTTGTCGAGATAGAAATTCGCGTTCATGGAAAGCTATTGACTGGACTTGTGGCTAAAGGAGGAGGGAAAACTTAGGCGGGCAGTTAATATAAAGGCTGATGCGCCCAAATCTGCATGGCACGGGATCTTTACTTGACGGGAGGCACTACGAGCACCGCACAGGAAGCGCGCGAGGCGACCCGTTCGGCGACATTCCCGAAGAAGAAATTCCTCAGCTTGGAATTATTGGCTCCTTGTCTGCCCAGGACGATGAGCGTCGCGTGGATCTCCTGGGCATATTCGAGGATCTTTTCGTAGTCGCGCCCAATCCGAAAAGCCGTCACGAAAGTCACCCCTTCGGGGATTCTAGGGCGGTATTCCTGGTCAACCCTTGCATCGATATCCTGTTTTGCCTTTGCGTCGACGTCGATGTCCGCCTGGTAGATATACGATTTCCAGAATTGGGAATCGGGTTCTGGGATGACATTGAGCAAATGCAACTGGGAATTTGGCCGCCGGGCGGCCGCATCCACCGCATAGTCAAAGGCCTTGGAGGCATTTTCGGAAAAGTCCGTGCAACAGAGGATGATGGTGTTTTCGTCTGGAGTCATGGCAGTTATTTTCCCAGCATCAGGTTAGGCAGCCAAAGGGCGATTTGGGGGAAGACGGTCAGGATGGCGGCTCCGACAACCAGCACTCCGACAAACGGTATGCATCCTCGGAAGACCTTCTGGAGAGGCACATCGCGCATCATCCCAGAGACCACATAAGCATTCAGACCGACCGGCGGGGTCAGGACGCCAATCTGGACCACCGTGACCACCATCACCCCGAACCAGATGGGGTCGTAGCCCAGTTTCAAGATTACCGGATAGAAGATCGGGATGGTCATCAGCACCATCGCCAATGCGTCAACCACCGTCCCCATGACCACGAAGAAAAGCAGGATGAACGCCAGAATGCACCATCCGGGCAAGGGCAGGCCGGTGAGCGTTCCGGCAATGCCGTCCGGAATGCCGGTGACGGCCAGGAAGCGTCCGAAAATCATTGCCCCGGCGATGATGATCAGAATCATCACGCTGGTCCGCAACGTCTCCTGGATGGAACGGCAGAGGACCTTCCAGGTCAGGCGCTTCCGGAAAATGGCAATGGCCATGGCACCGGCGGCGCCGACCGCCGCGGCCTCCGTCGGGGTGAACCATCCCAAGAACATTCCGCCGATCACCAGCAGGAAAAGCACCACAGTCTCGATGACTCCAAGCAGCGATTTCCAGCGCTGGAGCCAGCTCACCGGCGGGGCAGCCGGCCCCAGTTCCGGTCGCCGGGCACAGGTCCACAGGATATATCCGGAAAAAAGCAACGCCAGGAAGATTCCCGGCACAATTCCCGCGATGAAAAGCCGTGCAGGGGACTGCTCCGTCATGATTCCGTAGGCGATGAAGACCACGCTGGGAGGAATCAGCATGCCCAATCCGCCACCGGCGGCCACGGCCCCTGCCCCCAATCCCATGGAATATTTCCTCTCACGCATTTCAGGCAAGGCGACTGCCGCAATCGTGGCGGTGGTCGCCGGTCCGGAACCGCAGATTGCGCCAAACGCGGCAGATGCGCCAATGGTCGCGATATTCAGTCCGCCAGGAAGAAACCCCAACCAGTCGTAGGCGGCCTGGAAAAGACGCTTCGAGATTCCAGAGTGATAGGCCAGCTGCCCCATCAGGACAAACAAAGGGATGACGGTGTAGTCATATTTGCCAAATGTGTCAAAGGTGCTGGTGACCATCAAGTGGTAGGCCGCCTGGGGATTGTGCATGACCGCCAGGAATCCCACGCAACCGACAATGGCCAAGGTAAAACCGA
Organism: Victivallales bacterium; assembly: GCA_017417585.1. Taxonomy (GTDB): domain Bacteria; phylum Verrucomicrobiota; class Lentisphaeria; order Oligosphaerales; family Oligosphaeraceae; genus RGIG1601. The sequence continues at coordinate 65,765 of JAFPYX010000036.1, forward strand.
CAGGCTGGCTGATGAAAAGCAACGCCAGCAGGAAAAAGCACCCGATGATGCCGACAGCGACAGGAGACATTTCTTAACTCTTTTATTACAAGAAAGTTGTAAATTGTTTCATCCGGCGTTTCAAAAGAAGCGCCTTAGGGACGAATCATCTCTTTTCCTGGATGCGTGAGATTGTAGACCACGACCAGGATGCACAGGCAGAATGAAAGGCCCATGGCATAAAGCACCCAGAAGATCGGAACATTGAGCGAAAGCCCGACCGCATGGGTTTCGAAGAGTCTCTTTCCATGCTGAAAACAGCTCCAGGAAAGATACATGAAAAGCGAAATCACCAGCAGTCGATTGATCGTGTCCCAGAAGATGCGTGCCTTCTTTGGGAAGCGCTGGAAAAAGAACTCCACCGCGATGTGTCCCTTGACCGCTGTAACATACGGCATGGCGGCGGAGGTACACAGGCAGGCCAGAAGCTGAACGACATCCACGGCACCCTGAATCGGCCTGCCGATCTGGCGTCCAATGATATCCGCAAGAGTCAACGCCAGAAAAGCCATCATCGACACTCCGGAAAGCGCGGCAAGCACCACACAGAGGAAAGCCGTGATTCTCCGGTAGCCTTCCCAAAAACGTTTTTGCGCATTCCCACCATAGATTGTAAAAAGCCCGGCCACCACCACAAGAGCAAGCAATGACACCAGTGCTGAGATGTGGTAAGGGTTCTCCATTGTCCCTTGCTCATCAAGCTCCGGCTGCAATTCTGGCAACTGGACCTCTTCTTCCTTCGCGACTTGCTCTTTCAGGAATTCGAGCGCCTTTTTGCCCGGCAGTCCACGTTCCTCCACATTTTTGACCCATTCATCCAGCATCGGCTCGATTCGCCGTCGAGCGAGCGCATCCTCTTCCGGGGACAACGTTTTGACGGATTTGCCGAGTTGAAGAACAAACTCCTCCCCGGCGGCATCCGCCTCGTCCCAGGCCTTTCCATGCTTCGGAATCCACTCGTCATTGACCTGCATGATAATCTGCCGGATATCCTGGGGCATCTTTCGCCATGTATCCTGATTCATCACCACAAACATCGCGGTAGTGTAGCCGGCCGACGGGATTTTAACCACGGAATCGATCACCTCTCCCTGCCGCCATCCTTTCAGCGTCTCAATCGGGCAAAGCGTCCCCTCGACCACGCCTTTGCGAAGCGCCTCGTAGGTATCCGGCTGCCCCATTCCGATGGCATTGCCCTCCAATGCGCGAATCACCAGCGCCGAGACGCCAGTTCCACGGATGGATTTCCCCTTGAGTTCGGAGATTTTCTCGGGATGCCCTTTGGCAGCCAGAACGCCAGGCCCGTGTGCATGAATGTACATCACCTTCACATCCTTGAGTTCCTCTGGCAGAAATGTCCGAAAGTAGGCATTGGCAATCCGGGTGGCCTGCTGTCCATCACGATATCCCAGTGGCAGGTCGAGCCCCTCCATCAAGGGGAACATCCCGCGAGAATAGGAAAAGCAGCTCATCCCCAAGTCCGTGACACCCTGCACGACACACTCGTAATTCTCACCTGCAGCGGAAAGCACGCATCCGGGATAGACGTCGATCTTCACCCTCCCTCCGGTGCGTTCATAGACTTCATTGGCCCATTCGACCGCCAGCTGACTGTGAACATGCGTCGCAGGGAAGAAGACGCTGTAGGTCAGGTGGAACTCCGGCTCGACCAACTCTGGCAACGAATTGTCGACGTTCGTCTTAGCGACTTGCTCTTTCAGGAATTCCAACGCCTGCTTTCCCGGCAGTCCGCGCTCTTCCGCATTCCTTGCCCATTCCTCCAGCACCGGTTCGATTTTCTCCCTGGCGAGTGCATCTTCTTCCGGGGCCAGCGTCTCCACGGTCTTTCCCAAGGAGAGCACAAAGCTTTCGCCTTCGGCATCCGCCGCATCCCAGGCACGACCATGTTTTGGAATCCACTCGTCGTTGATCTGACGGATGACCTGCTGAATTTCCGGCGGCAGCTTTCTCCAGGCGTCCTTGTTCATCACCACGAACATCGCCGTTGTATAGCCGGCCGAGGGGATTTTCACCACGGAATCGATCACCTCGCCCTGACGCCATCCCTTCAGCGTCTCAATCGGGCAGAGCGTCCCCTCGACCACCCCCTTGCGCAATGCCTCGTAGGTATCCGGCTGCCCCATGCCGATGGCATTGCCCTCCAATGCGCGAATCACCAGTGCGGAGACTCCAGTGCCCCGAATGGATTTCCCGTGAAGCTCCTTGACCTGGACGACCCGCCCCTTGACCGCCAATATGCCAGGCCCGTGCGCGTGAATATACATCACCTGTACATCGTCCAATTCCTTGGGATGAAATTTCCGGAAGTATGCGTTGGCAATACGGGTGGCCTGCTGTCCATCACGGTACCCCAGCGGCAAGTCGAGCCCCTCCATCATGGGGAACATCCCGCGAGAATACGAGAAGCAACTCATGCCCAGATCCGTGACGCCCTGGACGACGCATTCATAATTCTCGCCTGCGGAAGAGAGCACGCACCCCGGGGAGACGTCAATCTTCACGCGGCCATTGGTGCGTCTATAGACCTCGTTGGCCCACTCGACCGCCAGTTGGCTATGCACATGCGTCGCCGGGAAAAACACACTGTAGGTCAGGCGGAATTCTGGAGATTCACCCCATGCCAGGGTCGTCCAGCACGCCAAAAGCAGAATTATCGGAAAGAGTTTCTTCATCGCATCACGATTCTTCAGCAGACAACAAGCCATTATACTCAATATAATACACCCCAAATTCCCAATAATTCCGCCAACTAATTTTTCCATGCAAATTTTGGCACAAGAGTTATTTTATGAGTCAAATCTTTGCTTTTCCATTTATGGCTCCATGAATTCGCCCGCCATGTCTCTTCCGAAACCGATGAAAAAAACGACCCCCTCACCCCTTTTCTGGCTCGCCTTGGTTCTCTGCTGTGTTTCCAGTGCGGCAGAGTCACTACTAGTCAATGGGGACTTTGAAATGGGGGACAAAGGCTGGAGCCTAAGCAAGCAAGCGGAAATCCGGTCGTTCTCAGGCTGCGACGGCACTGCGGCGTTGTTGTTGCAGACTCACGCTTCTTCCATCCCAGAGCACACGGTCCAGCAATCCTTCCGCGGCGTTCCCGGTGACACCTATACGCTTGAACTCTGGTTGAAACTCGTGGAATTAAACCAAGGAGCCTTGCAGATCGACGTTTCGTTCTGGGACAAAAAGGATAAGCCGCTAAGCGGATATGAAAAATCATTGACGGTGTCCTCGCCGAATCAGGTCTGGACTCCCCTAAACCTGGACTTCACCGTACCCCTTGAGGCATCCGTCTGCAGCCTTGCCATCTCTTTTACCAAAGACGCGACTGGCACCGCGTGGATAGACAAAGTATCCATAACTCCTGCGGCACGGCCATTTTCACTGGCATTGATCCACCCCGTCCAAGGCATGCTGGACTGCAAGTACCCGCTTCTTCGCGTCGCCGTCTTCAAAGCCGGCCAGAGGAATCTCCAGGAGGCCTTGATCCAAAAAACACTCCGCTTATCCTGGAATGGACGCCAGGCTCTTCGTGCCGCCCAGCCAGTGGTGGAATTGAAACTCGAGCCGCCTCCGCCAGAAGGGCTGCTGAATCTTCGGGTCGAGTTGCTGGACAATGAAAGCCAGGCCGTCGATACCACTCTTCAGACGACTTTGCGCGTCCACTCCGGCGAAGACGACCGCGCGTGCCATATCGACTCGCGGCAGCGTGCCATTGTCGATGGCCAGCCCTTTCTGCCGATTGGAATCGCCATTGGGAGGCCGACTCCCGATGCCATACCGCCGGCCGGCAACCTCCCTTTCAACTGTGTGCTGCTTGACGCTTCCTCGCTAGACGGCATCGCCTCTCTGGAAGAACTGTGCGCCGCACTGGATGCGTGGCGACAGCGCGGACTACGCGTGGTCTTTCCAGTGCCGGATGATGGTGACCGCTGGTCGTGGTATACAACTCTTGGCCCCACGGAGGAAATGCGCAGGGAACGCCTTTTGCCAGAATTCGCCGGGCATCCGGCATTGCTGGCCTGGCAGCTTCATGCAACATCCCAGCCCGACGACGAAATTCACCGTCAACTCAACCGCATTGACGCAAACCATCCAGTCTGGCTGATGCTTAATGGCACCCGACTCATGCCAGAATTCCGCAGGGACGGCGATTTACTGGGAGCTGCGTTCGCGTTGCCAGCAACAACGGAGGAGGCTCCTGCCAGCCTTTCCCGGCTCTTGCGGACTTTGGAGGAGCTTGAAGAGACCAGGCTGGGCTTTTGGACATTGCTCGCTTTTCCTTCGGGCAATGGCAGTTCCTATGCCGATTCAATCCGTGCGGCCGTATTACTCATGGCAATGCGCGGAGCGAGAGGCATTTTCTTTGACCTCACCGGACACCAGCTGGACACCGCTGAATGGGGAACGATTTCAGAGGCGGCAACACTTCTACAGGACCTCTCACCCTACCTGCTTTCGAACATTCCGCCTCGTGAAATTCCGCTTCAGCAGAAGAAGGGAAGATCCACCGCCCGTGAATATATGGACCATCACGGAAATCGGATTCTGCTACTGGCAGGCGGCTTTCAGGCCGGTAAGACCGAGGCGTTGTTCCAGTTGCCGGAAACCGCCGAACCGGTTTCACGGTTCGGCCACGTCCGAAGGGTTCGCAAAGGCACTTGGAGTTTCACCGGCAAAGGTATATGCTATGACCTGCTCCTGCTGCCCGCCGCCAAACGCCCGTAGGCAATGTCATTCCGTTTGCGCGCCTTCGACCAGGAAGAGCGCCTGCTGTGCAGTGAGGTTGTGTTCCTCGCGATATTTCTCTACCTTGCCGTTGACCAGCACACGCGCCTCCAGAATCCGCACCTTGTCCAGCAACGTCCAGTCCATAAAGTCATTGATGCTGCAGAGATGGATATTCGGTGTGTCGTGCCATTGGTAGGGCAGCGCCTCGGTCATCGGCATCCGTCCGCCCAGGCTGAAGGCCAGACGCACCTTCCAATGCGCGAAATTCGGGAAGGAAATGATGCTCTTGTGTCCCACACGAAGCAGCTGTCGAAGAACATTCATCGGGCGGGCGAGCGTCTGGAGGGTCTCCTCCAGGATCACATAGTCGAACGACTTGTCCGGGAAACTCCTGAGGCCGTTTTCCAAATCGCCATGGTAGGTCGGGATTCCGCGCTCGATGCAGCGCATCACCATCTCCTGATTCAATTCCAGACCCTGTACGGTCGCCTTGGTGTTCTCCGCCAGTCGCACTAGGAGATCACCTTCCCCGCAGCCGACATCCAAAATCGACGACTTCGGCACGACCAGCTCCTCGATCACACGGTCCTGCCAGCGGGGCGGCACGGGTGCGCCGAAGGCGTCGTCGCCCTGCGCCAACGCATCGTCCACAATCTTTCGCAAGCTGTCGAAATCGCTGTCGCGCGTACGTACACCGAGTTTCTCCAGAAATGCCTCGACCTCAGGGAGACGCTCCTCGCGGTTATGGATGATGGTAGAATTCTTGATGGTCATGGAATACTCCCTGTTTTTTACAAAGAATCAACTAGCCGGGCTAGAATCGCTAACCTACTTCAATCTCACCAGTGTCACTCCTCCGCCACCAGTGTCACGCTGGTCGATGCCAGTTCGGAAGGAAACCACGTATGGCTGGGTACGGAGCCACTGCTGGAGTCCGTCGCGAAGGCGTCCTGACCCGAAACCGTGAACGACTCGGACCTCGTCGAGGCCGGCCATCACGCAGTCGTTGAGGTATCGCGCGAGCTGTCCGATGGCCTCGTCGACGCGCATTCCCACCAGAACAATTTCATGCGAGGTCTGTCCTTCGAAACGCGGCATGTTCACCGCGACCGTCGTGGCTTTCGGGGCTTCCTCCGGGTACTGTTCGGGAAAGACCTCGCCGGTCTTGAGGGTGAATGGCATCCCGTTAACCTCCACGACCAGCCGTTTGCCGTTTGAATCTACACTGCGGATGCGCCCGTGGGCGCCCAGGCGCTCCACCCAAATCCGTTTGCCAGGCTCCATTTTCCTGGCCTCCAATGGCCTGCCAAGTTGAGAGACGCTGGTCTGCCGAAGCCCTTGCTGAAGTTTCGTCTGCTTCTCCGCCAGCGTCGCCCGTGCCTTAACGACCGCATCGGACACAGCATTGGCCCCACCAGAGGGATTTGCCTTGGCCTTCTCACGGATGTCCCGCACCAAGTTTTCAAGTGTGCGGCGGGTGTTGTCAACCATCGCGTCCGCGCGTTCATAGGCGTCCTTCATCAGCTCCCGGCGTTTCACGCGGAGGTCATCCAGCTGTTTCTTCAATTCATCGCGCTCTGTCTCCGCCTGTACGCGTGCATGTTCCGCAGCGTCTGCACTGGCGGAGAGCTTCCGCTGGTCGCGGTCCATCTTCTCCAGAACCTCCTCAAGCTGCCGGTGGTCGCCGGAAAGAAACCCCTCTGCACGCTTCAGGACACCTGCGGGCAGGCCCATACGACGCGCAATCGCCAGGCCGTGGCTAGCACCGGGCCGGCCGATGTCCAGCGTGTATTCCGGCTGGAGCGTCTCCACGTTGAAGCGCACGGCGGCATTCACCATACCGGGCGTCGCGTGGACGAAGTTCTTCACGCCTCCCAGATGTGTCGTGACGACAGTCAAGGTCCGGCGGCTGGCAAGTTCGGCAAGGACGCCGCACGCGATGGCGCCGCCTTCGAGAGGATCCGTACCGGAGCCCAATTCGTCCAGCAGCGCCAGGGATTTCCCCTGTCGGGTCACACGGAGGATGTCGGCGATATTGGCGAGATGTCCTGAAAAGGTAGATAGGTTCTCCGCGAGTGATTGCTCATCTCCGATGTCCGCCAAAACATTATCGTAGATTTCAAAGAGCGAGTCTGGCGCAACGGGGACTGGCAAGCCGCTCTGAGCGGCGAGCACGATTAGTCCGATGGTCTTGAGGGCGACCGTCTTTCCACCAGTATTCGACCCGGTGATGGCAAGCGTCTTGGTGCGTGGTGGCAAATCCAGACATAACGGAACCACCTTCCGTCCTGCCCCCTCATGACGAAACTGCGCCAGCAGCAGTGGATGCCGGGCACCGCTGAGTTTCAGGAAGCCGCCGAAGGATGGCAGCACGCAACCGTAGTCCGCGCCCCAACGGGCGACCGCCGCTGCAGCGTCCAGTTCGCTCAGTACCCTTTGGTTGGTTCGAAACGCCTCCAAATTGGAGCGCACGCCGTCTGAAAGCCTGGCCAAGATACGCCGGACCTCCTCGCGCTCCTCGGCCGCCAGCGTGGCAAGCGCATTGCCCAACGGAAGCGTCTGTGCCGGTTCCACGAAGAGCGTCTGCCCCGTGGATGACACATCGTGGACAAGCCCCGGCAGCGACTTCTGCGCATCGCGCTTCACCGGCACCACATAACGGCCATTGCGCTGGGTGACAAATTTCTCCTGCAAGGAGGACGCGGCATCCGTCTTCACCAGTTCCTCAAGGATGCGCTGAAGCCGACGTTCGGTCTCCGCCCGGCTGCGCCGCAATTCGCGGAGACGCTCGCTTGCAGAGTCCAGAACAGTGCCGTCAACGTCAATCGAACGCAGGAGCGCCTGACGCAGCGACTCACAGGAAGCAACTTGGCATGCCAGATTAAATAATGACTTAAATTCTTTAATTTCAGTAAGTTGTATAAATTTATTAATCTCGCCGGCAACATTGAGCTGGGAGAGGCATTGGCGCAATTCCAAGCCGTCCAGAATCGCATCGGCGGGCTGGACACGCAGCAGCAGTTCATCCAGCTCCTCCACGCCCAGTCGCGGAAGCACCTCGGTGCGTTCCTGCAGTTTCAGCAGGTCTTCATAAAGGCCGCGTTTCGCCTGGATTTCAGCAAGCTGGTTATGCGGGCACAGCGCCTCCACCCGCCGCCGTCCGGCTGTGCTCTGAGCATAGCCACCAATCAGCGTCAGTAATTGGGGATATCCAAGAATTTGCCTGGAATGGAGTGCACTGTTCATTTATTCAGCACCGCATGTCGTGCGGTTGCACCATTCTATGAGACGAGGCTTTATCGCCAGGAACGCGGGGGCTTGTTGCGGCGGAATCCATCTTCACGGGAACCCCGTGTCCCCGGAGCCTGTTTTCTTCCGCCAGCACGCGCCGTGGTGCCCCGATTGGTTCCACGCGACACTCCTTCACGGTCACTATTTCGCGGGGAATGGAAATTATTGCGGCGGTCGGTGCGGGCGTAGCCGCCACGGCGGGGGACTTCATCGTAGCCATCTCGCGGAAAATCATCGCGGTAGCCGCCACGGCGGGGGACTTCATCGTAGCCATCTCGTGGAAAATCATCGCGGTAGCCGCCACGGCGGGGGATTTCATCGTAGCCATCTCGCGGAAAATCATCGCGGTAGCCGCCACGCGAGATGTTATCGCCGCGATAACGTCCGCGCGGTGAACGGGGTTCTTCATGTGCAGGTGCTGGAACATCGTCCTCCTCGTACCAAGGGTGCTGAGGACGTGCTGGGACCGGCGAGGCAGAGCGCCGGGAGCGGCGGGAGTCCTCCCGTTTCCCACGGCCTTCCGGTCCACGCAGCCCATCATCATCACGGTTCCCGCCCCGTGGAGACCTTGAAAGTTTGCGTTCCAGCTTTTCCTTGACCCAATAGGGCTTAGGCGGTTCGGCCGGGCGAGGACGTTCGACAATCTTGATGGGCTTCAGCGCCAGTTCGCAGTCGTGGGGAGACATGATCCGCCAGCTGCCAACCGTAAGTTTTTCGTCGAGTTCCAACTGGCCAATGGAAACGCGCCGCAAAAGTTTCACGCGAAGTCCCACATCCTTGCAAAGGCGACGGACTTCGCGTTTGCGACCTTCGCCCAAGGTGAAAATCAACGAACATGCCCCATATCTCACACTGATCTGTTCGACGTTGAGCGCATGAAGGAATTCTCCGTTGTCGTACATTCCGTCCAACAGCTGTCGACGTATGGCGGTGGTGAAACGACCTTCGCATTCGACAAAGTATCTTTTGTAGATTTCGTGGGATGGATGGGTAAGTCGTTGTGCGAAATCGCCGTCGTTGGTCAAAATCAGCAACCCCTCGGAATCGCGGTCGAGTCGTCCCACCGTGAACACGCGTCCGAAGCGTTCCGGAATCAGCTGGTAAACGAGATTTTCAGCATGAGAGTCCTTGGCCGAGCAAGTATAGCCGGCGGGCTTGTTGAGCATCAGATAGACGCGGTCGCCATCCTCAAAGGCGACAGGCTTGCCTTCGAAGCATACGGTGTCCTCTCCAGGCGTCACGCAGGTTCCGACGGCAATCACCGCCTCACCATTTACGGTCACTCGTCCCTCGCGAATATACTCCTCGCAGGAACGCCGCGAGCCAATTCCCGCCTTTGCCAGGAATCTGGCCAGCCGCATGCCATTCTCCTCCGACGCTTCGGCAGGTTGTTTCTTTTCCATGTTGTCGCTCATAGTTGGTTCTCCTAAAATGGGTGATTCCCTTTAAAATAATGTTTTAAGTGAACTTTGCGTAATTGCATGGGACAAATTACATGTCGGAATGTATATTAAACTGTTTTTCGTCTTCGACCCGACAATTCCACAGGAAGCATCCTAACAATCTGTTTGAGGAAACACCATCATGGCTGACAAGACCATCGGGACCCAGTCCTTCGCCACCGCCTCCATCAAGAAAGTCTCCAAGCGCCTTCGCTGGGCTTTCATCGGCACCGGCGGAATCTCCGGCACCCATATCGGCGCCATCCGCCAGATCCCCGAAATCGAAATCGTGGCAGGTTGCGACATCAAACCGGAACGCCAGGCGTGGTTCAAGCAGCAGCCCGGATGCCAGAATGCCGCCACCTATACCAAATACGCCGACATGCTCAAGAAGGAGAAAATCGACGTGGTGGATGTCTGCACCCCGAACGGCGTACACTGCCCTGCCGCCATTGCAGCGCTGCAGGCCGGCTGCCACGTCATCGTCGAGAAGCCAATGGCCATGGATCCCGCCGAATGCGCCAAGATGTGCGCCGCGGCCAAGAAGGCCAAGAAACTCCTGGTCTGCGGCTTCCAGCAGCGCTACAACTCCAACACCGAAATGTTTGTCCGTGCCCGCGACGCGGGACTAATCGGCGACATTATGTTCGTCAAGGTCCACGCGTTGCGTCGCCGAGGCATTCCAAACTGGGGCGTCTTTGGCCAGAAGAAGCTCCAGGGCGGCGGGCCAATGATCGACATCGGCGTCCACATGATCGAGGCAGCCCACTACGCGATGGGCGAGCCCAATCCCGTTGCCGCCAGCGGCATGACCTGGACCTACATGGGAGACAAGCCCTCGCAGGTAGTCTGCCCCTGGCCGAACTGGGACTACAAGACCTACACCGTCGAGGATCTCGCCGTCGGTCAGGTCCGCTTCGACAACGGTGCCATCATGCAGATCGAATCCAGCTTCTGCGCACACATCGAGCAGGAGATCCACTACTGGGAGGTCATGGGTACCAAAGGCGGTTTCAACTCCCTCAACTGCAACATCTACACCGACATGGCTGGAACCATGCTCAATTGCGCGTCGTCATTCCTGCCCGATGCAGGATGGGACGGCCTCTTCGTCCGCAAGATCCAGAACCTCGTGGATGCCATCCTCAAGGGAACTCCGCTTCGAGCCCCCGGAGAGGAAGGCATGAAGGTCCAGAAGATCATCGACGGCATCTACCGCTCCGCCGCCAAAAAAGGCGCCGAGGTCAAGATTAGCTAATTCGGAACGAGGAACGGCGTTCCTCAAATCTTCGAGAATTTCCTCCACTTCGGCAACGATATGAGCTACCCTGTTCTACGACCACGGCCATTTGCGCCTACTGATGGCAGTGCTTCAGGAACGGCTTCGACCCCTAAGCGTCTCCGTTGGGCGATTGTGGGCACGGGTAACATCTCCACCTCGCACATTCGAGCCATCGAGCAGATGCCGGAAATCGAAATCGTGGCAGGTTGCGACATCAAACCGGAGCGGTTGACCTGGTTTCACACGCAGCCTGGCTGTGAACAGGCACGCTGTTATGCCGACTACCGGGAACTGGTGCGCAAGGAGAAACTGGACGCAGTGGCGGTCTGCACCCCGAATGACTCCCACGCCGAAATCTCCATTGCCGCCTTGAAGGCAGGCTGCCACGTCATTGTCGAGAAACCGATGGCGATGAATCCCGCCGAGTGCGTCCGGATGATCGCCGCCGCCAGAAAGGCTCAACGCCTCCTGGCCGTGGGCTTTCAGATCCGCTATACTCCGGCAGTTCAGATGTGCAGGCGCGCCTGCGAGAACGGTCTCCTCGGGGACATTCTCTTTGCAAAAGTCCACGCATTGCGGAGACGCGGCATCCCGAACTGGGGTGTCTTCGGTCAAAAGGAACTCCAGGGTGGCGGACCAATGATTGATATCGGTGTGCACTGGATTGAGTCAGCTCACTACGCGATGGGCGAACCCAAGCCTGTCGCAGCGACCGGACGAATCTGGACCTACCTGGGAGACAAGCCTTCGCAGGTACTCTCCAGATGGCCGAACTGGGACTACAGGACATACAATGTCGAGGACCTTGCCGTTGGTCAGATCCGCTTCGACAATGGTGCGGTCATGCAGATCGAGTCCAGCTTCTGCGCACACATTGAGAAGGATCGCATGGCCTGGGAAATCATGGGCACCAAAGGCGGCTTCAGCACCGATGACGAGACACTCTACCTCGACCAGGCCGGAACCATGCTCAACGCACACGCCGGTTTCCTACCTGGCCACGCCAACCCCGCTGACTTCATCGCAAAACTCCGAAACTTCACCGACGCAATCCGCCTCGGAACGCCGTTGTGTGCCCCCGGCGAGGAAGGCCTTTCCGTCCAGAAAATCATCGATGGCATCTACCGTTCGGCAACATTAGGCGGAAAGGAAGTCCAGATTTGACTGAAATTGTCTTGAAATGTCAAATTTTGACGCAAATTCTTTCCACCTGCTAAGCGGCGACTGCAAGGCACTCCAGCAGGCGTTAGACGCTTTGGCGGCGCAGGAGATAAACCTCCAGCTGACTGCGTCACCGCCCTCCCCACCGCCCGTCTTCGCGACCACGATTGCGCAACCGGCAACTGTCTCTGGCCCGGCGACCTACATGCGTGGCAAGCAACGCACCTTGCGTTTTCTGCCCAGCGAGACTCCCGGCTGGCGCTTCAAGCGCACCGACATCCCGAACGCGCCGGAAATTCCCGCGTTTCTTTCCTCGGTCATCGAGTCCAGCCGCGCAATCGTCTTGAAGGCTGGGCCACCAGGGAACCGCATCCGGATGAGCGAGCACATCGTCTGCCATCGTCTTGGACTTGGCATTGACAACCTGCTAATCGAGACCGACTCGGATGATCCGCCGCTCTTCGACTCCGGCGGCGTGGAACTCGCCGAGGCTCTGCGTTGCGCGGGCCACGTGGAAGTGCCATCCTGCCCCCTGGAACACCACACAGTAGCCGTCCCTGTTGCCTATGTGAATCCAGAACGCGGCAGCCTCCTGGCATGGCTACCCGCCAAGGCCGGCGACTCAAGACTCCACCTGGACGTCGCGATTGACTTCCCCACCGCAATCGGCCGCCAGCGCCTGCAAATCGACCTTACGCCGGCAAACTTCGAGCCAGGCACCCATGCACGAACCAACTGCTCCGCCAAGGAATGGCGACTGGCCCACCTGCTGGGTTGGCTGCTGCCACGTTACCGCAATCTCGGCTACACGCAGAGGAACATCCTGGTCGCCGACAAGACGTCCTACCTCAACGAGCCGCGCCTTTGCCTGGGAAACGGCAAATCCCTCGAAGCGGTCTGGCACCGCACTTGCATGGATCTGTGCGCCGCGCTCTCACTCCTTCCCCCCGGTCGTTTCGCCGGAACAATCCTCTCCTATAAGGCCGGGCATGCCATAGACGTAGAGTTCCTTTCCTCTCTCCTGAAACAAAAAAAACTCACCACTATTCTTTGAAGACGACGTGCGCAAGGACGCCTGGAACAATTTATATCCTTACGACTCCAGATGGATGACCACCGGCGAGGGGCATCGTCTCAGTTATGTGGATTTTGGGCGGGGGCTGCCAGTGGTGATGCTACATGGGCATCCAACCTGGTCTTTCTATTACCGCGACCTCATTCCGCTACTGAGTACCACCGTACACCGTTGCATTGCCATCGACCAGATTGGATACGGGCTCTCCGACCATCCCGACAACTGGAGTTACCGCCTCGAAGACCACCTCCTCAATTTCACCAACTTCATCGATGAAGGGCTGAAACTCGCAAAATTCGACCTTGTCATGCAGGGTTGGGGAAGCACCATTGGCCTGAATTACGCCATCGCACACCCCGAGCGAATCCGGCGCATTGTCATTTTGAATGGCACAGTGTTCCCCGAAGAACTCCCGAAAGGATATACGATCCTGCGCCTCCCCCTTCTAGGCGACTTTCTGGCACGTAGCGACAATTATCTCTACAAGGTCCTCGCTGGCGAACACGCCAAGCGTCTTCCCCAAGTAGTTCGCAACGGTTATCTGGCACCATTCGCGAACCGTTCCGACCGCTTAGTGATGGCCAAATTCATCAAGGACCTTCCCTTCTCCCCCAACCACCCCACCTGGCAGTTGTACCACAATATTGAAACCCAAATCGGACAACTCGCCGGGAAGCCATTCCTGATTCTCTGGGGCGAAAAAGACCCCATCATCCCGTTGAATGTTTTCCGGCATTGGAAGAAACTCCTCCCGAATGCACTGACAATATCATTCCCGGATGCCGGGCACCTTATCCTTGAGGACGAGGCCACCGAGGCGCCTCCGCTGATCACCCGGTTCCTCATGCCGTCATACAATTGATTTCTCATGCTTGACTTTTTTTTATTGAAGTCGCTATTGACAAAATCCGCCTTGGGGCAGGAAATCATGATTAGAGACATTTGCGACTCCACCAACCAGGTCGCGTTGGATGCCGCAAAGACAGGCGCCCCAGAAGGCCTGGTAGTGGTCTCAGAGGTGCAGACAGCCGGACGCGGACGACAGCGGCGACTCTGGCACTCGCCGCCAGAGCGCAATCTCTATTTTTCAATCCTGCTGCGCCCGAAATGCCGGCAAGCACGGCTCCCGCAACTGGCAATGGTCGCCGCACTGGCGCTTCACCGCGCACTTCGAAACCTTGCGCCGGAACTCAAGATTGCCCTGAAATGGCCCAACGACCTCTGGCTTCATGGCCGAAAACTCTCCGGAATCCTCTGCGAATGCCCGCCGCAGTCTGGCGACGCACGCGCCATCGTGGTCGGCATTGGGCTAAATGTGAATGCAAACCGCGAAGACTTTCCTCCCGAACTCCAGACCACCGCGACTTCGCTGGCCATTGCCGCCGGACATCCCTTCAACCGGGAAAAAATCCTCGCGGAAATCCTGAATTGTCTCAATGAATTATATAATAAATGGTTAAATACAAATGATTTAAATATATTTTTATCAGAGTGGGTAAAATTCGACATGCTGGTGGGCAGGACCATCACCGTCCAACGCCCTACCGACCAACTGGAAGGCACTGTGCTGGGGTTGACTCCAGAAGGGCTTCTTCGGCTGGCCGTTCCTGGCCACGGTGAAGTCGTGGTCTCGGCCGGCGACGTGCACCTGGGGATTTGAGGCCAGTAGCACCTGTTAGCCCAACAATTATATTATAAGCCATGCCATACGCAATTCACACAATTGTTGATATTTTCGGGAATTCCGACCTGAGCCTCGGGGTGGTGGTCAAGGACCAGGGCGAACGCATCCAGGTCCAGAATGTCATGAACCAGGTGGTGAAGATTCCGCTCCGGCAAGTTCTCTGTGACTACGGACGCTGCCCCACCAACAATCCCGTTCCCTCACTGGTGGAGTTTCAAAACCAGATCAGTGCACTGCTTCCGGAGATTGACCTGGAATTGCTTTGGGAAGAAATGCGAGCCAAGCCGGAACTAACTACCGTCGAGCAAATCACCAAAGACTATTTCGGAACAGCCGAGAAGATTCAGCTCTCCGCGATGGCCCGTGCACTGGTCTCGGACAGCCTGCATTTCCAGCGTAACGGCGTGTCCTTCTCCGCGCACACCCAGGAGGAAGTCGCCCAGCTCATCGAGCTGCGTCGGGTCCGCGCCGAAAAGGCCGCGCTCAAGGAACGCACAAGCGCCTGGCTGGCGAAGGTCATCGCCGCCAATGCCGAGCAGTGCGTCAAGACGCCTTTGGAGGTCCCGGAGGAACTCGAGCCGTTTGTGAAGCATTGTCTGGACTACCTCATGAGAGGCTACAACAGCGACGCCGTGAACATCCTCTCCGCCGCCACCAGTCGTCTCTCACCTCGTGAACTTTCCCTTTCAATGCTCAGGAAGGTGAATCGACTCCCTGAAGATGCGGACGAATTTCTGCTGGCCAACGGCATCCACGCCGGATTCACCGACGAGGCGCTCCAGTTTGCGCAGGCACTCCCGCCCTACGTGCCCTCCCCCGCCCGTGAGGATCTCACACACCTAGAAATCGCTTCCATCGACGACGAATTGACACGAGAAATCGACGACGCGCTCTCACTGGAACCCCTCCCGAATGGAGCTTTCCAGGTCGGAATCCACCTCGCAAATCCCTCGTATTTCATTCACAAGGACGACCTGCTGGACAAGGTTGCCGCAGAACGCCCCCTCTCGCTCTATCTGCCCACCACCACGGTCACGATGTTCCCGGAACACCTGGGCTGCGACCTGGCCAGTCTGAATGCAGGCGAGATTCGCCCCGCAATGAGCTTCATGGTCCAGATGTCGCCCGACGGCGAGATTCTGGACTGGCGCTTCTGCCCTTCCCGCATCCGCGTCACGCACCGCTTGACCTACATCGAGGCCGATCGGCTGCTCCAGGAAGGTGCCGCGAATGACTCGCTGGCAGTTGCGCTTCGTGGATTGAACCGCCTGGCCGAGGCGCATCAGCGAATCCGACAGGAGGCCGGGGCGGTAAGCCTGAACCGTCCGGAACTCAAGATCCACGTGCAACACGACGTCATCACGGTGGAGCGCGAGGACCAGGAGACACCGAGCCACAACCTCGTACGCGAGTTCATGGTCCTGGCTAACTACCTTGCGGCAAAATACGCCCTGCGCAACGACATCCCCATCATCTACCGTTGCCAGGAAGCCCCCTTAAACAATGTCCATTCGGTCATCCACTATGACCCGATTGATTTCGACCAGCAGGTTCGCCAGATGAAGCGCACGCGCTTATCCACCTACCCCGCTCCGCATTTCGGCCTCGGCCTGGACCTCTACGCTCAGGTCAGTTCGCCACTGCGGCGCTACGCCGACCTCGTGTTACAACGCCAACTTGAGGCACATCTCACCGGACAGCCATTGCCCTACCTGCAGACCGAGCTCTTCGGCATCCTTGACAACGTGGACCATACATCTGCACAGAATCGCTCCCTGGAACGTGAGGCAAAGGCGTTCTGGACGCTGGAATACCTCCGGCGGGAGTTCCTCGGCAAAGCCGTCTCCGCCACCATCGTCCGCCAGGAGGGCACACTGACTCTGGCTGAACTGGATGACTTTTTCGTGCGCGGCGTGGTGATGACACGCGACCGACCGGAAATCGGCGACCAGTTGCAGGTGCGCATCGCCGATGTCCAGCCCAGGCAGCAGCGCCTCACCTTGGAACCCGCACGATAGTTCAAAGGCAAAGGGGGATTCATCCCACTAGCCGAACTAGCCGCATCGATTCCATTCGTCCCATCGGTCCCATTCGTCCAACAGCTTCAACTTCATGCTAACCATACTCTTCATCGGCGACATCGTCGGCCACGGCGGTCGCGAGGCGGCCAAGCAGCTCATTCCAGCATTGCGGAAGGAGCTCTCCATCGACTTCTGTATTGCCAACGGCGAAAACATGGCCGGCGGCAACGGCATGACCAAGCCGTTGCTTCTGGAGTTCAGCCCCGGCAGTGTGGATGTCTTCACCTCCGGCGACCATGTCTGGGACCAAAAGGAGTTCCCCGGACAAATCGACTCGATGCCCAACGTCCTGCGTCCGGCGAATCTCCCCGAACAGCAGCCCGGCAAAGGCTGGAGCCTCTACATGGCCTCCGACGGTGCCCAAGTCGGAGTCATCAACCTGCTGGGACGCACCTTCATCGGTCTGCCCTCCAACGATCCCTTCGCCGCCGCCGAAAAGGCCGTCGCCGAATTGCGGGAACACACGCCAATCATCCTCGTGGATTTCCATGCGGAAGCCACCAGCGAGAAAATCGCCATGGGACGCTTTCTGGACGGACGAGTCTCCGCGGTATTCGGAACCCATACCCATGTCGCCACCGCAGATACCCAGATCTTCCCAGGTGGCACCGCCTTCCAATGTGACGCAGGGATGGTCGGTTCCCGCGATTCCGTCCTTGGGCGCGACATCGCGCCGGTCATCACGCGCTTCACGACCGGGATGCCCGCCCGCTTCACCGTCAACGAGAACGCCATCACCCTCCACGGCATCCTCGTCACCATCGATCCCGCCAACGGTCACGCCACCGCCGTTGAACGCATCGAGCGTGATTTTTCATAATTAATCTATTATGAATGAGTTAGAACAGAGAAAATCCTCTGAGTGGTATGGTTTCACGCGCCACGACTTCGAGTTCGAAGGATACCATGCGTTCATCGTCGAGCCACACGCCCCCGTACCAGATGGGCGCTGGAGCTGGTGCACGATGTGGCCAGAGGCCTTCGTGCATCGCGTGGGTGTAACCTCATTATTGGCACTCGGCTACCATCATGCGCATATCGACGTCTTCGCTACCCGTGCGAATCCGGACGGCGTGGCGGTAATGCACCGTTTCCACGACTATCTCGTGTCGCTGGGGATGGCCCCGAAAGCGAACCTCATCGGCATGAGCTGGGGCGGCTTCTTTTCCCTGCGCTACGCCGAAACCTACCCGCAGGACGTCTGCGCCATCTATTTGGACGCGCCTGTTTGCGATGCCGCAGACCCATCGCAGCCCGCCGAGCACCGCAGCTTCTCTATTCGAGAGGCTTGGAAAATGACTACCGATGAAATCTGCCGTAGCCCACTGAATCCCCTCAACAATGTCCAGCCTATCGTGGCTGCCGACATTCCTATCTATGCAGTTACCGGCGAGGACGACCAGGTGGTTTCGGTCTGGCACAACTTCAACGTGTTGGAACTGCGTCTCAAGGCCGCTGGCGCGAAGTTCACCGTCGTACGCCGTGACGCCTGGGGACACCATCCCCATGGCTTCGACGACATCACGGATATTGTGCGTTTCCACGAGTCCGTTCATGATGCTCGCTGAATCAAATAACAACAATCGGAAAACGGTTTGAACATTGCCGCATTGGAGATGCGTTTATGCAAAAACACGAGGAATGGCTTTTGGAACGGCTTCCCGAATGGGAGAAAGATGGCCTTGTCGACGGCACGGCTGCAAAACGTCTGCGCGAACGCTATGAGAAAGCCGCGAAACCCGTGGCAAGCCGCGGGAACCTGGCAATGTACGTCATTTCCGCCCTGGGTGCACTTCTAGTAGGGCTGGGCGTGATTGCGCTGTTTGCCGCCAACTGGGCGGCCATGTCCCGAAACGTCCGGGCGGGCGTATCGGTGCTGCCGCTAACCATCTGCACCGTCTTGGCATTGCTGGGATTTGCTCGCAACTGGAAAGCACGTGCTTTCTGGGAGGCTCTAGGCATTTGCTGGACTCTTGCCATCTGGAGCGGTTTTGGTCTGGTCTGCCAGACCTATCATCTTTCGGACAATGTCAGCGGCTTTGTCCTCGCCTGCACCCTGCTGTGTCTGCCGGTGCTTTATTTGACGCAATCGGCTGTTGCGGCCGTCGTATGGCCAATCTTTGGATTGATCTGGTACATGATGGATGAGGGTAATTTCACGCATCTGCGCGCCCTAGGATATCTGGCGATGCTGGCGGCGCATCTGCCTGCCTTTGTCACAATCCATCGTCGCCTCAGCCTCCGTGGGGTTTACGAGTTCTTCGGTGTCTGCACCATCTCCGTCGGCGTTTGGAGCATCATCATAATCAACTGGTGTGAGGACTCTGCCCAGGCTTTGGTTCTAGCAACATTATGGATGGGAATTGCCTTGTGGATTCTTTCCGAATCACTAGTGTCCCGTTAAAATGAGGTGGAAAGCGTTTTTAATCGAAGAACCCAGGGAGGAAAGGCGTGCCCTGAGTTTCAGTTGTCGGCAACTCGCTTCTTTCGAAGAGTTCCCGCATGGGGGTCTTGTCTGTCAGGGAG
>JAFPYX010000037.1 GCA_017417585.1 Victivallales bacterium
CACACGGGCATGTGCCGTTCTTCAGCTCGTCCCTGGCCGTGCCTGGTTGAGGTGCCTGGTTGAGCACACGGGCATGTGCCGTTCTTCAGCTCGTCCCTGGCCGTGCCTGGTTGAGGTGCCTGGTTGAGCAGGGTATAGCGCTTGCTCATTGGCGGGATTCCGTGCCAAAGGGACATCCCGACCAAGGGCATTGCGCAGAGACATCTCAGAAAAGCGCAGGATTTCCTGTCCTCTTCATGACTTTCATGACTTTCCAGGAACGGGCTTGCATTCCCCGGCATCGTGCGTTAAATTTGAAAGGGCGGGTGGTTGGGGGGTCAACCCACCATCCTATAAAAAAAGGCTTGTTCCAGCCCCCAGGTCCCAGGTCTCAGCCCGTCAGGTCACAGATCCCAGGTCTCAGGCCTCAGGTCCCAGCCCGTCAGGTTCCAGGTCCCAGCCCCCAGGTCCCAGGTCTCAGCCCGTCAGGTCACAGATCCCAGGTCTCAGGCCTCAGGTCCCAGCCCGTCAGGTTCCAGGTCCCAGCCATCAGGTCCCAAGTCTCAGTCCGTCAGGTCACAGGTTCCAGGTCCCATTGGATTCAAAACATAATTTTCGATTCTTCACCTCTCGTTTTATCATGAAATCCACTATCCTGCTTTTTTCTCTCAGCATTATGCTTTCCTCCCTCTGCCACGCCGCCTCCTTCTCCTTCGAGTTCATGTCCGACCTGCATTTCTGGGAAGACCGCTGGCCGGAAGAGTCCCTGGCGCTCTCCTCGGCGCAGATCCTCAAGGAAGGCCCCGGCGACTTCCTCGTAATCGGCGGCGACTATGACAACTTCCCCGAATGCGAGAAAGCTCTTGATCGGCTGCTGCTCAACCCCGTCCGCGCCGAAGGCCAGCCCTACCCGTGCGTGGTGCTGGTCGGCAACCACGACCCCGCCGGCACCGCCAACCAGCCGTCCGACAATCCTACGCGCAATGCCGACCAGCCGAATATCGACCACATCACCGCCCGAAACAAGCTCCTGCCCTTCCAGCTGAGCCACGGTCCCGCCGAACGCTCCGTCCGCCAAGACTACCAGCCCGATGGCGCCAAATGGACCACCTTCTCCTTCGACCATCAGAATTGCCATTTCATCGTCCTGGACGTCTATCCGGTCGAGATGCTCACTGTGGACGACGAACTCATCGACTGGGTGGAGCACGACCTCCAGGCAACCACGCAGCCAATGGTCTTTGTCTTCTGCCACCAGCCCCTCAAATTTTTCCACGGAGTGGAGGCACTGGACGAGACGCCACAGCCCATCTCCCTGGAAGGCGGCGACCTCCCGCGCGGGAACCGCGACCGCCTCTGGGAAGTCCTCAAGGCCGACCCGCGGGTGGTGGCCCTTGTCTGTGGACACACGCATCTTTATGGAGTGGTGAAGGACGGCGGTCTCTGGCAAATCTGCGCCGACCGCGAATGGACCGCATCGCGGATGTTCATCAAGTTCTTCGTGGATGGCGAACACGCCACCGCACGCGTCTTCTGGTGGCAATACGACACCAACACGTATCAGCCCGTGGATTTGGTGCTGCGGTAATCCACCGCCACTCCGGCGAATCATCCCATACCCATTATATTAACAAGCCATTATGAGTGCCATCACCATACTTGACTACGGCGCGGGCAACCTCACCAGCGTCCGGCTGGCGTGCGAGCGTTTCGGCTATGAAACAATGGTCGCCACCAACGCCGGAGAAGCGCCGCTGGAAGGGCCCGTCATCTTCCCGGGCGACGGCTCCGCCAAGAGCTGCCTGGAGGCAGTCCGCGCCCGTGGCTACGACCGCTATCTGAGAAACGCCATCGAGGCCGGCCGCCCTGTGCTGGGCATTTGCATCGGCATGCAGCTGCTCTTCGACTGGAGCGACGAGGACGGCGGGCAGACCGCCCTGGGCCTGCTCCCAGGCCGCGTCCAGCGCTTCGACTTTCCCGGAAATCCCGCCCTCAAGATCCCCGAGATGGGCTGGAACGCCGTGACCTTCACCCAGCCTCATCCCGTCTTTGACGGCGTGGAGTCCGGCACGCCCTTCTACTTCGTCCACAGCTACTACTGCGAACCCGCCGACGCCACGCTCACCTTCGGCACCACCGAATACGGCGGGAAGCACTTCTGTTCCGTGGCAGCAAAGGGCTCCCTAGTCGCCACACAGTTCCATCCAGAACGCTCCGGCGAGGCCGGCCTGAGGCTCTTCCACAATTTCCTGACCTGGGATTGTAATTAGCAATTATCAATTGATAATTAGCAGCTTAGGTTGTTAGTCATTTCCCATGCTCCTCAAACGACTCATCGTCTGCCTGGATGTGCGCAACCGCCGCGTCACCAAAGGCGTGAAATTCAAGGACAACGTCGATGTCGGAGATGTCATCGCGCTGGCCGACCAATACTGCAAGCAGGGTGCGGACGAGCTGGTCTTCTACGACATCACCGCTTCCGCCGAACATCGCCCCATTGACATTGAGATGGTCGCCGACGCCGCAAAGCGCGTCTTCATCCCCTTCTGCGTGGGCGGCGGCATCCGTTCTGCCGTGGACATGCGCAATGCGCTGCTGGCGGGCGCGGACAAGGTCTCGCTCAACTCCCTGGCGGTCGAAAATCCCTCCATCCTCACCTCCAGCGCAAACGCCTTCGGCAGCCAGTGCGTGGTGCTGGGGATGGATGCCAAGCGCGTGGGCGTCTCCCGCGAGTTCCCCTCCGGCTATCAGGTCTTCATCCAAGGCTACCGCAAGCCCACCCAATGGGACGCGGTCGCCTGGGCGCAATACGCCGTCTCCCTCGGCGCCGGCGAAATCTGCCTCAACGCGATTGACACCGACGGCGTGCAAAACGGCTACGAACTCGAAATCACCCGAAAGGTCGCGGACGCCGTCTCCGTGCCCGTCATCGCCTCCGGCGGCGCCGGAACCGTGGACCACATCATCGACGCCTTCGAAAAAGGCCATGCGGACGCCGCGCTGATCGCCTCCATGGTCCACCTCGACGGCTATACCTGCGACAGCATCAAGGCCGAATTGGCCCAACGGACCACCTTACCACTGCGTCTTACGCACTAATTCTTTCAACCGAGAGTAAACCATGTCTAGCATCTGTGTCGTCGGCACCCAATGGGGCGACGAGGGAAAAGGCAAAATCGTCGATTATCTGGCCGAGCAGGCGGATGTCGTGGCGCGCTACCAAGGCGGCGCGAACGCCGGCCATACGGTCGTGGCAAAGGGCAAGACCTTCAAACTGCATCTCCTGCCCTCCGGCATCCTCTACCCCGGCTGCACCTGCATCATCGGCAATGACGTGGTGCTCGATCCCGTGGTGCTCCTGGAGGAACTCGCCGCGCTGAAGGCCGAGGGGCTGGACGCCTCTGGACTGCGCATCTCCAACCGCGCACACGTCGTCCTGCCCTACCACAAGCTCTTCGACAAGCTGGAGGAGCGGATGAAGGGCAACTCCAAGGTCGGCACCACCGGCCGCGGCATCGGTCCATGCTATGCGGACGCGGCGAACCGCATCGGCATCCGCGTGGTCTCCTGGATGGACCGCGAGGCCTTCGCGCAGGAACTCCAGACCGCTCTCGCCTACAAGAATCGCATCATCACCCAGGTCTTCGGCGAACAGCCGCTGGATTTCCAGACCATCTACGACGAATACTGCGGCTACGCCGACCAGCTGCGCCCCTACGTCTGCGACACCTGTGCGCTCATCCACGAGGAACTCGCCGCCGACAAGAAGATCCTCTTCGAGGGCGCCCAGGCCGCAATGCTCGACCTCTCCCACGGCACCTATCCCTTCGTGACCAGCAGCCACCCGACCGCCGGTGCCGTCTGCGTCGGACTGGGTCTGGGCCCGAAGCAGATCGGCAAGGTCATCGGCGTGGTCAAGGCCTACGCCACGCGCGTGGGCGAGGGGCCGTTCCCCACCGAGCAGCTCAACGCCATCGGCGAGCAGATCCGCGAGACCGCCCATGAATACGGCGCGACCACCGGCCGCCCGCGTCGCTGCGGATGGTTCGACTCTTGCGTGGTGCGCTATGCCACCATGCTCAACGGCCTGGACTGCATCGCGCTCACCCGCCTGGATATCCTCGACCAATTCCCCGAAATTCAGATCTGCACCGGCTACAAATACCAGGGGAAACTCCTGAACGAGTTCCCCGCGAGCCTCAAGGTGCTTGGCGAGGTCGAGGCCGTCTATGAGACCCTGCCCGGCTGGATGGCTCCCACCTCCGACATCAAGGAATACGACCAGCTGCCCGCCAACTGCCGACGCTATGTCGAGCGCATCGGAGAGCTGGCTGGAGCGCGTGTCGGCATCGTCTCCGTCGGTCCCGAACGCGACCGAACCATCGTCCGCGAAAAGATGTTCTGAGCATTTGCCAATCGCCTTTGTCATAAGTCTCTATCCCATCATGTGCCAGCTGGACCGCCTTCGACAGTTAAAAGACCAGATCTACCGGATTGCCAGAAGCCACAATGCCGAGAAGGTGTATGTGTTCGGCTCTTGCGCACGAATGGAGGAAAGGCCCGGAAGCGACGTGGATTTCATTGGAGACTTCAAGGAGCATACCTCGCTCTTTGATCTTGTGGGGCTTGAAGTGGATTTGGCTGATTTGCTCGGATGTCCAGTTGACGTGGTCACTTTGGATCGCCTGGAGACCAATGATGCCTTTGCTCGAAGCGTGAAAAAGGAGATGGTTCCACTATGATTGATGACAAGGCCAGAATCGAGCACATGATTGAGCATGTCCGGCGAATTCAGACGATGCTCCAGGATGTTTCCGAAGAGCAATTTTACCAATCATTTGCGCTCGTGGACGGTGTGTCTTTTAACTTTGCTATTCTGGGTGAAGCGGCAAACAAGGTTTCTACGGAGGTGCGCGGCCTGTATGCGGACATTCCTTGGGGAAGCATCATCGGGATGCGCAATTTCCTGATTCACGACTATAGCAAAGCAAAACCGAAATACTTGTGGGAGGCAGTCCAAAATGATCTGCCACCTCTTCTCCTGAAACTTGAGGATGTTGCCAAGAGGCTTTGACCATTGGTGAAATCCCTTTTTTGCTTAGTCGCCTGCACTCAAACCGACCGATTAGAACACATAAAGACCATCGTCCGCGAGAAGATGTTTTAGGCAAATCTCCAAAAGCCAGGAGGGATCTATGTCCATTGTTGAGCCAATCTGTCGGAAACACCCATTGGCGTACTGCCTAAACATTATCATTGCCTTGATTCTACTTGGAGGCTCTGGATGTGTTACGGCGGAATCGGGGAACCATTCCGCCGCTGCTGCCGCCGAGACTGCGCAAGCGGAAAGTATTTCGCCATGCGAGCGTCAGCCACACGATATCGCAGGGAAACTAGATGGAATCGTCATACCGAAGATTGCCATCAACAACGAATATCTTGGGGATGTCCTCTATGAAATCCTGCCTAGGGAATCCCAGAAGGCGGATCCGGAAGGCATCGGCGTCAACATCGTCCCGATGCTCGGGGTTCCTAGCGCGTGGGATAACATCGGCACCGATGGTTCTGCGGTCGTTGACCTGGCACTCAATCTCAGTCTGACCGATACCACCCCGCGAGAAGTGCTGGACATCATCGCATCGAAACTCGCGCCTCAACTTCTAATCGTGGGCAACGCAGTGGTCATTGCTCACCCGCTAATTGCTGAATATGCCAATTTGCCCCGTTTTGATGACCTCGATGCGCAGGGGCAGAGAATAGACGAATCAAGCAAGGCCTCCAAAAAACTGGATGAAATTGTCATCCCGTCGCTCGACATTGAGAATGAATCCCTCGACGATGTCCTCAATGAAATTCTTCCCAGAGTATTTTTAAGGGAAGACCCGGAAGGCATCGGCATCAAGATCATCGTCCCAAAGTTCTCTGAACCTCGTCACCCGGAAGTAAGATTACCCTTACTCGGCGAAGAATTGGTGTATCTCCTTTTGCGTAATGTCACTCCCCGTGACGTCTTGAACCTCCTGGCCTTGCAGTTCTTCCTCAAAATCCATGTCACGGACTCTGAGGTCGTCGTCACCGAACTGCCACGGCCTCCTTGTTATGGCGGGGCGTATTAGCCCTTGCCGTTGAGTTTCAGGACGACTTTATAGCGTCGGTGGGGTGAATGGGACAAATGAGACGATTGGGACCCTTGGGACAAATGGGAGGATTGGGAAAATGAGACGCCTGGGACAAGGCAACCGCAAACCACCGTCCCATCCGTCCCATTTGTCCCATCCGTCCCATTTGCCCAATTGGGCAAGCTGACGATATAATTCCCCTCCGGGAAATCCAATTTCAGCCGAAGTCGTAGCGCAGTCCGGCGATGCGGGCCTTGCAGGGTTCGGGGTGGGCGCGGAAGACCGCGCAGTGGAAGGGCTCGCCCGCCATCTTCATCTGCTCGCTGAAGAGGCCGAATTCCTTTCCGGTGAAGACGTCGGTGAGGCGCAGGCCGTAGCCGGTGGAGGCGGGGAAGCCGAGGTCGTCGAACTGCAGGAAGAACTCGCCGGGGCGGTCGGTCAGGTTGAAGAAGCCGAGCGCCAGGTCGCCGTCGGAGAGCAGCTTCGCCAGCACGACGTGGTCGGGAATCTGCTGGGAGACGGGGCCGCGGAGGTAGCGGTTGGCGACGAAGGCGGGGCGCGCCTCCGGATCCTGGTTGAAGGCCAGAAGGTCCTTGTTGGTGACCAGCGCGAGGACTTCCGGCGTCATTTCACGCAGGTCGCAGCCGAGCATCAGCGGGCTGCCCATCAGGCACCACAGCGCGAACTGCGTCTTGTAGGTCTCCATCGTGCAGGTGCCTTCGGTGCGTCCGACGTTGCCCTTGCCGAACATGCCGACCGTCAGCATGTCCATGTCGTTGAAGCAGTTGTTTCCGGAATAGCAGAACTTCTCCAGCTGGCTGCGGGCGATGGCGGCGAAGGATGCGTTGGTGTCGAAGATATCTCCCGTGGAGCGATAGAGGTTCCCGCCGGCGGAGCGCACCCAGCTCCACACGTCGTCGCACCCCCAGTTGCACAGCGAATAGACGATGTCGCGGCCGCAGGCTCGCAGGGCGTTGCCCATGCGGCGGTAGGCGGTGGGACCGTCCGCCGACTTCGGGAAGTTGCAGTAGTCGTACTTGAGATAGTCCACGCCCCACTCCGCGAAGGTTTTGGCGTCCAGGAACTCGTTGTCGAAGGAGCCGGGGTAGTCGGCGCAGGTGCGCACGCCGGCGCAGGAGTACATCCCGAATTTCAGGCCCTTGGAGTGGACGTAGTCCGCCACCGCCTTCATCCCCTTCGGGAACTTCGCGTGGTCCGGCACGATGCGGCCGGTCTCGGGGTCGCGCTGGCGCTCCGACCAGCAGTCGTCGATGACGATGTATTCGTAGCCGGCATCCTTGAGGCCGGAGGCCACCAGCTTGTCCGCGCTCTGGCGGATGAGTTCGTCGTTGATGTTTTCGCCGAAGGTGTTCCAGCTGTTCCAGCCCATCGGGGGCAGATTCACGATCATTGCGGTTTCTCCTGTGTGATTCGATTGGCACGATTGAGGCCCATGCGACCATGGCTCCAATTGCTCTGCGCATACTGTAGCGCGATTTCGCCATCCCGCCCGGCGGCGCCCCCTCGCCATTTCGCACTTTTCGCCATAACAGATTTATCAACTTCATATTATGACTTTTCAGGATTATCATCGACTTCCAAAGAAACCACTTGCAATCACCTGGCGGGGAAATACATTGGTGACCATCGCAGAGGCCCAAGGGGAACAACCACATCCGCATTTCCAGCCATGACCACCAGCGACCATTCCTCCTTCAACGACAAACTGCAATTCAACGGCGTTTTCACCGACGCATTACGCCAGGCCCTCCATGAAAAGCGCATGATGTTCGGCTTTTCCCTGCAGCAGCTGGGCGATTTTCTGAAGATCCACTGGTCGACCATCCGGAAATGGGAGGCCGGCATCACCATCACCTGCCACCCGCGCCATATCGCCCGGATCGGGAAATTCCTGAGCGGCGGCTTCGACGAGCAGCTGCGAATGATCAGCGGGCAGGAACCATTCCTCCGTGTCATGGCACGGAAAATCCCGACGGCCGCCAACCAGTGCATGGAGCGCGCCACCCAGACCTATCAGCTCTGCCATTCCGATTTCCCTGACCTGGGGGCGGATCTCCTGAATGCAATCGACCAGGCCATCCAAAGCACCGTCCGGGAATTCCTCAACCGCCTCGAGCAGTCCGCTTCGCCGAAAAATCCCCCTCCTTCCGAACAACACCCCTGAAATGAGGCGGAGTTCGCTTTTCCCCATGACGTAAATCCATTTACGTGGTAGATTATGCACAATCGCATTTCTTCACCAACAACGACAACTTGCTTGTCCGGTTTTAACCAACCCTTCCAGGCAACAACATTTCAGGGGAGAACACCATGGCCAACGAACTCGACGAACTCAATGCGACTGTGAACCCGGCAGGCCGCGACGTGAATGTGATCGAAAAGCAGCTCAAGGTGACCACGACGGGCGCCGAGACCTTCTTCTGTGTCTATCTGCCATGGCTACTGTTCATCATCCCGGGGCTCATCCTGTGGTTCATGCGGATGAGTGCGCGAAACTACTTCCTGAAGCTCCAGCAGAAGCTCCAGGCCGAGGCCTCGCAGATCGACAACTACCTCGAACAGCGCGTGGTCATCCTCCAGAATGTCGCCGCGCTGGTCAACAAGGCGGTCGACCTGGACAAGGATGTCATGAAGACCGTGGCGGCCTTCCGCGGCGGCGTGAACATCTCCGATGAAAACCGCAACGCCATCGCCGAGCAGCTCAACGGCGGTTTCGCCCGCCTCTTCCCCCAGGTGGAGGCCTACCCGGAACTCAAGGCCCATGCCGCCATCGCCGACGCCATGCAGCAGAACAGCTATCTCCAGAAAGAAATCACCGCCGCCCGAGGACTCTACAACGACACGGTGATGCAATGGAACAGCTGCATCTACGAGCTGCCGGCCCGAAAGATCGTCGCGGCCGCAAACGGCTACACCACGCGCATCCCATTCACCGCCTCCGCCGAGGTCAAGGCCCAGGCACGCGGAGTCTTTTTCTAGGGATATTCTGATTGTCCCCTGCACGCCGAATGATTCGCACGGGCCTGCGGGGGACGATCCCTTGCGCCGCCCATGATCCAGGACGTCTACGAGCCACTGGAACGCTATCAGACGGAATTCCGCGAGAAGTTCGCACAGAACACCTCGGAGGAGTTCGAGAGACTCGTGCGCGCCTCTGGAGTAGATGCGGAAGCCAACGCCGAGACCAACCGAAAGCTGAAAAAAGCGAAAAGCGACCTGGACAGCACGCGCTCCCGCCGAAACAGCTGGAGATTCCTGGGCGTGCTGACCTGGCTGCTCATCATCGCGGCCGTCGTCGCCATCGTCCTGCCGTTCCTTCCTCCAGACCTCCTGGGAGAGCTTGTCGAGACCGCCAAAAGTTTCCTGCCTGCATTCTGCGGTGGAGGGGCGGCGCTTGCCACTCTGGCGTTCCTGTTCTTCCAGCGTGTCGTCCTCCGGAATCTGCGCCAATTCAAGGAAATGATCCAAAGCCTGGAGGAGAAGATCGCCGCCCTCCAGCAGGAGGCCTGGGACCAGATGGCGCCGCTCAACGCGCTCTACGACTGGGACATCGCGCCGAAGCTTATCCAGCGCACCGTCCCCCGCCTCGAATTCGACCCGTTTTTCACCCGGGGACGGCTCGCCGAACTCTACGAGAACTTCGGATGGGACGACTCCTTCAACGCCGACAAGTCCGTGCTCGGCAGCCAAAGCGGCGTCATCAACGGAAACCCGTTCGTCTTCGGAAGATTCCTCAGCATGCGCTGGGGGACGACCACCTACCATGGCTATAAGAACATCACGTGGACGGAGCGCGTCCGCGACTCCAAAGGCCGATGGAGCACCGTCACCCGACACGAGCGCCTCCATGCCACCGTCACCAAGCCCAGCCCCGTCTACTCCGAGACCAGCTGCCTGATCTACGGAAACGACGCCGCGCCGAACCTCACCTTCACCCACAAGCCAACCGGCATCGCCGGAAAGAACGATTTCTTCTCCAAGCTGAAGAAGCGTCGCGAATTCAAGAAACTCAAGAAATTCTCCGAAAATCTGGATGACGCCTCCCAGTACACCATGATGTCCAACCACGACTTCGAGGTGCTTTTCCATGCGGACGACCGCAATGACGAGATCGAGTTCCGGCTGCTGTTCACCCCCCTCGCCCAGACCCAGATGCTCAAGCTGCTGGAGGACAGGGAAGTCGGCTATGGCGATGATTTCACTTTCCTGAAGCAGCACAAGATCAACGCGCTCTTCCCGCGGCACCTCCAGGATTTCTCCCTGGACACCGACCCCAGGCAGTTCTATGACAGCGACCTGGAACACGCCCGGGCGCACTTCCAGTCCCACCTCGAGGAATACTTCAAGGCGGCGTATTTCGCCATGGCGCCGCTGCTCAGCATCCCTCTCTACCAACAGACCAGAACCCATGCGGACATCTATCGGGACGTGCTTTCGCGCCGATCATGCTTCTGGGAACACGAGGCGCTGGCCAACTACTGCGGCGAAAGGCGGTTCGCGCATGCCGAATGCGTGACGCACAGCCTCCTCAAGACGCGCGTCGCCAGCGAGGCCAACGGCGCCACCAGCCTCGCCGTGACCGCATACGGCTACCGGACCGTCAAGCATGTCGAATATGTCTCAAAATGGGGCGGGGACGGTCGGTGTCACCAGGTGCCCGTCGAATGGCTGGAGTATATCCCTGTCCAGCGCACCTCCGAGCTGCTCATCGCCGAGCAGGAGCCCCCGGCGGCCTCTCCGGAAGGCGACCGCCCCTATGGCGCAACCGCCCGCTGGCGCGAGCTGGTCTCCCAGATGATCCGGTTCTCATCGCCCATTGGCGTTCGCCGTTCCATCCTGGCGTTCTTCCGCAAGTAGTAATATTGTCACCGGGACGTCATGCGCAGAAGCGCGGCGGCCAGAGCTTTATCAACGCCCTTGCCTACCGCTTCCAGGCTTTCACCACGCGGCCGATATACATCGTGTGCACGCCGGCCGGGAAATTCGAGTAGAGCCGGCTGGGCACTTCCTTCATGCTTTCGGCATCGAAGGGCCGTGCGTACATCATCTCGCACTCCAGCACCAGGGCGGCCTCCGCATAATACGGCGTGCCGTTTTCGGTGTAGAGCGTATGAAGCCCCAATGCGGCGGCCTTGTCGCCGTCACGGCCGCTGTTGTGTCCCAGGTAGTCCGGCACATCGCGGCGGTCCGGCCCGAACGCCATCACCGTGAAATACTTCGCCGCGTCCATGAATTGACGCGTGTAGCGGGACTGGGCGACATATACCGTGACCGCATGGTTGCGCCCCCAGAGCGTCCCCAGGCCGCCCCAGCCAATCGTCATCGCATTGCTCTTTTCCTGGTTCCCCGCGCAGAGAATCAACCCGCCGTTGGTCATGAAGAAGTGGAACGGATTCACCTCGAAATCTTCCGTGACCTCGAACTCCTGTAGCTCGCCGGAAGTGGCCGCCGGTGCCTCGTCTTTCGGCGTCGCGTGAGTGGCGGGAACCTCCGGCGCGGCAACAGATGCGGAAATCACCGCCTCTTCAGATGCGGCGGGATTCGTTTGGCGTGTCCGGGCCAGCTGGAAGCAGAGGACTGCCAGCGCCAAGGCCAGCACGACATTCAGCAGTTTGGAAAAGTTCATTTTCATTGCAAAATGTGGGTTTGATTCGAGGATTCTGCGACTCGCCGCGTGCGGAATGGCCCCGCGCCACGCCGCGACGGCGTGGTTCCCGGCTCACTCCTCTTCCGCGAACTTCAGCAGCGAGCCGGTCGGGCATACAAATCGGCAATACGGCCTAGGCACGAACACCGAAAGTGCGGTAAACACGGCCGCCAACGCCAGCGCCACTGGCGGCGCCGTGCGGAAGAGAAATGCGGCGAAAGGTTCGTTGTCCATCCAGGCGAAGCCGGTTCCGCACCACATCACCAGCATCAGCATCGCCCAGAGGCCCTGCCGGAAACCCTCCAGCCGTTTCAGCCACTGCGGGGAAATGCGAAGCTTTTTCCGCGAACATTTCCCCGCGAGCTCCTGCAGCGAGCCGAAGGGGCAAACCTGCATGCAGTAGTGGCTCTTTCGCCCGAAGAAGGGATAAATGAAAGCCATGGCCAGAAGCAGCAGCGGCAGCACCGCACTCCAGTCCTGCATGCCCTGCGAGAGGAATTTCACCATCAGAGCGTGGGAGACGAACACTCCGCACCAGCAGCCCAGCACCGCCACGTTCAGCGACAGTTGAAGCATCCGCCACCACTTGTTCCGCAGGAAAAACGGCGCCACCGCCGCCGCCAGCGCCACCAGCATCCCGCAGACGAACTTCAGGCTCGGCCGCCACGGAATCTGCGGCGGAGCTATGTCCCCAATCGCCTCCGACTCGCCGGACGCTTTCAAATACGCCGCCAGCCCCGCCTGGACATTCTGGATGAAAGCCGTCGAAGAGTACGTCGCACCCGTCACCGGCTTGACGGGTGTCTGCACTGCCTCGACCACCACTTTCCCGTACCATTGTTCGCGGAAGCCCTCCTCCAGCGTGGCGGAGAAGAACTCCGGGGTGTCCTGGTTCGGCAGCGCCTCAAGCAGTGCCACCTTGCCATCCCGCACATGAATCAGCAACGGCGTCGGCCCCGAAAAACCGTTGATTTCCCTGCCTGGGCCCGTGGTGTCGATGACCTCCGTGCCATCCTCCAGCCGGGTCAGGAAATCCGACTCGGAAGCCGTGCCGTCCGTTTGGGACGCCGCAGGAGCCAGGTCCTTTCCCAAAAACCTCCCGTCACGGCGCAATGCGACCGCCGCCAGCATCAGGAGGCAGGTCAGCAGAACAAGAATGTGATTCAGCTTTTTCATGGGGCAAAGGGGAAACTGTCAGGCCGTCGTGCCGGCCAAAATGAATCATTTGCCTTAATTTACCCGTGATTCTCCGCATGGCAACAAAAAGCGGGATATATTTTCAACCCAAGCGAATAATAAAAAGCCACCTTTTGCGTTACATAAAGGAAAAACGTACCTCACCGGAATATGGGCGCCATACTGGAAATGCCAATGGGAATCGGATTGATTCCGTGCGACCAGATCATCGAAGACCGCCTGACAGGGAAAAAAACCCTGGTCGGCATCATCGGGGAAATCTGCTCGACGAAATTCCCGCTGCGGTATCCCGCCCTGCACCTGATGGTGTCGCTCACCAGCGGACGCGGCGACTACCCCTGCCGGCTCCAGATTGTCGGCTCCACAACCAACACGGAGGTCTTCTCCAGCCGAGGACGCCTCAAATTCAAGACGCCGACCCAGGTGGTTGACCTCGTCTTCACCCTCCCCGCCCTAAGGTTTGAGACCCCAGACAGCTACTGGATCAAATTCATGATTGACGACGTGACCCTCATGAGCCGTCCGCTCCGCGTCACCGAAACTCCCTCCGCCAATGCCTAGCCTGCCGCGTGGGGACACCTGTTGAGGGCCAATTCGAAAGCCCCCGGTTCTCGCCCGCGAGCGAGCCGAACCCCTCCTTCGTAAATGCCTCTTTTCAAGTTCAAAGTCAGCGACTCCGCCGGAAAAGTCAGCGAACTGCTGATCGACGGAGACTCCCAGGCCGATGCGACCCGACGCATCCAGCGACGCGGAATGCTGCCGCTGGCCTTCCTCGGTGAAGGCGCCGCCGCGACCGCTTCGCGTGGACGCAGCCGACGGGTGGACGTGGTGGACTTCACCGAGCGGCTGGTGCCCCTGCTGGAGGCAAACATTCCCGTCGAACGTGCCCTGGCCATCCTGGGCGACGGCAACGAAAACCCCGCCATGAGCCGAATGATCGGCGAACTGCGACGCGGCCTGCACGAGGGCCGCAAGCTCTCCGACCTCATCCGCGACCAGGGCAACACCTTCCCCTCCGTCTATGCCGGAGTCGTGGAGGCCGGCGAGGAGGCCGGCGCACTGCCACAGGTCATGGGACAGCTGCGCGACTTCATGACCAGCGCCGCCGAACTGAAGAGCTTCCTTATCTCCAACTCCATCTACCCCGCGTTCATCGCAGTCACCGGACTGGTGATGCTCGGATGCCTTCTCGGACTCATCGTCCCGAAATTCGCGACCTCGCTGGCGGGCGCAGGCGTGGAGTCCCAGGCCACCGAATTCCTCATGAGCCTCTCCAACGGCATCCGGAACTACTGGTGGATCTCCATTATTCTCGTTGCCGGCGTCATCTGGCTTGTCACGCAGATCCGCAAGCCGGACGGCGCCATCCGGCGAGGGTGGGACGCCGTCCTCATGCGGCTGCCCATCTTCAAGAAGCTCGTCTTATATAGCAACTTGTCACGCTTCGCCAGGACCATGGCCATCCTCATGCGCTCCGGCGTGCCATTGCTCAACACCGTCTCCATCGCCAACCGCGTCATCCAGAACTGGGTCATCCGACGCTCGCTAGACGAGGTCTCTGGGGAACTCCGCCAGGGCCAGAAGATCTCCTCCGCCCTCGCCAAGAGCAAGTACATCCCGTCCCTGATGCTCAAGATGGTCTCCGTCGGCGAAGAAACCGGCAATGTCGAGGAGATGCTCGACCGCGTCGCCGACCGCTACGAGACCGACCTGCGCAAAAGCGTCAAGCGACTCCTTTCCCTCTTCGAGCCGGTGGTCATCATCCTGCTCGGGCTGGGCATCTTCGTCATCGTACTGCTCATGTTCACCGCCATCATGGACATGCAGAATGTCATTTAGAATTCAAACAACTTGTTGATTACAAAGGAGTTATAAAAAATGGAGAACCGCCGCCGCAACCGCACGCTCCACCACCCCTTCACCCTGATCGAAATCATGATCGTCGTGGTCATCATCGGCATGCTCGCCGCACTGGTCGGCCCGCGAATCATCGGCTCCTTGGACAAGGCGCGTGTCAGCACGACCAAGACCCAGCTGGTCAATCTCAAGGGAGCCGTCCAGCAATTCTACATGGACTGCGCCGAATATCCCAACACCCTCGATGACCTGATGGTCAAGACCTCCAACGCCAAGTGGAGCGGCCCCTACCTGGACGGCAAGAACCTCCCCAAGGATGGATGGGACAACGACTTCGTCTATACCGTCCCCGGCGCCGACGACCAGCCCTTCGACATCATCAGCTACGGCGCCGACAAGACCGCCGGAGGCGAGGACTTCAACGCCGACATCTCCTGCTGGAACTAGTGCCCGGAGCCAAGGGCCTAAGCCCCAGGGCGAAAAAATGTCTCGCAACTCATACACCTTCATTGAGATCCTAGTTGTCTGCGTGATCGTAATGCTGATCATGGCGCTGGTGATTCCGCAAATTGGCGGAGGAAGCCGGCGCATCGCCGTGGAAAGTGCGCTTTCCAACTTGCGGGGGGCCTTCACGGAAACCGCCATGCGCGCCCGCGCCGGCGGAAGACCTCTGGCGTTGGTGCTGGACGTGGAACAACGTCAGTTCACCGTGTATCCCTGGAACAACCCCCTGGACCACGATTGGCATGCCCCAGTCCTTCCCCCGATGACAGGACCTGCCGGCCAAAGCGGAATCCTCCCGGGGGCACAAAGTTATGAGGTTTCAAAAGACATCGCCTGGACCGACCTGCCGGAGGGAAATTTCGGCGATGGACAGTTTTTCGCATTCTGCTTCTTTCCGGACGGCGAGGCCAGCGGCCCGCAGCTTCGCTTCGAGGTCCAGGGATGGAAGTATCTCCTTGTCGTTGACAGCGTCCTGGGCAAGGTGACCATTCTGGAAGAATCATAGTTCTACAAGGTTGTCTCCATGATCGCGCAATTGACCGGAACTCTGGTGGAAAACACGATGGACTCCGTCATCCTGGATGTCCACGGCGTCGGCTACGAGCTGCTCATCCCCTTGAGCACCGCCGAAAAGCTCCCGACGCCCCACGCCACCCTCACGCTTTTCACCTACCTGGCCGTGCGCGAGGACGCCCTTACGCTCTACGGCTTCCTCACCCGCGAGGAAAAGCGGCTCTTCTCGCTGATCGTCAATGATGTGAAGGGCTTCGGCGCGCGCCTGGCCCTCAACGTCCTCTCCGCCATGGGCATCTCCGCCTTCTGCACCGCCATCGCCAGCCAGGACATCAAGCTGCTGAGCAAGATCAGCGGGGTGGGCAAGAAGAGCGCCGCGCAGTTGGTTCTCGACCTCAAGGGCAAGCTCGGCGACTTCGGCGGCGCGCTGCCAACCGCCGGCGGTACTGCCCCCGGCGCACTAGACGCCGCGGCCTCCGACGCCGTCAAGGCACTCGCCACCCTGGGCTTCAAGCAGAACGACGCCGAGACCGCCATCCGCGAACTCGTGGCCAACGACCCCGACCGCAAGCTCTCCACCTCAGCACTCATCACCAAGGCGCTCGCCCGAATGACCGCCGCCAAGCCGGAATAAAGCTCGAAGCCCCGGTTCTCGGCCGCGTGCGGCCGAGTTGTTAAACATGCCAGAAGAACGCTTCATCACCGCTGAATTGAATGCCCGAGAGGACGAATTCGAC
This sequence comes from Victivallales bacterium, assembly GCA_017417585.1. Lineage (GTDB taxonomy): Bacteria > Verrucomicrobiota > Lentisphaeria > Oligosphaerales > Oligosphaeraceae > RGIG1601. The sequence goes on from JAFPYX010000037.1 coordinate 16,575, forward strand.
CGCTCCTTGCGCCCGCAGAAGTTCGACAGTTTCCCCGGCCAGGGCAAGGTCAAGGAGCAGCTCCAGATCATGGTTGCCGCCGCCACCACGCGCGGCGAGGCGCTGAACCACATCCTGCTCTCCGGCCCGCCCGGCCTGGGCAAGACCACATTGGCGAACATCATTGCAAATGCCTGTGGTAAAACCCTCAAGGCCACCAGCGGCCCCGTCATCGAGAAGCCCGGCGACCTGGCCGGGCTGCTCTCCAGCCTCGACGAAGGCGACATCCTCTTCATCGACGAAATCCACCGCCTCCCCCGCCAGGTGGAGGAGTACCTCTATTCCGCGATGGAGGACTTCGTCATCGACATCATGGTGGACTCCGGCGTGGCCGCGCGTTCCGTGCGCGTGAACCTCCCGAAATTCTGCCTCATCGGCGCCACCACCAGGCAGGGAAAGCTCTCCGCGCCGCTGCGCGAGCGCTTCACCATGAAGTGCCGGATGGACTACTACTCCGCCGAGGAACTCCGACAGATCCTTGTCCGCAGCTCCGGCATCCTGAACATCCCCGCCGAAAGCGACGGCCTCCTCGCCATCGCCAGACGCGCCCGCGGAACCCCGCGCATCGCCAACAACCTCCTGCGATGGGTTCGCGACTACGCGCAGGTCAAGGGCGGCTCCCAGATCACCGACGAAATCGCCACCGCCGCACTCAAGATGCTCAGCATCGACGACGACGGCCTCGACGAGATGGACAACCGCATCCTGGAGACCATCATCGTCAAGTTCAAGGAACGCCCCGTCGGCCTCAAGTCCCTCGCAGTCGCCGTCGGCGAGGAGGAGGAGACCATCGAGGACGTCTACGAGCCCTACCTCATCCAGGAGGGCTACCTCATCCGCACCCCTGCCGGACGCATGGTCACCGACCGCGCACTCCGGCGCTTCGGCCGCGAACCCCGCCCCGCCCCCGAAGACCCACAACTTACCTTAGGGCTCTAATTCCCCAATTGCTAATTGCCAATTGATTATGATCCACGTCGTTGCCCGTGCATCCATCCGGCCGGAGATGCTGGATGACTATCTGGAAATCGTCCGCGCACTGCTGCCCACCGTGCGTGCCGAGGAGGGCTGCCTGCGCTACGAACCATGCCTCGACTACGCCGAGGACGGCTCCCGCGCGCCCTACGTCACCATGCTGGAAAGCTGGAAGACCAAGGCCCACTTGGATGCGCATCTGGCCTCCGCACACATGAAGGCCTTCATCGCAGAGGTTGCGCCGATGCGCCTGGGCAAGTCTGAACTACGCATCCTGACCTCTGCGGAGAATTGAGAATTGGACCTTCTTGCGCTGGATTGGAGCAAAGTCACCCGCCTGATGTTCGTGTGCCACGGCAACATCTGCCGTTCGCCGATGGCGGAGTTTATTACTGCATATCTATTTGATAAAGAAGGACTCAAAGATATTTTTACAGCGTCCTGCGCCACCAGCGCTGAAGAATTGGGCAATCCCCTCTACCCGCCCGCTCGCGAAGAACTCCTTCGCCACAATATTCCGCTTCAGCCGCATCGCGCCAGACAGGCATGCCCCGCCGACCTGGACCGCTACGACCTCTTCCTCTGCGCCGAAAGCATCAATGTCCGCAACCTCGCACGCGTCGTCGGCCCGGCGGTCCTGGACAAGACCTGCCGGCTGCTGGATCTCACCGACCGCCCCCGCGACATCGCCGATCCCTGGTGGACTGGCGACTTCACCGAAACCTGGCGCGACCTTCAGGAAGGCTGCCACGCCCTTCTGGAAAAACTCCGCCAGTCACACGCCTGTTGATTTTTCTTCCCCCATTGTTTTTCTTCTTACCACTATGAAAATCAAAAGCTTCCTCGTTGCCCTGGCAGGGCTTTCCCTCGCCGTTCTGGCCGACACCATCTCGCTCACCGCTCCTGAGAACGGCATCACGGTCTCCATGCTCAAGCCGGAACAGCAGCTCTTCTGCCACCTGGACTCCGAAGCCGGACGGAAGGCCCTCGCAAGTCCCGAACTGGTCCATTTTCTGGAGCATTCGGTACGTTCGTTCCCGAAGGGCATTGAACTGTCGTGGATCTTCACCGGCGTGCGCAGCCAGGTCCGGTACGAGGTCGCCCTCGCGGACAACGAGGCCTTCGCGAACGCTCAGACCTTCCCCGTCGAGAACGAGCAGCGCCTCACGCTCTATAACCTGTTCAATGGCAAGACATACTATTGGAAAGTGACGGTCCTCTACGCCAACGGCAGCCGCCTGGAGTCCGAACTGCGGAACTTCACCGTGGACAGCCAGACGCCGCGCGTCCTCTATGTCCCCGACGTGGACAACGTCCGCGACATCGGCGGCTTCGTCGGCCTGGAAGGCCGCGTCGTCCCCCAGGGGCTCATCTACCGCAGCTCCGGCCTAAACAACAACTCCTACGACGGCGGCAAGACCCCCGGACCACCCCGCGCGAATGCCGAGGGCGTTCGTCGCATGCGCGAGGAACTCCATCTGCGCACGGAACTCGACCTGCGCGGCAACGGCGAGACCGCCGGCATGACCGTTTCGCCAATCGGCGCGGACATCAACTACATCCAGATTCCCGTGGGCGCCTACGACCACATCTTCACGCCGAATGGCGCGAAGCCCTTCGCGGAGTGCTTCCGCATCTTCCTGAATCCCGCCAACTACCCCATCGACTACCATTGCATCGGCGGGGCGGACCGAACCGGGTCGCTCTCGTTCCTGCTGGAGGCGCTTCTCGGCGCCGACACCGAGGTCATCCACCGCGACTATGTCCTCACCAGCTTCTACGCCCGCCGCGGCTACGAGTACTCGGATGAACTCTTCGCCAACCTGAGCCACTACGGCACCCAGGAGGAGTCGTGGGTCACCAAGGCAGAGCGATACTTCTTCGCCGTTGGCATCACGCCGGACGAAATCGAGACGTTCCGCGCCTTCATCCTCGGACCCGGCCTCGCCGAAACGCCCGGCTGCGCGCTCCAGCGGAAAATCCTCGCGCTTGCGGCTCCCTACACGCAGGAGACCGAGGCCATCAAGGTCCGTCCATACTATCCCTTCGGCGCCACGATGAAGATGGCCGGCAAAGACATCCCGCTCAATGCCCCGCTCTGGAAGAACACCCCCGTCCAGCATGTCCTCGCGGATGGTCAGGGCGGCACGCTCATCCAGCTGCTCAACCATGACGCCGAGCCACGCTTCATCCAGCTGCGGCCCAATACCTTGGACGCCGAGTCCTACACTGTGGCGGACCTCCTCTCGAAAACCGCATACGCACAGCAGGACGGAACCGCGGCCTGGACACCCGCGCAGCTGCGCAATTTCGCCTTCACGCTGCCCGACGGCGTCAATTTCCTCCTCGCGGTCGTGCCAGGCACCGCCATCCCGGAGGGCTATACGCTCCAGACGCTGGAAAAGCCCTCCACCCCCGAGCCGAACTACCTCGTGGTCCCCTCCGGAACCGCCCCGAAGATTGACGGCGTGCTGGACGACGAGATCTGGACTCTGAAGGAACCGCTCAAGTGCTTCACGATGTATGGCATGGCAGATGACGCCGCGCCGCTTGTGTATCTCCGCACCGACGTGGAGCACAATACCCTCTTCGTCGCCGCAGACATCCCCGACACCACTCCGAATGGCACCGACCATGGTTCCGAGCGCGACCTGCCCCTCTGGAACGAGGACGAAATCGAAGTCTTCGTCGGCGGCTATGGCCGCGTGCATTTCTTCCATTTCATCTTCAACCGCTTCGGAAACATCTGGGACGAGAATGATCCCAGCCAGAAGGACTGGAATGCGGAATCCTACGAGGTCGCCACCGTGCAGCACGACGACCACTGGACTGTCGAAATCGCCCTGCCCATCAGCCTCTTCGACTACACTTCGCCGTTGGAGGTCAATGTCTGCTTCAGCGACCTTCCCTCCGGCAAGCACTACGCGCTCTACCCCACCGGCGAATCCTTCCACAACCGCAAGGCCTTCCAGACCCTCTTCCTGAAATAGCACACTGTCCCCCATCCAATGAAAAAACTCTACGTCATCTGCAACTCCCACATGGACCCGATCTGGGTCTGGCGCCTCCGTGAAGGCCGTGCAACTTGGGCAAACACCTGCCGTGTCGCGGTGGCGATGCTCAAGGAGTACCCTTTCCTGAAATTCACGCGCTCCTCCAGCGCGTGCTACGAGTGGCTGGAGCAGAATGACCCGTCGCTCTTCCGCCAGATTGCCAAACTCGTCGAGGCGGAGCGCTGGGAGGTCACCGGCGGATGGGTCGAGCAGTCCGACACCATCGTCACCCCCGCCGAGGCGCTCCTCCAGCAGGCCGCCCACGCCAAAGACTACTTCCGGCGCAAATTCGGCGTGGAGGTCAAGACCGCCTACAGCGTGGACTCCTTCGGACAGAACGCCGGACTGCCCGCCATTCTGGACGCATCCGGATTCGTTAACTACTGCTGGATGCGCCCGATGAAGCACGAGAAGGAGATGCCGGACAAGTTCCGCTGGGCAATCCCCGGCACCCGCCGAAGCATCCTCTCCTTCCGCATCCAGGAGGCCTACTGCACCAGCGGAAACCTCGCCTTCGATGAAACCCTGATGCGGGAGCGCATGGAGCGCCATCTCGCCATGGACACCCCGCAGAGCTTCTTCTTCGGGCTGGGCGACCACGGCGGCGGCATCAACCACAAGAACCTCAAGGTCCTCCTGGAAATCGCCAAGGACATCCCGCTGGAATTCTGCACCCTGGACGAGTATTTCGACGTCCTCGGCCGACGCCGAGACCTCCCCCTGCTTGACGGCGAATTCACCCATCACTCGCCTGGCTGCTACACCACCTGCCACGACATCAAGCAGTGGATGGCAGACGCCGAAAAGACTCTCTTCAAGGCCGAGAAGATCACCCTCCAGACCAACGACCGCAAAGGCGCCGCAATCCTCCATGACGCCTGGCACGAATTGCTCTTCAACTACTTCCACGACATCTACAGCGGAACCGCCATCAAGCCCGCCTACGACCACGAGGCGCGGGACCTGGCCGGATTTGCCTCCTGGCAAGCCTCAAAGGTTTTAGAAAATAATCTACAAAAACTTTCTATACAATCAGATACACAATTTATAAAAGAAGGCGGAGTGATGCTCTGGAACCCCCTGCCCCGTCCGGCCCGCGCGGTCTGCAGCTACTTCGCCTTCCACGACCCCAACGGCACGGGAACCGACTTCGACGCCTTCCGCGACGGGCACGGCAAATCCCTCCCGCTCCAATGGGTCCAGGGGCATGCCAACATCTTTGGGAGCCGCAACTCCGCATTGGTTATCGCGCCGCTGGACGCCTCGGCGGTCAAGATCCTGGCCTACGCACGTCTCCCCAAGGGCCATGCGCCATTCCCGAAACTCGGCGTGACGCGGCAGCTTGACGCCCTGCGGCGCCTCTCGTTCGTCACGCTGGACGACCCGTACGACACCTGGGCGCACGCCGCTACCTCGCTCGGAAAGCCATCCCGCGCCAAGGTCCGGCAGCTCGGAAAACCCGAAATCCGCCAGGACGGACCGCTCATGAGTGAACTGCGCGTCCGCTACTCCTTCCGCAAATCCGCCTTCACCCTCTCGCTCTTCGCCTACCAGGGCATCGAGGCGCTGCAGGCACGCGTCGCCGGCGACTGGCTGGAACCCGACACCGACCTGAAGCTCTCCCTGGACACCAAAGTGCGCAGAGGCGCAATTGTCTCCGGCCAGGCCGGAATGCTCCTTGAACGCCGGCCGGACGAGTGCGAACAGCCCTTCATCGACTGGTGCGCCGCCGCCGACTCCCGTTCCATGAGCGGTTTCCTCGCCCCCGACCTCCACGGCTACGATTCCGTCGGCAGCGCCGAGCTGCGCCTCACCCTCCTCAGGCCTGTCTTCTACGCGGAACATGTCCCAGAACCCGCGCTGGGCGACGAGGGCCGCGCCGACTACGGCCCCTTCGTCCGCGAAACCTGGCTGCTTCTGGACCAGCCCGCCGACCCCATTGCCTTCGACGCGCTCGCCCGCGAACGCCTCTGGTCCCCCGAGCACTACGAAATCACGAAAGCCGGCGACGGCACGAACTTCCGGCCGGACATCTGGAGCATCACGCCTCCGGCCTCGGTCGCCGTCCTCGCCCAGCGGCTTCTGCCCGACGGCGCCGCGCAATTCGACCTGGCGGCCTTGGCCGACACGGCCATCACCATCCGCCGCAACGGCATCGTCGTCGCCAAAGCCAGCCTCCGCCAAGGCCAGGTCAAATCTCTATTCATCGGCAAGCCATGAAGAAATTTACTTATTTATTTGATTTCGAGAATACTACAGAAATAGGTCGCAGTTGGGTGATGCATGAATTCGCGAGGCAGGGCGCCGAACACCTGGTCCTCTCGGACACCCTCATCGGCATGGTCATGCAGAAGCCCAATCTGCAGAAAACCCTCCTGGACGAAATGGCCGCCGAGGGCCTCGACTTCGTGGACGCGCATTCGCCCTTCGGCACCGAAAACGACCTCCTGAACCCCTACGCGGAGAGCCGCCCACGGATGCTCGCGCGTCACCGCCTCGCCATGCAGATCGCCTCGGACATGGGCGTGGACACCATCTGCATCCATGTCGGAAACTCAAACTGGTTTGACACCAAAGCATTCCCCCTGGACAAGTCATTCGAGAACATCCGCCGTTCCCTGGACGCACTCCTGCCCGCCGCCGAGGACCTCAGGATGACCATCTGCATCGAGAACATCTGGTTCCCCACCTCGACTCCGGATTTCCTCCTGAAGCTCAAAGCCCTCTTCCCAACCGACGCCCTTGGCTTCACCTACGACGCCGGACACGCAAACCTGATGGACAAGGGACGGCGCTTCGAAGACTCCGCCCCCCGGAAAGGCTGGAAGGCATCCGGATTCGACGACGTCCCCTGGGAAGACCATGCCCTTGAAAAGATGCTCCCGCATGTCGTGAACTGCCATCTCCACGACAACTACGGACAGTGGGACGACCACAAGTGCCCCGGCCACGGAAACATCGACTGGCCGCACGTCGTCGGCCTCCTGAAGCAGGCCCCGCGCCTCAAAAACATGCAGAGCGAGGTCATCCCATGCGCACGTCACGAGGCCATCAGCGACATCGTCGCCGCCTTCCGGAGACTCACCCGCGAAATCTCTAGCCACTAAATCGCCTCAATCCACAATTCTCTTCGCACTGTCATTCATCCATGAATTTCTCCTTCCCGTGTCCGTACTGCCAGCAGATCCTCTCTGCCTCCTCAGATTGGATTGGACAGCCCACGCAATGCCCTCATTGCTCGCAAACAATCACCATTCCCGCCCCAACCGCCATGGAGGCTCCTCCACCGTCTTCCATCCCCGTCGGGCGCGAGAATGTTCTTTCGTTTCCCTGCCCGCATTGCCAGCAGATGCTCTCTGCGCGTTCGGAATGGGCTGGGCAAACCACCCAATGTCCCCATTGTTCGCAAATGGTCACCATCCCCGGCATGGCAGCCTCTTCCATCTATTCCGATCTTCCTCCGGACTTCTTCACCTCCCAGGGAGCAACCTCCGCCCCGCCCGTTGCCAGCAGAGAGCGACCGCTTATTGACAACCTGAAATACAATCTGGACAAGTATGCGACCCGTGTGCTATGCACTTACCCCTTCTGGTATGTCTGGCTCGGTCTGTCAGCAGTGATGTTCCCCATGATTGAAAATGGGAACTTTATCATGAAAAGCATCGCCTTGTTGATCCTTGGAGGCTTTGCCTTCTTGGGGCAATGGACGAAAAAGGCCTGGCAGGAATCCGACAACACTCTGGTTTGGGTAGCCATACCCATATTCTGCCTTTTCATCAGTTGTGGTTTCCACAACTTGACGAGCGGCCTGAAAATGCTATATGTCGTCATAGCCATAGTGTCAACCTTCATTGCCCTCATTCTCAACATGAATGAAATGACATCCGGCTATGGCAACACCTTTGGCGGATTGCTGTTGTTCTTCTGTTCTCCTTTCGTCCAGTACCTGTCATCACAACAATTTGCCTTCCAAGGAACTGTGGATCTAGCCTGGTTTATCCTGATCGGATTCATCGGGACACAGATCTGGATTGTCTTCAATTTCGTGATGCTGATCATTTCGCTGAGCCGTTGGATTTATCATTCCTGGAAGGCACTCCCCGTCGAAAATCGCACCGTGAAAATCCCCCCAGCCGTGGCGGCCGCATTGATCTGGATTCCACTTCTCAATTTATTTTGGGTGTTCCTGGCATTCTGGCAGCTCGCCCGATCTTATCGGAACTTCCGACGCGACAAATTTGCTGAAGACCCCGGAGGAAGTGCCTCAGGACTCTCGCTCGCTTCATGCATCCTATTCGTGGTTTACCACCTCCTCGCCGCCGGCCTGCCCATTCTCCTGCTCTCAACGGTAGACAGCTATGTCTATTACGATGAGTCTTCCCCCATCATCATATTCGCCGGATTGCTGTCCGTCCTGATGATTGCATGCTGGTTTGTCGGCATCGCGTTCTTCGGCAAGGCAGTGGCCAAAATCCACGAACAAGGGTCCTGACCATTTGATCCGCTTGGCTCTTCGGAAAGCCGTGAAGAAATGCGATTTCTTCACGGCTTTCTTTTCCTTCCCGGACCGCCAGCTACAAATTCGCGGCATCCAGCAGCAGCGGGTGTTCGCCCTGCCAGCCGGCATTGGGGCTGTGCAGGATATAGTGCGACTGCCCCGTGAAGTCGCGGAACCACATCCCGTGGCCGCCGTCCTGGATGTAGATCGGCGCCGGCTCGTGACGCCATGGCCCCAGAAGTCGACCGCTCTTCGAGACCATCACGCCCATGGCATATATCTTTTCCCGCATGGAACTCCAGAGCATCCGGAGGCGGTTGCCGTCGCGGTAGAGGAACGGCCCGTCGGTCACCCATCCCCTGAGATTTGGATCCACATATTCCGTGGCCCAGGGTGCCGAACTGGCCTTCATCAACTCCATGGAGGCACCTACAGCGTGCGAGAGGTCGTCGGCCAACGGCATGGCGCAGATGGTCCCGTCGCCGGCCTGCACCCATTCGTGGCAGAAGACGAGCCAGGGCCGGCCGTCCTCCACCCATAGCGTTCCGTCCAGGCTCTTCCATTCCTTCGGGGTCAGCGGCCCTTCCGAAAGTTGTTCGTAGGGGCCGGCGGGCGAGTCGGTGGTGGACTGGAAGACCAGGGTCCCCCGGAAATCCGGCTCGCGCGTCCCGCAGGTTCCGAAAAGATAGTATTTCCCCTGATATCCGTGGCATTCGGGCGCCCAGAAGAAATCCGGCCCCCAGAAGTCCGTTGGCGGAAGGAATGCCGCAAAGGGCCCCTCCCAATCCTCCAGGTCTCTACCTATATAGTAGTAGAAGCCCGGTGCAACGCCATGCCAGACGCTGCCGAAAAGATAATACCGTCCCTCGGCCTGGCAGGGCACCACGAAGGGGTCGCGCATCCGGATGTCAGCGAGTTTCATGGGCCAGCACGAGTTTCTGGAGTTCCGGGAAGAGCGAGAGACTGCGGTGCAGGATGCCTTTCATATAGGCGATGGCAATCCCGTAGTTGAGGAACGGCACGCCCTGATCCAGGGCACACTTCATCCGACAGGTCACCTCGCGCTCGTTCAGCATGCAGCCGCCGCAGTGGATGACCACGCGGTAGGGCGAGAGGTCCTCCGGAAAGCCAAGCCCCGACGAGGTCTCGATCTGGAGTTCGCACCCCGTGTGAGCCTTCAGCCAACGCGGAATCTTCACCGTGCCGATATCGTTGCACTGCCGGTGGTGCGTGCAGCCCTCGGCGATCAGCACCCGGTCGCCGTCATGCAGGGAATTCAACGCTGCCACGCCGCGCACGGCGGTCTCCAGGAAGCCCTTGTAGCGCGCCATCAGGATGGAGAACGAGGTCAGCGGGATCTCCGGCGGCGTGTCTTTCGCGGCGGTGGCGAAGGCCTGGCTGTCCGTCACCACCATCGCGGGCGCACGGCCGAGTGCCTTCAACGTCTCTGCCAGTTCGGTCTCGCGGGTGGTCACGCCAATCGCCCCGGCCTCCAGCAAATCGCGGAGCGCCTGCTGCTGCGGGAGGATGAGTCGGCCCTTGGGGGCGGACTCGTCGATGGGAATCACCAGCACCACCAGGTCCAGCGGCTTCACGAGGTCCGCCAGAAGCCGCCGACTCGCACTCGCCGGGCGAAGCCGCGCCAGACGCTCGCGCAGTTCTTGAATGCCCTCGCCCGTGAGCGCGCTCACCGCGACTGCGGGAACCTCCGGCGGCGGCGGCATGGCCTCCGCCAAGTCGCATTTGTTCCAGGCCACCAGATACGGAACACCTTGCTGAACAAAGCGTTTTATGAGGTCTTGCTCACAATCGCCGAAGCCCGCCGTGGCATCGACAACCAACACTGCCAAGTCGGCACGGCTGAGAACCTGCCGCGTGCGGCGAACGCGCAATTCGCCAAGTGCGCCCTCGTCGTCATAGCCGGGGGTATCCAAGATGACCACGGGGCCCAGCGGCAACAGCTCCATCGACTTCGACACCGGGTCGGTGGTGGTCCCAAGGGTGTCGGAAACCACCGACATCTCCTGGCCCGTCACCGCGTTCACCACGCTGGACTTGCCGGCATTGCGGCGACCGAAAAAGCCGATGTGCGTTCGATTCGCGGAAGGAGTTTCATTCAAGGTTGTCATACGAGTTAATATAACCGCACAAGACTACCCGAAAAAAGCGAAATCATGGCGAAGATAGGGTGTTTTGTGATTTTTCTTGCCCCTTTGCATGGCAAAAACCAAACTAGGCATTAAAATTATATGGAAACAGCAGTTCCTTTCATTGCAGGTTCACATCCTGACAGTAGTTTTCAAGGACACCTGTCCGTTGTTCCCTGATGTGAATTTGAAATGGGTTTGGGAAAGTGCTTCGTCGTTTGGATTTTCATTCCCGTCATTCGTTTATCATAACCAGGAGGAATCACTTATGGGTAATCAATCCGTGAAGGCCATTGTCGCAGTTGTCGTGTTGATTTGCGGCATTGCTTTGATCACTTGGCAAGTCAAGCGCATGTCAAATGACCCGGGCAAAGACACCCTCATGAGCGAGACGCAGCAGAAAGGCCAGGCCGCCCTGGAGACTTTCTTTGGGCAAGTCAACGGGAAATGGAACAGCGACGCACTGTGGGTCGACAAGGCCACGAAAACCGCCGGTTCCTCAGTTGCCAAGGAAATTTTTGGCGATACTCCCAGCATCTCCGACATTAAGATCATTGATGCCGCTCCTGATACGGAATATCCGAACCAAATCGATCTGGTGCTTCAAGTCGGAAATATCGATCAGTGCGTCTTTTTCAACCTACGTCAGGGGAAAGACAACAAATTTGTGGTAGTGGAGATTCGCAAAGATACCATGACCATTGCGGACTACAAGAAAAATTACCTCTAACTAAGTCGGTCTCTTCTTGTATCTCCCGTAGTTCTGTTTTTTCATCATCATTTGCATTTGTTTTTTCACCATGAACCAAAACATCAAAGCCATCATCGCAGTCGTCCTCCTCATCCTCGCAGGCGGTCTCTTCTATTGGTATTTCAAACCCCACACGGAACCGCCAACCCCTGAAACCGTCCTCCTGGATTCCAGGCAGGCCAAGGCCCTTGAGAGCATCTTCAGCAAGGTCGCCAGCAAGAAATGGAGTGATTCCAGCCTGTGGAGTTCCGCCGAGGCCGCCAAAAAGTACAGTGGCGTCGCCAAGGAACTCTTCACTGAATCCCCTTCCATGCAAAATGTGAAAGTCCTGGACTTCGGCACAATAAAAGAGGGTGACGAGCCGCCCTATATCGAGATTGAGGTGCCCGCCACCGGCGTTCGCGCGACAATCGAATTCAAGGCCAAATCCGCCAAGGATGACCAATTGGTCATAAACAGCATCACCAAATTCGGCAATTAAGCCACGGCATAGTCCGGAAAGAAGTCGTCTGCAGCATCGGGTTATGCCCTTCTGCGAACTTTTCGCCCGGTTACAGTCTGCGACGCCCGCCGCTACCCATCGCGGCGGGCGCTTGTTTTAAGCAACATTCTAATAGTAAATGACTTATGATTCCACTATTCGGCAATTCCGTCCAGGAATTCTACCTAGAGAAAGTGCGCAAAGTCCATGTTGATCGCACCCGGCGCATCGCCGCCTTGAAAACCCGCGCTGACGCGGAGGCGTATGTCGCCGAGGTTCGAAAGAAGGCCCGTTCTTGCTTCCATTTCCCGGCGAGGAAGAGTCCGCTGAACGCGGTGGTAACCGGCTTGATGGACTTCCCCCAATACACGCTGGAGAAGGTCATCTACTACAGCCGTCCGAGTTATCCCGTGACCGGCAACTTATATCTGCCGAAGAAACGCAAGGGCAAGGTTCCGGCGGTGCTCTTCCTGTGCGGGCACAGCAATGAAGGAAAGAGCAGCCCCGACTACCAAAGGGCCCCGATTGCCCTCGCGAAGGCGGGCTTCGCGGTGCTGGCCATCGACCCCGTAGGCCAGGGTGAACGCCAGCAGATGCTCGACACGCCGATTGGCGAAGTCTGGAATCCCTGCGCCCAGCACAACATGCTCAGCAAGCAGGCCATTCTGCTCGGCGAGTGGTTCGGAGCCTGGCGAACCTACGACGCCGTACGCGGACTGGACTATCTGCTCGCACGGCCGGAGGTGGATGCCACGCGCGTCGGCGTCCACGGCACCTCCGGCGGCGGCACGCTGACCACGTGGGTGACGGCGGTGGACGACCGCATCACGATGTCCGCCCCATCCTGCTACATCACCACCTGGCTGCGCAATGTCGAGAACGAGCTGCCCATTGACGCCGAACAGATGCCGCCCACCGCCCTGGCGCAGGGACTGGAAATGGTGGACTTCCTCATCGCCGCCGGCCCCAGGCCCATCCTTCTCCTTGGCGAGAAGAACGACTTCTTCGACCCGCGCGGACTGGACGAGGCGGAGGCCGAACTGGTAAAATCCACCGGCTGCTCGGCGTCCCCGGCACGGTTGAGCGTTTCATGGGCAAGGGCGACCACTCGCTATCGAAGTTCCTCCGCGAGGCCGGCGCGCGCTTCTTCTGCAAATACGCCGGCCTGAAGCCTCCGAAGGGCGAAGGCGACATCCAAGTCATGCCCCACGACGAGATCGCGGCCACCCCGAATGGCCAGGTGAAATTCCTGCACGGCCAGAAGTTCATGCACGACCTGCTGGTCGAGGAGGCACGCCGCCAGGTCGCCCTCCAGAAGCCGCTTACCCTGGCTGCCGCGCAGAAGGAACTCTCCCGTTGCCTGAAACTGGACAAAGTCGAGGCGCCCTACTTCCGCATTGGACGGCCCTCCGGCGAATACGGCGGCTGCCTCTGGCAGTCCCGATTCGCGCTGGAGACCGAGCCAGGCCGAGTGATGGCCGTCCTCAAGCTCTTCACGCTACACGACTGGTACCACATCCCCGAGCTCTCTCCCGACGTCACGCTTTACATCCCGCATCTCGACTCCAGCCAGGAACTGCGCTGGCGCAAGCCGGACGCCAAACGTGCGCTCTACGGCCTCGATGTCCGCGGCGTCGGCGAAATGACCCCCACCAACGGCGACTGGCCCGTCGAAATGCGGAATTTCTTTGACGAGTACCAGTTCGACTACCACTACGCCGGACTGGGGATGATGTTCGACGAACCCTACCTGGGCGGCAAGGTCAAGGACATCCTCGCCGCGCTCGCCCTCCTGGAGAAAGTCGCCAGGCGCATCCACCTGGAGGCCAAGGGCCAGGGCTGTGTCCCCGCCCTCCTGGCCGCCGTACTGGCCGGGCCGCGCTTCGCCTCCGTGACTTTGGAAGACGGCCCCGGCTCCTGGCTGGAGATGGTCGAGGACGGCTACCCCTACCGCCGGCCGCTCTCCTATACGCTCCCCGACATCCTGCGCAAAATGGATCTCCCGATGCTCCGAAAGCTCGTCAAGGCGCGCGTCTTCAACCACTGAAAATTCAAACGCGCCTGAAATCTCCGCAAATTTGCGCTTCCGGCAAGCCGTGCGGCGCAATGGCATTACATTAAAAGAGGTTTTTCCATTGCGGACGCAATATCCGCAGCAACTCAATCCCCCAAAAACGAAGCGAAGGTGTTCACCAAATGAACGTCATCATCTGCAAAAACAAGCAAGAAGTCGCCAAGGAAGCCTACAAGATCGTCAAGGACCGCATCAACAACTGCCGCGCGAAGGTCCTGGGCCTGCCCACCGGCACCACCCCAGAAGGCCTCTACGCCGAGATGGTCAAGGGCTACAAGAAGGGCGAAATCGACTTCTCCGATGTCCATACCTTCAACCTGGACGAGTACATCGGCCTCCAGAAGGACCACCCACAGAGCTACCGCAACTTCATGGACACCAGGCTCTTCAACCACATCAACATCAAGAAGGAGAACATCGACTTCCTCGATGGCCTCACCGATGACATTGACCGCGAATGCGAACGCTACGAGGCCGCCATGGAGGCCCTCGGAGGCATCAAGCTCCAGATCGTCGGCGTCGGCCGCGATGGACACATCGGCTTCAACGAGCCCGGCACCTCCCTCACCAGCCGCACCCACATGATCACCCTCGCGCAGTCCACCATCACCGACAATGCGAACCTCTTCTTCGGCGGCGACGAGTCGCAGGTCCCGCGCTGGGCGCTCTCCATGGGCGTCGGCACGGTCCTGGACACCCAGGAAGTCCTGATGATCGCCTTCGGCGCCAACAAGGCCGACGCCATCAAGGGCATGCTGGAAGGCCCCATCACCACGATGAACACCTCCTCCGCCCTCCAGCTCCACCCGAACGTGACCGTCATCATCGACGAGGCGGCCGCCTCCAAGCTGGAATACCACGACTACTACAAGCGCATCGCCCCCGGCAACATCGAGGCGATGTACGCCTTCCTGGAAAAGGCCCGCGCGCAGGCCGCCAAGAAGGCCAAGGCCGCCGCGAAGCCCGCACCTAAGAAGGCCGCCGCGAAGCCCGCACCTAAGAAGGCCACAGCGAAAAAGGCCGCCAAGAAAAAGTAACCTCGGGGTCTAAAGACCAATCATCCGATCAGGGCGAGTGCAGAACCGAAAGTCTGTACTCGCCCTGTTGGGTACAAGTCGCTTCTCGCCCTCCTCGAGCGAGCACGGAACCATTGCTAATTGCCAATTGCCCATGTCTCACCTCCTCCAAGTCACCAACCTCACCGTGGAGTTCGACTCCGACGACGGCGTGGTCCACGCCGTAAACCAGGTCTCGTTCCACCTGGACGCAGGCGAGGCGCTGGGGTTGGTGGGCGAGTCCGGCTGCGGCAAGTCCGTGACCTCCATGTCCATCCCGCGGCTGGTCCCCTCCCCGCCTGGACGACGCGTCTCCGGACGCATCGAGTTCGCGGGACGCGACCTGACCTCCCTCCCCTTGCCCGAGCTGCGGAAACTGCGCGGGAAGGAGATCGGCGTGATCTTCCAGGAGCCCATGACCGCCCTCTCCCCGCTCCACCGCATCGGCGAACAGCTCGACGAGGTCATCCGCCTCCACCGCGAACAGCCCGCTCCCGAGCGCCGTGCGCTCTGGCTGGATTGGCTTCGACGCGTCGGCATCGCCGACGCGGAGCGTTGCGCCAAAGCATACCCCTTCGAACTCTCCGGCGGAATGCGCCAGCGCGTGATGATCGCCATGGCGATGCTGCTGGAACCGCAACTGGTCATCGCGGACGAGCCCACCACCGCACTGGACGTGACCATCCAGGCGCAGATTCTGGACCTCTTGCACCAGGTCACCGAGGACACCGCCAAGCCGCGGGCGTTGCTGCTCATCACCCACGACCTTGGCGTGATCTGGGAGATGTGCACCCGCGTCATCGTGATGTACGGTTCGCGCATCATGGAGGAGGCACCCGTGCAGGAGCTTTTCAGCAATCCACTCCATCCCTATTCGCAGGGACTGCTGGCGTCTATCCCCAGCCTGCAGCATGACCCGAAGAACCTCTCCAGCATTCCGGGGACGGTTCCCAGCCTATTGAATCCCCCGCCGGGCTGCCCGTTTGCACCGCGTTGCCCAAAGGCCACCGCCGCATGCCGCGAACGGCTCCCCGAACGCCGCGAGGCCGCACCCGGCCACTTCGTGTCCTGCCACCAAGTTGAAGGCGTGAGGTGAAAGATTCGCACTTGCGAATCAACAGTTCCGGTTTGGCAAGTACGCGCTCCCGTGCGGCACCATCCCCCCCGCGAACCAAGATTCACAAATAATATGACAATCTACTACTTTATAGGAATATATATCCTTTTTCTTTCAATCTTCAAATCTGCAGCCATATTATGTTTTTTCCCAAAAACATCGGAGAAAACCAATGGCGCAGCTTCAAGGCTTTGATTACAAAAAACCTTTCTTCTACATGGTAACGATCAAGCGCCGAATAGGGCTTCCAGCCTTTTCGATGCTTCAAGATGGCAAAATTCAGAAGAATGCCATCACCCAGGCCTTCTTGCGTGTGATCTTGAACTATCACAAAACCTGGTATTGCATTGAGCCGATACGCTTTTTCGTCATCATGCCAGACCATCTGCATTTGATCATCAAAATCCGCGACATTGAAAAGCGTGTATCGCTGCGAGTACTTGTTAGGTTGCTCATCAAAGCACTGGAAGCGGAGTTCCGTAGTGTCTTCCCGGGACAATTTGCCGACATTCCGATTTTCGAGCCGATTTGGCATGACTGGATTGTGATGAAGGAGGGACAACTCGCGGCATTCCGACGCTACATCAAGGAGAATCCCATTCGCGCCTGGACCCGACAACAAAACCGTGCGTTCTTCACCAGTCTGCGCGACATCGTCTTCATGAATCGAACCTGGCACGCCTATGGCAATCCGGCTTTGCTGGGCCTGCCGGTCCTGGAGCCCTTCCAGTGTTCCCGCAGCTGGTTTCCGGCAGACACCGAATGGAAACACGCCCTGAGCAGGGCTGCGCACATCGGTCCTGGGGGGGGCCGGCGTGAGCACCTTCATGAGCCCCTGTGAAAAAGCCTGCGGGAATGCCATCTTTTACGCCGGCGGGTCATTTATTGTTCTTCATCCCGAGGGCTTCGTCACGCGTTGGCATCCTACCCGCAGCAAGGAAACGCTCTGCGCGGAAGGACGGATGCTTTTCCTGTCTTTGTACGATCCATCCACTGCAAAACTCGATCGTGGGACGCTCCACCTACGATGCCATGAGATGGGCGACATCATCATGGGGAAACGATAATCGCCAGTGGACACCCCACACACGCCTTCTCCTGCCAACCCGCCCCGCACACCCCGCATGCCAGGTCTGGCAGGTGCGCCTCCGGCACACCAAACGCGTTCCCCCCTCCGCGCCAGCGCCGCATATTGGCAGTAGCAATTTCCCCACAAGGTATTACAATATGTCATTGTGCTTCCCACCCAATTCAAAAAAAGACACCATCCATGATCATGCAGGAAAAAATCCGCCCGTCCCGCGTCGCCGGGAGTTTCTATGAAGGCGACCCCGGAAAACTCCGCCAGGAAATCGCCATGCGGCTGGCGGCGGCTTCCTCCTACGGAGGCGGTGGTGAAATCGTAGCCGCGGCGGCACCCCACGCGGGGTATGTCTATTCCGCCGACATCGCCGCGCCTGTCTTCAAGGCGCTCGCCACGGCCTCCTTCGACACCGCGGTCATCATCGGACACGACTTCGGCGCCAACGCGCCGGGCGTCATCGGCGTCCTCTGCGACTTCACCGCCTTCCGCACGCCGTTGGGCGACGTCTCCGTGGATCTGGAACTCTCGGAGGCGCTTCATTCGGCGGACGAGCGGTTCGTAGTCCACAACCAGGTCCATCGGCAGGAACACTCCATCGAAGTGCAACTGCCTTTCCTGCAGACCGTCGCGAAAGACTTCAAGATCGTGCCCATCCTCTTTGGCGAGGCCACCCCGGAACACTGCCGTCGCCTCGCCGAGCTGCTGGAAGAGCTGCGCGGGGACCGTAAAATCCTCGTGTTCTCCAGCACCGACCTCTCCCACTACCCGCCTTCCGAAACCGCCCGCAAACTGGACGCCCGAACCGTCTCCTTCGCCCGAAATTTCGACCTGGAGGGCCTCTGCCGCTGGCAGTCGCAGGGAGACTGGGAGCGCCAGCTTGGCGTCGAGACGCCCATCTGCTCGGCCGGCGGACTCGGCACCGCTCTCGCATGGGCGAAAATGCATGGCGCCAGCCAGTGCGAAGTGCTGCGGCAGGGCAACTCCGGCGATGTCTCCGGAGACGACGCGCGCGTGGTCGGCTACGCCTCCATGCTCTTCGTGAAGAAGGCCGCCGATGGCACCGCCGCCAAGCCGGAGTTCGCCCTCACGACAGCACAGCAGGAATATCTCCTCAGACTCGCCCGCCTGACCATCCGGGATGCATTGTCCGGCAAGACCGCCCTCCCCGAACCGCCGCAGGACGACGCGCTCCTCCAGCCCGCCGCGGTCTTCGTGACGCTCCACAAGCAAGGCAGGCTGCGTGGTTGCATCGGCACCACCGCCGCACGGACGCCGCTCTACCAGGCCGTCGCCGAATACGCGAAGCTCGCGGCCTTCGAGGACCCGCGCTTCGAGGCCGTCACAAGCGCCGAACTCCCCGAATTGGACATCGAGGTCTCCGTGCTCTCGCCCATGCGCAGAATCGCCTCCGCCGACGATATTATTCCGGGCAGGCATGGCGTCACCGTGCGGCAGGGCTTCCGAAGCGGGCTCTTCCTCCCGCAGGTCTGGGAGCAGCTTCCCGACCTGGAGTCCTTCATGGGATACCTCTGCGCGGAGAAGGCCGGGCTTCCCTGGGACGCCTGGAAATCTCCCAAGACCGAACTCCAGGTCTTCACCGTCCACGCCTTCCAGGAACCCGCCAGATGACACAGCTCGCCCCGGCCAAATGGTGGACCTCCGCCGAAAACAACGCAGTGCGCTGCGAGCTGTGCCCACGGCACTGCGCGATCCCCGAAGGCGGCCAGGGCTACTGCGCCGTGCGGCGGAACCGTGGCGGCGAGCTCTTCTCCGTGGCGTACGGCCGCCCCGTCTCGCTGGCCATCGACCCCATCGAGAAAAAGCCGCTGGCGCGTTTCCTGCCGGGAAGCCGCACCTTCTCCTTCGGAACCTTCGGATGCAACCTGGGCTGCGTCTTCTGCCAGAACGACTCCCTCTCCCGTGGCGCATACGCCGACGATGACCTCCAGACCTGGGTCCCGCCCGAACAAATCGTCGAACTGGCGCTGCAGCATCACTGCCCCTCCATCTCCTACACCTACAACGAGCCGACCGTCTTCGCGGAGTACGTCTGCGACATCGCCCGCCTCGCCCACGCCGCCGGCCTCAAGAACGTCCTGGTCAGCAATGGCTACATCGCAGACGCGGCGGCCGACGAGCTGTATCCCCTGCTCAATGCTGCGAACATCGACATGAAGGGCTACTCCGAGGCATTCTACGGCCAGATGTGCCAGGCATCCCTCGAACCCGTCCTGCGTTCCCTGGAAAAACTGCATGCCATCGGCGTGCATCTGGAGGTCACCACGCTGGTCATCCCCGGCAAAAATGACAACTTGGCAGAACTGGACGCCTGGCTGGACTGGGTGGATGCGCACCTCGGACGCGAAACACCCCTGCATTTCAGCGCCTACCACCCCGCCTACCGCTGCCGGATCCCCCGCACGCCGCCTGCCACCCTCTATGCCATTCGTGACCTAGGCGCCAGCCGCGGCTTCCCGAATCTTTTCCTAGGGAATATCTGAAAAGCCTCCGCCATGCGCTAGTCCACCGTAGCCTTGGCGAAGGTGGCCCCCCTCGCCACAGTGCAATCTAACTCAATGATATAGTTTCCCAAGTTAACGATATCATCCTTGTTTCATTCGTGTCCATAAAACTATCGTCGGATTAAAGAGCGTAAATCCTCTGGCAAGGTATCAATATGTTCTTCCCAGCATACCAAACTAGCCAGCTCTTTTGCGGTCTTGTGTTTGCAGATTGGAATCACAATGGACAGGAAAACCAGCACCCAAATCTTCGCGGAAGCAGGAAAAATCATGGTGTACAAACCACAGGATACAAATGTCAGGCACCCCATCCAGCAAACCTGAATGAGAATTTGATGCGCCGTTTCTGACATTTTCATGGGCTTGGATTTTATTTCCAACGTCCCCGTCCAGATGATAAATAAAGCGAAAAGAAATATCATCCTCATCACATTGTCTAAAAGAACCCACAACAACCATGGTATATGCAGAAAGTCCCTAATGGCTTCTTCCACCATTTCAATGCTTTCCATCACACTGGGAAATACTTGTTTGTCAAACAAATAATACACCGCCACACCAAACCCAAGCTCCCCGATGAATTTTAGCAGTTTCTTTTGGATAAGTCCATTGATTGACAATTTAAGGATTAACGAATAGAAAAGCGAAAAAATCAGTTTCTGTACAAAACCGGGATTGAAGTCCGGATAGCAATGGCAATAGATGACTGGCACAGAAAGAAACATAAAAAGCATGCCGAATGTCCCGATTTCCGTGCGGGATGTATAAGGACGCGAAGAACAAGTGATTTCTGAGGAATTGCTGAAATCCAAATCCCACTGGCCTGTCCGATAGTTATATGAAAGATTCTTCGTGTCCAGTGAACCCATCGGCAAGGGGGGAAGCTCTTTGCCAAAGGCATCATAGGTGGTCCCGAAGAGATTCGTATATTGGTTATAACTCATTGTTGTTTTCCGTGTTTTGTCTATGGTATGCCGTTGTCGGGGAAATCCTGGTAACACCAGGATGTGTCTTGTCCAAATCGCAGATCGGAATTAGCAAGACATTACTAACCTAATTACGGAAGAAGTTGGGATTATTCTAATTCTTGGGCGTTTTTGTCGAAAAATCATCAGAAAAACTAGATTCTTTGGTAATCCATATGCGACGATTTGACAAAACAGCCTTTGACTGGCAAAGTAAAATAGTGGGCGGTTGGCGGGAGTGGAGGGTGCCCCGTCGTTCGGGTTAAAAAACGATCCTTGGCGGTTCCTTCTTGGTGAATCACACTTTTTGGATCATTTTCACCTTGGCCATTTGCGAATTCGTAAATCGTTGCTATATTAGAGCGTTTTCCGAGCCGGGCTAGCTCAGTTGGTAGAGCAGTGGAATCATAATCCACGTGTCATAGGTCCGAGTCCTATGCCCGGTACCATTTCGCCCTGATTCTCGCCCGAGAGTCAGGGCTTTTTTGTATTCGCAAAACGAAAATGTTAATCTTCGACTCCCACACCCATATCTTTCCGGACAAGATAGCCGATCGTGCGCTCCAGCACCTCATCGGAAAGGCGCACGGGCTGCCGACCTTCACGCTGGGCACCGCCGCCAGCCAGGAGGCCGCCGCGCTCAGGGCCGGCTACACTGGCTGGATGAACTGCCCCGTGGTCACCAACGAACACCAGATGCGCTCTGTGAACGACTGGGTGGCCGGCCTCAACCACTGGCCGCACCTCTCGCTGGGCGGCATCTACCCCAATGCGCCGATGGAAACAGTAGTCGCAGAGGTCCACCGCATCAAGAAACTCGGCCTCTATGGCATCAAGTTCCACCCGGAATACCAGGGCTTCCGCCCGCTGGAACCAAAATTCGACCCGATGTGGCAGGCAATGCGCGACGAGGAGCTGCCGGTCCTCTTCCACGCCGGGGCGGACGTCGCCTACTTCAGCCAGGACCAGAACTCCTGGCCAGCCGACTTCGCGCGTCTCGCCGAGCGCTATCCCGGCCTCGTCATCATCTGCGCCCATCTGGGCGGCTGGCTGAACTGGGATCTCGTGGAATCCGACCTTTGCGGTGCGCCAGTGTATCTGGACACCGCCTTCGCCAAGGGCTGGATGCCCGACCAGGGACAGTACGAACGCATCATCCGCAAGCATGGCGTGGACAAGGTCCTCTTCGGCACCGACTCGCCTTGGAATCCCCTCGACTCCGCCGTCCGCGAGCTCCAGGAGACCTCTCTCACCGATGCCGAAAAGCACCGCATCTTCTGGTCCAACGCCGCCAGGCTCTGGAAACTGCCGGAAGTCGAAGGCTAACCTGCCGAAGACTCTCCAAGTTTACAAGGGGAAAGGGGAAAGGTCAAAGTCAAGAGACTCTGGCCTGGGACCTGGGACCTGAGACTTGAGACCTGATGGCTGAGTCCTGAGTCCTGGGACCTGAGTCCTGACTCTAACCTTTAACCTTTAACCTTTAACCTTTAACCTTTAACCTCTAACCTCTAACCTCTACCCTCTAACCTTTTAATGCAAAAGTCCGCCCTTCTAGCCCTGCCGGACGACGCCCTGGCCAGACTCTGCCGCGTGGATGTCTGCCGTGGAACCGGCCCGGGCGGTCAAAAGCGCAACAAGACCTCTACGGCGGTGCGTGTCACGCACCTCGAAAGCGGCATCTCCGCAATGGATGACGCCACGCGCTCGCAGCATCTCAACCGCGCCCACGCGATGGCAAAATTGCGCGTGGAGCTGGCCGTGGCCCTCCCGCCCGACAACGACGTCGTGCATCCCGCCATCCCCCTGGAACCCGTGCCGCGGCCTGCCCGCGCCGAATATCCGCTGTGGCTGGGCGAACTCTTCAGCACGCTAGCTCTTCACGGCTTCCAGCCCGCCGAAACCGCCGGGGCCTACGGCTGCACGCCATCCCATCTGATTCGCGTCATCGCCAAGGACGACACCGCGTGGCAGCACCTCGCGCAGGCCCGCCAGCGACTCTCCTTGCCGCCGTTGCATCGGTAATTCAAACCCGCCGCGCGACCAACGGTTCTCCTGCGTCGGACACGGAAAGCGATAAAAGCGATAAAAGCGATGGGAGTAATGCGTAATTTCACATCCACTTAGCGCCCTCCCGTCCCCCACATTTCACATTTCACATTTCACATTTTTCATGTCCACTCTCGACCTCGCACAGCTGGCCAAAGAGGCCTCCATTCCACTTTCCGACTGCGATCTGGCCACCCGCAACCAGGGCCTCCTGGCGATGGCCGAGGCCCTCACGGCGCACGCCGCTGAAATCCGCGACGCCAACGAACGCGACCTCGCAAAGGCGCGAGAAGACGGCCTGGACGCGCCGCTGCTCAAACGGCTCGTCTTCGACGACGCCAAACGCCAGGGCGTCATCGAAGGGCTGCGCAGTCTGGCCGCCCTCCCCGACCCGCTGGGGCGCGTCCTCACGCACACCGAACTCGACCAGGGGCTGGTGCTCACCCGCGTGAGCTGCCCCATTGGCGTCATCGGAATCATCTTCGAGGCGCGGCCGGACGCGCTGGTGCAGATCTCCTCGCTCTGCCTCAAGAGCGGCAATGCCGTGCTGTTGAAAGGCGGCAGCGAGGCACTTCACACCAACCGCGCGCTCACGGCGGCCATCGCCGAAGCCACGGTGGCCTGCGGCCTGCCGGCCAACTGGATCCAGCTGCTGGAGACCCGCACCGAAGTCACCGAGATGCTCGCCCTCAACGACTACATCGACCTGGTCGTACCCCGCGGCTCCAACTCGTTCGTGAAATACATCATGGAGCACACCACCATCCCCGTGCTTGGACACTCCTCGGGACTCTGCCACCTCTACATCGACCGCGACGCCGACCCCGAAATGGCCTGCCGCATCGCCGTGGACGCCAAGACACAGGCGCCCGCCACCTGCAACACCATCGAGACCCTTCTCATTCATCAGGATGCGGCCACAGCCATGCTCCCGACGCTCGTCAACGCACTCCGCCAGGCAAAGGTCGAACTCCGCGGTGACGAACGCAGCCGCGCCATCGTCCCGGAACTGCTCCCGGCCACCGCCGAGGACTGGTCAACTGAATATCTAGATTACATACTTTCTATCAAGATAGTAGATGATATTTCTGAAGCCATATCCCACATCAACCGCTATGGGTCGCACCACACCGACGCCATCGTGACGAACGACCAGGCGGCCGCACGGCTCTTCCAGCGGCGCGTGGACTCCGCCGATGTCTTCTGGAATGCCTCCACGCGCTTCGCCGACGGCTTCCGCTTCGGCCTCGGCGCCGAAGTCGGCATCTCCACCAGCAAAATCCACTCCCGCGGCCCCGTGGGACTGGAGGGCCTCACCATCTACAAGTGGCTGCTGGACGGCGCTGGACAGGCCGTCGCCCCCTACTGCGACGGACGTGCAAAATTCACCCACCGGCCGCTATGACGCATGCCTGGGCAAGCGGGTGAAACGCGTTCACCTGCGAACATCGCCACGGTCGGTGACAATGCGGTAGCCTGCCGAGGCGACGCGCCGTTCCAGGCATCCGCGACACTGCGCGGACTCCTCGCCCAGGCAGATTTTGTTGTCGTATAATTTGTATTTGGCTCGTACGGCCACGGGCGAGAGATTCGGCATCACGACATTCGCGCCTGCCTTGAGACCCAGTTCGCGCCCCTCGGGGTGGATTGTGCCCAGGGCGGTGGTCGAGGGCAGCAGCACGTATGGGAACATCAGCCGCAGGATGGCCAGAAGGCGCAACGTGAGTTCCAGCGTGCCGTTGGGAAAATCTCGGAATGGCGTGTCTGCATGGTGGATGAAGGGTCCGATGCCAATCATGTCCGGCTGGAGTTCCTGGAGGAACCGCAGGTCGGCGACCAGCTCATGGGTAGTCTGATAGGGCGACCCCACCATGAAGCCCGCGCCGACCTGATAGCCGATTTCCTTTAGGGTGAAAAGGCACTCCTTGCGGTGCGCCAGACTCAGCTCGGCGGGATGCAATTTTGCATAGTGCGCCTCGCTGGCGGTCTCGTGGCGCAGGAGATAGCGCCGGGCACCCGCGTCGAAAAACGCCTGGTAACTTGCACGGGGCTTCTCGCCGATGGAAAGCGTAATGGCGCAGTCGGGAAAGCGCGTGTGGAGTGCGGAAACCAGTTCAACGATGCGCTCGTCCGTGTAATATGGGTCTTCTCCACCCTGGAGCACAAACGTGCGGTAGCCCAGCGTATGGCCCTCTTCGGCACAGGCGAGGATTTCATCCCTGGTCAGCCGATAACGCGGCACCTTGAGGTTGTCCCGCCGGATTCCGCAGTAATAGCAGTTGTTTCGGCAGTGGTTGGTGAACTCAATCAGCCCGCGGAGGAAGACCACGTCGCCATAATGTTCGCGACGCACAGCGTCCGCCGCGGCAAACAGCTCCGCATCGTGGGCGGGACTCTCCAGCAGCGCAATGAGCGCGTCATCCGGAAGGGTCTGGGTGTCACGTAGTTGTTGGATCACCGAATCGGGCATGGGGATGAGGGAGTGAGGGGAATAGGTAAACGCCTGTACTGTAATGCCGTTTCCCTTGCCTGGAGGCTTGAGAACATCCCTTATTCCCGGGGCTCCTGCTTCATCGGGTAATTCGTAAGGGAATTATACAGTTTCACTAGTGTCCCATTAAAATGAGGAGGAATTTTGTTTTAATCAAAGAGACCCGGCAAAAATGGCGTTTCATTACTGTCTGGTTCAATTCTGTCCTCCAGTCCGAACAGTTCGGCGAGAGGTGTCTTGTCGGTCATGGACACTTCCAGGATCTGCAGCATTTCGTAGGCGGATCGCTTGACCTGCATTCTTCTGCGCACGATGGCGACAAGGCAGAAGGTGGTCACCGCGACGGCCAGCTGGATGCGCACGGCGTTCTCGGAAGTGCCCCAGAACTTCCTGATCCTGAGGTGCTGCTTCAGCCATTTGAAGAAGAGCTCGACCTGCCACCTGTTCCTGTAAAGGCCGGCCGCCTCCAGGGAGGAGAGCGCGAAGGCGTTCGTCAGGAATGCGAAGTCCCTGTCCTGCTCCGCGTCGTGGAACCTCACAAGCCGAAGCCTGCCGGGGAACTTCTTCGCAGAGGCGGTCTCCGTGAGCACGATTTCCGCATCTCCCAGCACGTTTTCCGGAAGCCGCCGACGCCATTTGACGCTTTTGAACTGCAGGTTCCTCTTGGCGCGAACCACGAAGAAGGATTCCGCCAGGCTGATCCGCCACAGTTCGGCGAAGGCGTTGTAGCCGCGGTCGAAAACGTAGTAGGCCCCTTCCTCCAGCGGAATCGCGTGCATCGCCCTGGAATCGTGGACGGAGGCGGTGGTGACGTGGTAGAAGGACGGGACCTTCGTCTCCAGGTCGTAAAGCACATGCGCCTTGACTCCGCCTTTGCGGCGGCGGAACTTCGCCCATGGGAAGACGGCAAGGCACAGGGGGATGGTTGTCGAGTCGAAGGCGAAGATCCTGCCGTCCAGTCCAGGCGAGTCCACGCCGCAGGTCTCCCGCGCGTCAGCCATCATGGAAAAGGCGAATTCCTCGAAGATCCGGAAATCCCGCCTCTGGTTGGCGAAGGCGTTGCGGGAAACCGGGACGCTTCCAAGACCGAGATGGTAGCATTTCGAGCGGTGCGCCTCGAGGACCGTGACCAGGTCGCGGAGGCTGTCGCGTCCGCTCAGCTGGCCGAACATCAGCGTCAGCAGCTGGTTCCTGCATGTGAAGTGCTTCACATAGGAATCGCCGCTGTACTTCCCGACAAGGCGTCTGAATTTGAGGTAGCCAAGATGCTCTGTCATTTGTGCGAAAACGTATTTGTCCTTGTTCATTGCAGCCTCCGTCCTGGCTGCAAAGATACTCGTTCAAATCGGTACGCACGAAAATTACTACGTAATTCCTTGATTTTTAGTTAGATTCAACTACCTGTTTTTGATTTTTATGGGACACTAGTG
>JAFPYX010000038.1 GCA_017417585.1 Victivallales bacterium
CTAACCTTTCCATGTGTTCAGCGAGATCACTGAGTTCCCAAACCTTGAGTTGCTCCATTGTAACGGCGTTCTCCACGCGATGGTCTCCGCTTGCAACGCGTCGTAAGGCGGTAAGATGCGCTCCGCACCCCAGTTTTGCGCCAAGGTCCACGCCCAGCGTGCGGATGTAGGTGCCTTTCGAGCAATGCACTTCAAAATCCACCTCCGGAAGCCGCAGGTTGCTCAGTGCAAAGCGGTCGATGTGCACGGGACGGGGCGGTCGCTCAACCTCGCGTCCCTTTCGCGCCAGTTTGTAGAGTGGCTGGCCATTGATCTTGATGGCGGAGTGCATCGGCGGCACCTGAAGGATGTCGCCTAGGAAAGTATCCGCCGCCATCTGCAGTTCCTCCAGGGAGAACGCGGGAACCTCGTGTCGTGCGGTCGCCTCGCTGGTGAGGTCGCCGGAGGCGGTCTCCTCGCCCAGCCGGACGGTTCCTGTGTAGATTTTGCTCTGCGCCATCAGCGAATCCTGAAGACGCGTCGCCTTGCCCAGCAGAATCACCAGCAGACCTGTCGCGAAGGGGTCAAGAGTCCCGCAGTGCCCCGTCTTGTCCAAAAGAAACCTCCGGCGGACGAAATTCACCACGTCGAAGCTCGTCCAATCCGCCGGCTTGTCCACCAGCAGAATTCCGTCAAGATGGTTTTCGGCACGGCGGCTCATGCCTGCGCCTCCTCGGCATCCTCTGCGGGTTCTTCGGCAGGCGGGACCTCCAGCGTGTAGCGTCCGAGCCGGCCCGCGCGGTAGTCCTTGAGGAAGCCCTGCGCGGCATTGGCCAAGGCAGGCCGTCCCCCCGGCAGGAACATCTTGCGTCGCACGGCGAGCTGCTCCAGCACCTCGGCGGGTTCGGTGGAAATCTCCGGGAGGTCAAGCGCCTTGAGCGCATCAGCCAGACCAAGTTCCTGAAAACGCGCGATGAGAAACTCCGCAGTGAGCGTGGGATCCGTGGACTCGTCGGGGATATTTCCCAATGCGGTGAGCAGCAGTTCGTGGTTCTTGTCCTTGAGCTGCGGCCAAAGCAGCCCCGGCGTGTCCAGCAGCTCCACGCCTCCCGCCAGTGGAACCCATTGATTTTGGCGCGACACGCCCGGACGCGCCCCGACCTTCGCGATGTTCCTAGTGCGCAGGTGATTGACCAGCGTGGACTTGCCGATATTCGGGATGCCCACGATCATCAGCCGGACTGGACGCATCAGGGGACGCGTCGCGCCGCGCTCCTGACGCAACTTCAGCACCAGCTCCTTCCAGCGCGTGGTCAGCGCCTCGGGCTTCTTCAGGTGCGATGCCTCCAAAAAGTCGATTGGCTGGCCATGCGACTCGAACCACTCCTTCCAGCGGCGGTTCTGGACACCGCTGGCCAAGTCCGACTTGTTCGCCACCAGCGCATGGGGACGGCGCGACAGGAGCCGTTGCTCCAATCGCGGGTTCCGGGTAGACAGCGGCGCCCTTGCGTCCAGCAGGACCACCACCAGGTCCACCAGATCCAGCGCCTCGGCCATCGCCTTCTCGGCCTTGAGCATGTGGCCGGGAAACCACGTCTGGCGGGCGGATTGGTTGAAGTTGTTTGCCATAGATTGCCTCCGTTGCGTAATTTCCATAAGATAATCCCCCAATGCAGGACAGTCCCCTGCCCTCAAGAATATATGTCTGGGAAAGCTATTCTTTTCCCACCAGCCAGAGGTTGTTCTCCAAGCCCGACAGCCCCTATATTTTAGGCACAATTCCCAAGTTCGGACCTACGGCAGTCACTGGCCATCCGCCGCCTGGCGTGCTTTTGACTCCGCGTCTTCGCCGAACCATTGTATAAGCATACCGCTCTCTTTCATTCGGCGTTCAAACTCCAAGGCCTTTCGCGCATACTCCCGATGGACTTTCATGCACTTCGTACACACAAATGACACCATTATCTCCGTCTCGAAACAACCCTCTGGCGGATTACATGTGCACCAATCGTAGCTGTCATCGTCCAGGTCAATTGTGTCAAGGTCAACTTGCCTTTGACGCGATTGACCTTTATCCTCTTCCGCAGGTTCTTCACCCGGCAGATGATATGCCTGGATGACCCGCCATGTCGGTTTTCCTTCCCCGTTCTTCAAGAACTCGACAACCATCGCCTGACAATTCAAACCTGGGTGACATGTCTGGCGCACGTCATTCTCCGCCTGGTAGTAATTACGTCGCCCATCACGTTGATATTCAGAAACCGAATACATGGTGCCGCTGGCGGCGCCGCCAACTCTGCCGATGGTCTCCCCCAATCTCAATGGGTCCCACATTTGTCTTCCCATCTCGGCGCCAAATTCAGCGCTATTCCTGACATTGCCAGCCAAATCCACACGATTCAACGCAGAATAATAGGCGCCGCCCATTTGCTGTATTGTCAAGTCACGCACTTCGCGATAGACTTCACTGGACATCTCAACCTCCCCCAATGGAGTAATATCATACGCTCTTTGAATGAATGTCGGATCTTCTATCAAAATCTCGGCCGGGGCAATCGTATTGAAATCCCCAGTGAGGCCGAAATTATCTATGATTTTCTTCGTTTCCTTATCATACGCTACAATCTGGACATGAGCCGCCACGCCTTTACTCATCGGGCGAATCATATCCAGTTTGTCGGCCGCCAATGGACGCTGCAGAAATTTGACCACTATGGTTTTATCGGTTGTTGCCGACTGCCTCATTTGCTCCAATACCGTATATTGAGGCTTTGGTGTCTCCCCGCATATTGAACCAAACAGGCAAACAAAGACAACGGCAACAACTTTCCCACATTGGCAAATTCGCCGCATCATAACCCCTTCGCCTTTTCCATGAGTTGATCGACTGTGGGGGCATTCGGCACAATGGCTTCATTGCCGCCAGGCGGACTCAGCTCCACCCGATCCGTGCTGCCTTCCTTGATATTCACGGCGCTGTTCTTCCAGTACTCCGATGTGCCGTCGGCAAGCACCCGTCGCACATAGTCGTCCGTCGCGCCGGTTTGGCGGAGGCGGTCTATCGTCTCGGCCAAAAGCACCTCGTTCTTGAAGCGTTCCTTTCCCATTGCGTCAAGTTGTAAAACGACATTGTACGTCTGTCCTTCCGTGAAGAACGCCGTCGTCGCATACGACACGCAGAACGGATATTCGACGAGGAGATTGTGTACGCCTTTGGGCAATGCCACCATCGCCGGGATTGTCCCGTATGCGACGCCATCCACCTTCACGTCCGCGCCCGGGATGTTGCAGGTGAAGTTCACATGCGCCACCTCCGCCACCTCTGGCTTCCACTCCGACATGGAGACTTTCGCCAACAACTGCGAGGCGCATATCGCCGCCGCGCCATGCATCAGTTCCTCGTAGAGCGTCGCGGTATTCGCCTGAAGTTTCTCCGTTGTGTAGTTCTTGCTGAACTCCACGCCATCGACCCCGCAGATGGTCTCGCCAGTCGCGGCATCCGCCAAATTGAGTGCCAGGCGCACCTTGAGCTTATGCGCAATGGGCGGAACGCCGATGTCCTCGCCTGTGAATTCGAGAATGGACGCGGTGACAACGCCTTCCACGTTCAGCATCCTTCCAATCTCCTGGGCGGACGCGCTTGGCATCACTTCACCCTGCGCCGAGCGGTTCTGGTTCACGCCGATGACATTGTGCGGATTCACGACACGAAGCGTTTCTCCGGAAAGACGCGCCGTCAGGGTGTCCGCGAAGGCGGCCATGGGCAATGTCGGCGCGTCAGAAGTGTGGTTCTGCACCACCAGTGCCACACGGCGCGGCGCGGCGAACGCCGCAAACGAAATGATGGCAATGGCTAGGGAAACTAAGGCTTTCTTCATTTCAGCACCTCGCTTTCACTAGTGAAAGTTTCAATCCCTTCCCATACAACCTTGCCGGTTGACAGGTTGTGGATGGCAAGACGCAACTTGTAGTAGGCGATTCCATCGAGGTCGGTCAGGAGCTTCAGGTCCCCCGCCACATAGAAGTCAGGAGAGCCATGCTGCTTCAAGACGTTCATGAGTTCGCCGTCCTCCAGCGGGCTGTTGCCGCTGGCAACGATACGCTTCGCCAAGTCGACAAGCACCCCATCGTCCTTGACCTCGAAGAGTTTCGAATTGAAGAGCTTAACCCGGTAACGTTCACCCGCCGCCTCGATGAGTTCGTCCAATCCCGTGTTTCCCGATTTGTTCTCGATGTCCCCGAGAACCACGACGGGCAGACGCCCGTCCAGCCGCGTCTGGCATTCCGCGTAGTTCTTGGCGAACTGCGAATTCGCAAACATCTCCCGCACCAAGGCATCGACCATATAGTCCAGGCTGGTGCCAGGCGGTGGAGGTGGAGGAGGCAATGGTGCGGATGGAGGCGGTGGTGGCAATGGGGAAGGCACCCAGGCACGAATGGCCGGGTGTGCCTCCAGCCTCGTGGCGCATTCGGCCGCGGCGGCATGGAGGAGGTCGCCGAGATATTCCTCACGGTTCTGTGCCACCTGGTTGTTCGTGTATTTGGGACTCTTCATCTTGATGGTTTCGCCACAAACTGCCGCCCCCGAACCGGCATCGGCCACGCTGATGGAGATGCGGATGGAAAACTGATGGAGAACAGGCGGTGTGCCGTACGCGGAATCAAGGAACTCGAGGACGGAGGCCGTCACTACGCCATCCGCGCCAAGTTGCCTTGCCAGCTCCAAGGCTGAGGTTTCAGGCGTATTCTCGCCGTAGACACTCCGATTCTGGTCAACACCCAAGGCATTGTAGGGGTTGATGACCTGGAAGCCGCGTCCCGAGAGCTTTGCCGTCAATGCGTCCGTCAGCGCCATCATCGGGATTCCCACCCCAGGCGCGGCGTGGTTTTGGACGATGAGTGCGACCTTGCGGGCAGGCGGGAAGTTTGTTTCGCAAGTTGTTGGCGGTTGCTGTTGAACTTGCGCCCAGGCAACCATCCCGGCCGCCATGAGCGCGATTGTCGATTGGATAATCCGTTTCATCCTCGTTTTTCCCTTTTTGTTGAAGTGAAATGCCTTGCCGCACGATTCCCACGATGCCGATATCGGCGTCATTGCCTCTTGAATCGCATCGGGCTGTTTATTTCTTCCAGAATGGAGCCATTCTTTGCGTACGTAATTCGCAAACACCCTTCCTTGTCGTACTCTTCAAACACTATTTTCCCCTTCCAAAAGGTCGAAACATCAGCCAGATCGCGGTAATGCAACGTGAACTCGCCGCTGGAATGCCAAACAACATCGTAATCGACCCATTTCGCATTCTCGTCGTAATCGACCCATTTCGCATTCTTAAAAGGCTCCTGCTCCACTCCAGGTCGTGACCAACCAGGTTGTGACCAACCCGTCAGAATATTAAGGTATTCCCTCAAACGATTCGAAAAGTCATTATCATACTTCAGAAGGCTCAAGACACCTTCATCATACTTCCATTTGCCGCCTGTCTCCGTATGCGGCAGTGACTGGTCATTGTCTTGCCCCACATACCAATGGGCAAATGTCCCATCGTCACGGAACTCATATTCATCAACCTCCTCCATGTCCCTACGTATAAAGATCAGCTCGTCATTTTGTATCGTGGTTTGTGTTCGCAAAGTTTTAAATTGGGGGCATCGCCACCGCCCAAGCAGGTTGGAACGTCCCAACGGCGCAATCGCCTCCCTTGCTTCCGGCAATTCAAATGAACGCGTCAGCTCCCCTGGGTGTTCATCATACTTGTAGATACCTTGGGAGTGAATGTAACATCCTAGATCTGAATAACATCCAGAAAGAAAGGCCAAAACGACGGCACTGGCGGCAATTTTCAAAAGACGATTGATGCCTGGCATGCTATTCTCCGTTACCATCCGACAGTCGGACGGGTGGAGACATTGCGGATCTCCTTTTCACCACTCCAGTCGATATTTTTCGTGCGTTTGTTTTGCAATTTCATGGTCAACTTGTAATAGGTGTCGTGAATTCTCCCGTCACCTTCCCTAAACTCCAACAACTCCCCCATAAGGATGTAATCCACGCCTCGCGCATCTTTCCATTCTGCGGATGTGGTGTCGTCCACAAGGACGCCATTTTGTTCATCTAGAGCATCTTCAATCAGCAGCTGTTCCGCCGATCGGTCCCTGAAGTCGAAACGCCCGGAATTCAGCAACCGGGACTCAATCGTATTGAACATGCTTTTTTTGAGTTTGTCGGTCGCACTCAATTGATAAGTATGATTCTCAAGTCGAATTGCGACCAGAGGGTTTCGATCAGGAAACTGCGCCGCCAGTCTTCTGCTCAATTCGGCATTGCCCAGAAGGTCGTCAACAAGTGCGATTGCACACTGCTGAACGTCATAGGTGGTAAAATCAGTTGTTCTTCCTCGCATTTCGCCGGGATCGCGATACGGCGATTCATACGTCGGTGTAGTGCATCCCAGACCCCCTATGGCCAATATCACAGTGGAAATCCAAACAAAAGTGTATTTCATGTTCATCATGTTTTACTCCATTTCTTCAGTTTACGCGCCTCACGCGAACGATGACGCTAGACACCGCCTTGTCCGGTGCCACCGCGGCCAACGTGACCGCCTCGCCGCCATGCAGGACTTTCTGCTCCCATCCCCGATCTCCTGATCTGACTTCCAAGCCGTAGGTATCAAAGAACATGAATTTGTACTGCATCGGGTAGTCTCCCGTACTGGCGTTGCGAATCACGACCTGTATCGACAGAAAATCCGATGTCCCACGATGCGTAATGGCCTTTTCAACGGTGAGTTCACGGGACAGTTGCTTGTCGTCGAATCGTACTTTGAACGCTCCGCCATCGTTCTCCGAAAGGGACACTTCAAATCCCCCGGTTGACACACTGGCACACCCCGTCACGAGGACGACCAACACAAGCAATACCCACAATCGCTTCATTATTGCTTTTTCTCCTTGTTACTTAGTTAGATTTGCCGAGAACGCCCGCATTGTGCCTGGTATGGAAATGCCATGTGCTATGGTCGTTTCACCGGCATGAATGTTCACGGACAACTTCACGATTTTACCAGCCGACGCAAAAGCCATGTCATGCTGTCCAGCCTTCAGCGCCACTCGCACAACCTGTACCTGACGCGGCAAAAGAAGCCAGCTTCGCAGATCCGGCTTTTCACTCGACATGACCATGATGTCCGCCAAAAACGCCGTGCAACACCCCAGGCACAGATTCGCCGCCTCGTATAGTGGGTTTGAAAAGATTGTGGTGTTGACTTCATTGTTAAGGGTTATCATGGCGGTGGTGATTCCGGCCGTCAATTTCTTCCTGCCAATGATACCCCTAAGCCGTTCCTCATGCGCCTTGATGGCCAAGGGGGCCAAATCGCATAGCGTTTGGGCGACCGCGACATATTGCGATCCGTCAAAGACAACCACCGGGCCGCCGTCCTCATAGGGAAGACAGTCGGCAATTGCATAATTTGGAAGGCTCAGATACATCCCCCCGACTGTCGTATGGTTCAGACGCTTGGGAGGAATGAACCCTTCTTCGACAAATAGGACGAGTTCGCCATATCCTTCTTGCAGGGATTCTCCCTTGCATCGGGCAATGCCTGTCGTGACTGCGGGATTCCCAGGCCATATCGTCTCAATTTCCTTGTAATGCGCCAGCGCCTCCTGGAAATCCCCTAGCCATTCGCGATATAGGGCCATGAGGAAAAGTGCATATACGTTGTCAGTAGAGTTCTTCAGTCCCGGGGCAAGCGACGCGACATTGGCCATGAACGCCTGGTAGCTTTTCCCGGCTTCGTTTCCCTCCTGAAAATACTGCGCGTAGCCTTTCTTGCGCAGTTTTTCCTGAAGCGCTTCCATGTCCCGTTTCATTCGCGCCTGAGCCATCCCCCGGCACCGCTCGATATTCCGAACATCCACGCCGAAGCCGTCAAGGTCGCCTAGTGCCAGCCGGTCAAATGCGTCGAGAACATGCAACATCATCCGTTCGAAGCCGACCACTGGATAGTCCAAGGCAATATCGCTTCCGTAGGCAACCGCAAGGGTCTTGTCAAGAGCGTCACCCACGCTGAAGAGCGCTTTGTCTTCAAGGGCATCGCTAAAGGCAATCGCCTCGGCATAGAGCTTCGCACTCTCCGCATATTGACCCTTCAGCTGTGCCAGACGGCCCTTCTCCTGCAAGGCGAGAAGCTTGTTGGCCCCCGAAGCATTGTAGATATCATAAACTGCGTGCTTGTCCTGCGAGGAATTCCCAAGGCCGGACTTGATTTTTTCGACTTTGCTGGGATATGTTGCACAGCCGGCCAGCAGCAGGCAAACCAAGATGGACGCAATCCCCGATTTCATGCGGCAGTTCATTTTGCACCCCCTTCATTCATCATTGCATTTATCGCCCTTAAGCGATGCTGCCGGTTGACTGCACGCATGATGGCTGCGGCAATCACATCGCCGTCAACTTTCGGATCAAACACCATGTCCCTGACGCATGTTGCTGAATTAATAACCTTTTTCGGGGAGCTTACCAGGCTGTCCTTGCCAAGCCGCAGGAAACAAAATGTTCGTGACCAGTCGGACCTTCCGGGAATTGGCAGAAAGCCGATTGGCAAGAGCCAGGTCTCCCAGGTTTCGCTCAACCGCGATGCCGATGTACGGTCTGTCCACGAGGCATTCGCGCTGTTTGCGGAAATGGAAACATAGTAAATCGTTTCCTGCTCTGCGGAGTCCGGGATGACCATGTTCGAGAGGAAGGAATGGACAATCGGACTGCCATGATATTGAGTTTGCCAGGTCACGTGGACGGACAGCGGTATGGCACCTGCTGCTGAATCCGTAAAAATCTGCGGATAATGGGAAAGGAGGGATTTTTTCACCACGGAGAGCATTTTCTCTTGGTCTTGCTTGCTTCCTTGAGCCACCGACAGACTTGCCAGACGGTATCTTTCCGAAAGTCCCGCATCTGGCTGAACCAGTTCAGGACGGACGGTGGAGATGTGTCTTGTACAGGCGTAGCATCCCGACAAAACAGGCAAGAAAGCCACGGCTACGATGCAAGCTAGCAATTTCAAAGCACGCATGTTCTAAACTCCTTAATTCACCCCTTGCCCATGCGGAAGAATCTGCCGTCAAGAGGTGAAACGACAAACTCACTGGCAGTCTACAGCAGTTGAAAGTCGACAAACATGGCCTTTTCCGGAAAGACACCAGAGAACGTGAATTTCAAGCAGTTCGGTTCCTACCGAAACCAGGCACAAAAAAGAGCGCCTCATTCCGTGAACTGCCGAGGTCTAGGACAACCTATATGAAAGCACGAAAAGAGGACGCTCAAGGCATGAGCGTGCCTTACCGTGTGCTTTCATATCACTGGCAAAGGTCCTAATTTCGGCAGTTCACAAAGCACAATTCCAACGGCTGGCGCCGCTGGCTATGTCAAAAGAGAGAAGACGCTATTTCTGGCTGGTGTGGTGACTCCTGGTTGATGGTTGCAAATGCTTTGGCGGGATGCCAAACAAAAGATACTTTAACTCTTGAAATCAAAATTGCCAATGACCTTTTTCGAAAAAAGGGCGAGCGAATCATTGTTATGGAACTCGGCCCGCTGCCTTTGCTCTTTGACGACGGGCATGCAATTCTGCCCCGATTCGGACATTCTCCTCTGTTATGATTCCAGCATCTTCCATCACCTTGAGGCGGCTGGCAATGCCGTATAGACATGCCCGCCAAGATACCGCATTCGCTCTTTGGGAAAATTCCAGGTTCTCCACAAAAGGCGATAGTATACCAGTATATTCATGTACAACTATCATTTTGTCACCTAGGGTATCGCCAAATTCACTGCGTTCTGGAGTGCCACGGTAAAAGAGCCATGCCCACGGGAGCAACGACCAGGCCCCAGAATCCATGGAGCAGAAATAAACTCTTCTCTTCGTCTTCTCATCAGGACTGCCGGCCAGCCAAAAATCATAACTTCCCTCGGCTACGCTTGAATGGAAAAAAGGAAGTATAGAAAGAGAACAATAACTGATGATCTCATACGGAAGCCACCCAATACCGATAACACTATTCCTGTTTTGGGCATCGTTTTCATCCTCTATGCATTCAACAACAATCGGAATCCCGTCATCGGCAAAAACATTGGACATGAGTCCTTTTGCATTTAGCTGAAAAAAAAGAATGTTCTTTAAAAACCTTGTAATGCGCATTTGCAAAGTCGGCGCCATAGTTCTTAACTGCTTCCTTATAAATCGCAGTAGGCTCTCCTCGTAGCCACCCATTATAATCAGATTTATATATACAATAATAGCGGTATTTCGTTGTGATGGTCTCCCCCTGGTCTGGAACATTCACTAACGCAACACCGCGAAGCGCCTGAAAACAGCCACACAACGGCAACCACAGGATGGCCAGCATGGTTAAAAATCCCTTTTTGGCATTCACAGGAAACTCCTTATTCTTCATTCCGTTTCAAACTCGATTTCAAGGATGTCGCCATTCCATTTTTCTCCCAGCGAGCGGTACTGGCCCTCCGGCGGCCTCTCGCCGGTCGTCAGCAGGATGTTCTTGTCGCGCACGAGCGTCTCGATGTTCCGCTGGATGTAAACGCGAGCCTCCTCCACCTGCCCGGGATTGAAGCGCACCGCGAGCTTTCCGCGGCGGGTGGCCGCATCGTATTCAAGCCGCTCGACGGCAAGGCTCAGCACGGCCGCATGGCC
>JAFPYX010000039.1 GCA_017417585.1 Victivallales bacterium
CTCCCTGACAGACAAGACCCCCATGCGGGAACTCTTCGAAAGAAGCGAGTTGCCGACAACTGAAACTCAGGGCACGCCTTTCCTCCCTGGGTTCTTCGATTAAAAACGCTTTCCACCTCATTTTAACGGGACACTAGTGATCATTTTTATCAAAAACATCCTTTAGGGTCAAAGATTTCCCTTGCTCATTATCGTTTATGCCCTCTGACGGAACATTCGTGAACACCTTATCAAAATTCATGCACCTATTCCAGCGTGCAGCAAGTGTAGCGAACCATTTGCCTTTCACGACTTCCAATGGAGACAATTGTCGCCCCGTTGAGTTCATCTTCTCAAAATGCAGGTTAAGTTCTTCAGCTCCATATCCACTTGGCAGTTCATTCACCAGAAAAGCCGCATGCTTGAAGCAATATTCCGAAAAGGCACCCAAGGAATCGCA
Organism: Victivallales bacterium; assembly: GCA_017417585.1. Classification (GTDB taxonomy): domain Bacteria; phylum Verrucomicrobiota; class Lentisphaeria; order Oligosphaerales; family Oligosphaeraceae; genus RGIG1601. The sequence continues at coordinate 440 of JAFPYX010000039.1, forward strand.
TAGATTCGCCTTCACCACAAATCGCCGAAAACACTCGGAGAACCGCTCAAATGCCGCATTTTTGAATGTCGCTTTCTGCTCACATAAAACATAATGAATGTCCTGACGGTCTTCCTCGCGACCATTGAAAAAAAGGCGCAACTGTTTTTTATCTTTATCCAACCAGATAAAGCTGTTCCAGTTTGACTCGCTGTTGCATGCACGAATCAATTCGCATCCCAACAAAGTCAAGAATGTTAGTCGCTGTTGACCATCCACGATTTCCCATTGTTGTTCTTCGTCTTCATGGACGGTAATGACACCAAGGTGATAGTCTTTGTTCTCGTCATTAGAATAGGAATCATGCAAATCCCTTAGCAGATTCCCGATTTGTTCTTCTCCCCACACGAATAATCTCTGATAGATGGGAATAACCAGTTTTTTCGTTGTTATGCTCAAGGAAGATGGCGTAAATGGAGCAGAGAGTTTCATATCGTTTTCCCCTTCTAGTTTGAGTTTTCAGAAAATCCTAGTTCATAGGCGAGAGAATAGTGAGCATTCAAAAGATCCGTTTTTTCTTTTTCTAATTCTCCTGAACATTTTTTTAACTCTTGCCAATAATGACCTTCTTCACCAGTTGCCTTCAGTTTAACATGCAACTGCTCTCTGTCCAGAAGTTTGCCGATGGCTTCGCTTTCGTGAGTTGCGCGTGCTATTGCCAGAGCGGCATCGCGAAAGACGGGCTTGTCGCCTAGATAGTTTCTCCTCACTTGTCCCATTTTTGCGCGCAGACTGGAAACATTCCATGCTATGGCGTAAATGGCATCCTTCAAGTAAATGTCGCCAAATTTGCAGTAGAAAAAAAACGCCAATGCAATGATGGCATCGTGAAGTACTCCATATGAACGCCACCGAAGCGGCGAAATCACATGAACGCTATTCTGTTTGACAAATTGTTCAAACTGCATCCGATATCGGTTGACGTAGTCAAAGAATTCTAGTCCTCCAGAAAGCATGGAATCAATCCTCACTTCCTTGTAAGTGGTGCAAAGTCCGCGTGGCATATCGAATTCAAGTGCGAATTCATGGAACAGATCGTGCGTTTCTTGCTCATCAGCGTTCCAGACAAACTTCTCGTGTGCCAACCACTTGCGGATTCTGAATAGGCACTTGTGCAACAAGCGCTCTTTCAGTCCATCCACGCTTCCCTTGTCTAGAGCATGCCACCGTGCAGCCATGATTTTTGCCACAGTGTCTTCTTTGATGTAACGCAGATGGTGTCCTTTCAACAATTCATAATCCGTCAACAGTACTCCTGCTGAGTTCAAATGATTAAAGAAGTTGAATGCAAGGTCATCACTTTCCTGTTCCCCGATTTCTACGATGCTGACGACTACCGACGATAAATCCAATTCCTTTTTCCACAAAGCAATAGTGTCTTGGGCTTTTGAAATGGCCTCCAATGCCGTCGCGGTTTCATTATTGGACCCTAGAAGAATGTTCACTGTTTTGTCGGAGTGGCGTGATAACACAAGCAATGCTAATGTAATCAGCCGTTGCTGTCCATCGATAACATCTACTATCCCATTGGAACATCGTTTTAGGATAATGCTACCAAGATGATATTCTTTCTTATCCTTATAGTGTCTCGAGTGCCAATCAGAAAGGTCTTTTAGAAGTCTCTCGACATTTTGCGTTGTCCAACAATAGGGACGTTGGTAGTCAGGAATGGCAAAAGACCTATTCTTAAATAAGTCCAAAATACAAGTTTGTCCGATACCTACGGGAAGACCTGTGTTTTCCTGAATATCGTATATTTCTGTCAAAGGAACTTCTTGTACAATTGTCTTTAACTTTTTTGCGTCTTCAGCAAAGTTCTCCAATGATGTAATTGGACGGCGCATTCCCCAATATATGCTACTGTGATATGTCCACGATCTACAATCTCGATAATTCTCTGCTTTAGAGAATTGAGCAGCATACTCTTTCGCCAGTTTTACATATTCCCAATAGTGAGAGCGTTCAAAATGGAATTCTAAAACTATAGGTCCATTTTCCACATCTTGTTTTAACTCATAATGTATGGCTTTCGTCCGGTTTATGGGGAAAGCCTGGTAATATTTCGGATAGATGTCGGAAGCGGTGTCGTCTGGTATCGCCAATGTGTTTTCCTTTCCAAACAACTCAATGAACTTATCCTTGAAAAAAGAAATATCCACTTGTTTTTCTCCAATGCACTTTTGTACCAGTTTGTGAAATTCAATATATCTGCACCCATTTACAAGCAAAAGACTTTACGCGTCCACTCGTCATCAAACTGATATGGTCCGTGAATTGTCTTGAAACATCCTCTGCTTTCCACCTCGCGTTCCATATCCGTGACTTTCCAATCAACATACACCCTCCCTTGAAAAACCTCTTTGACCACGCCAAGCGCCAAGATGGTAATTGTGGTGGCACCCTGTCCATTCATACGCTTGATAGCAATGCGGTCACCAGGCTTCATACTGTCGCGTTGATTCGCAAATCCTGGTTGTTCATCATCAGACCACCCCATTTCCCAATAGCCACGGCGAAAAAAGTCATCATTCAGGACATCAACACCCCATTTCGCTCCAACTAACCAGTATGATGCTTCATTCTTATCAATTTCCATTGTGTTTTCTCTAGTTTATCTTGAGTCTCAAAAAAACGAAAGCAGACGCACCACCCTATCTGCTACTTGGGAATTACAACGCTACTTTGACATCCTTACTAAAAGTCCCAACATGAAAAACGTATGTAAAAAAAAGGCGTATGGTCATCGCTGGTCCGTCGAAGGCACTTGCAAGCCCGGAAGAAGCACAGCGAGCCATACGCCCAAAACACGATGGACGTGTGTCTGCGTTGCGCCGCTTCTTCCCAAAAAGATTGCAAGTTTTTCGACAGGCGGCGTATGTGGATGTTACGAAGGTGGCTTACCCACTTTCGTTTGGTGGTCTGGTTGCAGTTACATGCCGTATCTTCGGAAAAGGCCCCAGACGATTCTATAAAATAAGCCATGATGAACGAATTGCCAGACTCCTGTGCGATTTTAGAATGTCAATGGCGGAAAAAGGTAGTGCACCGTGGCACATCGGATGCCGCTGACATTGGGGCTTCGTCCTCTTCAAGGAACTCAAGGCAAGTTTTTCGACGGGACGGGCGCGGTATGACAAACGACGTGCCCATGCGTCACGGGGCATTGTACCATAGCAACCATCATGCCAACGAACTTCCCTTACGAACAACTGCAAAAACGCATTTCAAAGTGGTAAGAATGCTTCTTTTTGTGGTCAAAATTTGCCATGCTACCATCTGGCGTTGGAGGCATATCATGGCTAGCATGGTTGGGTGGAAAGGAAAAGTGACAAGTATATCATTCTCTGTAAAATCATATTAAAATTATGAATTATAAGACTTTATAGGAATCTGTTCGTGGTTCCCGCTGGAGGGGATAAAGTATGTGCATCCCCCGTGCCGTCCGCTGACGCAGGTGCTTTCGCCATTTCTACTTTAGAAAAGCGGCAAAACTTGCAAAAATCTATAATAGTTGGTTGACATTTTCAATTGATGGTGTATCTTAATATAGAAAAACAGCAAGACTTGCAAAAATCTATAATAACAGCGACATGGAAATTCAAAGGCACTTCTACCTCAATGAACTGATAAGGAAGCGGGGCAATGGCTTCGTCAAGGTCATTACGGGCTTGCGTCGATGCGGCAAGTCCTATCTGTTGCGAACCATCTACAAAAAGCATCTGCTTTCAAGTGGCGTTCTTCCTGAGCAGATTGTGGAAATGGCGTTTGACGAGTACGACAATCGGCAATATTGCGCCCCTGATGTTTTTTACGCCTACGCAAAAACGAAGATGGAAGGGCAGCCAGAATGTATCTTCCTGCTTGACGAAATCCAACTGCTGGGCGATTTTGAATCTGTCCTCAACGGTTTGCTTTCCCAAAAAGCAGATATCTACGTAACTGGCAGCAACGCCAGATTCCTCTCAAAGGACGTTATTACCGAATTCCGCGGACGAGGCGACGAAATCCACATCGCCCCCTTGAGTTTTTCCGAATACTTCTCCGCCTTCAACGATGACAAATTCGCGCGTTTTCAGGAGTATATGCTCTATGGCGGCTTGCCTTTGGTCGCCTTGGCAACGGAAACGGAAGACAAGATGGCGATTCTCAACTCCCTCTACACCGAAACCTATATACGGGACATCGTCGGCAGGAACAAGATTCGAAAGGTGGACGAACTTAATGACTTGCTTGACATTCTTTCGTCCAATATTGGCTGCTTGGTGAATCCAGACAAACTCCGGAGAATCTTCCACAGTGTCAAAAAGTCCCAGATTACCTCCGCCACCATAACAAAATACCTATCTTTTCTTGAAGACGCCTATCTGCTTGAGAGGGCAAACGATATGACATCAAAGGCAATGCCTATATCGAAACCCCCATGAAATACTACTATTCAGATCTTGGCCTTCGCAATGCACGCCTGAATTTCCGCCAGTTGGAAGAGAATCACAGCATGGAGAACATCGTTTACAATGAACTTCGCCGCCGCAGATTCAATGTGGACATCGGACAAGTGACCACCAATGAAAGGAACGACGACGGCGAGTACAGACGCAGACAGCTGGAGGTGGATTTCGTTGCCAACAAAGGCTCAAAACGCTACTACATCCAGTCGGCATACATGATTCCCGACGAGGGCAAAAGAGAACAGGAAATCCGCCCATTGCTGAAAATCGACGATTCGTTCAAGAAAATCATCATCACTTCTCACGCCCCCGCTCCGCTTTACGACAACCACGGCATCCTCACCATGGGCATCCTCGACTTTCTGTTGAATCCAGGCAGCCTCGATTGGTAATCATCGCTCCCGAGGCCGTCGTCGGCCTTTGGGGGCGACATGTGGGACAATTGTCCACCCCTGTGTCCAGTCCCCTCGCAAATCCATCATTCAATGCCGTGTTCAGTTTAATGGTTTCATGGAATGGGACCTTTCAGTCATGAATATCATCATTCTTCATGCTCCTTTCAATGCTTCCATATTGTGCCAGCGGTAGGCATTTGTATGCGGCATACATCTTGTCGCCATAGCAGTAATGCCACCACTCAAGAGGATAGTTGACAAAGCCTGCGGTGGTCATGACCTGAAACAGCATTTCCCTGTTTTTTTGCTGGATGTCTGTCAAGCCTTTGGCATCCGTCCGCGTCAAAGGCGTGAATTCCAGATATGCGGTTCCGCAATCCAGTTCCTTTCCTTCATGCGCAAGAGTGACATCGACTGCTCCACCTGTATTGTGTCCGCTCCTTTTTGCAATGCTTCGATTGACGTATCGCTCACGCTCGTCTGCCGTCCATTCAGGATGTTCGGCATCAAGTTGCTTAAAAAACTGCGCACGGCGGCGTAACTGTTCCTTTTTGCTTCGGTATCCATCAAGGAGTTTGATGGAATAGCCGTTAGGAAGCAGACGCTCCGCCTTGGCTAGCATTTCGCATACTGTCTTTCTGACATACTTTCCTTGGCATGACACAAGTTCCTCACCGCATTCCTGCACGGGAAGGCGATTGATAAACCTGGCGGGCAGCACCTTTCGCACTCCAAGACGGAACAAGAGATAATTGTAATAGGCCCTCAATGACATCAGAATGCTTGTCAGTGTTTTCTTGTCCGTTTCACCTTGTTCTTCCCGCTGGTGTTGGTGACGCATTCTTTCAGGAACTCCTCTGATGACATGACCCACTTCGTCTTCATTCGTTCGGAAAAGAAGACGAAATAGAAACTCTGGGCAAGGAACTGAAGGCAAGTTTTTCGACGGGATGCGCGGATTGCTAATATTCAGCGGCCAATGCACCACGGGGCATTGTACCATAGCAACCATCATGCCAACGAACATTCCTCTATGAACAACTGCAAAAACGCACTTCATGGTGGTGAGAATGTTTCATTTTGTGGTCTAAATTTGTCATGCACCATCTGACGATGGATGTCTAGCATGACTAGAAGGACTAGCATTTCTAGCATGGAAGGGTAAAGTGACTTGACAATCATATCATTCCTTGTAAAATCATAATAAAATTGTGAATTATAAGACTTTATAGGAATCTGCTCGTGGTTTCCGCGGGAGAGGATAAAGTATTCGAATCCCAATCCACGAATCCATCGCAACCGCCATGCCTGACCAGACCAATGAAATCATCGTCTATCAGCCGGACGAGACCATCCGGCTGGAAGTCCGCCTCGAAAACGACACCGTGTGGCTTAGTCAAGAGCAAATGTGTATGCTTTTCCAACGCGACCAATCGGTTTGTCGCCAAGCACATCAAGAATGCATTCTGTGAAGGCGAAGTCACGGAAACGAATTGTATGCAAATTTTGCATAATATTCGTTGTGGACGACCATTGACCATCTACAGTTTGGATGTCATCATATCCGTTGGGTATCGCATAAAGTCAATCATCGGCACTCGGTTTCGCCAATGGACAACACGAATTCTTCGGGACAAGCTGTTGGCTAGTTCCACGCAGAATTGCCGTCTGATGAATATTGAGTGCCCACACTTAATGCGACCAGTGCAAGGAATTCAGGAATTTCTCAATCCATGCGCTGGTCCAGATGGTGAAAACCACACAGGCACTTGACGATTCACCGGAAAACTGCCGTTCCGTACCGGAAAAACAAAACCCGCTCCCCGTCATGCCCCAAACAGGCATATTAGCGAAAAGTTGAGCAATGCACTCCGAGGGGAAAGTGCCTTGTGGAAAACAGAAGCAACAGCTAGAGAGCAATGGCAAAACAGAAAATTGCAAGTATCGGCGATTATTCCGAATGGCTCGAGGCACTTTCCATGCGCTATCGGCGTAGCCAGATTAAGGCGGCAGTGGCAGTCAACACTGAAATGCTGAAATTCTACTTCAGCCTCGGAAGAGACATTGTACTAATAGGAAACGACCAACCTTGGGGAAGCGGTTTTCTAAAACGCCTGAGTCATGACCTCAAAGCAAGGATGCCCGAGGCGAAAGGCTTTTCAATAACAAATTTGAACTATATTCGGTATTTCTTCCAGTTATATGCCGGAAAACCAATTCTCCACCAGTTTGGTGGAGAATTGGGAAAATACAAGGCAACAAGCAATCCGAATATTGTCACAGTTGAATTCTCGCAGGAAGTAACTTCAGGGCGCGAGCCAATTCTTCACCAAGTTGGTGAAAAAACTTATCTGTTGAATTTTGAAGAGATTTTACCGAATATTTCCCAAATGATTTTTTCCATTCCATGGCGACATCATATTGCTATTATTGACAAGTTTCGGACGAATCCGAACGCAGCCCTCTTCTATGTGAATGAGACTGTGAAAAACAACTGGAGTCGGTCAGTGTTGCTGAACTTTCTCGATACGAACCTGCATGAACGGCAAGGCAAGGCGCTGACGAACTTTTCCATGGCATTGCCGTCAGCGGAGAGCGACCTTGCCCAGGAACTCACGAAAGATCCCTATTGCTTTGACTTCATCGCTCTCACGCCGAGATACCATGAGAAGGAACTCAAGGACGCCATGATGGCGCATATCGAAAAGTTCCTGTTGGAACTGGGCACGGGCTTCATGCTGGTGGGACGCGAGTACCGGGTGGAGATCGGCTCGCGGGAGAAGTTCATCGACCTGTTGTTCTTCCACATGAACCTCAACCGATATGTCGTGGTGGAAATCAAGACCACGGAGTTCGAAGCCGAACACCTGGGGCAGCTCGGGCTGTATGTCTCGGCAGTGAATCATCTGCTCAAAAAGCCCACGCACGAGCCGACGATTGGGTTGCTCGTCTGCAAGACAAAGGACAACACGATGGTCAAGTGGACGCTCGAGGCTACGCAGCAGCCCATCGGCGTATCGGAATATCGCATCGGCGAAATCCTCCCCACGGAAATTGCCAGCGACCTTCCAACCGTCGAACAAATAGAGTCCGCCGTGGGAGGGTGAGGTAAATCTCAGGAACGGTCCAGAAATCCTTTTTTCGCAAGCAGTTCCCCTCACCAAGGTGCAATCTAGCTCAACGATCTAACTCCCACTGTTTCATCGGATTTCTTCTACTCCAGGTACTTCCTCACGGTGTTTCTTGAGACTCCGAGGGCGTCGGCGGCCTTGGTGATGTTGCCGTTGCATTTCTCACAGACGCGCCTGACATGGAGGCGCGTGGCCTCCTCGAGGTTGTCGGGGACGCCCGCCTGGTCCTGCGGCTGCAGCGCGGCGTTGAGTTCTTTGTGCTCACGGATGAGCTGCCGGAAGTCGTCGATGCCGAGGATGTGGGCGCGATCCAGCAGGTTGTTGAGTTCGCGGACATTTCCGGGGAAGTCGTAGTCCTGCAGTGCCTCCACCTGCTCCTTGGAAAGCCATCCGCTCATGTGGTTGTGCTGACGATAGGCGTAGGCGATCTGCGGGATGTCCTCGCGGTGCTCCCGCAATGGCGGAATGCGCAGCTGGACGACGCAGAGGCGCTGGTAGAGGTCCAGGCGGAACTTTCCGTCGCGGACCATTGCGGCGAGGTCGCGGTTGGTGGCGGCGATGACGCGCACGTCCACCTCGATCTCCTTGTCGTTCCCGCCGAGGTGCTGGAAACGCCCCTCCTCCAATACGCGAAGGAGGAGTCCCTGCGCCTCCAGCGGCAGCTCGCCGATTTCGTCAAGGAAGAGCGTCCCGCCGTCGGCGATTTCGAAGACGCCGGGGGTCGTTTCGACGGCTCCGGTGAAGGCGCCCTTCTCGTAGCCGAGGAAGCGGCTTTCAAGGAGGTTTGGATTCACACTGGCGCAGTTGAAGGCGACGAAGGGCTCATCCTTGCGGGGCGACTTGAAGTGGAGATGGACCGCGGCGGTCTCCTTGCCGGTGCCGCTTTCCCCGAGAATCAGCACCCGTGCGTGGTCATGCGGTGCGAGGCGGTTGATGGTCTCCTGAAGCCCCGTGATCGCGTCACTCTTTCCGGAGAACTCCCGATGGCCGTATCGGCGGTAGTGCCTGACCATGCGGCGCTCGCTCTCAGACCACTTGCTCTCCGGGTCTTCAGCGGCGATATGGCGAATGACACGAAGGTACGCCTGTTCGTCCTGGTAGTTCCGGCGACAGTATTCCGCCGCGCGCATTAACTCAATATATGCCTTGCCGATGGGCTGCCTCTCGTCGCCATATGCGGCAAGTTCGCCGTGGTCCAGTTTGTAGTATTCCGCGACGGCTACGGAGATGCTTTCCGATGGGCTGACGTAGCTTGTCAGGTTGGAGCGGACGTCGTCGCCCATCCATTCGGGGAAGTCCAGGCCGCTGAGCCAGGTCACCTTGACCTTTTTCGCCTTGAGTGCCTTGAGCGCCTTCGCCAGTCGCTCCGCGTCCCCCGTGAGCGACACGCCCAGAATCACAATCTCCGCATAGCCCGTCACCTCCTCCAGAAACTCCGGCAGACGGCGCCGGCTCTTGCCGAGGATGTCCGCATCCTTGAAATGACGCAGCGCCAGCGCCGCCGCAACTGCGTAGTCGATGTAGTACCAACCAGTCAGAATCAATGTCTTTTCCAAAAGTAGGTCTCCTGTTGCTTGGAATCTTCTTGCAATGGATTGTCAGGTGTCGATCGAATGTATAGCAAGTTGTATGCCAATTTTATTACCAATTGATGTATAATATATGATAGGGTTGAAGTTTGGCCAAGGCATATACGTGATTTTTAACTTCCATACATGTATTTTATTTAAAATGGATTTTAAGTCTTGATAGTACACCCCAACACGAATGATATTATTTTTACCAGTCTGTTTACTTTATGAACAGCAAGGAGAGGGGATGGCGAGGCTTTTCTGCGGGAATCTTCCATTCAGTCCTTGGCATGGGGTTTGCTTGTTTTCAATATTCAAAGATGTTGGAAAAACAGGCAAAAGAGTAGGTAAGGACAATGATGGAAGAGCAATGTCCCAAGTGCGGTGCGTTTGTCAGCGAGGAGGATTTCAACGACGAGGCGGAGTCGCAGCATTGTCCGCAATGCCATTGCGAGCTGCCTTGCGAACTTGCGGAGCGGCTCCGCGCGGAGTTTGAGCGCAAGACGGTCGTCTGCTGGCGATGCGGATGCCGAACGTGGGCAAAAGATGTCAATTTCGACCTTTTGGGCTATGCCTGTCCGTCCTGCGGCGGGCAATACCCTGCGGAACTCCAGGAGAGGCTTGACGACCTGAGCGCAAAGCGCGACGGGGAATGGGAGGAAGAGGAAGCGAGATGCTGTGTTCAGGAACAGGGGCTTCCACGGCTGAAAATCAAAAGCCACTACTACCATCTGCAGCACAATTCTGAGGACGAAAAGCCATTGGACTTCACCAAACTGGAGGATGCCTACCATTTCCTCACGAGCCTCTTCCGGCATCAGGCGAAAAGCTGGCATTTCATGGGGTACGACGCCTCCCGCGAGCCCATCCCGCTGGCGCTGTTCCGCGAAATGGTGAATAATGGTGGGCAGGTGAAACTGGAGATTCTGGGCAAGGATGATGTGCATTGCGACATCTGCCTCACCAGGCGTGCATTGTTTTCTGTGGATTCGGATGAGGATGTGTCCCGGAACCCCCCGGCGCCGTCCATCGGCAAGCCCTGCAATTACATTCCCAGTTGGTCGGAACTCTTCTCCTCGGCAGTCTGGCGTGAACAGGCGAACCAGACGGTTTCGTGTCTGCCATTGATGTTGGGCAGGTCGGAGGATGAGGGCAAGGAGATTGTCATGAATCTGACGGAGCTGCCGCACTTGCTCATCGCGGGGGCGACTGGCCGCAGAAAATCGCTAGTGACGAGACAATTGATTCACTCCCTGATGGTCTGCCATTCCCCTGAGTCGCTCCGGCTGATCCTCTTTGATCCGAAATACTTGGAGTTTGCGGACTATCAGGAGGTCTCGCATCTGCTTGCGCCGGTCCTCAACGATCCGGCTCAGCTCACGGCAGCGTTGTCGTGGCTGACCGGGGAGATGAGCCGACGCTATAGACTGCTGGCGGAGGCCCAGGTCAAGAACGTCCGCATGTATAACGCCCAAGGGAAGCGGGCGCCCCTGCCGTATATCGTGGTGGTCATGGATGAGATTGGGGACGCGATGATGCGTGACGGCGAGTTGAATTTCACACGCCAGCTGTATCCTTTGCTTGCGAAGTCGCGGGCGACGGGAATCCATTTCATTCTGGGCACGGAGAGGGTGGACAGGAAGGTCCTCACCGGCGCCATCTTGGCGAATTTCCCATGGCGGATTGTGCTGAAAGTGGCGGACAAACACAACTCCAAGTTGTTGCTGGAACATGCAGGAGCGGAGACGCTCCAGGGGAAGGGCGACATGCTCTTCAAGGACAATGGGCAGTTGCGGCGCATCCAGGCCGGCTATGCCAGTCATGAGGAATTTCTCAAGGCGATTGCCGGTTTCAAAGACTACGGCCCGCAGGGGTTCGACCACGACCTGCAGAAAGCCTTGGGCGAGGCAGCGGAGGAGCCTTGATTTTTATCTATCCTGTTTGGCGTTTAGCCAAAACCCGCATTAGAACGCATAACGAAATCATACCAGGAGGAACGCATGGCAAAATAAAAGGGCCCTAGTGGGGTGTCTCATAAATTCGTTAAGAGTTCCGCAGGCATTTTTGAGGCAGTTTGGCGCCAATGCGATCAAGCATAGTGACTATGTACGGAAGCATTTACGGCAAAATGCCCAAAAAGGGCGCGGAAATGGAAGGAATTACAGAGACACCGCACTAGAACCACGAATCAAATTCCGTTTCTTTTCCCAGACATCCACACTCAACCTACAACCATCTAAGAGGAATAGTGAACAATGGCATCTACCATCAGTCCAAGCAAAAAGTGCTGTGCGACATGCCAGCATTGGAAAGGCGAAAGGAAAATCGTCTTTGGCGGCAAGTCTATCCAAATCGGAACCGCCGCGCCATGCGCCATGCAGCCCAATGACACCCCGCCACACTGGCGGTCACCGGCGGTCATCTGCCCCAAATACAAGGAGTGGGTTGATCTCCCGTAGCCTGTAAAAACTCCAATCGCTTCATCCACAAGGCAGCCGGGTTTCCAGCCAGGCTGCCTTGTGCGTTTTTGCGGAAACAATATGACAAGGCTATGTCCCCCAAACGGTGCCCGCAGGGTAAAATGGATCGCGCAAAAAACGGAAATCGCTGTCCGGACCGCAAGCTTGACTGCCATTAGGCACTTCTGGGAGCATAGTGAAAGGAAAACGGGGAGACAAATCCCGTCCATCACAGGTGGTGTGGTCCCCGCATTTTTCGTCAGGCGCCTTAATCCATATTATATTTTCCATTGGATTGGCAGAACAGTCGCATGAGATGCTGTCCGTCTTGCCGGAGTCTTTCTCCGCCGAAAAGGCTTCTTGTTTCCCCTTTGATTGTCTATCCCGATTGTCTCGTTTGCTTGGAGATAATGCCATGGAGTGTCTGCCTCAATGTGCCTTCATGGTCTGCGGCCTGGGTTGCCTGGGCGTTCACGCCGGTGGACTGCGATTCCAGATAAAGTCGGTTTATAATAGATGTAACTAACTTAATATAAATTAGATACGGTATTTATGAATAAATTCAGGGGAATTTTCCGTCCGGGCGATCGGGAGTATTTCCGAAGTCTGATTCTGCTCGCCATTCCGCTGGCGCTCCAGAATCTCCTGACCTACGGCGTCAGCTTTGCGGACAACCTGATGGTCGGCCAGCTCGGCGACGCGGCCATCGCGGGACTCTATCTGGGCACGCTCGTCCAGACGCTCTTGCAGATCATGCTCTTCGGACTGGAGAGCGCGATGCTGATCCTGGGGACGCAGTACTGGGGCGCCAAGGCCCTCCCGCCCATCCGCAACCTCACCGCCATCTGCCTGCATTGCGCGCTGCTCTTCACGGCGGCGGTCGCGCTGTCGGTGGGACTGGCACCGCGTTTCTGGCTGGGGCTGCTCACGCCGGACGCCGCGGCCATCGCGGCGGGCACGCCGTATCTCCGGGTGGTCTCGCTCTCCTACATCCCCTTCGCGGCGATGCTCTTCCTGCTGTGCGCGATGCGCACGGTGGAGGTGGTGCGCATCGGGCTATACAACTCCGTTGTCGCGCTCGTGGTGAATGTCGGCCTGAACTATGTGCTGATCTTCGGGAAATGCGGCCTTCCCGCCATGGGCGTGACCGGCGCGGCGTGGGGGACGGTGGTCGCCCGGCTGGTCGAGCTGCTGGTGGTGGCCGTCTATGTCTTCCGCGTGGACCGGCGGCTTCGGCTGCGCCCCGGCGACCTCTTCGGCCGCTGGGACTCCCGTCTCTTCCAGGACCTGGTGCGCTATGGCACCCCGCTGATGGCGGGCGAGGTGGTCTGGTGCACGAACATCGCCGTGCAGACCGCCATCATCGGGCAGTTCCACGCCGCCGGCATCGCGGCGGCATCCATCGTGGACACGATGAACCGCCTGCTCTGGATGGGCGTCTTGGGACTGACCGCCGCCACGGGAATCCTCACCGGAAAGACCATCGGGGAAGGGCGCCTCGACGACATGCGGCACTACGCCAAGCTGATGCAAGTCGTCTTCCTGGCGATCGGGCTGCTGTGCGGCGGCATGGTCTTCTTCGGACGCGAGACGATGATATCCTTCTACAACCTGGATGCGACGACCGTGCCCGTGGTGCGCGCGTTTGCCAATGTCCTGGCGGTGATGATGGTGGGGCGCTGCTATCAGTGCCCCTGCCTGATGGGGCTGGTGAAGGCCGGCGGTGCCACCAGCTTCGTTTTCAAGAACGACACGATCTGGGTCTTCCTGTGGGTGCTGCCGTCGGCCTTCGTCGCGCAGCGTTTCCTGCATGCACCGGCCTGGGCGGTCTATGCGCTGCTCCTGAGCGACCAGTGGACCAAGAGCGCAGTCGCCTACTGGAAGGTGAACCGCTTCGACTGGATGCTTCGGCTGACCAGAAGTACAGGGAAAAACTGAAAATGAAAATCGGATTCATCATTCCAACCAAGGAGGAGGCTGCGGGCGTGCCTGCCGGCTGCGTGGCGGCCTGCGGCTTCGGCGCGGGGAAGTCCTCGAACTGCGCCGCAGCGGCCGACCTGATCTTCAACCGCGGATGCGACACTATCGTCATCTGGGGGACGGCCGGCGGCTTGAGTCCGGAACTCCAGGCCGGCGACGTCGTGGTGGCGAATCGCGTTGCCCACAAGGACTTCAGCCTGACGCCGCTGCCGTGGGCGCGCGGGCTGGGCGACGTGCCGGAGTTCTCCGAGGAGGACTTCTGGCATACGCTGGATGGAGCGCTGGTGGAGAAGCTCCGCATGGCTGCCCGGACGGTCTTCCCGGAACACAAGGTCGTCATCGGGCCGGTCTGCTCGGGCGATATCTTCGACCCTGCGGCGGCGCGCGGGAATCCCATCGAGGCGCAGGCGTGGGCCGTCGATATGGAGACCTCCGCCGTCGCCGAGTTCTGCCATCGCCTCAACACCCGGTGCGGCATGGCGATCCGCTTCGGGACCATCCGGGTCATCTCCAACAACGCCGACACTTCCAATTCCAATGAGGCCGGCGACGACTTCGGCGCTTTCCTGCAGCGCTTTGCCGCCATGAACGCCCGGCTGGTTCGCCTCCAGGAACTGCTGGAGTCTCCGAACACCGTTTGCGTCGGGCTGTAAATCCCTTTCGTCGCCACGTTCGTTCCGGGCATTTGGCGTAAATGCTTCCTCGCATGGGGATTGCACGCGGGCCCTTTTCCGCCGAATCCTCTCAAGAGGACTGTGGTGCTCTAAACGGATGATATCGATGCCTTTACTGCTGTTTCATTAAAAATCTTATGTCATGTCCCCCACAAGGGCACCTAATTGAAGTCAATCTTGTGGTGTGAACGGTGATTTTCGTTTTCTTCCACTAACCATTTGTCCACTGGAGGTGCCCTCTTGGGGAACAATACGAAATTTTAATACGAAAGTGCTTCCCTTGCAGGAAAAACTCAAAAGACATATTACTTTACGCTTCGTTGGGAAAGCATCGCGCATATTAGTTTTTTCAATGCCCAACGGCATTTGCTTTGTTTTTCATTCAAATCACGCACATTAAAAATACATCATGAGCTTTCTTTTCAATTGCCCGTTTTGCCACCAGTCGATGACCTGCGAGGACACCTGGAATGGAATGCAGTCGAAATGCCCCGTTTGCGGGAAGGACATCCTGCTAAGCAACCAGCCGGTGCCGGTACCTGTCCCGTCTCCAATGCCGTCGGGAAATGTTCCTGGAGTGCAGGCACAGCAACCTCCTCGCCAATCCGGGCTCGCCTCTGCAGCGCTGACCCTGGGCATCCTTTCCATCTTCTTCCCCCTGTGCGGAACGCTAGCCTTCATCATGGGTTTCATTGCCATGATCCTGGTTGGAAAGTCCCATGGCCGCGTTGGCGGCATGGGAAAGGCCGTCACCGGATTTGTCTTCGGGTGTCTGGCGATTATCCGCGCCGTTGTCATTTTTTACTTCTTTTTGGGGCCTGGGTTGGCCAAGGCGAGAGAAAAAAGCCGAACCATTTCCTGTGTAAACAATGAGAAACAAATCCTTTTGGGTGCCATGTTATTTGCTGAGGACCATGATGGCATGCTGCCCAAGTCGCTTGAGGAAATGGGAAATACTTACGTGGACTACGAGGTGCTGATATGTCCGGCGGGCGGAGAATACCGCTATTTCGGCAACGGCCAGCCTTTGGGTTCTGTTCCAAGCCCATCTGAATCCATTTTAATCGTCTGCAGTGCCGACCATGGTGATGACATAGTGGCTGTCGGATTCGCCGATGGCCATGTGGAGACGTTGGACGCCTCAAAAGTGGAAGACGCCATCGCCAGCTGTAAGAAAGGGAATTTGCCGATGTTGAATAATTGGAATTATAGGGGGTATTAGAAGGTGCTTGAAAGACAATGGCGAGGAGACGTCCCCCCTCGCCATAAGTCCTTTCTGAAACTCAAGGTGCAATGAGGAGGGCATATAGCCAATCAGCGAAGCCGCTTCTTCTCCTTACTTGACGCAGCCAGCGCGGAGCGTGCGCACGAGCGTGGCGGCCTGACCGGGCTGGTCACAAGCACTAACGAAGGCGGAGCCGACGACCACGCCGTCCGCGCATTCGGCGACTGCGTGCGCGGACTCCCGGCTGGCGATTCCGAAGCCGACGACGACGGGAACGGGGGAGATATCCCGCAACATGGCGAGGTTCTGAGCCAATTCGGGCGGCATGGCCGCGCGGGCGCCGGTGATGCCGCGGACGCTCACGTAGTAAACGAATCCCGTGACGTCCTGGACGATGGCGCGGGCGCGGTCGGGGCTGGTGGCGGGCGAGACGAGCGGAATCAGATGCAGATTGTGGGCGCGGCAGGGTTCAAGCAGTTCATCGCGTTCCTCAAGAGGGAGGTCCACGGCGAGAATGCCATCCACGCCAATGTGCTGTAATTCGGCACACAAGGCCTCCAGCCCGTAGTTGTACATTACATTGAAGTAACTGAAGAGCACCAGGCCGGTATCCGGATGTCGCTGGCGGATCCTTGAAGCCATTTCAAGGATGTTTTGAAGGTTCGCGCCATGTTCGATTGCGGTCTGGCCGGCGGAGGAGATGACGGGACCGTCGGCCATGGGGTCGGAGAAAGGTATGCCTAATTCGATGATGTCGGCGCCATTTTCGATGGCGGTGTCGATGTCCTGTTCGCTTTGGGCGAGATTCGGGTAGCCGGCTTCGGCGAAGATGATGAGCGCCGCACGCTTCTCTCTGCGGCAATTCTGAAAGATGGAAGTGATTCTATTCATGGGAGTAATGATACATTGTGGACGCTTGGGACGGATGGGCCTATCGGTGCTGCTTCTTCCATTCGCGGATGTTCTCCATGTCTTTGTCGCCACGGCCGGAGAGGTTCACGATGATGACATCGCTCTTGGCACGGAGCGGTGCGGACTTTAGTGCCTGGGCGACGGCGTGGGAACTCTCCAGCGCGGGAATGATACCCTCCAGACGGCAGAGCGTATCAAAGGCGTCGATCGCTTCATCATCGTTGATGACTTCGTAATGGGCCTTGCCCAAATCCGCCCAGTAGGCGTGTTCGGGGCCGACGCCTGGGTAGTCCAATCCGGCGGAGACGGAATAGGTCGGCGTGACCTGCCCGTCTGGTCGCTGAAGCAGGTAGGTCTTGGCGCCATGGAGGATACCGACCTGTCCGCCGTTGATGGAGGCCGCGTGGTTGCCAGTGGCGACACCTTCGCCGCCCGCCTCCACGCCCGTGAGGCGCACGGATGGGTCGTTCTCGAAGCCCGCGAAGATGCCCATCGCATTTGAGCCTCCGCCCACGCAGGCGATAACCTCCTCTGGCAACTTTCCTGTCTGCTCCAGGCACTGACGGCGCGCCTCGTGGCCAATCACCGCCTGGAAGTCCTTGACCATCATCGGATAGGGATATGGTCCCGCGACGGTGCCGATGACATAGAAGGTCTCGGGTGCGGTGGCGGTCCATTCGCGGATGGCGGCATTCATCGCGTCCTTGAGCGTGGCGGAACCCTCGGTGATGGAACGCACCGTGGTGCCCAGACACTCCATGCGCTCCACATTCGGCGCCTGGCGTTCGACATCGACGGCACCCATGAAGACCTCGCAGGGCATGCCGAAGAGCGCGGCCATCGTCGCGGTCGCCACGCCATGCATTCCCGCGCCGGTCTCGGCGATAAGGCGCTTGCAGCCCATTCGTCGGGCGAGCAGGACCTGTCCCAACGTGTTGTTGACTTTGTGTGCACCGGTGTGGTTAAGGTCCTCGCGCTTGAGGTAGATTTGCGCACCTCCGCAGAATTCGCTAAGGCGCTTCGCATGGTAGAGCGGTGACTCGCGGCCGACGTAGTGCTTGAGCAAATCGTCGAGTTCCGCCTGAAAGGTGGGATCTTCTTTGGCGAGGAAGTATTGCCGTTCGAGTTCTTTCAATGTGGGCATCAGCGTTTCCGCAATGTATTGCCCGCCGTAAATTCCGTAATGCGTATTCATGAAAGGTGAAAGGTGAGAGGTGAAAGGGTAGAGGTGAGAAGTGGGAGGGAAGGGGTTGCCCCTGTTGCCGTTGTAGATGAAAGGTCAGTGTTTTTTGCAGGCATTGGCAAAATCTGTCAGTTTTCCGAGGTCCTTGATGCCAGGGGAGGCTTCGATGCCGGAGGAGCAGTCCACGGCGAAGGCGCCAGTCGCCTCGAAGCCTGCACGGACATTCATGGCAGTAAGACCTCCAGCCAGAACGACGGGCTTGCGCAAGGCGAGCCGACGGGCGAGTTCCCAATCGCCGACCTGGCCGGAGCCACCCCGACCGGTGTCCGCGACGATGGCATCCGCCGGATAGATGGCCGCCGTCTCGACATCCGACATCGTTCGAAGCGAAAATGCACGCCAGACACGCGTGCCGCGCAATGCCAGCGCGAACTCCGGCGGCTCGTTGCGGTGCAACTGAATGTAATCGGGATGGAGAGTATCAACGAGATTCTGCACTTTAGCAAAACTCAAATTCCCCACGACCAGTACCTTCGGCAAAGACGAAACCGCGAAAAGTTTTTTTGCCTGCTCGGGCGTGATGCATCGCGGGGTTCCAGGCACCATGATGAAGCCCAGATAGGAAGCACCGAGGTCCTGTGCCAGGCGTACATCCTCCGCACGTGTCAAGCCACAGATTTTGAATGGAATTTTCATCGAATCACGAGTCTAATTTGTCAGAAAACTGCGGAGCGTTTCAGCGGGGTCCGTGGCCCGCATCAGAGTCTCGCCCATCAGGAACCCGACTGCACCTACGGCCTGAAGTTCAACGAGGTCCCCGTGTGTCTGCAAGGCACTCTCCGCCACAGGAGTTCGATTCTGCGGGATGCGCCGGATCAACGACTTGACGACCTCCAGCGAGGTCTGGAAAGTATGGAGGTCGCGGGCATTCACGCCGATGGTATCAGCCTGCGTGGCAAGGGCGCGGTCGAGTTCGCCTTCCGTGTGCGCCTCCAGAAGCACCTCCAGGCCAAGTCCGTGCGCTGCGACGGTGAGGTCGTTGAGCTGTGAATCATCGAGCAATGCGGCAATCAGCAGGACGGCGGAAGCGCCTGCGGCACGGGCCTGAAGGAGCTGGTATTCGTCCACGATGAACTCCTTGCGGAGCAAGGGCAACGAACAATTCGCACGGGCGACGCGGAGATTCTCCAGCGAACCGTGGAAGTAATGCGGTTCCGTAAGCACCGAGAGTGCCGCCGCCCCGGCGGACTCCAGTTCGCGCGCCAGTGCCGCGCAATCTAGCGGCTCACGGATTACGCCCTTGGAGGGCGAGGCGCTTTTGAGTTCCGCAATGACCGCTGTTTTCTTCGCGCGGAGCGCCTCAGTGAAGCCAGGCGCGGCTGGGAGTCCTGCGATTTTCCTCAGCAGTTCATTGGCCGGAACGGTGCGTTTGGCAGCCGACAGCTCTTCGGCATTCGCCGCGACGATGGTATGTAGGATGGACATTCTGAAATGTGAAATGTGAAATGTGAAATTGGCGGCGGCGCCTTTGCCCGCCCTCCAAAAGCATCGCAAAAACTACAGCGACGCTTCGACCAGCGCCTCCAGCTTCGCTTGAGCGGAACCGGAGTCGATGGACTCGGCGGCAAGTTTCACGCCGGAATCAATGGAATCTGCCAGCCCGGCGACATAGATGGCGGCGGCGGCATTCAGTAGCACGACTGCGCGTGGCGCACCTTGTTCTTCGCCGGAGAGGATTCGACGGGTGATGGCGGCGTTCTCCTCAGGCGTTCCTCCGGCGATTTCCTCTGGCGCATAGGAAGCGCCTGTGAGCAGCTGCGGAAAGAACTCGTAGGAGCGGATTTCGCCGTCCTTGAGTTCGGTGATGCGCGTGGAATCGCAGCAGGAGATTTCATCCAAGCCGTCTTGACCATGAACCACCAGGACATGATGTGCGCCGAGGTCGCGCAATGCCTCGGCGAAGAGCTCCGTGAGTTTTGCGTCATAGACGCCGATGACCATGTCGCGGGCACCGGCGGGATTCGTGAGCGGACCGAGCATATTGAAGATGGTGCGCACGCCGAGATCGCGGCGGATCGGCGCGATTTTTCCCATCACGGGGTGCAGTTTCTGGGCGAAGAGGAAGCCAATGCCATTCTCGCGGATGGAGTTCTCCATTGCGGAGGCGTCGCAGAGGAGATTAAAGCCTAGTGCCGCAAGGACATCCGCCGCTCCGGACTTGCCGGAGACCGCGCGGTTGCCATGCTTGGCGATGGCCACGCCCGCACCCGCCGCCACGAAGGCCGAGGTCGTGGAGATGTTGAAGGAGACTCCGCCGTCTCCGCCAGTGCCCACGATGTCCACGACAGGCATTCCTCCGCAGTCGATGAATTCAGCGTGGTGGCGCATCATCCTCGCCCCACCGACGACCTCCGAGACCGCCTCGCCCTTCATTCGCAGCGCGGCCAAGATTGCACCGGCCTGCGCCGGGGGGACTGTCCCCGCCGCCAGACCGTCGAGAAGCTCCTCCATTTCATTTGCGTTCAAATCTTTGCGATTTAAGACTCGTTCCAGAAGTTCTTTCGGGGTGGACATTTGGTGATTCTCCTAAAAGGTAAAGCAGGAGGGCCGCGCGCCTGCAAAGGTTAAAGGTTAAAGGTTAAAGGTTAGAGGTCCCTGCCATCAGGTTTCAGGTCTCAGGTCTCAGGTCTCAGGTTCCAGCCATCAGGTCCCTGGTCCAGGTCTCAGGTTCCAGCCATCAGGTTCCAGGTCTCAGGTGAGAGGTTGGGATATGTCAGGCTAGATTGGCTAGAAATTGCTAGGTCGGCTAGGTTGGCTAGCCCGGCTAGACTATCTAGCTCGGCTAGAATTTGCTAGAAAGGCTTAGGCTGGGCGGCGCGAACCATTTTAAGGAAATTGGAAATCTGCGTCTTGCCGTTGATGGTCAAAATGGATTCGGGGTGGTATTGGATTCCCTCAATGAGGTATTGCTTGTGGCGGAGCCCCATGATTTCACCGTCCTCGGAGCGACAGGTGACTTCCATGTCCGCAGGCACAGAATCGCGATCCACTGCAAGCGAGTGGTATCTCACCGCCTTGAAAGCACTCTTCATTCCGGCGAAAAGTCCTTTGCCATCATGTTCGACAAGCGAGACTTTCCCATGCATAATGCGTTGAGCCAGAACAATCTTCGCACCGAAATGCTGCGCCAGTGCCTGATGCCCCAGGCAGACGCCCAGCATCGGAACCCTGCCGACCGCCGCATCAATCAGCGACGGCATGATGCCAGCCTTCTCCGGACGCGAGGGGCCGGGCGAGAGCAGAATCGCATCCGGTCGCATCGACAGGATTTCCTGCGGGGTGGTCTCGCGGTTGCGGAGGATGGTCAGACGCACGTCCAGGGAATAGAGCAGATGTACCAGGTTGTAGGTGAAGGAGTCGTAGTTGTCCAATACGACCAGATGAAGTTCCTTGAGCATGTTCGTCACCTCCTTTAGTGATTGAGTTTCAATCCATTGTTTGCCATCTCGACGGCGCGGAAGAGCGCGCTGCCCTTATTGATGGTCTCCTGATATTCGTTCTCCGGCACGGAGTCAAAGACGATGCCCGCGCCCGCCTGTAGATACACTTGTTCATCACGGATTTCAAGCGTGCGGATCGTGATGGCCATATCCATGTTTCCGTCGTAGCTGAAATATCCGACCGCGCCACCATAAACGCCACGTGGACCAGGTTCCAAGTCGTGGATTAGTTCCATCGCACGGATCTTTGGCGCCCCAGAGAGGGTCCCGGCAGGGAAAGTGGTCCTCAAAAGATCGAAGGCGTCGTATTTCGCGGTGTCGAGTTGTGCTTCGACCTCACTGACCAGATGCATCACATGGCTGTAACGCTCCACCTGCATGAAGGAACGAACTTGCACGCTGGCGGGTACGGCGGTGCGCCCCAAGTCGTTGCGTCCCAAGTCCACGAGCATCAGGTGCTCGGCGCGTTCCTTTTCGTCGCTAAGCAACTCGTCCGCCAATTCTCGGTCACGGGTTGGCGTGGCGCCGCGGGGACGTGTCCCCGCAATGGGTCGCAAGGAAGAACGCCCATGTTCAAGCTTGACCATCGTCTCCGGTGACGACCCTACGAGGGTTTCTTCGCCAATCTTCAAGAAGAAGGTATATGGCGAGGGATTGATGAGTCGCAGGGCGCGGTAGATTCCAAGTGGCGAGGACTGAAGTGGTGCGTGAAAGCGCTGGGAGAGAACCACCTGGATGCACTCGCCCGCACGGATTTCCGAACGGGCCTGCTCGACCATCGCGCAAAACTCCGCACGCGTCATATTGCTTTCCATCCGAAGGCGCTCATTCTCAGGGACCTCCGGGGTGGCGACCGTCTCCTCCGGCGTCGGCTGATTCAGACGGTCGCGCATTCGGTCGATTTTGCGCTCCGCATCTGTGTATGCCGCCTGGAGGTCGTCAAAGTCGATGGTGTGGACATTCACGATAAGTTTCACCGTATGGCGCAGGCTGTCGAAGACAATCATTTCATCCGTAAGCATTAACGCCGCATCTGGCGTGGGGACAGACGCCTTCGGGGTGGGAAGTTCCTCAAAGGTATTGACGGACTCGTAGCCGATGAAGCCAATGGCCCCGCCAGTCAGCGGAGGGAGTTCTGGCACGCTTACCAGTGTCTCGTTACGACCGTGCATGAGATTGCGCAACGCCATCAGCGGAATGCCGTTGGGTACAGGAAGTTCTGTCTCCTGGCCATCCTGTCGCAGGAAAGCGTGTTGGCCTCGGGCGGTGAAGAGTGCGTAGGGATGCAGGCCAATAAACGAATATCGGCCTGCGCGTTCACCGCCTTCCACGCTCTCGAAAAGTACGACCTCGTCATCTCGGGTGAATCGACTCAACACTGACACTGGTGTCTCCAAGTCCGCCAGGTATTCCTTGTAAACTGGCACAATGGCCCGTGGCTGGCTTGCCGCCAATTCTTTGAAGCGTTCAAAACTTGTGGTAAGCATTGCATTAACTCCTTAGCTAAGAGTGAATTGAGAAAAAACAAAAAAGCCCCACCCGACTTGTGGCGGCCGGGTGAGGCTTGCGTATGCACAAAAAAACGGACCCAGATCAGCTTACATGACCTGTGCCCGTCAAAACCGTTGAAAATGTAATCTCAGACAAACAATACCCGGCCTTGACGGTGACTAACGCCATCGCCAAGAAAACACGCCGTGGTTGTTGCTGAAATTCTGCATGATGCGGTTACAATAACACCCGAAAATTCATTTGCAAATCAAAATATAAAAAAAATGAAATATCTTTGACTTGCTGGTTGCCATAGCGGCAAATGAAACCCATCGGCGGTCGAGGCAAAAGACGATTAATCTTCTTCTGCGACTTTCTGAAATACTGTAAACAACCAGAGATCCGGATCTCCGACTGGCAGCCAAAACTGGACTTTGTTTTGCTCGCGAATCATATATCCGCCATAAATAAAATGTTCTATTTCTTTTGAACCACGCAGGAAAGTTGTTTCTGAACGATCTTCGCACATGCTCATCCACCTGGCTTTGCGACAGTTCTTCAATGTCTCCGCCTTTTGCTCAAGGCGCCATTCCCCTGTGGACGGTAGAAGTCCGGTCTGATCTTCATGGCGATGAAACTTCTCACGGACATCCTCCCAACGCAGATTATGAAACTCTACGACACCGTCAGGTTTTATGACAAAGAACCGTTCTTCTGTGTCCTCGCTCTGAACGGCGAGGGGCGTGAGTGGCGAGGGATTATCTTGTTGTGTCGCAGAAGCCTCATACATTTCAGGAGGAACAACTTCCACGAGGAGGAATTTTCCCATGCACTCCTCGTCACGAAGTGGTTTCTCGCAACTAGAGAATAGCGTCCACCCGACGACGCATACCAAAAGCAAGAGTTGTCGAAAATGAAATCGTCGCTTGTGATAAATCATGTCGAGAAACATAGCTACCTGTAAAAACCTTTTTTGCCTGCGCTATTGCACGGCGGAAGTAAGGCAATGTTGACACGGGGCGATTGTAACCAGCCAGCATCGGCGGTGATTTTTGTATCTATAGCACGCATGCGCGTCCAAATAGGGAGGTATGCCCTCACCCCCTATGAAAATAATATAACGTGTTTCCAACTAGTTGCAAGTCCCTTGTCGGGAAAGGAATCGGAATCTTAGTTTTCCTATGATTTTTGCCCAACGCCAGGCAGGACGTCGGGCGACAGACGACGGACGCCAGACATCGGGCGACGGACGACAGACATCGGGACGGCAGACGTCAGGCGACAGACGACAGATGGGCGGCGAGACGGCGTGTTTTGTGTGTTTCACGGGATATTTTTATCGGACCGCAGTGCTGAAATGTCATTTTTTCCTGTGGTAAAATCCATGGTTTCCCCTGCCAGAATCGGCTTTGTGTGTTATATTATGGTATGTGCCTGAATCAAGGCGATTAAGTATTTCTTTTCCCTACCACCGATGCCGGACGACGCGAACAACCCGAATACCACGGCGCTCAACGCCCGCATCCTGCTATTCGAGACAGACGAGGGGCTGGCGGAAATCCTCAAGCACCTGCTGCGCAACCAGAGTTGCCGCGTGCTCGAATGCGCCAGCCGCGAGGAACTTCCGGAGCTTTTTGCGTCGCGTGAATGGGACGCTGTTTTCTGCGATCAGCAGTTCGCCGACGCGCTGTTGCCCCTTGCCAATTCCGTGCAGGTGCCCGTCATCTTGATTGCAGGTTATGACGAAATTGGCGATGCGCGGAAAGCGGTCGCCGAGCAGCGTGCTTTCGCATGGCTGTCGAAGCCGGTCCCCTCCCAGCAGGCGCTCAAATACCTCCAGGATGCCGTCCAGTGGCGCGCCAGCCATCCGCGATCGGTGGCGGCTGCACCGGTGACGAAGGCGCCGGAGGACGACACGCAACTGCAACGGCATTACAGCCTGATGATCGGGGAGTCCGCACCGATGCAGGAACTCTACCGTCAGATCGACCGTGTGGCGGAGAGCGAGATGACGGTGTTGATCTTGGGCGAAAGCGGAACCGGCAAGGAGTTGGTCGCCAAGGCAATTCATGCCGCCAGCGGCCGCGCAGGCCGCGCCTTCGTCCCCGTCAACTGCGCGTCGCTTTCCGAGAACCTTCTCGAGTCCGAGCTCTTCGGGCATGTCAAGGGAGCCTTCACTGGAGCCGTCCGCAACAAGGACGGCCTTTTTGTTGCCGCCGACGGGGGGACGCTCTTTTTGGACGAGATTGGCTCGGTGCCGCTTCCCACGCAGCTGGCGCTTTTGCGCGCCTTGCAGGAGCACGAGGTACGGCCGGTCGGCGCGGTTCAGTCCATTCCTGTGAATGTGCGCGTGGTGGCGGCGACGAATGAAAATCTCGACCAGCTTCTGTCGGAAGGACGCCTCCGGCAGGATCTCTACTATCGCCTCAGCGCCTTCACGCTGAAAGTGCCGCCTTTGCGAGAACGCATCGGCGACCTCCCCTTGTTGGCAGACGCCTTCCTGAATCGCCTGTCACCCTCGGAAGACCCGACGTTGCAGCTGGCCGAGGACGCCCGAATGGCGCTGGCGCGACACCCCTGGCCCGGCAATGTCCGCGAGCTGGCGCATGCCCTCGAACGCGGCGCCACGCTCTGCGAGGGAGGGATGATTCGGCTGGTTGACCTCCCGCCCGAATTCCAAAATGCGGCTCCCACCGCCAAACCGAAGGCTGAGCCAACTTCCACGGCCATTCCCACCCCCCGCATCGTCGCACCGGCTGGGCATTCCCTTACCCTGAAGGCATATCTCAAACAATGCGAGCAGCAGTACATCCAGAAAGTGCTGGAGGAACAGGGCGACGACAAGGAAAAGGCCGCGAAGATTCTCGGAGTCAGCGTGGCGACCCTTTACAGAAAATTAACATAACATGTTTAATAAAATGAAGAAACTCAGTTATTCAATTCTTTTGGCGGCAGGTTTGCTTCTGCTGGGTTCCTGCAACACCTATCAACCGGTTTTCGTGCTGTCGTTGCATGAATTCGCCGACCCCCAGATTGCAACCAAGCTCAGCAAGAACGTCCAGGATCCCACCCGACAGTTTTCACACACCATCCAGAATTTTCCGTTTATAGACTCGCGGAGCTTCCTCTTTGGCGAATTGTATGGCCCAAATGAACAGGGCCGGTATGGCCTTCGGATCCAGGTGGACCGCTGGCATCAGGCCACGATGCACCAGGAGGCCGGCGCGAATCTCGGCCTGGTGTACGCCGTGGTCATGGACGGCATGTATGTCGGCTACTCCCACTTCAACAAGACCATGCGCGACACCGAAATCCTGGAGATCGATCCACTGTGGAATCTCCGTGACGCCCAGATGATTCTGGACAGCATCCCCAAAAACTACAAGCATTTCGACAAATGGCACAAGCCCTTCTTTCAGCCTTGAAATGCGCCACGTTTTCCCCTGAAAAATCATAATCCTTAAAATTCCTGGAAACACAACTATGACTGCAGCACCGACCACTGCCTCACGCCCCCTCCCCCGCTGGGATGAAAGCCGCTCCATCGCCGAACTGGAGGGACGCCTCACCCGCACTGAAAAGCTCGTCCTCGCCGACCCGCCGGCCAACCTGGATGCCGTCAAGGCGCTGTTGAACCGCGATGCCGCCCGCGTCGATCTCGCGCCGAGCTGGTGCAGCGCCGTCGCCATCATCCAGCGCGAGGCCGCAACCGCCTCGGAACTCAACCTGGCGGATTATTTGAAGGAAATCTGCGACAAGGTGGCCGCCTGGAACAATGTCGACCTCTTCGTGACCATCTCGGACAAGATGCCCACCAAGCTGGTGCCCGCCTGGTTCCTGACCACCCTGGCAGCCAAGGGCGGCGACTATCTGATCGACGCCACGCTCAGGATGCCCTACCGCCTCTGGGGAGTCACGGAAAAGCTCGTGGCCGCCGACCCGGCCCTAAAGGAACATTTCGTGAAGCAGATCAAGTTGGCTTTCAAGGAAGAAAAGCCCTCCGCCGACCACTTCTTCTGGCTCTGGAAGGCCCCGAAGTCCGACCCCGACCGCGCGACCTTCCTGGCCAAGCCGTACGTCCTCTTCAAGGTCCTCCGCAAGGAACTCAAAGGCAATTACCTCAAAAGCCAGCGCGAGCTGCGCAGGCTGCTGCTCTCCGACGAGAGCTTCCAGCGGGCGCTGATGCTCAATGGCGATGAAACCGTCAGCCGCGACCTCATCAACTGCGCCAGGCGGCTGCCGCTCCTGGACGCGGACGAACGGCAGGCGCTGCTGGTCCGCATCTGCCGCCTGTATCCCTACCTGACGGTCTTTGTCGCGGACAACGCGAACCGCAAGCGCCTCACGATCGTCCCACAGACCTCCGTGCGCTCCTTCCAGGAACTGCAGAAGCGCCTCCAGAACCTCATCGACGTGGAGATCCC
This sequence comes from Victivallales bacterium, assembly GCA_017417585.1. Taxonomy (GTDB): domain Bacteria; phylum Verrucomicrobiota; class Lentisphaeria; order Oligosphaerales; family Oligosphaeraceae; genus RGIG1601. The sequence continues at coordinate 27,872 of JAFPYX010000039.1, forward strand.
GGCCAACGAGGACGACATCAAGACCGCCAAGGGCCACGGCGACCTCTCCGAGAACTCCGAATTCAAGGCGGCCAAGGAACGCCAGCGGGAGCTGGGCAAGCTGCGCTTCCAGCTGGAACAGCAGGTCGCCGAGCTGCGCGCCACGGACTTCGCGGACGTCCGCGTCAGCAATGTCGTCGTCCCCGGCTGCGTGGTCACCTTGAAATATACGGAGGACGACCACACCGAGGCCATCACCATCCTCGGACTCCTCGACAACGACCCGGACCACAACTGCATCTCCTACGGCACCCCCCTGGCCAAGACCATGCTGGGCAAGGAAATCGGCGAGACCATCACCCTTCCCAACAACAAGACCGCGGTGATCGACGCCCTCGCGCCGTTACCGCCTGAATTGCTCGCCGCCCTCAAGGGCTGATCGTCTTCCTCTAGAAACGCACACAAGGACACCGGAATCCGCCCATCGCTCATACCCGCCATGCCAACCGACTCATTCATGCAGGAACTCTTCGCCGAGCGCATCGGCGGACGCACCTTCGGCCAGAGCACCGTCATCTACAAGTTCGAGAAGATCAAGCGCGCCAAGCGCGCCGCCCAGGCCGCGCATCCGGAACTGCCGCTAATCGACATGGGCGTGGGCGAACCGGACGAGCCGGCCTTCCCCGAGGTCGTCGCCGCGCTGTGCGCCGAGGCGGGCAAGCCGGAAAACCGCTTCTACTCCGACAACGGCTGCCGCGAATTCAAGGTCGCGGTGGAGAACTACATGAAGAGCCTCTATGGCGTGGAGCTGGATCCCGACGCCGAGATCAACCACACCATCGGAAGCAAGTCCGCCCTCACGCTTCTGCCCTCCGTCTTCATCAACCCCGGCGACGTCGCGCTGATGACCACGCCCGGCTATGGCGTATTGGGGACCTGGACGGCCTACCTGGGTGGGCGCGTGGTCAAGATGCCACTCACAAAGGAGCGCGGCTTCCTGCCGGACTTCTCGCTGGTCTCCGCCGAAGACCGCAAGGCCGCCAAGCTCATCTATCTCAACTACCCCAACAACCCCACGGGCGCACTCGCCACCCCGGAGTTCTACGACGAGGCCATCGCCTTCGCGCGTGAAATCGGCGCGCTACTGGTGGTGGACGCGGCCTACGCCCCGCTGAACTTCGCCGGCAAGCCCCTGAGCATCTTCACGCGCCCCCGTGCCAAGGAGGTCGCCGTCGAGCTCCATTCGATGTCCAAGGGCTTCAACATGACCGGCTGGCGCCTCGGGTGGATCTGCGGAAACGCATCTGCAGTCAAGGCCTTCGCAACCGTGAAGGACAATGCGGACTCCGGGCAGTTCCTCGCCATCCAGAAGGCAGCCATCCAGGCACTGGACCGACAGGAAACCATCACCCCGAAGATCTGCGAGAAATACCGCCGCCGCCTCACCACGCTGGTCGGGCTGCTCAGGGAACTCGGCTTTGACGCCAAGGTTCCCGGCGGCTCCTTCTATCTCTACGTCGAGATTCCAAAAGGCCTCAAGGGCGGCCGGCGCTTCGCAAATGCGGAGGAATTCAGCCAGTGGATGATCACCGAGCACCTCATCTCCACCGTGCCGTGGGATGACGTCGGGCACTTCGTGCGATTTTCCGCCACCTTCGAGGCCGCCACCGTCGGGGCGGAGACGCAGGTGATGGAGACCATCAAGCAACGACTGGCGCAGTCGCCCTTCGAATTCTAGGCACCATGCCGCAACACTCCGCAACACCACCGTCCGCCGAACACTGGCTCTGCTGGCAGGACGGGGCGCACTCGCCGGCTTGGAACATGGCCGCCGACGAGGCGATGCTCCAGCAGGTCGCATCCCTCGGCAGCCCCATCCTGCGAACCTACGAGTGGGACCGCAAGGCGGTCTCGCTCGGATATGTCCAGCGCCATGACGCCGCGCCGGAGGGCTATGCCTACGTGCGGCGGCCCACCGGCGGCGGAGTGGTCTATCACGACTGCGACTTCACCTACTCCGTGGCTTTTCCCCCTGAACACTGGCTCAACGGCCTCGACCGCATCCGCAGCTATGACTGTCTGAACCGCTCCGTCCAGGAAGCCCTTCGGCAACTGGGCCTTCCGGTGGAACTTGCTCAGACCGAAATCCCGCACAGCGTCGAGCGCGCCACGATGGTCTGCTTCACCAACCCCACCCGATATGACCTCCTGCTGGACGGGCGGAAAATCGCCGGAAGCGCGCAGCGGCGCACCGCCGAGGGGCTCCTTCACCAGGGAAGCCTGCATTTTGGCGAGGGCGGACTGCCTTCCCCGCGAAACATCTTGCGGGAGGCGTTGCTGAAGGGACTGAACAAAGTCATGGGCATCTCCTGCTCGGCATTCCAGCCAGACAGTGCCTTCATGGATAAAATAAATACTCTCGTGACGGAAAAATATGGCACCGATGCCTGGAACCAACTCCGATAACTCAAGCGCCGCCCGCCTGGACTGCCTGGGCGAGACTCGCGAATATGGACTTCAGCCGCTCGCGACGATCCTGACCGAAAGGCATATCTCCAACCACCAGATCGTGGAGGCCTCCACCGAACAGCTCACCCACAAGATGATGGCAAAGGCGTGCCGGGGGCGCTACCTCTCCTCCAAGGTCCGCCAGAAGATCCTCCGCGCAGTCAACAAGGTCACCGGAGAGTGCTTTCGAATGGGAGATCTTTTCACTTATCACTAAAACGGCACGGCAGGCTTACCAGAAAGTGGAAAACACTTTGGATTTCCCCCTGAAATTTTGACTTTTCCCGCATATTTGGGTTCTTTTTTGCTTTTTTCATAGCAAAATCAAGGAAAGGGGGTATATTCTTTTTCCAGTAGTGCTTCGCCAGGTTAATTCTGGTGCAAGAGCGAACCTCTTTTTTCTTTCCCCGTTAGTTCCCCACCCACAAAATTCACTACTTCAAGAAAGAGGAAATCATGAAAAAACTGAGTGCCTGCTTGTCTTTCCTTCTGTTGTTCGCACTGGTTGGCGTCACCTTCGCACAGGATGCCCCAGCCGTCGAAGAAGAGTCCTGCGCCTTCAAGCCGGACATCGAGTTGACCTTGGACTGGAACAGCCGCTATGTCTCCAAGGGCAAGGTCGTCAACCCCGACCCCATCGCCTCCATTGACGCCTATATTACCCTGTGTGGCTTCTATGCGGACTTCTGGGCCCCGTTTGACATGACTGACATCAACCGCCCTGAGCGCAGCGGCGCATACAACAACAACCGCAAATACCGCGCGGAAGAGGTGGACTATGTCTTCGGATACAACTACACCATCGCCGCTGACAAGCTCGGCGGAATCTCCGACTTGACCCTCGACATCAACTACAAGTACTGGCAGTATCCCCGTGCGGTCTTCGATGACGACCAGCTCCTCGAAGTGGGTGCCAGCCTGGACAATGTCCTGGATCCGGACGGCCCCGCCGCCCTGAAGCTCGGCACCACCGTCGCCTACCATCTCAATGGCAACTACTCGTGGTGGGGCACTGTCTATGGTGACCTCAGCTACAAGGTCAACGACGCTATCAAGGTCGGCTTGAAGAACACCTGGTACTGGGGCGACAAGCGTTTCAACGGCTTCGGGCACGACGCGGTCAACGCGGCCGAGCTGAAGCTCTACGCTTCCTACAGCGTCAACAAGTACATCTCTCTCAAGGCTTACGTTGCTGGTGCCTGGGCGATCGACCACGACACCCGTGCCGCCTGGGCAGAGGACAGCTGGAACAACAGCGAGAACTTCTGGGGCGGCGTCTCCGTCACCTTCGCGTTCTAAGCCTAGCTGACAATTCGTGAATCAATCAAACCGGCCGCGGTGCAAGATTTGTGCCGCGGCCGGTTTCTTATGGCGGACTACCTGTTTTTAATAATAGCCGTATTCCCCAGGAAGGGGCCTGCTTGAATCACAAGCCAGATTTCAAGCCGCCCTGCCGGCGGGACATGGCGGAATCTTTTCACTTTAAGCTTTAAGCCTTGGGTAAAAAGTTCAATTGGGCTCCTGCCTGGGAAACACCGCCGAAATCATATCGTTAAATGAACCCCAATTTATCGAAGTAGTTCCCTAGAACATCCCCTGGGTGGCGGCGAGCCACGCCTTGGCGATGAGATGATGGCCGGGAAGCGTCGGGTGGACGCCGTCCGCCAGCCAGAAATCGCCAGGCGCACGCTTGGTCGCCTCGTCAAAGACCGACTGCAGAGGAATGAAGATGGTGTTGTAGTCCTTGGCGATCTGGCGTACGACCTCCTGCTTCTCGACGACTTCCTTCCGCCACTCTTCAGTGACGGCGGTGTGATAGAGGGCAAATGGCTCGAGAAGAATGAATTTGACATTTGGATTGGACTGCAGAGACCAGTCCAGAAGCCGGCGGTAGAACTCGTCGAAGCGCGGGGTCTCAACGCCGTTCTGGCGGCTGAATTCATGCCAGATGTCGTTGATGCCGATAAGGATGCTGATGACATCCGGCTTCAGGTTGAGGGCATCGAGTTTCCAGCGGGCGTAGAGGTCCACGACGCGGTTGCCCGTGACGGCGCGGTTCAGCACGGTCCACTCGGTCGGATGCTCGGCGCAGATCTTCGAGGCGAGCAGATGCGGATAGCCGAATCCCATGCCCATGAGCGGCCAGCCGGGGCTGATGAAGTTGAGGGTGTCAGTGCGGCCCGCGTCGGTGATGGAGTCGCCTTGGAAAAGCAATGTCTTCATAACAGGTTAGAGGTTAGAGGTTAGAGGTTAAAGGTTAAAGGTTAAAGGTCCTAAGAGTCTGAGAACCGAGAACCTTGAGAAAAAGTTTCGACATTGGGCTGAATTGTCTGACTACAGCACTTCCAGCAACTGGTCGAAATGCAAGAAGGCATGAGTGGCGATGGACTGGATTTGCGGCCAGACCTCGCGGGCGCTTTCATCATAGATGGCGTAGGTGTCGATGCCACAGGCCAAGGCGGTCTGGATGGCGTGCAAGGCATCCTCGATGACCACGCATTCGCCAGCGCTTGCCTTGAGCGCTTGGAGAATGGCGCGATAGAAAGCCGGATCCTTCTTGGAGAGATTGAGTTCCGTGCAGGTGAAAATCTGCTGGAAACATGATTCCATTCCCGTGCGTCGGAATGCGGCGGTGGCAAGGCGGCGATCCGTGGCGGTGGCAAGGACGCAATGGTAGCCGCGTCGCCGCAGTTCGGGAAGAGCTTCCGCAACGCCTGGCTTCAACGGTGCCTTGGCGGTGTAGAACTCCTCGGCCATCGCATCGATTTCGGCGATGATCTCCTCGGGGGGAAGCGTCATGCCATACTTGGTGCGGAAGAGTTCGGCGGCTTCGGGCATCGTCATGGCAAGCAACTTTTCGCGCAGATCCGGTGTCTCCGGGATGCCGTTGGCAGCCAGATAGTCCGCGCCGAGATGCTCCCAAAGTGGCATCGTGTCCAGCAGCACGCCGTCCATGTCGAAGATGAGAAAGGACTTCATGGGTAAAACGGCCATTTCTTATACTATAGAGGCAATTGCAAAATTCTCCAGGGCATTCAAGGTGCTCTGTCGCCAGGTTACTTTTGCAATTACCTCATTTGTCTTTCTTTTTGAGGGAATTTATATTGAAGACTTAGAATACCAATCCGGCTTTTTCCTGCCATCCCTTCGGGACTTTCTTGGTAACCAAGTTTTTCACCCCGACTCAACAGATCGTTCCTTTTTTTGCCCTTCTATTCCTACTTGTCAAGCCTGATCACGGCATACTATCATAATATTCCAGAACCTTACGGACAAAGGGATTTTCAGCGGCGGCACTTCTCATGTTTTTCATCCATTCTCCAAACGTCACATTTTCAAATCGGGAATCCATATCCGGTTCCCAAGGCTCACGCAGTATGGTATCCATCCCGTATTTTTCCATGCGCTTCAAATGGAGTGCGCAGGTACTCAAAAAAAGTTCCATATTCTCTCCCATTACCGCACGCATAAAGGAGTTGGATTTCATCTTAGGATCCATATTCATCATTGCCAGCGCCATCCCGTCAGCGATGCACAATTCCCCCAAGGCATTCTTGTTTCCTCTTGACGCAGCCTTTTCCAGGCAGTCTCTTGCCTCTTCCGGATTGTTGTCTCGGAGCATCATCCCCAGTTCGTAATATGCGCTTGGCCTGCCCAATTCTGCGGCCATGCGGTAATAAGCCTCTGCCTGTTTCCGATCGCCAGCAATGATATACTTCCCGAAAAGAAATCCCAATTCCATGTAGGCATAAGAAACCATCTGCTTTCCACGTTCCTCCAGTCGTTTCACCAAGCGGGTAAATTCTTCCTGCTGCTCCTGATTCATAGTGCCGCATGTCAAACTGTCCCCGGCTCTGAGTTTGAACAGCTCCATTGCCGCGTATGGATACCCGATATCAACCATTTCCTGGAACAACTTTATTGCCGTATCCCTCCATTTGGAGTCATCTTCATCATACAGATATAAGTCGGCCAGATATATGGTCGCATGCAGATTTCCAAGGTCATGCGCCTTCTCATAGTAGGTTCGGGCAAGTTTCTCATTTTCGGGTAGTCCCATGCCAAACAAATACCATTCCCCAAGATTTGCGAGAGCGACATCATCCCCCTGTTCTGCCAGTTTCCTGGCAAGCTCCACCGCACGCGCAAACCACTTCTCCGCCTCCTGCGGATCAGGTTCAACACCTTGGCCGGTCAAATAGCACCCGCCAAGCCCATGCATGGCATAATAACTGCCACCTTCAACGCCTTTGCGAAACAAAGCCACTGCCTTTTCAGCATCGTAGTGGACACCGAATACATCGAGATAGCATCTGCCGAGTTCCGCAAAGCCATCGGGATATCCCAATTCCACCGCCTTCTCATAACAGGAAATTGCCTCGCCAACCCCATTGGGCACGAGCGAAGCATATTCATAGAGATTGGCAAGTTCACACCAGGCCTTCCCACTTCCTTTCTCCCCTGCCGCTCTCAGATACTTTTCGGCCAATTTCACATCGCGCGGAACACCCTGCCCTTTCTTGTAGCGACAGCCCAATGCCAGCAACGTCTCCGCATCACCGTCCAATGCAAGCGTGGCTTCAGCCGTTATTTCTGGCGTCGTCAATGGTATCGGCTGCTGTCCATCAGGGGATGGCAGTTTGTTGTCGGCAACGTCCCCACGACTTTCTGTTTCGGGCGGTATAGCGGTCTGCGCATCCTGGCTGGTTTTCGATTTCGGCATGTAGTCGTTGGTAACCTTCGAAATCTCCCCAGTGGCGCCGTCTATCTCCAGATACACGCGTCCTCCAGGCCTGTCTTGCCATTTGTTTCCCGTGACAATCCACTTGTCCTGTTCACGCATCACTGAATAAGGCCTTTGCGGCAGCAGTTCTTCCGCCGGATAGCGCCTGGCGAACTCCTCCTGGGCGAGTTTTGCGGCGATGGCACCGTCGGAAATTTTCCAGCCATCCTCGCCAGGCTCCGGAATCATCAGCGAGCCGATATACTCCAGAAGTTCAACATATTTCTCATCGTCCACCGAATTGGTTAACAGGTTAAAGACCAGCCCTGTGCCTTCACCTGCCCGACAGATTCCGACGGTGACGTATTTCCATTCTCCTTCTTCTCCTTCAGGTGGAGTAGCAGCCCACCACCCATGAAATCTTTTGTCGGTCAGACGAACAGCACATCCATAACGTCCAGACGGCGCAAATCTTCGCAGGGGAAAGACTTTGCTTTGCGTTCTTTCCACCGAATTCTTCTCCCAGGCATCTACCATATTTTTATATAAGCAGGATCTCATCTTCTTCGGAATTTCAAAAAGGTCTTTTCCAATCTCGGCATCTTGAAAATCCAATCCCATTTCAAAAGACCTGTCCTTCGCTGAAATCCTCAGGGCAATCTCGCCCCACTGCATTTCATCATAGAAGACAATCTCCCACTCTGGCGGGATGGTGACGGGAATTCTGTCCGATGGCACAAGTTGGACTATCCCTGTCTTCGGCTCAACCGCTGTCTCGTCGGCAATGCTTGGCAGTATACTTAGTACGGCAAACAGCAGGGCAAACATATATTTCAGCATACAACCTCCTTTGGGCAGTTTGGAAATCATCGTCACTCCTTGGGGTATGATATTGGAAAGTTTCGCTCCAATGCTTTTTTTGCTTAATCTATATCCTAGATCATGGTTTACCAGAAAATGCGTGATTTTCCTGCACTTATCGAATATTTATGCCAAGCACAGTTCAACTAAGAATCCGGCTATCCTTGCAGATTTTTCAGCACTTCCGGGTTGTTCGCCACGATTCTGCCGAGTTTCTCGCATCGTGGCATTTCGCCACAATTTCCGCATGTCGTGCAATCGCGTTCCTGCGCACACCTTCGGATTGGGCACAGCGATTCACAATATGGCGTCTTCACGCCTGGAATCCGGCATCCGGTGCAATGGATCATCTCTGGCGTGATCTCCACGCCGTTCAGTTCCGACCAGAGTTTAGCGACCTTCCGGCGCAGGTCGTCGTCATGGTTCACCGTCGCGATACGGGCTTCGCAGGTTTCGCAATCCAGTCCGCAATACGCAATGAAGTCTTTCATAATCCTCCTCTTGCCCACAAAACACTATTTCCTCTCGTAACTATTCAGCCTCCAGAAGAAAATCAATGATATTGCGGTGGATGATGCCGTTGTCGGAGAGCGGTATTCTGTCACGGGAGATGACCATTTTGGGATAGTTGTCCCGGATTGCGGCAAAATTGCCGAATTCCCGCTCTCGGTTGCCATCTGTGATTTCATACGCCACCTGGATGTAGAGCTTCTCGTCCTGCCTTCTCGTGGCAACAAAGTCAATCTCCTTGCCATATACGCTGCCTGTCCGCACCGTATAACCTCGGAAGATGAGTTCATTGTACACGATCGTCTCATATATCGCACCGTATAAATCGCTGACAAGAGACTTTTTGAGATTGACAAACGAGGGGTCACAGGTGTAGGATTTGTTGTTAAATTCCAGTACCTTCAAACCAATGACGTCAAACCGTGGAACAATGTTGACAATACACGATTGCTCGATGCCGTGAAGGTATTCCAGGACTTTTGGCAAGGATGCGGAATCGGGTTGTTCCGAAGCGAATCTTTCCGTGATGCTTCTTCCAGAAATGTAATTCCCCGTCGAGGCGATGACATAATCCAGAACACGTTCCAGCTGGTAGGAATTCTTTAATTTCAACTTAGTCACGATGTCGCGCAGGACGATGGAATCGAAAATGGATTCCAGCATGACCTGCCTGCGGTCATCGTCGGTTTCTGCAAATATCAACGGGAAACCGCCCCAACGCATGTAATTGGAGAATTCGACCTCGACATCACGGGGAATATGACCATTTAGTTCCGTTCGATAATTGTAATATTCCGAGAAGGAAAACGGCATGATGCGAAAATTGAGAGTCCGTCCGCCCAAAATGCGTTCTTTGTCATCGGCAAGCAAATCGCTGTTCGACCCAGTGACAAAAATGCTGACATTGCGATATTTGGCCTTTAGTGAATTGACAATCTCCGGCCAATTGGCAACAAATTGGATTTCATCGAGGAAAATGTAGTACATCGCCTCGTCAGCAATATGAGACTTCAAATACTCATATAAAACTAGGGGGTCACGATATTTTCGATTGGCTATGTCACAACAAACAGTTGATAAATAGCCATTTTTATAGGGGAGTATCAGAACTCCCCTACAAACTGTTATTTGCAGTTATCTATACTCATTTGGAATTTCGATATGAAGTGTCTCACACAATAACTTCACATCA
>JAFPYX010000040.1 GCA_017417585.1 Victivallales bacterium
GAGGTTAGAGGTTAGAGGTTAGAGGTTGATGTCCGTCGTCCGTCGTCTGTCGTCCCGGCTGGCCTGACGTCCGTCGTCCCGGCGTTACGGTTTGGCGACCACGAGCGCGCCTCCGCAGGAGGTCATGGTCAGGGTGTAGGAGCCATCCGGGTTCTGTTCCAGCGGTGCGCCAATTGCGGTGACGTGGAAGCCGTCGCAACGGAAGGTCACGGGGAATTGCGTGGGATGTTCGTCCATCGGGTCGTCGGCGGCGCAGATGAACAACGCGGAGGAGCCGTCGTCGGTTCTGGATTCCATCTGCCCCACGATGATGCCGTAGGCCTGGTCGCTCTTCAGGTCGGCAAAGACATCGGTGGAGAAGTTCTCCATGATTGGCGTGTCCTGCAGCTTGACCAGAGTCTCGGAGTTCTGAAGGAAGCCGAGGAAGTGCGTGCTGACATTGCGGTAGCGCATGTACTCGTCGCCGAGCGCATGGATTTCGGCATTCACCTGCTTGAGCTTGTCGTACTGCTGAGTCTTCTCGCCTTCGTCGGTGAGGACCTGGTTGTGCCACCAGGCGCGGGAGTAGCATGCCCAGATGATGTTCTCGGCGCCGAAGGCGAGCGAGGAGTTCGCCTGGAAGCGGAGCTGGTTCAACGAAATCCACTTGTCTTTGTCCCACGAGTTCACCTGCAGGACGATCCAGAGGCTCCGGCCGGTGCGGCGGCAGGCGTTCGACACGATGCGGAGATTCTCGTAGTGGCGCTCCACGCCAGCGTGGTAGAGGTAGTAGTCGTAGCAGATGTAGTCCGAGGGGACATTCTCGCAGTACTTCTCGATGTGTTCGAGATAGGTCGGGGTGCCAAGCTGATTGACGGTCTGCGTGGCGTCATTCTCGGAGACGGAGGCGTACATCGGATATAAGTTGATATACGGGAACTGGTTGGGGAATTTCTCCTGGACGCATTGGAAGATCTCGCCGTAATACGGGAAGTCCCGCGCGGAGGGCTCGTCTCCGATGTCGATGCCCCAGATGGCGGGGTGGTCCTGGAACTCCTGGGCGGCCGCGAGGTATTTCTCCATGGGGTTGATTTCACGGAGCTTTCCGGCGTTCCTGCCGTCGCTGCCCCACCATCCGGGCAGGGTGCCGGTCACCACGGCGCCGATGCCGTATTTCTGGAAGAGGTCGAGCATTGCGCGGTCGTCCGGCACGCAGACCATGAAGTTGATTCCGCATTCGGCGATGTCGCGGATGTGCTGTTCGGTGCGGGAGGTCTCGCGCAGGGTGTAGGCGCCGATGTTCAGGCGGCTTCGGTCCATGCGTGCGTGTTCTACGCATTGCGCAATGGGGGAAGCACAGAGGATGACGGTTCCCGTCAGGAGGGCGAGAAGCCGCGTTCCGATTGTTTTAAACCATTCCAAACGGGAGTTTTCCTTACAGCTCATGGTCGTGTTTCCTTATTCTAAAGGGATTGGATAGAAATATGCCTTTCAGTGGAAGTTCGTGGAGAGGATTGCTGTTGTCTTTACCATAATCGCTTTTTGAGAAATTGACGGTGAAGGCTGCTAGCCGGCCGCTTGGCGAACGCCCTGCCATGCTCTCCCCTTTGTTCGTTTCCGTTTATGATGGTAAATATACGTTCCGTCTGCGCCGATGATGGCAAAAAGTCTATACCGGCACCACTGCTGTCTGGTTAATTTCGGAAAAGCCACCGGTACCTCTTTTTGTGATTTTCACAACCATCCAGGAAGACAATGGAAGGTCGCTGTCCGGCTCTCCGATTCCGATGAGTTCGTCACAGTCATGTCCATGTATGAGTCATGCCCATGTACGCGGTGCGAAGTGACACGTCCCAGAAAAGCACAGGCTTTCCTGTTCACCGAATGACTTTCATGACTATCCAGGAACGGGCTTGCATCCTCCCACAAGGTGCGTTAAATTTGAAAGGGCGGGTGGTTGGGGGGTAAACCCACCATCCACTACTGCTGGCCGGCGTATTTTTGACGGAAGGCAGCCGCTAAAGCAAGATTCGATGAGAAGATCTAGCCCCAAAAAGATGGCCGGGAGAGCCCCGCATAGTTCTGCTCTATTGTCTATATAATGTCAGTTAATATACGTCCCGCCAGCGAGGATGATGGCAAAAAGTTTAGGGAATTATATCGTTAACTTGCCTGGTTTCCAAAAGATTTCTGGGACATGCGGGACAAGGTAATCGCAAGCCACTGTCCCATCCGTCCCATTTACCCATTAGGCAAGTTGAAGATATAGTTCCCAAAGTTTATACCAGAGCAAGATTCGATGAGAAGATTTAGCCCCAAAAGATGACCGGGAGACTCTGGCATAGTTCTGCTCAATTGTCTATAAATAAGTTTGATGCATCCTGGCGGAGAGAGTGGGATTGCCTCGTCCTGCCTCGGCTCTGCTCGCCGCCTTGCGGCCTCGCGGTCGAACCCGATGGGTTCCGGCGCGTCCTTCGCCGCGCCTGGCGTGCCTGGCTTCGCCCGCCGGCCCGCCCGAATCCCGCTCCTCCTGCGTCAAACCAAAAAGCGCCCGTGGGGGCGCTTGCTTTGGCTTGCCTGGCGGAGAGAGTGGGATTCGAACCCACGGTAGGGAAGCCCTACAACGGTTTTCGAAACCGTCGCCTTCGGCCACTCAGCCATCTCTCCGTGGAATTGTTTTTGACAGGTTGCTTAATGTAATCCCTGGGCGGGATTTTTCAATTGAACTAGGAAGCCTAGAACCGCCGGACAGGGAATTTCATGTAAAGCCGCTCGATGTATTTTTTGTAATTTGCCTCGACGGCTTTCGCATAAAGCAGCTGCTCGATTTCATCGTGACGCTCATGCGTGAGGGTGGTTGCGGGACCGCCTTTGCGGTCGACCAGCCGAACTAGGTAAGTACTGTCACCCAAGCTCAGAGATTGCCAATAGATTTCACCAGGACGAAGCAGGTTCACGATTTTCTGGAGGGCGGGCGCGAGGCTGGTCTGCCAGCCCAGGTCGGCTGCGCCTCCTTCCGAATACTCCTCGGCGAGTTTTTCAAAGGAAATGCCATTGCGCAGTTTCTGTCGAATCAACGCGATGGTGTCGTCGAGGTTCTCGGCGTATTTGCCGTCATTGCGCAACTGGATGACTTGGACATGGTTGCTGACCGGGGCGTCGAAATCCGCCCTGTGGGTTTCAAAATACTCCCTGATTTGCGCCTCGGTTACGATAACGCCACGCCGGCAACGGTCGGCACGCAGCCACTCGACCGCCAAATGCTTTCGGATGCGCTCCTGGAATTCCTGGAAGGTGATGTTCTCGCGATGGAGCATCTCGCGGAAACGCTCTTCGCTTCCGCCCGCCTGTTCCGTGACAAAGCGGTTGAGTTCCTCCTGAATCTGCGACATGGGAACCGTGCCTTTGAGATCCTGAAACTCCAGATAAATGAGTTCCTGGTCAACGGCATTGTCCAGCGCCCGTTCCTGAAGATGTTCGATTTCTGCCTTCCGTTGCTCCGGGGAAAGGCTGGGCGGCAGCATGGCGACAGCCGCGGCGACAGACTGCGGCAGGTCAAAATCCGTAATGACGGTGTCGCCTACGATGGCACGCACGGCATCCGTGTAGCTCTGGGCAAGTGCGAACAGTGCAAGAACGAAGGAGATGGTGGCAATACGGTATTTCATGGAGAATCCGGGTATTAATTGAAGTTCGGAAGGATTCCTTTCGTGTAGTCACACCGGCTGGAGCAAGGGCCGGTGGCTACTTGAGCCGCTGTGCGTACTGGTGAAGTTCGGATGCGCGTTGCTGGGCGCGTTCGGCAAGAGGGAACTCGCGGTGCTGGGAGTATGCGGTCAGAAATTGCGCGGCCTGTTCCAGGAAAGTGGGATCCGCCATTTCGTCGGCAAGGTCTGCCAGCTCAAAGACGGCCAGCGTGTAGTAGCGTGGTGAACGTTCCGGCGTGCTCGAACTCTCGAAGTCCACGCAGATCTCCTTGTAGTGCCGAAGGGCATCCTCGTAGTTCTTTCCGGCATCGCGGTAATGTCCCAGTTCCCGCAGGCATTGCGCCGTACGGAAGTGCGCCATCGCCAGCAATTCATCCTGCTTTGCATTTGCGAGGATATGCGCGAGGGTGTTGATGGCCTCCTGCAACTTTTCGTTGCTTTGCGCACCTTCTGCATTGCCAGCCTCGGCGATTAGCATCTCGGCCATTCTGCCAAGCGCCGCGAAGCCCAGGATCGTATTGCCGGAATTCTCACGCACCAGACGGAATTTTTCCCGTGCCTCGGCGGGGTGCCCAGCCAAAGCCAGCAGTTCGCCATGAAGCATCCAGACCTGTGGCGTCAGAGTCGGAGCGGCTGCGGAGTTGAATGCCTCCAATTCGGCAATGGCCTGCGCGATAAGTTGCTCCTGGGCCTCCCGGGGTGTCGGTTGCGGTTTCGGCGTGGCGTCCCCGCTTGCTGGCGCGGCCGCAAAGAATTCCTCAGGGTGATTTTGAAGAGCCATCAAAAAAAGGCAGTTGGCGCTTTCAAAATGGGCCTGGGCGATTGCCGACTCGTCGGAATACGCCGGACTGCGCACCTGCCGGTAAAGCCGGAGAGCCTCCTGATAGCCTTGTGTGGTCGCAGTGGACAAGGCGGTGTCCGCCAACAGCAGTGTGAGCTGCGCGGCCTCGGAGGTGCCGGGCCATTTCTGAAGCAACGAAGAGGCCAGCTCATTTGCGGTCTCCTTTTGGCCCAGCTGCATTGCCAGAAGAACACGCCGATGCGCGGCGCGGAGGGCGTATGTCGACTGGGGATACGTCGCCAGAAAGTCATCCAGGATGCTTCCTGCGGTCTCCAGATCCTGTTTTCGAAGGGCAATCCGCGCGGCTTCAAAGAAGGCGATGGTGCGAAGGCGTTCCTCCACGCTTGTGTCGTTGGCCAGCTGCCGGAAGGCATTTTGCGCATCGGCAAGCAGTTCGCTGTTCTGCGCGGCCAGCAGGCACTGGATCAGGTTTTTCTCAAGCCGCGCCTCGTCACGTCGTGTCGAATCCGGGGCATCCTGCAGGAAGCCATCCAATAATGCGATGGCTCGCGTGTAGGCTTCCTCCTTGGCGTCTTGTCGGCAGAGCAATGCGGCCTCCAGGCGAGCTTCTGCCGCACGCAGGCGGAGTTTCCGTGCGTCATCGGTTTCATCACCATTTTCCGGCTTTTTCCCGAAACGGTCGGCGGTTTCCACTTGCAAGGCGATGGCCAATTCCAGGTTCCCGGCGTTTTGGGCGGCCTGTGCGGAATGAAGCAGCGCGGTCACTGCCTGCCGTGGGTCGTTGCTGTTGTCGGCGGATTGCCGATAGAAGACAAGCGCCTGGTCGAGTTTTCCCTCGAGTGCCAGGCATTCGGCGGCCCCGAATGCCGCGCGTGCGCGTTGGGCGGGGTCAATGTCATCACGAGTGGCCAATTCGACAAAGATTTCCGCGGCTCGCGTCCGGTCGTTGTCTTCCTTTCGGTATTCCGCGAGCTGAAGCGAGAATTCTCCATATTTTGGGGAATCCGGGCGGCGATTGCGCAATTCCTCTAGGGTATTCTTTGCGAGAGGATCTTTTTGCTGACGCTGTGCTTGCGCCAGAAGCATCCCCGCCTCCACCCAATGCGGGTCGGAATAGGGCAGGATTTCCCATGCTTCCTGCAAGGGCGACTGGACGAAGGAAGGGTCGTTGACATTCCGGACATATTCATTTGCCAGATACCAGAAGGCATCGCCCCATTCTGCATTGCGGTTTTCCGGCTTCTGGGAGGCAAGCCGCCTGGTGATTGCCCTTGCCTCATTGAGGCGTTCGAGTCGCGCCTCGGGGACGAGGGCATCGCAGGTGCCGATCAAGGCGCGGATGCGGTGAAGTTGCGCCAGGGTCTCCAAGTCAGGCATCTCCCCCGGGTGCTTGTCACCTTTGGGAAGCAGTTCAATGAGCTGCGCGTAATGTTCGGCGGCTGCCGCATAGTCTCCCCGTCCCAGTTCCGCATCGGCACGCAGCATAATCAGCTCCGCGTCCTTCCTCGTTGGGACGACTGCGGAAAAGTAAGGTTCCAATAGCCCGAGTGCCGCGGACCATTCGCGCCGCGCAAGATGCAGTCGGGAGGCCAGGCGAAGGGCTTCCCATCGAACTGGCGAGTCCTGCGCATTTGAAGTCAGGGCCCGCTCTGGCGTCAGCAGAAGCTTAAGCGCGTCGTCGGGGCGCTCCAATCGGATCAAAGCCTGTGCCTGGAGCAGATACAGGCGTTCGATTTCATCTGCCCCCGGGTGGATGTCGGGAAGCGCGAGATATGTCTCAACTGTCTGAAGCACATCTTGGAACTTTTTCGCGGCCTCTTCTGTCTTGCCTTGGGCGAGCAGGTTCTCCGCATAGGCGAATTGCGCCTCGGCCAGGAGCCTTCGGGCGGCACCAGCCTCCGCGAGGTCGGCGGGGGTCAGGTTGCAATATTCCAATAACTTCTCTTCGGCCAAGTCCGGGGCATGCATGGCCAGTGCGGTTTCGCCCTCTTGCCGGAGTTCCGAACGGCGCAGGTCGGCGGTCGGCGCCGGAGCGGGTTGCGCTGCGGATGGAAAAAGGAAGGTCGGCCGTGCGTCCTCCTGGGCAGATGGAGAGAGCGCCCAGAGAAACAGCAGGAGCCAAATGGAAAGGATAGATGGCCTGGGTGTCAAATTCATGGATTGAAATCCGCAGGATGGATGAGTTCGTCAGAACACATCATGTCTGCCAGCCGTGACAGGGCCGCCTTGGACTGCAGAACGATGCGGTTGGCGTTGGGACTCCCCAATGAGGGCAATGTGAAGGAGACTGCGTGACGAATTGCCGGCTGGCCGACGGGGACGGGGCGGTATTCCAGAAAGCCTGTGACTTGGAAGGCACCGGATTCATCCGTCAGGAAGTGCTCCAGTTCCAGGACAATGGCGCCCTTTGGAGTGTCTGAGGTGTTGCGTTGACGCAATGCGACTGAGAGGTTGTCTTTCAACAATGCTCCCAGGGGCTGTGCCCATTTGGCTTTTCGTACTTTGACCAATTCGCCACTCTTCGCGAGATATACCATCTCATATCGGTCGAGGTATCCGGGCAGAAGGACCGCTTCCAAGGTAAGATTGGGTTGCGTTACTGTCGGGGTCCCCATTTCCGGCACGAGGACATATGTCCGCTGTTCCTGACGGAAAGGCAGGCAGGATGGCGCCAAAAAGACAAAGGCCAGCATCAGAACAGAAAGGAGTCGATGTTTTGACATGGGGCTATTCTCCCAGCAGGAGGATTTGTGGGTTGCGGTTCAGGTTGTCAAGAAGCATCCGTAGGGTGGAGAGAGATTTCTGGCATTCGTCCAGGGTCTGTTCCAGCTGTTGCCTGGTCGGCGAGCCAGGGGCCAGGATGTCTCGGGCTTCCTGGACTGCTGCGTGCGTGTCAACCAGTGCCAGTTGCGCCTCGTCCAATGTCGTGCTGAACTGGTTCAGGAGGTGATTGATTTGGGGTTTGGACATGGTGGCGATGTCATTTAAATTGCCCATGAGCTGGTGGGCGGAAACCATCGCAAGCCCGATACGGGTGGTCAAGACGATGATGTTGTTGACCACGGTGCGGAGTTGTTCTTTGCCGTCGGAAACCAATTCGTGGGCGTCCGCAAGAACGGTATGGGATTCGTCGAGGATTGCCGGCAACTGCTTGTCCAATGTCTCGGTGATCGAGCGTAGATTTCTGGCAGTGACGGAAATGTCATCCATCAGTTGTTTGCTCTGCCCGCTTTCGACATAATCGGAGACTTGGGCAATGAGCTTCTGGAGGCTTTCCATCTGGTTGCGGAAATTTTTGCCTCCGATGCGATTGGAGACCTGGTCGAGGAAGCCAAGCTGGGTCGGAAAGATCCCCGCCAGCATTTCGGCACGGATTTTTTCTGGGTTGTCCTGTTCCAATCTGTTCTGGTCAAAAGACAGCTCAATGCAGAGTTGTCCGGTGAGGATGGACACGGACTGCAACTTGGCTCTCAATCCTTGTTTGACGACCAATTCCGTGAGATAGTCCCGAAGTTCCTCGCGGTTGCCATGCACATCTCCAGAGAAGATTTGTTTCCAGGTGGTGCCGGGGAACCCCAGTTTTTCGGGTTCAATCTCGACACTGACCTGCACGGGAAAGTGGAAGGACTTCTCCTCGGACAGTTCTTGGTTGCTGCCATCGGAGTCCTGGGGGTGCAGCTGGATGGAGGACACCTGGCCGATTTTCACGCCCCGGAACATTACGGGGGAACCTGCCGAAAGGCCCTTGACCGAACTGTCGAAGTCCATGGTATAGGTGGCGGCGGTGCGGAACCAGGAATTTCCGCCAAAGGCCATGAGCATGGCAACCATCAACACTAGCGCAGTGAGGACGAAAAAACCAATGGCGGTAACTTGAGAGGGGGTTTTGGACATGGAAATCAGTCGTTTAGAAGTGTGCGATGACGCAAATTGGAATGCCTTGATCAGCGGCGTCCCCCGCGGGAGAGGAATTCTCGCAAGGCGGGGTCTTCTGTGGTTCGGAGCAGCTCGTGGGGATTCCCCTGTGCGGTGATGGACTTGGTGGCCGTATCCAGGTAAATGGCGGTGGTGCCGATGGTGAAGATGCTGTCGAGGTCGTGCGTGACGACCACCAGCGTGGAGTTGAGACTCTGCTGAAGCTGCAACATCAATTCGTCCAGGCGGTTGGCGGAGACCGGGTCCAGGCCTGAGGACGGCTCGTCGAAGAAGAGGACCTCCGGGTCCAGCGCCATGGCGCGTGCCAGGCCGGCGCGTTTCTGCATTCCTCCGGAAAGTTCGGAAGGGTAGTAGTTGCCGTAACCGCCCAGTCCCACCAAAGAGAGCTTGTATTCGCAAAGGGCGTCGATTTCCTTTTGCGGGAGCGAAGTGTACTGCTGGAGCGGCAGGGCGATGTTCTGGGCGATGGTCATGGAACTCCACAGGCCACATCGCTGGTAGAGGATGCCTACGCGTTTCATCAGCTGGGTTTGCTCTTCCGGGGGCTGTGACCAGTAATCCTCGCCGAAGAGTCGATACATTCCACTGGAGGGTTTTTGCAGGCCGATCAGATGTCGAAGCAAGGTGGACTTTCCGCATCCGGAAGGCCCCATGACAATGAACACCGACCCCGCCTCGACCTGAAACGACAGGTCATTCATGATTACGCGTTCGCCGTAGGCAAGGGTGAGATGCTCGGCAACGATGGGCGGAGAAGAAGGCATGTCAAAGGTTAAAGGTGGGAGGTTTGGCGGCCGTGCGTCCCGTGCGGCAACTTGTCGGCATGGTTGCAATCCGGGGGCTTTAGACTGACAGCACAACGGTGAGGACCGTGATGAGCGAAACGGCAATGACGATGCAGATGATGCAGCTGATGACTGCTGAAGTGGTGGCCCGGCCGACGGCTTCCGCATCGCGTCCGCAATGCAGGCCTTGATAGCATCCGCAGATGCCATTGAGAATTCCCAGAACCGAGCATGTGAACAAGCCCACCAGCAAATCATTGGTTCTGGTGGTTTCTATGAGTGTAGTGATGTAGGAGAGCGGGGAAAGGCGCAGGTAGACAACGGCGACCACAAGCCCTCCGACGATGCTGACGATGTCCGCGAAGATTCCCAACAATGGCATCATCAGCGCCATCGCCAGAAACCTGGGCAGCACCAGGAAGTCCATGGGGGGGATTCCGAGTGTCCGCATGGCGTCCAGTTCTTCATTGACCTGCATGGTGCCCAGTTCGGCTGCGTAGGCGGAGCTGGTTCGGCCGGCCATGACAATTCCGACCATCACCGGCGCCATGAGACGAAGCATGCCGATGCCGACCAGGCTGGCGACATACATTTCAGCCTGGAACCACTTCAGCGGGATGGCGCCGATGAAGGCCAGGATGATGCCCATCAGAAAACTGATCAACGATATGATGGGCAGTGCACGGGGGCCGTTGATCATCACATTGTCATGGAAATCCCGGAAACGCATCTGGCTCTTCCCTGCGACCATGCGTCCCAGGCACAAGACCAGTTCTCCAGTGAAGTTTGCGATGTCGTAGAGTGCGGTGGAGACCCGCAGGCCCCAGTAGCCCGCATAGTGCAGGATCGACAGGCTTTTGCCAGTCTGGGTGCCGGAAGTGCGCCGGGGTCCCTGGCATAGTTTCAGCAATTTCACCAGGCCTGGTGGCAGTCCGTCGAAATTCAGGGAGAACCCTGCTTTCTGATAAGCCAGAATGAGCCGCAGCAATTCGATGGGCAGCGTGCTGTCCCATTGGCCGAGATCTGCGGCCGCCAGACAATCGCCCTCTTGCGGAGGATGTTCCTTCAAGAGCGCCTGGCTCGTGGGATGCTCCTGTCCACGCAACCAGTCTCCTGAGAAGACGATCTGGTTCGGTGGCTGGAATTGTGCCTTTGGTGCGCTCATCGAGTTGCTTTGGTTAAAAATCCCCCTGGGGGGTGTCTGGGAGTTGCTTGAGCAGCCGCTGGATTTCTTTGAAGACCTGGAGGTTTTGTTCCAGGACGCTGACGCGGGATGAAAGGAGGGCGGAGAGGTTGGGCAAGGCGCTGCCGAGCTCGTTTATGAGATCGAAAAGCGCTTTGCAGTAGTGCTCACCCCGGATACTCAGCTGCAGAGCCATCGCGAACTGGAAACAAGCCATCTGGTCAAGGCAGGAACGCATGTTTCCCAACATCAGCGAGGCGACCATCAGCACTTGAAGCCCGGCCGTGCGTCGTTCTGGCGGGAGGACGGCCCCGTAGAGGTTGCACCAGTCGCAGAGCAGCTGGTAGACCGAGTTCTGTACCAGAAGGATATGCTGTTCGGTCTGGCGCATCAGGCGCAGCTGCGGCGGCAATTCCTCGTCGGGGATGTTGTTGGCCTCTTCATTTTCCTGCGCGAGTTCCTCCGGGGAGGGCATGGCTTCCCCGTCCGCCATGTCGTTGGCGGTGGCCAGCGTCGGATCTCCGGGGGGTGGCAGAAAGGTGAAGTTGTTGATGGACTGGAGGAAATCCGCCGGGAATTCGCCTTTGAGCTGCTCGTAGATGATCGCGTCGCAGCCGGGGAGGACGCTGAAGCGGTCCAGCAGCTCGGTGTAGCGGCTGATGAAGCGCTCGTTGAGTTCCAGGGCCGCCTGGCTGTCTTCCGGAGAATTGAGATTGAACCCCGGAATGTCCATCACATCGCGTCGATGATGCGTTTCCCGAATTCGGAACAGGAGACCAGCGTGGCGCCCTCCATCTGGCGTGCGAAGTCATAGGTGACGGTCTTGGCGGCGATGGCGGTCTCCAGCCCTTTGACCACCAGCGAGGCGGCCTCCCGCCATCCCAGATGGCGAAGCATCAGTTCGGCGGAAAGGATCAGGCTGCCGGGATTCACCTTGTCCTGGTTCGCATATTTGGGCGCGGTGCCATGGGTGGCCTCGAAGACGGCGGCGCCGGAGGCGTAGTTGATGTTGGCGCCTGGCGCAATGCCGATGCCGCCGACTTCGGCAGCCAGCGCGTCGGAGATGTAGTCGCCATTGAGGTTCAGGGTGGCGATTACGCTGTATTCCGCCGGGCGGGTCTGGATCTGCTGCAGGAAGGCGTCGGCCAGCACGTCCTTGACCACGATGTCATGGCCGTTGAGGGGGTTCTTGAAGGTGCACCAGGGGCCCTCTCCGATGAGCTGGGCGCCGTATTTCTCCTTGGCGACCGCATAGCCCCAGTCACGGAAAGCGCCCTCGGTGAATTTCATGATGTTGCCCTTGTGGACAAGCGTGACGCTCGGACGGTCCTCCCGGACTGCATAGTCCAGGGCGGCCGCCACAAGCCGCTGGGTTCCTTCCTTGGAGACTGGCTTGACGCCGATGCCGCATTCCTCCGGGAAACGGACTTTCGCGAAGCGCTCGGGGAATTCGCTCTTAAGGAAGGCGATGATTTTCTCGGCCTCCGGGGTTCCCGCCTTGAATTCGATGCCTGCGTAGATGTCCTCGGTGTTTTCGCGGAAGATCACCATGTCCACCAGCTCGGGGTGCTTGGCGGGGGAGGGAACGCCCTCGAAGTGGCGTACCGGCCGAAGGCAGACATAGAGGTCCAGCGCCTGGCGGATGGCGACATTCAGGCTTCGGATGCCGCCGCCAATCGGAGTGGTCAAAGGCCCCTTGATGCCCACGAGGTATTTGGTAAAGCCGTCAAGGGTCTCCTGGGGCAGCCAGCTGCCGGTGGCCTGGAAGGCCTTCTCGCCGGCCAAAAGTTCCAGCCAGTCGATGGAGCGTTCGCCGCCATACGCCTTGGCGACCGCCGCGTCGATGACCGAGCGGGTGGCTTTCCAGATGTCCGGACCAATGCCGTCTCCTTCGATGAAGGGTATGGTGGGGTGATTGCCGGTGACCAGACCGTTCGGTCCCATGGTGATGATGTCGGACATGTATGTGATAGGGTTAAAGGTTGGAGGGAAAAGGTTTTATGTCCCAAGGAGGCGGAAGTTCCACAAGTCCCATTGCCCGGGGCAGGTTAAGGCAGGACAGTTTTCCTCGCGCGTGCGTTGAACTTTAGAATATAATGCCTGGGATGGAATTTGATGGGTGTCAGCTCGCCTTTCATGTGCCGGATTGTGGGGCTGTTGCTTTTTTGCCGACATGCCACTTGCCGAAGACGATGGCCTCCGCCGCGTCGTCGAGGAACTCTTGGCAGGGCGGACAGCCGTCCTGCCGGGCGATTTCAGCGGCCTTGACGCAGGCGGCGGCCTTGGCGGTCTGGGCGTTGCGGCGTTGGCTGGGGGTGAGGACCTCGGCGCGCCACTGCTCCGCGCAGATCTGCGTGGCCGCTAGGCCGTGCCGTGCGGCGCTCTTGAGCCAGATGTCCGCCAGCGAACCGCCTCCTTCCACCACGACGTGAGTGACGCCAGGCACTTCACGCCAGATGCCCGGCAGTGCACGCCGAAGCGTGGCGCGATCCGCGAAATGCGTCGAGCGTGCGCGAAGCAACCGTCCGTCGTTGTCGAACCAGGCGAACCCCGCCTTCATCCCGAGGTCAATCGCCAACAATTTGCTTGAGGTTTCCGGCATATGTAGAATATAGGGCAAAAACGTCGCCTTGCGCTCCAAAAGCGTGGATTCACCCTGCGGGTCGTTCAAAAAGCCCTATAGTAACAGTACCATTACACACCGAACCGACCAATTCTTTCCGATGACCAAACACGCACAGTGGATCTGGCTGCCAGAATGGCAGGGCGACGAAGATCGCAGCCAATTTCAGATTAATTTTTATAAATCATTTAATATAAATGACTTATGTGATTTGTGGATAGAGTTCTCCGCCGATATCTGCTGCCGTGTGTGGCTGAATGACAGGTTTGTGGCGGACGGTCCGGTGGAGGTGGGCTTCGACTTCAATCCGGATCCCGACCGCTGGCCTCGAAACGAGGCAGGCTGGTGGTTCAAGAGCCGTATCCCGCTGGAGAAATTCGCCCGCGTCGGCAAGAACGAGTTGTTCGTGGAGGTCTGGCCGGGTGGCCTGGCGTGCAACACGAGCGTGACATACGGCCAGCCGGGCTTCTGGGCAGAAGTGCATCAGGACAAGAAAGTTGTCGTTGCAACAGACACGAGTTGGCAGGTGATGCGCGATCCGAACTGGTCGAATGGCGACTACATCCATGGCGCGACCTTTGCCGACGGCTCGAAGCCAACCGCCTGGCAGAAGGCGGTGCTGACCGGCGACAAACGCGTTCTCTCGACATTGGATGTCCCGGAGCCCTTCGACCGGCCGCTGGCCCCTGCGAAAATCACGGCTCCCTTCGGGACGGAGCCGCTCCGCGACCGGCGGTTTCCCGTGGTGGTTCTGCCCGGAGCGCCGCAAATCATCCAGTTCGCGTGGGAGGAGCATGTCGCTGCGCAACTAGAGTTTACCATCGAAACCACAGGACGCGCGGTGCTCCACATTGATTTTGCGGAACTTTCTGGCTACACGCATCATCGGATGAACTACGTGAGCCGTCCTGGCCGTCAGACCTACCGCGTTCCGCGCCTGAATTCCTTCCAGTATGTGACCTTCACCGTCGAGACCGCCGATTGGATGACGCGCGACGCTCTCCCGGTGGCGATTCTGGCAGTCACCGCGCACCGCCGGGGACTGGAGCTTCCGCCCACCATGCCCTTTGAAACCGACCGCACAAATGCCTGGATGGGCAAGATTCGCGATTGCTGCGACCGCACATTGCGGATGTGCAGTCAGCGGATGTTCCTGGATTCTCCTCTGCACCAAGAAGTTACTGCTTGCAGTGGCGACTACTGGATTGAGACGTTGATGTCGCTGGTCCTCTATGGCGACGCACGGCTCGCCAGGGCCGACCTCGACCGCACGGCGCGACTGCTGCGCCACCGTGGCGGAGTGATGTTCCACACCTCCTACTCGCTGATGGTGGTCTCCTGGCTGAAGGACTATCTGTTTTATACTGGAGATGAGGCGTTTACCCGCGAATGCTTCGAGGCGACGAAGCTGGTGCTGAAGACCTTCGAGAAGTATGTCGGCACCGAAGGACTGGTCTCCCAGGCGCCAAACTACATGTTCATCGACTGGATTGCCGACGGCGAAATCACCTACCACCACCCCACCGCCGCACGAGGCATGGGCGCAATGACTGCACTCTATATCATCTCGCTGGAGGACAGCGCGTTGCTTGCCGAACACTTCGGCGACCGACGCTTTGCGTCAAGGTGCCGGAAGACCGCCGAAAAGGCGCGTGAGGCATATCGCAAGACGCTCTGGCGGAATAAGAAAAGATGCTTCGCGGACGGTCTGGTCGGCGTCTGCCAAAGCAAGCCCTACTGGGGGCTGCCCGCCGACGAATCACGCGAAACCTACACCGTCCAGAACAATGTCCTGGCGGTGCTGGCTGGCGTGGTCGCGGGAAAGGAAGCGCAGGTACTTCTGCGACAAGTGCTTCGGGATGAACGGATGATTTTTCCGCAGATGTACTTCTGCCACTTCGTCTTCGAGGCGTTGCGCAAGTGCAACCTGATGGAGGAGCTTGGCTTCGACCTGCTGCGCCGTTGGGTGCCGATAGTCGAGGAGCATCCGACTGGCCTCAAGGAGAGCTGGCACTGCGGAGACTACTCCCATGCGTGGGGCGGCACGCCCGCCTACCAGTTCGTCCATTCGGTCGTTGGCTTCGAGCCGACCGCGCCTGGCTGCGCCAAGGTGCGCTTCCTGCCCGTCCCTGGTCCGCTGAAGCGCCTCCACACCGAAATCCCCACGCCACATGGAGCTATTGTTGTGGACTACGCCCATGGCAAATGGAGCTACCGCCTGCCCACTGGCGTGGAGTTGGATTGATAGCCGCCGGTTTGAAAACGCCCTTTTGGAAAACCCGAATGCCCCAGAATGGCCTCCAGAGAGCTCAGGGGCGCGTGGAGGTGCTTTTAGGTATGTATATGCCTGAATGGCCGAACAATGCCGTAGGACGCATTTCTGTGCGTTTTTTTGTGTAAGATGGCGCCTTGCAAGGAGGTGGCCGTCGGCGGCGAATGCGCCGACGCAACAGCAGTCCTTATTCCTGTCATCCCTTCGGGGTTCGCTTTTTTGGGGCATTTCCTTCCGGGGGTTCCGCTTCGCTTCACCCCCGGCTGAATTCCTGCCGCCCTTCACAGGGCTCAATCGGCTCTCCATTCCCTTGGGCGGCCGTAGGAGCCATACTCCAAAGGCCCCTCATTCCTCCCGTCGGCGAGGCGCCGACGCAACATCATTCCGCTGGCGAGGCGCCAGCGCTACAGCAGTCCTTATTCCTGTCACCCCTTCGGGGTTCGCTTTTTTGGGGCATTTCCTTCCGGGGGTTCCGCTTCGCTTCACCCCCGGCTGAATTCCTGCCGCCCTTCACAGGGCTCAATCGGCTCTCCATTCCCTTGGGCGGCCGTAGGAGCCATACTCAATCGGCTCCCCATTCCTTCGGGTGCCCGTAGGAGCCATACTCAATCGGCTCCCCATTCCTTCGGGCGGCCGTAGGAGCCATGCTCCGAAGGCCCCTCATTCCTCATTCCCTTGGGCGGCCGTAGGAGCATGCTCCAAAGGCCCCTCATTCCTCATTCCCTTGGGCGGCCGTAGGAGCCATGCTCCAAAGGCCCCTCATTCCGTAGGCGAGTGAGGTGCCTGAACCGTTTCAGGTTCCAGAGGAATGCACGGGCGGTGCGGAGTTCGCAGTCCGCGAAGTGTCCGCCTGGGTTCCACTCAAGGATGCAGTTCTCTTCGCCAAGCTGATGTTTCAGCATAGCGTGTTCGCTTCGGATGCGGTCACCGACCGTCGCGATGGCACGGTTGCGTGTTTTCTCTTCGCGCTCGCCGAGGCTCAGATAGACTTGCCTAGCCTGCATCGGATGCGCTTCGGCGTATTCGGGCCAGCCTTGTATCCAGACCGACGGCGAGGCGGCGGCAATGCCCGCGAAGGCATCGCATTCTCTCGCCGCCCACAATGCGAAGAGCCCCGCCAGCGAATAGCCGCCGAGGACGACTGGCATTTCACCGTAATGCCCTTTCAGCCAAGGTAGAAGGTGGTCCAGAAGATAATGCAGCGTGTTGGTCGCTCCGCTTCCTGTTCCAGGGCGTTTCGAGACCGCAGGGTCGTTCCATGGCATCAGGTCGCACTCCCAGTCCGCAATCTCAAATGCCGCCAGCATGAATGGCATCGGTGTGTCGTCGGCAATCGCCTCTGTCTCCGATGCCAGCGCCTCCTGCTCATGTGGACCAAGCGGCTGGACAAGAAGGCATTGTGAGGCGTTCTGCCCGTAGAGGTGGCAGCGGCGTCCGGCTATGTCAAGAATGTCCATGCCTGTTATCTTTTGGCTGGGATCTGGTCAGAGTGATTTTGCGCAATCGCTGGCCCGGGAGGGACCTGTTTTGCCCTTTAGACAGCCAATGAAAGCTATTCCGTCCTTTCCAGCTGAAGGGTGTATTCCTTTTTCATGCCATGGGCCCCGAAGATTTGCCATCGGCCCGCTCCGAGACGCTGCAAAATGGCCTTTCGCTCCAGGGCGCAAAGGGCGGGATCGGTATCGACGGAGGTCATCAGCACCGGGGCGTACTGGTTGTATTCGGCCTGTTCCCTGGTTTGTCCGTGCAGATTGATGTAGATGTCTCCGGAGAACACGACATTGTGGGCGTAGTCGATCAGCACCGTTTCGCCGGCAAGGTGTCCGCCCCGGCCCTGATAGACCTCGAAGTGCATTTCTCCGCAATCGAGGAAGCCTGCCTGAACCAGCGGTTCCGCTTGTTTGCCGGGGACATCCCACATCGCTTTCACCTTGTCTGGTTCGGGCGGACGATAGAAGGTCAGTGCCTTGCAGATGTTGACGTATGGCCTGTGGAGCGGGTTCTGCTCACGGTAGCCATTCTGGCCATTGTATTCCAGCGAGAGGCAGAGTTTTGATTTTGCGCTGGCAAGTATCTCGTCGAACAACGGCAGCAGACCGCAATGGTCCACATCGGCATGCGTGATGAAGATTCGCTTTTCCATCCTGTCGTACTCCGGGAGCAGGTTGCGGAAGAGTGCCTGCATCTCGTCGCGATAGATGGCATATCCGCTGTCGATGAACAGCACCTGTCCTGCGCTCCGAAGGATGGCGGTATTGCTTCCGCATGGCGGTTCAATCAGAATGATATCCGTGTTGTCCGTGATTCTGTGGCGGGTGATTCGCGGGGAGAAGGCGTTGCCACGGCAGGCCACCAGCAGTTCCGCGAAACGGCTGATGCTCTCGAAAGTCTTGTATGGCGACAACCCCTTCTCGTCCAGCATCTGCATGATCAGGTTCGTGTTGACCAGCAGGGAGTCCCGCAGTTCGCCGGGCAGGCCGACCTGTTGCATCAGGCCTGACACGAAAGAATTGTAGAAGATGGTGTTGTCATAAACCTTCTCGGAGCGGTTGTAGTCGAGCACGCGTACGGTGCAAAGTTCTTGCGCCTCGGCGAGGAATGCCTGAAGCCGATCCTTCTTTTCGACGAACAGCCCCATTTTGAACGCCTGGTAGTCCGTTCCGTTCTCCTGTGAACTAATATAGGAGATGTTCAGCTGGTAGCGTTGTATCAGGCGAAGCACCTCGGTGACGCTCCCCGGCTTGTCTCTCAGCAGGAATTCCAGCAGCGCGATGCTGTTTTCGTTTGGGGAGGCCGGCAGATAGCCGATGCCGGACAGCATGGCGTCCGCTTTCCGGAGATTTTCCGCCTCGCCATCTGCATCGATGAAAAGGGTGTGGGAGTCCACCGCCTTGTTGTAGCTGACGCGGGTGATGTTGATTCCCAACGAGGCGAAGCATTCGCTGGCTTTCAGAAATGCGCCGATATGATCGGGCATGGTGGTGATATATGTCTTTCTCATGGAAGAAGTTGTTTATACATCATGGGGGCTTGGGGGACGGAATGCCTTACTGTGGCTTCATGAACTCCTTGACGCACTCTGCGACGGCTTTCGGAGCCTCCATCAGGATGAGGTGCGTCGTGCCTGGGAAGCCGTTTGCCAGGTGGAAGCCGCCGCGGACATTTGCGCGATAGAATTCGACCGTTGTCATATATGGCATTGTCTTGTCTCCTAAGTGGTTGGTTCAATCATGGATGAAATTGTCATCGGCAGCCGCCACATCCCGACATTGCCACGGCAGGGAATCGGCGTGTCCAGCAGACGCACGTTGGTCAAGTGCCACCAGACGGGGTAGCCCTCGTTCCAGATGGGCGGTGTCGGTGCGGTGTATGATGCTTCGTATTCGCAGACGGCGACCAGCTTTCCGCGCCAGCTGGCGACTTGCGCCCATGCGGGAAGCAAGGCGAACGCCTCCGGCTGGAATACGCTTTTCGCCCAGGCGAGGAAGTTGGCGTACTCCCGTGCGTCCGAGGACTTCGAGCAGGTCATTGCGCAGAGCCCTTTGGCTGGAAACGGCATCGCCGCGCGGTTCTCCCACTGCTTCAGGCCTGTCACGATCATCACCGCCAGGGGGATTCGGGTTGTGAAGGCGAGTTCAATCATGGCTAGTGGTCTGTAACAGATGAAAACACTAGCTCTTCTTGTTGAGGAACTTTCGGTAGATTTCCTCGTCGCCCGGCTCGAAGCAGCAGAACACCACCTTTTCCAGCGTGACAGGGGAGAATGACCGGACGGTGCGTATGGCAATCTCTGCGGCAGCCTCCTTGGGATAGCCATAGACGCCAGTCGAGATGCAGGGGAAGGCGATGCTTGAACACTTCATCTCCTCTGCCCGCCGAAGGCTGTTCTCGTAGCAGTTGGCAAGCAATTGTGGTTCGCCGTGTTCTCCGTCCCGATAGACTGGTCCAGGCGTGTGGATGACGAACTTGCAGGGCAGCCTTCCTGCCCCGGTCAGATATGCCTGCCCGGTTGTTCCCCTGTGTTCGGGAAGCCCTTCCACCAGTTTCAGGCATTCCTCGTAGAGTTCCTTGCCAGCGGCCCGGTGGATTGCACCGTCCACGCCACCTCCGCCGAGCAGTCCGCAATTGGCCGCGTTCACAATGGCGTCCACTTCCAGCGTGGTTATGTTTCCTGTGACAACTTCGATGTTCATTTTTGCCTTTGTTCAATTGACAGAAATTGATTCCGTGAAAAGGAAAGAATTTGGATGGATTATATATTAACTAGTTTATTATTAAAATTTTGCGATTTTAAAAACACGGTTGTTGTCCGCCGATGAAGTTATCGTACTATAACCCAAGAACACAGTTGTCCGGTTAAAATTTCCCACGAAACCCATGAAACCCGCGAAAAACCGTACCGTATGCCGCCCGCCTGTGGGGGTGGGGAAGCGGCTAAGCCGTCCCGGACTTTCACACATTGCCATTTTTACCGGACAGCAGTGTCTATAAATCCCTTTTTTTCTCAAGTGACGGGGAGGGTTCCTATCTAATATGTATATTAGCAGAAATTGCCAATTCTCCTCAACCTTCTCCCAAACTGCCATGCAGACGAATCGCATCCTCTCTTTTCAATATCCGCTGACTCGTGACCAGATGGGCACGCCACTGGGCAACGGCTATCTCGGCGTACTCGTGTGGGGCGAGGGACGGCTCCTGCATATCAGTTTCGGGTGCAGTGCGTTGTGGGATCATCGCGGAGGGATGCACTGGAGCGAACGCCAGAACTACCGCGACATCTTCCAGGCCCTCAAGGACCGCGACCAGGAGCGAATCGCCAAGATCTTCGCCACCGACGATGGCGACACTCGGTGGAATGCGCTGGTGCCCACGCTGATTCCCATCGGACGCATCAATCTTGAATTGCCGGAGGGATGGGAAATTGACAAGAATTGTCTGGATTTGTCCAATGGTGTCCTGGCGGTATTGGGAAAAGTTTCCAATCAGGAGCTGAAATGCCAGCTGGCGATGGAGCGCAAAGGCGAGGTGATGGTTTCTGGCGTTCCATCCGGCACGCGTGTGTGGGCAGAGAGTGGCTACCAGTTGACAGAAGAGTGTCCGCCGACGTGGTGCCGCAGCCCGATGTCGCGCCGTGGCTTCGAGCCGCCGGAGGAGCGCGCGAATGGCTTTGTGCAGAAGATGGTGAATCCCGCCGATGGCTTCTACAGCCTGCTGTTCCGGCAGGAGGGCGAGTTCCTCCGAATGTGCTTCACGCATGCCAAGGGTGGTCAGGAGATTGCCGAAATGGCCAAGAATCCCAAGGTGGGCGAGATTGTCGATCGAATTCTCGCCGGCCATGCTTTCATGATGCAGGAACTGGCGGGTGGCGTGTCCAGCCTGGCGGAGAATTGGGTCTTGCTCTCGCAGGAAAATGCCGAACATTGGGCGCAATTCTGGGCGGACGTGCCGAAGGCGACGTTCCCGGCGGAGGACCTCCAGGAGTATTACGAATACGGTCTCTTCCGCTTCCAGTCGATGTGCGCACCCAAGTGGGGGGTGCCCGCCGGCCTTCAGGGACCGTGGATTGACGACAACTGGTGCCCGCCGTGGTCGAGCGACTACCACTTCAACATCAACATCCAGATGTGCTACTGGCCGGCCTACCGCGCCAACCGCTTCGCGAACCTCAGGCCGCTCTTTGACATGCTGATGCGCTGGCGTCCCGTCCTTCGCGAGAATGCGAAGTTTTATGTGGGCGTCGAGGACGGCTACATGCTGCCGCATGCGGTGGACGACCGCTGCGTTTGCATGGGCGGCTTCTGGCCTGGCACCACCGACCACGCCAGCGCCTGCTGGATGGCGCAGATGATGTTCGACTACTACGACTACACGGGTGATGTGGAGTTCCTGCGGAACTACCTCTACGAGTTCATGTGCGGCCTGATGAAAGTCTATGTCGCATTGATGGAAGAGAAGCCGGACGGCACGCTTACGCTGCCCCTGACCACCTCGCCCGAGTACCGCGAGGGTGCGCTGAACGCATGGGGCGCGGACTCCAGCTTCCAGCTCTCCAGCGTGCATCGTCTGAATCGCAACCTTCTGCGGTCGGCGAAGCTGCTCGGCAGGGAACCCGACCCGATGTGGCTCAAGATCGCGGAAAAATTGCCGCAGGTCACGCTGGTCGGCAAGCCAGGCGAGGAGGAAATCGGTCTTTGGAAGGATACCGAACTGGAGTTCTCCCACCGCCACCACTCGCACCTGGCGTGCATCACGCCCTTCGGCACTATCACGCCGAATGACCCACAGTGGAAGGACGCCGTGGAGCGCGCACGCATTCGCTGGATCCGCAAGGGCATGGGCGAGTGGACCGGCTGGAGCTTCCCCTGGGCGTCCATGCTCCACACCCACCTCAATTCACCGAACATGGCGCAGTTCCTCTTCCGCGCCTGGAAGGATGCCTTCTTCAACTGGGGCGGAAGCTTCGACTACCTCCCTGCCTACAAGGGCTTCGGCGAGGAAGAAATCACCGGTCGCGAGGTCATGCAGATGGATTCCGGGATGGGCATGGTCAATGCCCTTCAGGAGATGATGCTTTGTCCCGATGGCGACGATCAGCTGCTGCTCTTCGGCGGCATCGCGCCTCGGCAGGACGCCGCGATCGAGGCGTTCCCCGCGCCAGGCGGCTTCAAGGTCACGGCGCTGTGCCGTGATGGGAAGGCGACCGCCGTGAACGTGACGGCCACGCGTCCCGGAACCGTGCGCATCCGCCTGCGGGACGGGCGGGTGTTGGAACACGCCTTTGCGTCGGCTGGCGAAACTGCCACACTGCTGTAGGGCTTCTCACTGCCCCCTTGCGCTACGCGCTGCGAGGGAAGGGCAAAGGCGCTGAACGCCTTTCCCTTCCCCCGGACCCCTATCCCAATCCGCTAGGGATTTTTGCGCGGCTGCGCTCGCGCAAAAGGAACGATGAAACGGATGTGGTTCTCAACTCTGCCAAAGATGTCGTGTGAAAACATTGAATGGCAAAAAGGCCGCCAGGCGAAGGCGGTTTTGAATAGACAGCAGTGAGAGCTTCTAACTTCTAAAACCATGTTCTACTCCACGGTTGAAATCCATCTCGGACGGCTTCAGGAGAACTTCCGCAAGCTAAAGGCCTTCTTTCCGCGCCAGACGTTGGCGCCGGTCATCAAGACCGATGCGTATGGCCACGGCATCCTTCCGTGCGCCCATGCACTGGAAGCGGCAGGTGCCACACATCTGTGCGTGTATTCCATCGACGAAGCCACGCAACTGCGGGCGGATGGCGTGAAGGCACGTATCTTCACTCTGGGTGGTGTCCTCTTCCCGGAGGAGATTCCGCAGGCCGCCGAACTGATGAACACCACGATTTCGGTGTGGCGGCGCGAGACCATCCAGGCACTCTCGGACTATGCCGCCGCACATCGCAAGTGCCTTGGGGGTCACCTTAAGATCGACACCGGAATGAGCCGCCTTGGCTTCTTCCCCGCAGAGGTGCCTGAGGTCGTAAAGTTCATTGCGGGGCTCCCCGGACTAAAGCTTTGCGGCGCCTTCACGCACCTGGCATCGGCAGACGTGCCGGAGTCGGAGCATTGCTTCAAGCAGTACGAGCGCTTCAAGCAGGCCATCGCGGCGTTGCCTGCGGATGCCACCGAAATCCACATCGACGCGTCGCCCGGGCTGATGCGCGGCGTGGGGCTGGAATTCCCCTACGCACGGCCGGGTATCATCACCTACGGCTACGGCCACAGCCAGTTCCATCCGGAACTGAAGCTTCAGCCGGTGATGGAATACAAGAGCCGTCTGGCCTCTGTGAAGGTGGTTCCCGCAGGAGAGACGGTCTCCTACGGCGGAAGGTATGCCATCGAGGGAGAGCCACAGCGTCTGGGCGTGGTCCCCGTGGGCTATGGCTACGGCTACGACCGCAGGTTTGGCGAACTCGGCGCGCCGGTGCTGGTGCGTGGAAAACGCGTGCCGATTCGCGGTCGCGTCTGCATGGGGATGTTCATGGTCGATTTGACCAAAGTGCCAGAGGCACAGGTTGGCGACGAGGTGGTGCTGCTTGGACATCAGGGCGACGAATGCATTGGAGTGGAGGAACTCACCGATCTCCTTCACACCACCCAGCACGAACCGCTCTGCAACATCGGGAAGGAACCGCATCGAATTTTCTTGAATAACTAAAACATAAAGGATGACACAAATGGCTGAAGAAAGGAAACAAAAAAAATCACATTGGGGGCGAAAGCTCGCCATTGGCTTTGGCATCACACTGGCGGTGCTGGTGATTGCAGTGATGGTGATCAATGCCAATCTGGGACGCATTGTCCGGAAGGCGCTTGTCACCTGGGGGCCTAAGCTGACCGGCACGGATATCCAGGTCGAGGACATTGACATTTCAGTGATTCGCGGCGACCTGAAAGTCAAGAATTTGCTCATCGGCAACCCGGAAGGCTACAAAACGCCATCCATCCTTGAAATTGGCGAATTGCATGTGAAGATGGACACGCGGTCGATTTTCTCGGATATCATCCACATTCAGCTCATTGAGATCAAGGAACCTAAGGTCACGTACGAAGTCGGGTTGGGCAACTCCAATGTCAGCACGCTTTTGGATCGGCTGACCAAAGCGGAGGAAGCTGAAGAAAAGGAAGAGGAGGAATCCGAGTCAAGCAAGCGTGTGGTCATTGATCAGGTGAATGTCGATGATGGGTCGATTCACCTGGCGGCCAAGGTCACCGGCGGTTATTCCTTGCCGATTCCTTTGCCCGACATCCATTTGAGTGATATCGGGAAAACCAAAGAGGAGGTCAAAGCCGAGGCCATTGCCAAAGGCGAGGAGTCGGAAGAGGGCGCTACGCCATTGCGTGCCACTTGCGAAATCTTGACCAGCATCTTCAGCTCGACAATCAGCGCGGTAGGCAATGGAGCCAGTGCGGCCGTGCAAGGCGTCAAGGATGCCGCCGGCGCGGCTGTGGATGGCGTGAAAAATGCCGCCGGCGCGGCCGTGGATGGCGTGAAAAATCTTTTCGGCGGAGACAAATAACCCGCAATTGCCGCAGACCGTCGGCGGAGCGCCGATGCTACCGCATTCCGCATTCCTCATTCCCCTGGGCGGCCGTAGGAGCCATGCTCCGAAGGCCCCTCATTCCTCATTCCTCATTTCACATTTCACATTTCACATTATAAAAGATGTCTCTTTCCTGTGGTTTTGTAGGGCTGCCGAATGTCGGCAAGTCCACCTTGTTCAATGCGTTGTCGAATGGCAAGGCGGCGGCGGAGAACTTCCCGTTCTGCACCATCGAGCCGAACACGGGCATCGTGCCGGTGCCGGATCCTCGCATCCAGAAGCTGGTTGATTTGGAGAAGTCCAAGAAGGTCGTTCCCGCCACGATGAAATTCATCGACATCGCGGGACTGGTCGAGGGCGCGAGCAAGGGCGAGGGGCTGGGCAACCAGTTCCTCTCGCACATCCGCGGAGTGGATGCCGTGGCGCACGTGGTGCGTGCGTTTAAGGACCCCGATGTCACGCACGTCAAGGAGAGTCTGGATCCATGTCGCGATTTGGATCTCATCATCACCGAGCTGATGTTGGCAGACCTGGAGATGCTGGAGCAGAAGCTCGCCAAGGCGAAGAAGGCCAGCCGCGGCGCGGCGCCGACGCCGGATTCCAAGCTCGACCTCGAACTCACCGAGCGCTTCCTCAAGAGCCTTGAGGCAGGCGAAATGCCACAGTATGACCACGACAGCGAGGACGAAACGCGTCTGGCCAAGCAGATGCAGCTGCTGACCTTGATCCCCGCATTCGTCGTCGCCAACACCGACGAGGAGACCTACAAGTCTTTCGGGCAGGACGACCTGACCAAGGCGCTGGTCGCCAAGGCCGCCGGGCTGGGCATGGAGGTCGTGCCGGTCTGCGCCAAGTTCGAAGCCGAGTTGCAGGAGATGGATGCCGAGGATGCCAAGACCTTCCTGGAGGACCTTGGAGCCACCGAAAGCGGCCTTGAGCGCGTAATCCACACCGGCTACCGGATGCTCAACTACATCACCTTCTTTACCACTGGACCGGACGAGACACGCGCCTGGACGGTCACCAAGGGCGCGACTGCGCCGCAGGCCGCCGGAAAGATCCACACCGACATGCAGCGGGGATTCATCCGCATGGAGGTCATTTCCTACGACGACCTGATGACCTACGGCGGATGGAATGCGGCCAAGGAGGCCGGCAAACTGCGCATCGAGGGCAAGGAGTACATCGTGCAGGACGGCGACTGCTGCTTCGTGAGATTCTCGGTGTAGCGGCGGATTTCAGAGTCGAGGGACTCGGATCGCGGGACTCGGATGTTTAA
>JAFPYX010000041.1 GCA_017417585.1 Victivallales bacterium
CATTTCACATTTCACATTTCACATTTCACATTTTATATGGCTACTGTCTATCCATTTTGTGCTTGTCTGCCGAAGCCCGACCTGGCGAGTCAAGTCGCTTCTTTGCCCTACGATGTCTATACTCGCGCGGAGGCTCGCGCCGCCGCGGAGGGCAATCCGCTCTCCTTCCTGCGCGTGACACTTGCGGACATTGAATTGCCGGACGAGGTTTCCTCCTACGACAAAGTGGTCTATGAACGCGCGGCGGCCAATTGGCAAAAACTGCTGGGAACGGCCGTCCAGCCGGATGCCGCGCCGTCATACTATGTCTATAGCCTGGTCATGGATGGACGGTGCCAGACGGGCATTGTCGGCTGTGCCTCGGTGGAGGAATACAACGCGGGCATCGTGCGTAAGCACGAGCGTACCCGTCAGGAGAAGGAGGACGACCGCACACGCCACATTCTGGCTACCAAGGCCCAGACCGGGCCGGTCTTCCTGGCCTACCGTGATGTCGCGGCGTTGGACCGCATTGTGGAACGCACCCGCGCCGAGGAGTCGCCGGTTTTCGATTTCACGGCCGCCGATGGTATCCGCCATACTGGCTGGCGCATAAATGCGAAGGATGTCGAGGCAGTTCGGAAGGCCTTTGATACGGTGCCGATTCTCTATATTGCAGACGGTCATCACCGTGCCGCGGCCGCGGCACGTACCTGCGCTGAACTTCAGGGCGCAGGCGAGTCCGGACGCACTCTGGCGGTCATCTTTCCCGCCAGCCAGCTGAAAATCCTGGCCTACAACCGCATGGTCAAGGACCTCAACGGCCTTTCCAGGGAGCAGTTCCTGGGAGAGATGTCAAAAGTGGGTGAGGTCACGGAAAATGCTTCGGCGGTTCCCATGGCGGCTGGCGAAGTCTCTTTCTTCCTGGAAGGAAAATGGTTCGGACTGCGTTTCCGCGAACGCCATCAGGAGAATCCCATCGAGGCTCTGGATGTCAGCCTTCTTCAGAACCAGGTCCTGAAGCCCATTCTGGGCATCGAGAATCCTCGCACCGACAAGCGCATCGACTTCGTCGGGGGAATCCGCGGCACCGCCGAACTCGAACGCCGCGTGAAGGCCGGAGAGGCAGTCGCCTTCTCAATGTACCCCACTTCCCTGGAACAGCTTATGGACGTCGCCGACGCCAACGGAATCATGCCTCCGAAGTCAACATGGTTTGAACCAAAACTCCGCGACGGCTTGTTTACCCATTTGATTTGATAAATTTACTAACTTCTTTGAAATCAAGTAATTTGTTATAATTTCACTATGGAAATCCGCAACGACCAGTTCTATTTCGGCGGCGTAAGTGCCGTCGAACTAGCGAAAACCTACGGCACCCCGTTGTATGTTTATGAGGAAGACCGCATCCGCGACAATTTCCGCCGTGCTCTCAAGGCCTTTCAGAAGTACTATGCGGACTTCCGCTTCTTCTATGCAATCAAGGCGAACAACAACCTCGCCATCGCGAACATCCTCCGTCAGGAGGGCGCCGGCATCGACGCGGCCTCCGTGAACGAAATCCTCCTGGCCAAGGCACTCGGACTAGGGGGCGAAGACGTGATGTTCTCCGGCAACTTCCTCTCCGACGACGACATCCGCCAGGGGCTCGACTCCGGCGTGATCTTCAACCTGGACGATCCCAGCCTGTTGCCGCGTGTCCTCAAATACGGCACTCCGGATTTGCTGGCATTCCGCGTGAACCCCGGCTATGGCGAGTGCGAAGTCGGCTCGTTCGTCTGCAACGCCGGTCCAGACGCGAAGTTCGGCGTGCATCCCGATCAGGTGATGGATGCCTACCGTGCTGCCAAGGCCGCCGGAATCAAGCGCTTCGGCGCGCACATGATGCCGGGCTCCTCCATCCGCAATCCGGAGTACTTCGGCTTCATCACCGGCCTGATCATGGACATCATCGGCAAGGTCAGCCGCGAACTGGACATCGACTTCGAGTTCATCGACCTGGGCGGCGGACTCGGAATCCCCTATCGCCATGAGGATGGCGTACTGGACATCGACGCCGCGGCCGCGAAGGTCGCCGCCGTCTTCAAGTCGAAGATCGCCGAATACGGCATGAAGCCCCCG
The DNA here is from genome assembly GCA_017417585.1 of Victivallales bacterium. Taxonomy (GTDB): domain Bacteria; phylum Verrucomicrobiota; class Lentisphaeria; order Oligosphaerales; family Oligosphaeraceae; genus RGIG1601. The sequence goes on from JAFPYX010000041.1 coordinate 2,101, forward strand.
CGCCTGATGATGGAGCCTGCCCGCTACTTCGTGGGCGATGCCGGATACATCATCGGCACCGTCCATACCATCAAGGATTCCTACAAGCGCATCGTCGGCACGGACATCGGGATGAACGTCCTGGCGCGTCCCGCGCTCTACGGCGCCTACCACCACATCTATGTGAACGGCCGCGAGCGCGACCACCGCAAGCCGGTCGGGCTGTGCGGTCAGCTCTGCGAGAACACCGACTTCTGGGTGCACGATCGGCCGCTCTCCGAGAACATTGCACTGGGCGACCTGGTCATTGTCGAAAATGCCGGCGCCTATGGCTTCGGCATGAGCTACCAGTACAACGGACGCCTCCGGCCCGCCGAGATCCTCGTCCAGGGGGGGCAACACTGGCTCATCCGCGACCGCGAAACCTACGACGACATGGTTCGCCATGTCCATGTCCCCGATCACTTGAAGTGATCATCATCAAATGGGATTGGAGAATTTCCAGGACAAGTCGTCGCTGACGCCCGAACCGCTGAAGGCGTATCTGGTGGGATTCCTCCATTCGGGGGATGACCCGTTCCAGGCCGAGAGTCTGCTTGCCGAACTGGCGGAGCTGTGTTCCACGTGCGGCATGGTGGTACTCGGCTCGGAGGTCGCGAAAATTCGCGCCATCGATCCGGGGACGATTCTGGGGAAGGGCAAGCTCGCCGAAGTGCTGGAGACCGCTGAACGCCTGGGGGCGGACGTGGTGGTGACCGACGAAGTCCTCTCGCCCTCGCAGCAACGCAATTGGGAGAAGCGCACCAAACTGGCGGTCATTGACCGCCAGGAGGTCATCCTGGACATCTTTGCCGCGCGAGCGCAGACGCGCGAGGCACGGCTGCAGGTGGAGTTGGCGAAGGCAAGCTACGACTTGCCGCGGCTGGTGCGAAAGTGGGGACACCTGAACCGCCAGCGCGGCGCGGCGGGCGGCCGCGGCGGCCGCGCCCAGGGCGAGCAGCAGCTGGAGCTGGACTCCCGGCAGGTCCGCGCGAAGATCCAGAAACTGAACGACGAGTTGGCGGAGGTGCGCAAGCAGCGCGGAGTACAGCGCAGCGCACGGCTGGTGAAGCCGGTGCCCGTGATTGCGATTGTCGGCTACACGAACGCAGGGAAGTCCTCGCTCCTGAACCGCCTGACCAACGCCGATGTGCTGGTGGAGAACAAGCTCTTCGCCACCCTGGACCCGACCGTGCGGCGCTTCGCGCTGCCGGGCGGACAGGAGGTGCTGCTGGCGGACACCGTGGGCTTCGTGCGCAAGCTGCCGCATCTGCTGATCGACGCCTTCAAGTCCACGCTCGAGGAGACCAAGCTCTCCGACTACATTCTGGAGGTGCTGGATGCCAGCGACCCGGATCTGGCCGAACACCACGATACCACCCAGGAGGTGCTGTCCCAGATCGGGGTGGGCCCCAAGCCCGCGCTGATGGTCCTCAACAAATGGGATCTGCTTCCCGAAGAGGAAAAGGCCGCGCTGCGCTTCAAGTATCCCGAGGCGCTGCCGATTTCGGTCAAGACTGGCGAGGGTGTCCAGGCACTGGTGAACCGAATCGCCCAGCGCGTCAAGGCGTTGATGCCGATGCGCAGCTACTGCTTCCCGCACAGCGCATACGCGGAATTGGCGCAACTGCGTAAATATTGCTTCATCGAACAAGAGGAATTCCAGGATGACGGGGTGCACGTCGATGCACGCGTCCCCCTGAGCCATCTCAACCGCTGGGATGCCTTCCTCACTCCAGTTCAGAAGAATCTGATTTAAAACCCAATGGGCATCATCAAAATTCTTTCAGCCGAAGTCGCCGGGCGCATTGCCGCCGGCGAAGTCATCGAGCGGCCGGCCTCCGTGATCAAGGAGCTGGTCGAGAACTCGATTGACGCGGGGGCCACGCGGATCCGCGTGGTCACGGAGCAGGGCGGCCAGAAGCTGATGCAGGTGGTGGACAATGGACGCGGGATGGATCGCGAGGACGCGATCCTTTGCCTCTCCGCGCATGCCACCAGCAAGATTTCGCGCGAGGGAGATGTCGGCCAGATTGCGACGCTGGGCTTCCGCGGCGAGGCCCTGCCGTCGATTTCCAGCGTATCGCGCTTCGAGATGCAGACGAGGATGGAGGACCAGCTCACCGGCACGGAGGTCATCGTCAACAATGGCGTGATTCAGGATGTGCGCGACTGCGGCTGTGCGCCAGGCACCAGCATCAAGGTCGCCTGGCTCTTCGGAAACCTCCCGGCGCGCCGGAAGTTTCTCAAGGGACCCGCGACTGAGGACGACCACATTCAGGAGATGATTCTGCTATTGGCGCTCTCGCGGCCGGATATCGCATTCGAACTCGTCCAGAACGGCCGGTCGGTCATCCGCGTGCCAGCTTCCGCCAACCTGGGCACGCGCGTCGAGCTACTGTTGGGGAAGGATGCCTTCGCCGCGATGCTCCCCGTGGACTATGAAGAGGAAGGAATCCGCGTGCGCGGATTTATCAGCAAGCCCGGCTTCACCCGCAGCAGCCGCCGCGACCAGCGTGTGGTGGTCAACGGCCGCGCCGCCTCGGCGGAGACAGTTTTCTTCGCTATTCGCGAGGCGTACGACTCACTGGTGATGAAGGGGCGGTACCCCGGAGTGATTCTCTATCTGGACCTGGCGCCGGACCGCGTGGACGTGAATGTGCATCCCGCCAAGCGCGAAGTGCGCTTCCGCGAACCGATGCGGGTAGCGAAGGTCGTCGGCACTGCGTTGCGAAATGCGCTGCGGAACCTGGCAGGCGTGGACGCGTCGCCTTGGAATGAATTCCAGAATCCCTTTGGCGAGCCGCCTGCACAGCCGGGGGCGGGCGATGAGCCGCCCACCTTGACCGACACCACGCCGAAGGGGGAACAGCCAGCGGCAAAACCGGTGGCTTCGCAGGCGTCGTCTGTTGCGCCGCCAGTGGCTGCCCCGTCGCCGATCGTCTTCCAGCCGATCCAGAGTCCATTGCCCTTTGCACCGGTCGGGAACCAGCCGCCAGTGCATCCGGAGGAGGATGCCGTGCCGTCTCAGGAGACTGGTGCCCCTGCCAGGGAAGAGCCGAAGTCCCATGAGGTGGACAGGGAATTGCCGAATGGAATCCGGCTGCTCGGGCCGTTTCACCAGGGCTATCTGCTTGCCGAGGGACGTGAGGGACTGATCGTGGTCAATGTCCGCGCGGCCTCACAGCGCATCCTCTTCGAACGCATGCTGGCCAACCTGAAGCAGAAGAAGGTCAGCCAACAGCCGTTGCTGATTCCCGTTACCATCAACCTGGCGCTGGACGAGGCGCGGCTGCTTTCCAGGCAGCTGGAGCATTTTGCCGCGCTGGGATACACGATTGAAGAATTCGGCGGAAACGCCTTCGTGATCACCGCCGTGCCTGCAAATCTTCAGGACAGCGATCTGGGGATTGCGATGCGCGACATCCTCAGCGACCTACGGCGGGATTCCGTTACCAACCGGCAAAGCGCAATGCATCTGGCCCAGACCGCCAGCCGCCATGCCGTGCGCGTGAAGCAGGAACTCTCGCCGATGGAGCAGCAGGCGCTTCTGCGGGATCTGCTCAAATGCGAGATGCCATACGCGGATGCCGCCGGGTTGCCCACGATGGTCCACATTACCTTCTCCGAATTGCAGAAGCGCTTCAAGACCTGATATGCAAGCGATTGCAAAGAACATCTTTGTTTTGGCGATTCTGTGGGCGCTGCTGTTGCTGGGAATGCGTGCGTGCGACAATGACCCTTGGCCAGGCGGAATGGCTGAAAGCAATACTTTTTTCACCAGCTTCAGCGCGCAGATCAAGAGCCTGGATCCTGCGACGGCGAACTACGTCCACGAGTCGGCGGTGATGGATAATATCATGGATGCCCCGCTGTGCTACGATTATCTGTCGCGCCCGTATCGGCTGTTACCCGCCTTGCTGGAGGAAATCCCGGAAGCGCAGTACTTTGATTCGGCGGGCAAGGCCTTGCCTTTGGATGCTTCGGCGGACGAGATCTCCCGTGTGGAGTATCTGCTGAAGATCAAGCCCGGTATCCGCTTCCAGCCGCATCCGTGCTTTGCGGAAAATGCTCAGCCCTTAGTCGGCGAGCCATTGCGTCCGATGGACTTTGGGCCAATGGGCACCCGCGAATTGACCGCCTGGGATTTCAAGACGGGCTTCGTGCGGCTTTGCGATCCGCGTCTGGCGTCATCCGTCTTCTCGACCTTTAAGGGTTTTGTCGCGGGGATGGAGGAGACCTCGGAGGCGGTTGCCAAGGCAGTGGAGGCGGCTGACGAACGTCGGCTAGAAGCAGGCGAGAGCAGGGCGGATCTGGAGGCGCGTCCAAGCGTCCCCGACTATCGTTCGATTCCCTGTGCGGGATGCGAGGTGCTTGACGACCAAACGTTGCGTTTTACACTTACACGCAAATATCCGCAATTCCGCTACTGGCTGGCAATGCATTATCTGGCGCCGGTGCCCCAGGAGGCGTTGGAATTCTACCACCGTCCTGATGCTGTCGCGGCGGGGCTTTCGTTTGAGCGCTGGCCGGTGGGCACGGGGGCGTTCATGCTGGAGGAGTGCGAACCGAATTCGCGGATTGTGCTGGTGCGGAACCCAAATTACCGCGAAGTTTACTATCCTTCGGAAGGGAGCGCGGAGGACCGCGCGGCGGGACGGCTGGAGGACGCGGGGAGGCGCCTGCCGTTTCTGGACCGCGTGGTCTTCAACTATGAACGCGAATCCATCCCCAACTGGCTGAAATTCCAACAAGGCTATTACGACTGTTCCGGCATTCCCAACGACATGTTCGACAACGCGGTGGCGATGAATCCAGGCAATGGCGAACTCGCGCTTTCCGGGGCGATGGCGGCCCGCGGCATGCGGCTGATCCGGCAGGTTCCGCCAATCAGCTATTACTTTGCGTTCAACATGATGGATCCGGTGGTCGGGGGGCTGTCCCCCGAGCGCAGGGCGCTTCGGCAGGCGCTCTCGATGGTGCTGGACATCGATGAATACGTGACCATTTTCAAGAATGGCAATGGCGTGCCCGCGCAGGGGATCATCCCGCCGGGGGTCTTTGGGTACGAAAATGACCGCGAGCACTACAACCGTGTCCTGAATGTCTGGGATGAAAAGGCCGCCGCCCCGTGTCGGCGAAGCCTGGAGGATGCACGGCAGCTCATGGCTCAGGCGGGGTATCCCGGTGGAATCGACCCCAAAACCGGCGAGGCGCTGGTGATTCATCTGGACCACGCCGCCGCCGGATTGCCCGATTTCAAGAACCGCTTCCAATGGCTGGCGCGGCGCTTTGCGCTGCTTGGCGTAGTGCTGGAGGAGCGCTCCAGCGACCTCAACCGCAACCGCGAACGCATCGACAAGGGTGACTGGCAATTCCTCTTTGAACGCGGCTGGGTGGCGGATTATCCGGACCCCGAGAATTTCCTCTTCCTGTTTGTCGGGGAAAATGGACGGGTGAAAAGCAGCGGCAGGGGCTTCAACTACACCAACTACGAGAATCCGGAATTCGATGCCGTGTTCCGCAAGCTGGAGACAATGCCGGAGTGCGAAGAGCGCCTTGCGCTGATTCGACAGGCCGAGGATATCCTTAGCGCTGATGCGCCGAAGTGCTGGGGCTATCATCCCGTCAATGTCACTCTGGTCCATCGCTGGTTGCACAACTACCTGCCCCCCACCATCGCCTACGACAACCTCAAATACCTTCGGGTGGACGGCGCGGAGCGCGTCAAGGCGCAGCGCGAATGGAATCGTCCGCGCCGCTGGCCCGTCCTTCTCGCGGCGGCGCTGTGCAGCCTTGCATGGCTGGTGGTGGCGGCAAGAAAGATGAAATAGGCTCTTCTGTTCCGTGCGCGCGGGGCCTTCAGGCCCGTGACAATCCCGTGAATTAGGATCTTAGTATGTTTCGGTACATACTCAAACGAATCTTTTACATGGTGCCCATACTGCTGGGTGTCAATCTGCTGGTCTTCACGATGTTCTTCGTGGTGAACTCGCCGGACGACATGGCGCGGCAGTTCCTGGGGGAGCGAAATTCTACGCCGGAGCAGATTGAGCGCTGGAAGGCTTCACGGGGATACGACTTGCCGTTGTTCTGGAACCGCGAGGCCGGCGGCGTTTCCTGTGTGTCGAAGACCATCTTCTTCCAGAAGAGCATCGCGATGTTCTGGGGCGGCTTCGGAAACACGGATCACACCGGCCAGCCGATTGCGCGGGAATTGCGCCATCGGGTGGGACCGTCCTTTGCATTGGCGTTGCCAATCTTCCTCGGAAGTCTGCTGGTGAATGTCTTCCTTGGAATGATCCAGGCGAATAGCCTGGGCAGCCGTGTGGACCGCATCGGGCAGTTCACCAGTGTGGTGCTGATGAGCATCTCGACGCTCATTCTGATTATCTTCGGGCAATTCGTCGCCGCAGTCCAATTGCGGCTTTGTCCGGTCTCCGGGTACGAGCCAGGGCTGGGGATGGTCAAATTCCTGCTTTTGCCGACCATCGTGGGCATTGTCGCCGGGCTGGGCTCTGGAACACGTCTCTACCGCACTTTCTTCCTGGAACAGATATCACAGGATTTCGTGCGCACCGCACGCGCCAAGGGGCTGCCCGAGAGCCAGGTCCTTTTCAAGCATGTACTCAAGAATGCGTTGATTCCCATCCTTACCAACATCCCCCTTTACCTCCTGATGCTCTTCACCGGAAATCTTCTGTTGGAGAAGTTCTTCAACCTGCCCGGGCTCGGCGGCTACACCATCGATGCCATCGCCGCACAGGATTTCGCCATCGTGCGGGCGATGGTCTTCCTGGGGGCGGTCATCTATGTCATCGGGTTGCTCTTGGCGGACATCGCCTATTGCATCGTGGACCCGAGGATCAAATTCTGAGGCTGAAGGCCCGCCGTCTGATGTCCATCGTCTGACGTCCGATGTCCGGGAATCAATACCTGTCCCCTATACCCTGGATCCTCTTTCAATTAAAGAATGTCGTGGACTTGTCAAAATTTGATTGTGCTGGCGCTGCTGGCGCTGGGCGCGTGGCTCTTCTGCGCGATGCGCCGCCGAGAATACTGGCGACTGGCGGGGCGGGAAATCATGGCGCGGAAAAGCGCGGTGGTTTCCGGCACGGTTCTGGCGGCGTATCTCCTTGTCGCCTTGCTAGATTCCATCGGCTGGCGCAATGCCGAACGCGATCCGGAGAGCGGCGAAGTCCGTCGCAATCCCCAGACTGGCGAGGTGGTCTACGACCGGGGCGCCTCTGTCCTTGACCGGTTGCTGGTGCCGCTGGCCAGTCGACAGGAACTCTACTATTCCGCGCCGCTGTCGAAGGAGGCATATATCTACGAAACACAGGAAAACGGGGATGGTACGGTGCGCCGCGCACATCCCGCACTTCAGCATCCCCGAACCCATCTGCTGGGGACGGACCGCATCGGCAACGACGTTCTGCTGCTCGCGCTCAAAAGCATCCGCACCGGAATCATCATCGGGCTGCTCACCACGCTCATCGCCATCCCCTTCGCGCTGCTCATGGGAATCCTCGCCGGCTACTACGGCGGATGGCTGGATGACTTGATTCAGTATGTCTATACCGTCATCAGTTCCATCCCGACGGTGCTTTTCGTGGCCGCGTTCATCGTCATCTTCGGCGTCGGGCTTCCACAGCTCTGCGTTGCGATGGGACTGGCCTCCTGGACGAGCCTGTGCCGGCTGTTGCGCGCCGAAACGCTGCGGCTGCGCGAGTCCGAGTTCGTCTCGGCGGCTGTCGCCCTGGGGACGCCCTCCTGGCGGATTCTCCTGAAACATATCCTGCCCAATGTCCTGCACGTGGTCATCATCACCACCGTGTTGCGCTTCTCGTCGGAGGTGCTGGCCGAGGCGCTCCTGACCTACCTGGGCATCGGCGTGGGTGCGGAGACGATGTCCTGGGGCGTGATGATCAATGACGCACGCAGCGAACTCACGCGGGATCCCGTCATCTGGTGGAAGCTTACCGCCGCCTTCGTCTTCATGCTCGGGCTGGTCCTGCCGGCGAATCTCTTCGGCGACGCGGTGCGTGACGCCCTGGACCCCCGGCTCAGAACGCAGTGATGTTCTGTGCGGGAAAAGATAATCGTCTTTTTTTTCTCCGTGTCATCTGGCAAAGTGTCTATGATGCAATATTGTTAGGAAAACCGCGAAATTCGCATGGCGGAGATTTCAAGTTGGAATCGTTTTGATTCCGCATCTGGAGATTTTGTTTTGAACAGCGTAGTCTTTGGTTCTTTGGGGGATTTTTTCCCCGACACTGAGCAGCCCTGTCGTATCAAAGGCTGCAAGAACAAAGTTCATATTTCTGGTGAAAGGTCGATGTACAGCAAGGCGGATGGGCGGGAACGCCCGGACCGCCTGATGTGCGACGAGTGTTTTGCCTTGTTCCAGACTCTTCAAGACCAGGAGGTTGCTTGCTCGACTCCCGGTTGCGACGGGAAATGGACCTGGAATCGCTTTCAGCAGCTTGAGGCACATGCCCGCGGCAAGGACCACGAACCGCCGCACGGCTTCTGCGACAAGTGCCGTGCGGCAATGAAGCAGAAGGACGAGCCGCAGGTGCCCTGCCGTGTGAAGGGCTGCAAGAACACTTGGACGTGGACACGCCGAATGCAGCAGGAGTCCAAGTCCACCAAGCCGCCTTATCGATTCTGCGACGAATGCTTCCACACGCTTCAGACGCTAGCGGACCGTGAGTTGCCCTGCCGCATCAAGGGATGCGGGGCGAAGGTGGTGTGGTCGAAACTGCAACAGCTGGAATGGCTGAAAACCGGCAAGTCACTGGAGAAGCCGCCGGCGCGGATGTGTCCGGATTGCCTGAAGAAATTTGCGGAGCTCAAGCCGATTGAGCAGCCTTGCCGGATGAAGGGCTGCAAGAACACCTGGACCTATTCTCCGTATGACCAGCTTGAGGTGTTGAAGAATACACCCGAGGGCAAGGAGCCGGTTCCGCCCCAGCGGATGTGCCGTTCCTGCCTGGAATTCTTCAATCATGCGAAAGACCAGGAGCAACCCTGCGCCAACCGAGGCTGCGATGGCAAGTGGCTATGGACGCGTGCGATGCAGCTGGGCGCCCATCTCCACGGCCATGACGATGCCCCGCATCATCTGTGCACGACCTGTCAGGAAAAACTCAAGACCATGCAACCCAAGCAGATGCCTTGTTGCGAAACGGGCTGCGATGGAACCTGGACCTACGAGCCTGCGGAACAATTGAAGGATGAATTGCTGAAGCGCAACCCGCCACGTCGGCATTGCGCCAAATGCCAGGAGTTCATCAAAACGCACGAACCCCAGACGCTCCAGTGCGAGAAGTGCTCCAATGAGTTCAAGTGGTCGGTGCAGGAGCAGCTGATGACCGAGCTGGGGACCTTCCAGAAGCCGCGCTTCTGCGCCAACTGCAATTCCGATGAATTGGCGACGATGCCTCCTCCGCAGTCGGTTATCACGCCTGCCGTGAAGCCGCCGTTTGTGGTCAAAGTTCCGACTGGCGGGGCGTGGAATGACTCGCCGGTCACCCGTGACTGGCCGGTCGGGTTGACGCAGGAGGTCATTGCCCGCATGGAGCATGCGGCGCGTCGCGTGGTCTGCCTCGGGGATTCCCTTACCGCCGCCCTGGGAGACGGGCCCTCCTGGGTGGCAGAATTGGAAAACCAGTTGAACGAGAGGTTCCCGGAGGGCAAGACCGTGGTGCTGAATGCCGGCATCCCTGGATGCACAACCGAACTGGCGATGTTGCGGCTGGCGCGTGATGTGGAGGCGTTTTCGCCGCATCTGGTCATCGTTTCCTTCGCCTTCGAGGATGCCATGAAGGCCCGCAACGGCAATGCCGCCGAGGAACTTCCCAGGCTGTCGGAAAACTTCCATGCGCTGGTCAAGGCTCTGCGCTCGGTTCCCGAACCGCCGCAAGTGCTTTGCTTGTTGCCAAATCCCATTTATCCCCAGAAGGATGGCATGAATGACGCTTGGAAAGTAAATGCCACGCCTGACGAGGCGTTCCAGGGACTCTATGATGCGGTGCTGCGTATGCAGCGGACGTGTGCCAAGGAGGCGGAGGTCCCGCTGGTGGATGGCAAGGCGCTCTTTGAACTGGTGGGCGCACGTGCGGCGCTGACTGGCATGGGCACCTGGAATCGGCCGAATGCAGCGGGATGCGAGAATCTCGCGCGCTGGCTGGCAGACGCGATTGCGACCAATGGATTGCTGAGGTGACCAGAGGAATCTGGCCAGTCGGCGGCCCGGCGGTCCCGAAAATAAAATCTGGTTTTTTCCGCAGATAATTTGTTTTTTTTGCGGACGAAAAGGAAATTCGCATTAAAGTATGCGTGTCTTGCTTTTCTTCCAACCCCTTTAATTTGGTTTCACCTTTTTGAAAACGGACTACACGAACATGCGTATTTTTAAGTTCTCGTCCCTGCTGGCGATCGCGATGGTTGCCGCCGTGTTGCTTTTCACCGGTTGCGTGGCCAAGCCCAAACTGGATCTGAACGGCGTTCAAGACAATCCCTCGGGAATAGGCGGACTGAATGGCGAGGCTGGCGGCATGGATTTGGATGGCCCTGGCTATGTCGCCGGGCCTGAGGGTATGGACCCGAATGAGTTCCAGGGACTTAATGAATGGGATGATCCCAATGGGCTGGGCGCCGGAAAATGGGGGGACACCAATGCCCCCGTCAGCGAGGCCGGCAATGGCGGTGCCTTCCTCAAGAACGAACGCCGCTGGACGGATTGCGTGGTCTATTTCGCATACGACCAATACGAGGTCGGCCCCAGCGAACGTGCCAAGCTGGATTCGCTTGCGCAGTATCTTACCGAAAATCCCGCCCTTGGCGTTGTCGTGGAAGGGCATACCGATGAACGTGGAAGTGATGAATACAACCGTGCTCTGGGCGAACGCCGCGCATTGGCAGTCACGCAGTATCTTTCCCTGATGGGGGTGGGTGCCGATCGTTGCAAGACCATCAGCTATGGCGAAGACAAGCCGGCGGTGCCCGGTGCCGCCACGGAGAGTGACCATCAGCTCAACCGTCGAGCGGAATTCCTCATCGGCGAACTCTAGCCGGGTATTTGCCGGATTCCATTCAGCATTTCGCAGACGCCATCCGAATGGCTACGGTGCACTGAGATGTCTGCCTTGTCGGTGTGTGCGGCTCTGGTTTTCCAGGGCGGTAGGTTGTTGTTGGCGACACGGCGTCCCGGCAGTATGTTGGCTGGCAAATGGGAGTTCCCCGGTGGGAAGGTACGTCCGGGCGAGGCGCTAGAGGGATGTATTTCCCGTGAACTGGAAGAGGAACTCGGTCTGACGATTCGCCGTGCGTCCTGTTTTGGTGAAACGACGTACAATTATCCCGACAAGACAGTATGCCTTCATTTTATGCTTTGCGAGATTGTGCCTGGCAGTCAGGCAGTGCCTCGTGAAGGTCAGCGTTGTGGATGGTTTTTGCCGGAAGAATGGGGCAGTCTGGATTTTGCCCCGGCGGATCTGAAGTTTCTGGAGAGTCGCCGGAAGGATTTGGAAATGGAAGCATCGAAGAGCGCTTTGCCGCGGAAGGCATCAGGGCGTTTGCCTGATTGGCTGAGAACTTCCTTTGCGGATGGCCGTTCACGAGTCGAGATGCAACGGCTTTTGCGGGAAAGCGGCCTTCATACGGTTTGCGAGGGGGCGAAATGCCCCAATCGCAGCGAGTGCTGGCATCACCGCACCGCAACCTTTATGATTCTAGGAGACACGTGTACGCGCGCGTGCAGATTCTGCTCGGTTCGGCATGGACGGCCTCTGGCCCCCGATCCCGAGGAACCCCGGCACATCGCCGAAAGCGTGGCGAAACTGGCGCTCAAATATGCCGTGGTGACTTGCGTGACACGGGACGATCTTCCAGATGGCGGCTCCAGCGCAATGCGGGATGTCATTCTTGCCATACGGGAAAAGTGCCCTGAGACGCTGGTTGAAGTGTTGGTTTCAGACTACAACGCAGACCATGGGGCAATGGATGTCGTGATGGGGGCGCGTCCGGCGGTCTATGGACATAATCTGGAAACGGTCGAAAGACTTACGCCGAGCGTCCGGTCGCGTGCGCAGTATCGCCGGAGCCTGGAGTGCCTCGAATATGTCGCCACACATTGCGACAGGAGGACGGTTGTCAAATCCGGCGTGATGCTGGGGCTGGGTGAGACTGATGATGAGATTCGCGCCTGCCTGCGGGACCTGCGTGCGGCGGGAGTCGCCATTGTCACCTTGGGGCAGTATCTTCAGCCTACCCATGAGCAGCTTCCCGTTGAGCGTTTTGTCACGCCCGAGGAGTTTCTCGAATGGCAGCGTTACGCCGAGCAGGAACTCGGCTTTCGGCGCGCGGTCTGCGGACCGCTGGTTCGCAGTTCGTACCTTGCCGCAGAGGCCTACCGGAAGGCAATTGGATAATAGGAATTGTTTGGCTGGATTTTCTAGTTCTTCGGGAAAGTTCTTCATTCTTCTCTTTCATGGAAATCTTAATCGACACTCCCAAAATCCAGGAACGGCTGGCGGTTCTGGCAACGGAGATAGACCAGTTTTACAGCGGCGCCTCCTATACGGTGATGCCGCTGCTGAATGGAGCGATGTTCTTCGCCGTGGACCTCATGCGGCATCTTCATGGTGATTTTCTGGTGGACTCGCTGGCGGTCTCCAGCTATGCCGGCGAACACTCTACGGGAGAAATCCGCCTCCGCGGCGACAGCAAGATGCCAGTGAAGGACAGGAATATCCTGGTGGTGGACGGCGTGCTGGATACCGGTCTGACCTTGACGACAGTGCGTAAGATGCTGCTGGAGCGCGGAGCTCGCACGGTCCGCAGCGCGGTGCTGGTCTCCAAGCAAGTGAAGCGCCATCCCATGGCGGTCGGCTATGTACCGGATTGGGTGGGGTTTTCCCTGCCGGACTATTTCATTGTCGGATGCGGTATGGATGCCGACGAACGGTATCGGGCGTTGCCATTCATCGCACGCATCAATGATCCGGATGCCCAATAGTCTATGGCAAAACGTTTTTTTTGACAGAGTTTGATGGAGTCTCCAAATCAAATCATGATGGATTTGCAGCGCAAACAGGTGCTGGTGATGGGAGCAGGCCGAAGTGGAGTGGCAGCGGCCCGGCTTGCCAGGGCGCATGGCGCCGCAGTTGTCCTTCTTGACAATGCTCCGGAGGAGCGTTTTGAAGCCCTGAAAACTCAGATGGCACAGGAGGAGATTGCCTTTCTCCCAGGTTTTCAGGAGGAGCAATGGCGTGGAGGGCGAATCGACCTGGTCGTGATGAGTCCGGGGATTGCCCAGGGCTCTCCCATGGATCGGGTGGCTCTGAGTACAAAAGCCCTCGTGATGGGGGAACTGGAATTCGGCGCCGCTTTCCTTTCATGCCCAATGCTGGCGGTCACGGGAACCAATGGGAAAACCACGACCGTCGAGTTGATGGCGGCATGCCTCCGCGAAGCCGGGAAGCGTGTGATGGCGGCTGGCAACATCGGCCTCCCACTGAGCCAAGTGGCGCTTGAACAACCTGAGCTGGAGTATCTTGTGGTGGAGGTCAGCAGTTTCCAGCTGGAGCACGCATCGTCCTTCCATCCTCTGGTGGCAGTGGTGCTGAATATCACCCCCGACCACCTGAATCGCCATGGCACAATGGAGGTTTATCGGGAGCTGAAGCTGAATCTGCTACGGCAGGTCCGCGCTGGAGGGCATGCTATATATCATGCTAATTTGGAAAAGTTTGTGAATATTCCTGCGGAGGTGGTTCCGGATCGCTTGTGGCTGATTGGGGAAGAAGTCAAGCAGGGGAAACGTGGGACGGACTGGCTGGTGAACAGCGATGGTCTGGCACGACTGGAACCGGACGGGACTCACAAGCCATTGCTTTCGCGGGCGATTCTGCAGCTGGTCGGGAATCATAACCTGGCCAATGCCCTGGCGGTGGTGGCCGCCTTGTCTGGCATCGGCATCCCCTTGACCGCCTATCTTGCGGCGATGAGCAATTTTCACAGCGGCCCCCATCGTCTTCAGCCAATTGCCGAATGCAATGGCGTGGCATTCTTCGACGACTCGAAGGCCACGGATGTCGATGCCATGAAACAGGCATTGAAGACACTTGGACCTACGCGCGGCAAAAAAATCCTCTTAATTGCGGGTGGACTTGACAAAGGATGCGCTCTTTTGGAAGTCAAATCCGAATTGAGAATGTATGTTAAAGAGGCTTACTTGATTGGTGACTGCCGTCAACGCCTTGCCGGACTCTGGCGCGAAGAGATTCCCTGCCGACTCTGTGACTCTCTGGAAGCCGCGGTGCGGGATGCGGCGGCAATGGCCAAGCCCGGTGATACCGTGTTGCTTTCACCTGGCTGTGCGAGCATGGACATGTTCCGGGACTACGAGGAACGTGGAAATCGTTTCCGGGAGGCCGTACTGGCTTTGTCTGCAGAAGACATCGGCAAATCTGAATGACGCGGGTTTTGCCGACGGCAGGCTGACAAGGGTCGGAATAGTCTCCTAAGTGTGCTCGCCAGGTTGGATTTCTTCTTGTTTTTGTTCCATGATTTTCAAAGGAGAACGCATGACTATGAAAGTTCGTGAATTCCATTGGTCGAAAGACGCCTCTGCTTTGGCTGGCGCGCTGTGCATCCTGTCACTGTTCATTTTGACGGGATGCCGCACCGCCACTCCGAAGACTGCTGTGAAGCCGAGTTACAGTGGCTTGATGAGTTCACGCGGCATTGTGCCGCCAGCCGCCAGCCATTATTCCGCCCCTCGTGTGGCCCGTCCCGTTGTTCCGGCGCCAGAAGTCGTCGGCGAACAGGATGCCTTTATGCCCGAGGAACCGATGGTGGTTCCAGAGGGCGCCGATGCATTGCCGATGGAGGAAGAGCCCGTGAATACGGTGGAACAGCCGGCATCCTACGAGCTTCCGCATCTGGAAAATGGCCGTGCCGTGCCGAATCTGGCAGGGGCGCCGGCGAATAAGCAGGGTGTTGCGGCTGGAGCAGCTGCCGCTGGCGGACAGGCCGCCGCCGGCAACAATATCTATGTGGTGAAAAGCGGCGATTCCCTTTCCCGCATTGCCGCCGCCCACAAGGTGAAGGTGGCGGACATCATGGCGCTGAATCCCAGTGTCACCAGTCCCGACAAGATCATTGTCGGTCAGCGTCTGACCATGCCGGCAACCGCGACGGGCGATGGCTTGGAGGCCGCTCCCGTCCGGGCGGAGGTGCCGAATGACGGAATCTACACCGTCGCCCCCGGCGATTCGCTTTGGACGATTGGCAAGCGTTTCGGCGTTCGCCGCGAAGACATCAAGGCGTGGAACAATCTCACGGACGACAAGTTGCGGGTTGGACAGCAGTTGCGTCTGCGCGCGGATGCGGCGCAGCCGACGGGAAACAGTGCCCCCCCACCGAAGCCGTCGTCTGCCTCTCCTGCACCAGCCAAGGTTGAGTCCACGCCCGAAGCTGATCCGGCCGCCGCAAACACCGAATTGCCGGTTGACCCGGAATATGTGCCGATTCCAACCTCCAATGAAACGCCGTCCTTCCCGTATTATGTGCAAAGCGGAGATACCCTTGAGAAGATAGCTCAGCGCAATAATACCACTGTCGAAGACATCCTGGCGCGCAATCCTGGCATCAAATCCGATTCGGATTTGGTTCCGAATGTGACTCAGCTGTCCATCGCGCCAGCTCCCCAAAAATAAGGCCGGAGGCTGAAGAGTCAATTTCCCCCTAGATAGAAGCGGGAGGCCTATGTGCCGCCCATTAAAATCCAACCAGAAAGGAAATCCAACCATGATTGTTACCACCAAGGAACTGTTCAAGCACGCCTACGGGAAATACGCGATTGGCGCCTACAACATTAACAACCTCGAGCAGACCATGGGGCTCTTCGAGGGGAATGTCCGCTCCAAGGCACCGTTCATCGTCCAGCTCTCCAAGGGTGCTCGTTCCTATACCCACAAGAAGATGCTGGAGGCGCTCATGAAGACCGCCAACGAAATCTTCCCTGATGCGATTTTCGCGGTTCACCTGGACCACGGTGACGAGGCGACCTGCTATGACTGCATCGACTCAGGAGTGTACTCCTCCGTGATGATCGACGCCTCCGCATTCCCCTACGAGGAGAATGTCAAAATCACCAAACGCGTGGTGGACGCCGCCCATGCCAAGGGCATCGTGGTCGAGGCCGAGCTGGGGCAGCTCAAGGGTATTGAGGAGGATGTCAAGGCCGCCGAGCACATCTACACCAAGCCCGAGGAGGTCGAGGATTTCGTTTCCAAGACCGGCTGCGACTCCCTGGCGTGTGCGATCGGCACCTCCCACGGTGCGTTCAAGTTCTCCGGCGACCAGAAGCTTCGCTATGACATCCTGGAGGAAGTCCAGCGCCGTCTGCCCGGCTTCCCGCTGGTGATGCACGGTTCCTCCTCCGTCCCGCAGGGCGAGGTCGCCCGCATCAACGCCGCCGGCGGCCAGATCCTGGGCGCCAAAGGCGTGGACGCCACCCAGTTCCTGGGCGCGGCGAAGCGCGGCGTGACCAAGATCAACATCGATACCGACGGCCGTCTGGTCTGGTGCCGCGTCCACCGCGAACTTTTCCGCGACAAGCCCGCGGAGTTCGACCTGCGCAAGCCCGGCAAGATCTTCATGAAGGAATACGCCGATTTCATCTACGAGAAGAACTGCCTGCTCGGTTCCGCCTACCAGGCCGATGACGTGCGTGCCTACCTGGCCGCCAACAAGTAAGCTGAATTGGCAAATCTGTATTCGGCGCGCGGGGCCTCCTTTGAGGACTCGCGCGCCATTTGTTTTGATTGTCAGCCGTTCTGATGCTTTGATACGGGCACGGGGGTACTGTTGTGTGTCCTTTGCGGGATTGGTTGCAAACAGCAGTTCTCAAATGGCCTCTGTCCAGGACAATAATGGGACAAAACGGTCCGTGAGGGATACATCGGCTTGTCGTCGCGTGTCATGTAGTTGCGCCAAACGAAATTCATGAAATCTTCATTTGGGATCCAGACGGATGCGGAGAATTGCATTACATTAGGAAAGTTGCCGATTTTTCTTACTATCGACTTACAGTCTGACTTTTTCAACACCCTAAATTAGGAATTCCAGCCCATCATGGCAAAGACCTACATCTTTCTTGGCGCACCAGGCGCAGGCAAAGGCACCCTCGGTGAACTCTTCTGCAAGAAACAGGGCGTAATTCACATCTCAACTGGTCAACTGCTGCGAGACGAGATGGCCGCCGGCACCGAGCTGGGCAAGAAGGTCAAGGACCTCATCGCCTCCGGCGCACTGGTCTCCGATGACATTGTGACCGCTATGGTGCGCTCGCGTCTGGCGAAGGCCGATGTCCAGGAAAAAGGCGTGATGCTGGACGGGTATCCCCGCACGGTCGCCCAGGCCCAGAGCCTGACCGGCATTCTGGCGGAGACTGGCCTTGCGATGGGCGGCGCGGTTCTCATCGACGCACCGCGAGAGATTCTCATGAAGCGGTTGACCGGCCGCCGTCTCTGTACCAACAAGGAATGCGGCGCCATCTACAACATCAATGACGTCGCTCCGAAAGTGGAGAACGTCTGCGACAAATGCGGCTCTCCGCTCTACCAGCGCTCCGACGACTCCGAGGCCACGGTGCTTGGGCGGCTCAAGGTCTATGACGAGCAGACTTTCCCGCTCATCGATTTCTATGCCAAGCGCAATGAACTCATCACCGTCACCATCGAGGATGCGCCGATCGAGCACAACTTTGCGCACCTCTGCCAGGTGATGGGAATTTGACAAACACTGCCAGCACTTCAGTACCCGGTCGTTTTTGAACTCTCGCATTGTGCATTCCGCATGATGCACGGATTATGTTTCACCTGAGAACTCCAAACATCCACATCTACACTGGGGCGGAAATCGAGAAGGTCCGGATTGCCGCACAGGCCGCCGCACAGGTGCGTGACCGCATAGCCGAGGCCGTCCAGCCCGGAATGTCCACCTTGGAAATCGACAATCTGGCCGGGGTATTCATCCGCGAGACCGGCGGCGTGAGCGGTTCGTTGGGATATCGCGGGTTCCCGCGCCAGATCTGCGTCTCCGTGAACGACGAGGTCGTCCATGGCATCGGGCGTGCCGAACGGATTGTCGCTCCCGGCGATCTTGTGAAGCTGGACGTGGTGGTGAACATCGGCGGCTACTTTGGCGACACCGCCCGCACGGTATGCGCAGGTTTCCCGGAACCCGAAGGGCTGCCGGGGGAACTCATGCGTGTCACGCGGGAGGCGTTGGCTGCGGGAATCGAACGCGCACGCGAGGGGAATTGCATCAATGACATCGGCACGGCGGTGGAAAGGGTTGCGCAGTCGGCGGGATTCAGTTGTGTACGGGACATGGTCGGGCATGGCTGCGGGCGCAAGATGCACGAGGAACCGGAAGTCCCGAATTATCGCCAAGGAGGGAAGACACCACGCCTCGCCGCCGGAATGATCATCTGCATCGAGCCGATGATCAATGTCGGAACCTGGCGCATCACCGTGGATTCCGTGGACCAGTGGACGGTGCGCAGTGCCGACCATTCCCTTTCAGCCCATTTTGAGCATCAAATTCTCATCACATCAAAAGAACCTGAAATTCTAACGTATGGCAAAAACTGATTGCATTAAAGTCGATGGCGTAGTCAAGGAGCTGTTGCCGAACACCACATTCCGTGTTCAGCTGGAGAACGGGCACGAGGTTCTCGCGTCCATCTCGGGGAAAATGCGTCTGCATTTCATTCGCATCCTGCCTGGGGATAGGGTGACCGTGGAAATCTCGCCGTATGACCTGACCAAGGGGCGTATTTCCTATCGAAAGCGCTAGGTAGGGGCGTGCCGTTGCTCCGTTTCCTTTCCGCGCCTTGGGGGGGACATTAAGGCGCAGGAATGCCTGCGGAACACCAACCGGGTTCAAGACTCGGCACGCTCGATTGCCGCCATGCCCGGCGCGGAAATCTTTTTGTGATATTGCGTTGCAGATTCGCATTCTGGCATTATATTAACAAAATTTCCGTGTCTATTCACCAGGCGGCGTAGAGTTTCCGGCCGTCGTCGGCGTTTCCGGCTGGAAGGATGCCATTCTTTTCATGTCGTTTGTAACTGTCTATTGGTGGGTAGGTTGCGGAATCTACACAAAGGCTCCTGGAGGCTGCCAGGCAAGGGCTTGGCGGTTTTCGGCTCCAGGTCACAAGTCCGGAAAGATCAGGGTGGAAGCTTGTCCATCAGTCCCCAAAACACCCAAGAGGTACCATCATGAAGGTCAGAGCATCAGTCAAGCGGATGTGCAACAACTGCCAAATTGTGAAGCGCGGCGGTGTGATCTACGTCATCTGCAGTAAGAATCCCCGCCACAAGCAGCGTCAAGGCTAACAAACGTCCAGGTCTCCCCATTCCGCCTGGCTTTCCGGCGGAGCAAAACAAACATTTTCAGGAACTTGAAACATGCCTAGAATTCTTGGTGTTGACATCCCGAACAACAAACAGACGGTCATCTCCCTGCAGTACATTTACGGCATTGGCCCTGCCATTGCGAAACAGGTCTGCGAGAAGGCCAACATTGATCCTCGCCTGAAGGCATCGGAACTCACCGAAGCCAACATCGGTGCCATCCTGAATATTCTTCAGGAGCAATACATGGTGGAAGGCGATTTGCGCCGGCAGATTGCCAACAACATCCGCCGCCTGATCGCGATTGGCTCCTATCGCGGCACCCGCCACCGCAAGAATCTGCCGGTCCATGGGCAGCGTACCCGCACCAATGCGCGTACCCGCAAGGGGTCGAAGAAGACCGTCGGCGCCATCCGTGACCGTACCGAGCGCAAGACCGCGGCCAGTGCGGCGGCGGCCAAGCTCGAAGGCAAACCTGCGGCCAAGAAGTAGTCTGGCGATCGTATCAGCGAGGAATCCAATCACTTTTAATCAAATAATAGCGCGTTGGGAAAACGCCTAGGAGAAAAGATTCATGGCAGAAGAGACCAAAGAGAAAACCGCGGCCGCCGCGGCGCCTGCCGCCGAAGCCGCCAAGCTGCCGGTGCAGCCCCTGACCGCCGAACAGATTTTGGCTGATGAGCCGATTGCCGTCGACACCTCCAAGATCAAGCGTGCCAAGAACGGCCGCCTGGTGCTTAGCGGGGTAGTTCATGTCGAGTCCACCTTCAACAACACCCGCGTGGTCATCACGGATCCGCAGGGCAACGTGCTTTCTTGGTCCACCGGCGGCAAGTTGGGCTACAAGGGCTCCCGCAAGAGCACTGCGTATGTCGCCCAGGTCATCGCCGGCGATGCGGCGAAGAAGGCGATGCTTGCCTATGGCCTCAAGGAGGTCGAGGTCGAAATCAAAGGGCCGGGTGCCGGACGCGAGTCCGCCGTGCGTGGCATCTCCCTTGCTGGTTTGGAAATCACGGTCCTGCGTGACGTTACGCCGTTGCCGCACAATGGCTGCCGTCCTCCCAAGCGCCGCAGAGTCTAAAAGTCCGCCAGCGCGGCGCTTGGCTTTTGCCAATGCCGCCGCAAGGCGAAAGCTGGATTTTGTGTCGCGTCCAAAGGAATGATTTCAAACCTCAAGGAGGAATACCAAGTATGGCAGACCTGAAAAACTTTGTGATGCCCCAGAGCCTGGAGATGGACGAGTCCAACGCGACTCCGCGTTACGCAAAGTTCGTCACGGAACCCTGGGAAAGCGGCTTTGGTCACACTATCGGCAATGCCCTTCGCCGCGTGTTGCTTACCATGATGGAAGGCGTGGCTGTCACCTGCATCCGCATTGACGGCGTGGCCCATGAGTTCACCCCGATTCCGGGCGTGGCCGAAGATGTCATGGACATCATCCTGAACATCAAGAAGCTTGCCTTCCGATGTGAAGGTTCATTGCCCCGCACACTGGAGATGGTGGTCCAGAAGGCCGGTGTGGTCACGGGCGCCGATATCAAGGAAGATGGTGTGGTTCAGGTTCTCAACAAGGACCTGAAGCTCTTCACGATCACCGCCGACCTGAAGAAACCGCTGCGAATCGAATTTGACCTGAATCGCGGCCGCGGCTACCGTCCGAGCGAGCAGAACAAGCATGAAGACCAGCCTGCCGGTTCGATTCCGGTGGACAGCCTTTTCAGCCCGATTGAACGTGTCCGTTATGACGTCGGGGCTTCACGCGTGGAGGACCGCACGGACTACGACCGCCTGGAGCTGGAGATCTGGACGGATGGTCGCATGGAGCCGATGGAGGCGCTGGTGAATGCCGCGGCGTTGCTCCGCCGCCACCTGACCATCTTTGAGAATCCTCTGCCGGGCAACAAGTTCTCGGACGAGGAGCAGGCTCTCATCGACAAGCTGAAGCAGCCGATCGAGGCACTGGACCTCTCGGTCCGTTCGGCCAACTGTCTCAAGCAGATCAAGATCGACTTTGTCTGCCAGCTGGTCAAGGTCACGGAAAGCCAGTTGCTCAAAGTCCGTAACTTCGGCAAGAAATCCTCTACGGAGATCAAGCAGAAGCTGGAGGAGAGCGGCCTGTGCCTGGACATGAATTTACCTGAGAAAATCAATGACGAGCTGCAGCGCCTCATGGCCGCCCAACTCGAGAAGCCTTCCAAGGAGGATTAGAAATGAGACACCGCGCTGCCACTTTCAAAATCAACCGCAGCAGTTCGCACGTGCGAGCTTTGCTGGCCAATGCGGTTTGCAGCCTGATTGAACACGGCCAGATCAAGACCACGCTGGTGCGTGCCAAGCGCATCCGTCAGCTGGCGGAGCAGATGATGACCAAAGCCAAGGATGGTAGCCTGCACGCCCGTCGTCTTGCGCTGGCCAAGCTTCACCAGGAGACCCAGGTGGTCCGTCTGTTTGACGTGCTGGCTCCCCAGTACAAGAACCGCCAGGGCGGCTACACCCGCATCTACAGGCTGGGGCCGCGCATTGGCGACGCCGCCGAAATGAGCATCCTCTCGTGGGTCGAGACCGACGAGGAGGTCGCCGCGGGCAAGGCTGCCGAAGCACCGGCCGAGGAGGCTCCCAAGGCGGAAGAGGAAGCGAAGTAAGCCTTCCTGTTTTGCCGCAGAAGTGGACCGGCAGCGTCTGTTCGGCCGAAAAGGCCTGATGGGCTGCCGGTTCTTTCTTTTGTCACTTTTTCTCCGAGGTTTGTTCTGTCCAGGGGGATTCAATGTTCCAATTACTTAGTACCACGAAATTCCCGGAGCGTCGGCTGGTCGCGCAGCGCTATCGCCATGACTGTGGGATGGAGGTGCTTAGCCTGGAGGCCGATGACCCGGAGAATCTCTTCGCGCTGTGCTTTCGGACGGAACCCGTGGATAGCACGGGCGTCCCGCATATCATCGAGCATTCCGTGCTGATGGGGTCCCAGAAATATCCGGTGAAGGATCCGTTTGTCTGCATGCTGAAGACCAGCGTGGCGACCTTCATCAATGCGATGACCTATCCGGACCGCACGATCTATCCATGCACGACCTGCTGTTCGAAGGACTATTTCAATCTTTTCGAGGTTTATTGGGACGCGGTGTTCCATCCACGCCTGACCCGCGAGACCTTTGGACAGGAAGGCTGGCACTACGAGGTTGCGGGAACTGCCAAACGACCGGTGCTCAAATACAATGGCGTCGTGTACAACGAGATGTCTGGATACTACTCGGATCCCCTTACCCTGCTAGGGTGTACGGTCGAGGAGACGCTCTTCCCCGATACGCCCGTGAGCCACAACTCCGGCGGCGACCCTGACCGGATTCCCCGGCTGACCTATGCGAAATTCCGGAAGTTCCACCAGGAGCATTACAACCCCGCCGTCACGCGTGTGGTGCTTTACGGCGACATCCCCACGACGGAGAAGCTGGCCTTTATCGAGGCGCACCTCCAGGCAATGAAACTACAGGATGTTCCTGCGCCGAAAGCCTTTTCTCCTGTCCCGCAGTTTGTCGGCGCACCTGCCATGCGTCCCCGGGTGGTGAAGCGTGGTTTTGTGCCTGATGCGATGTCGGCCCGCAGTCGAAAGGGCATCTGTGCTTTGGCATGGCGGCTGGATTGCAACCGTGACCCTGAGGTCGATCTTGGGCTCCAGCTGCTGGCGGCGGTGCTGTTGGGCAATGCGGGGGCGCCGCTTTCCCGTGCGCTCAAGGAGTCCCGGCTGGGTGCGGCGATGATCAGCAGCGGCTACGACAACGAGACCCGCTACACCAGCTTCCAGGTCGGGTTGCGTGGCGTTCGGGAACAAGACTGCGCTCGAATGGAAGAGCTGATTCTCACGGCGTTGCGGAAATTGGTTCGCGACGGCCTTTCGCCGGAGCAGGTGGAGAGCGCGGTCGCCGCCTTCCAGGTGGAGAACCAGAATATCGGCCCGATGTATCTGATTGATCTTCTGGACGAAATCATGGCATCCTGGAATTATTCCGATGACCCGTTTGTCTTCATGCGTCTCTCCGAGGCACTCCCGCATATCCAGGAGATGCTTCGCCGCCAACCGCGCTATTTCGAAGAACTGATTCAAAAGTGGTTGCTGGACAATCCTGCACGGGTGCGCATCGACCTGATGCCAGATACGGCCTTGCGTAAAAAGCATGACCGCGTTCAGGCGGAGCACCTGGCTCGCACCTTGGCACGATGGTCGCCTGCGCAAGTGCGTCGTGCCCGTGACTTTGCCGAGAAACTGCAACGCAATGCGGTGACGCCCGATTCCCCGGAGGCACTAGCCACTCTGCCGATCCTTACGCGTAACGACTTGCCCGCCAAGTTGAAGCCGCTTCCACTATCCAGCGGTGTCTTTGGCAACGGACTGCCTTGGCAACGAGGCGAAATCTTCCACAATGGCATCAGTCGTGTCAGCCTGATGGCGGATGCCAGCATGGTGCCGCAGGAGCAGACATTGCCGATGAATATTCTGCTGCAGCTGCTGCCCCAACTGGGCAATGCCTCGCAGACCTACGACCGTTGCAGCGCGGAATACGCCCGGCTGGGCGTGACTTTCTCAATGGCTTTCACCGAAACCTCGCTGCACGATTCCACCAAGTACCTGCGGTTCTTCTTATTGTCCTGCAATGGACTGGACCGCAATTTCGCGGCTGGTCTGGAACTTTTCCGGCGACAGCTGGACACGGTGGTCTTCACTGAACGTCGGCATCTGGTGGAACTCCTGCGTGCTTCCGCGATGCGCGCCACCGCCGCGCTCTCCACCCACGCCAACCTCGGCCGATGCCAGGCACGCGCTTGCGCCGGCCTCACTTTGAGCGGAGAACTCGCCGAGGAAATCAATGGCTTTGTCGGATTCCTGCACCTCCAGCGACTCGCTCGCCTGACGGAAGGTCAGCTGGATGACTTCTGCGCACAATTGCAGGCCTGTGCCCAGACGCTGCGACAGCTGCCGCTGGTCGCCTGCGGATTCGTCGGCTCGGATGAGGGAATGGCCGCCGTCGAGCAGTTCGCCGGCACCTTTGGCGTTGCTGTGGCTCCAGGTGAATTTGTCCCCTGGAAGAGTTCTTCGTTTGTGCCGAAACAGGCCATTGGCAGACGGGAGTTCTGTGCCGTGAATGCGAAGGTCAGCAGTTGTGTGCGCATCCTGAAGGCACCGCACTTCAGCGCTCCGGCCTGCGCCCCTTTGTCGGTTCTGGCGCATTTGCTTTCCGTGGGGTATCTCTGGGACGAAGTGCGGGCGAAGGGCGGCGCCTATGGCGTCGGCTTCGCATACCAGCCATACAATTGCCATGCCAGCCTCCATTCTTCCGAGGATCCCCAGCCCGCCAATACCTATCGCGTCTTCGATTCGGTGGCGGAACTTGTTGCGGGACATCGGTTCGACTCGGCGGAGGTTGGCCAGGCGGTACTCAGCACCGCCGGAGCCTTCCTGCGGCCGGACCGGCCTGCCGAATTGTGCGATGTTGCGGTCAAGGATTTGGTTCGAGGTCGCACGGAGACTTTGCGGCAGCAGGACTTCCATCGTTTGATGTCGGTTACCCCGCAGGCAGTGCAGGCTGCGGCGCAGATGCTTTTCGATCCCTCCAGTTGCGAGTTCAATGACTGTGCGGCCGGCCCCGCCGAGGCGGCTGTCCCCGGCTTTTCGTCAATTTCCTTGAAGGCCTAAATTCGATGGCCTAAAACCTGAGATTTTGGACTTTAACCTGATAACATTTGGACTCTTGCCTATGAAGCCAGAAATCCTCTTCTTCACTCATAATCCTGAATCACCCTGCGCACAGGCTGTGCGGCAGCGCGAGGATGTGTTGACCCTGCGCCCGGAAGACGACTTCAGCGCCTATCTCGCCGAAGTTAAAGCAGCCATTGTGGATGTGGAGGGCGAAGAGCGCGGCACCTTGCTCAAGGCGTTGCTGAAGGAAAAAGTCCCCTTTGCCGTCAATGGCCTGTCGGGAGAGACTCCGGACTCCCTCAAAAAGCTCTGTGCTGCCGCCAAACGTCGCCATATCCAGGTCTGCTGGCTGGGTTCACTCCGCTTCGAATGGGCGATGGCACGTTTCAAGGAATTGCTGACGAGCGGAGTGCTGGGACAGCTGCAGGAACTCAGACTGGTCAAGGCTCCCGCTGAAGGTATCTTCGAACGACTCAAGGACGAGGACCTGCTGAATTGGCTGCTCCTTGGAAATGAAACCGCATACTACTACGATGAAGTGGAGACGGATGACTATGCCGTCACCGCCATCGGGGCACGGGGAACGGCAACCGCCTGCATCCACGCCGACGGAACCAATGAGGTCAAAGTCGAATTGGCGGACGAGCCGATACGTGTCATGAAAGAGCAAAGCCATCCGAGGGATGCCGAAATCGGTTATTTCCTCTTCGCGGTCCGGGGCGGAAAACCTTGGACGATGATGGGAAAGGTGCCGAATTGACAGCGGGACAAATTGTCAATCGTTGTCGTGAATTGTCGAAGCGGTGCCTTTTTCTGGAAATGTTGTCGATTTCATGCGATTTCCTGTTGTCTGGAATTTGAAAACTGCGGTTCAGGGATTACATTAACGCGCTACACGGATTTTTAATTCGCCCTTATACATACTCAAAAACATGAAGACGTTCCTTCCCAAAGTTGATGAAATCGAGCGCAAGTGGTGGATCATCGATGCCGACCACCAGGTGCTCGGCCGCCTCGCTCGCGACATCGCGATGATTCTGCGCGGCAAGAACAAGCCCATTTTCACTCCGCATCTGGACTGTGGTGACTATGTGGTGGTCAAGAATGCCGCCAAGGTCGTGATGACCGGCCGCAAGAGCACCGACAAGGAATACCAGGACTTCTCCGGCTGGGTGGACGGCCTGAAGCGCACCAAGGCGGATGTCATGCGCAAGAAGCACCCGGAGGAGCTTATTCTCCGCGCGGTGTGGGGCATGATGCCCAATGGCCCGCTGGGCCGCGCCCAGTTCCGCAAGCTGAAGGTGTATGGCGGCGACCTGCCTGCCCACCAGTATGCCGCCCAGAATGCCCAGCCCCTCGAGATCAAGTAATACTTAATTTTTGGATAAAGGAAACATGGCTCAAGACAGCGAACTGATTGTGACCATCGGGCGCCGCAAGTGCGCCAGCGCACGTGTCCGCATGACTCCGGGGTCCGGCGTCATCACCGTGAACAAGCGCGCCTACAACGACTACTTCACCACCGAGGCCATCCGCGGGTACATCGAGCAGCCGCTCGTGCTGACCGGCAAGACCGCCGATTTCGACATCTTCGCCCGCATCAATGGCGGTGGCGAGATGGGGCAGGCCGGCGCATTGCGCCACGGCATCGCCCGTGCGCTGGAGAAATACGACGAGACGCTGCGCCCCGTCCTCAAGAAGGCCGGCATGCTCACCCGTGACTCCCGCGAGAAGGAACGCAAGAAGCCCGGCCGTCCCGGTGCCCGCAAGCGCTTCCAGTTCAGCAAGCGTTAATCCGCTGTTTCGTCTTGTCGAGTTTTCGTTGGCATCCGGCTGTCGTCTAAAAGAGGCGGCCGGGTGCTTTTTTTTATCCTGTTGCTTTGCAGCAGCATCTACTGCGGAGCCGAACCCTTGGCCTTCACCCCAAGGCGCCGCTTTGGGCATAGGGCATTTCTCATGGATAAAGTCAAAGTCGCAATCATCGGTGGGTCCGGTTATTCCGGCGAGGAACTTCTGCGGATTCTGAGCCGTCATCCCTTCGTGGAACTGACCGCCGTCACCAGCCGGGAGAATGCCGGCAAGCCGGTCGGCGAGTTCTTTCCGCGCTATGCGGAGTGTCCGCTGAAGTTCATCCAGCCGGATGTCGAGGAAATCGCACAACTGGCGGAAGTTGTCTTCCTCGCATTGCCCAACGGGCTGGCCGGCGACTATGCGAAGCCGCTCCTGGAGAAGGGCTGCAAGATTGTCGACATCTCGGCGGACTTCCGGCTGCGCGACCCCGCCGTCTATGAGAAATACTACAAGAAGGCGCATCCCGCGCCCGACTTGATTCCGCAGGCGGTCTATGGACTGCCCGAACTCTACCGCGAAGAGATCCGTGGTGCGCGTTTGATTGCGAACCCCGGCTGCTATGTGACCAGCATCCTGCTGCCGGCCACTGCGTTGCTGAAGGCGGGCGTGGCGGAGCCGGAGGGCATCGTCGCGATGTCGATGTCCGGCGTCAGCGGAGCCGGACGCAAGGTCGCGCTGGACTACATCTTCCCGGAGTGCAATGAGAACCTGAAGCCCTACGGCGTGGTGGGACACCGCCACCTGCCGGAGATCGAGCAGGAATTGGCGGTCGCCGCCGGCGTCCCGAAGGTCACGATGAATTTCCTTCCGCACCTGGTTCCGGTCAACCGCGGCATCCATTCCTCCATCCTGGTCACGCCAAAGCCCGGCAAGGCAAGCGCGGCGGCCGCTCTTGAGGCGCTTCACGCCGCCTACGACGACGAGCCGTTCGTGCGAGTCCTCGCCCCCGGCAAGCTTGCCGAGACCAAGCATGTCACCCTGACCAACATGTGCGAAATCGGCTGCGTCTATGACGAGCGCACCAACCGCCTCATCATCTCTAGTGCGATTGACAACCTCACCAAAGGCGCCTCCGGCCAGGCCGTCCAGAACCTCAACCTCATGTGCGGCTTCCCCGAAACCACCGCACTGTAGGGTGTCTCCCCATTGCGGTGCCATGCCGCCGGATCGGCGTGGTTGGTTCTTCCTTCCCCCCAGGAGACTGTAAAGTGCCTTTATCTTTTTCAGTGCGATAAGAGTCACGAATAATTCGCAAACGATCTTGCCGGGAGAACATCATGAGCTTCGTTTATCAATGCCCCTATTGCGGCCAGCAAATTCAGGGTGAAGAACAATGGGCAGGGCAACAGACGCAATGCCCCTATTGCGGCCAGGCGATTCTGATTCCCGCCCCCCCCATGCCGTTGTCCGGGGACTATTCCCCGTCGGCCATGAATCAGCTGATGGGGAATTATTCCTATAGCCAGACAGTCATGATGGAACCACCGTCCCCCGTCGTCTCGCTCCCGCCCAATCCGATGATTGGCGATATGCCAACGGCAGAGTCGGTCCGGAAATCATTGGGCAGGGTGTTCCTTCATATGATATTATGTATGATTGCCTTTGTCGGTTCGGTTGTCTTTGCGGTGATGACGGCGGCATTTACGCGGCAAGAAGAGATTTTGCCTCTTGTGGGAATCGGATTGGTTGGCAGTGTGATTTGGCTGGTGATTGAGGCGATTCTCTGGGGGGTGTTCTTTTTAATCTGGATTTTCCGCAGCTGGAAGCTGCTGCCTCCCGAAAGTCGCCGTTGTCCTCTGTGGGGAGGTAAAGTTTCTCCGGGCATGGCAGTCGGATTTCTGTTCATTCCCGTTTTCAATCTGTATTGGTTTCTGGTGGCATTCTACGGGTTGCCCTTTGCCTACAAACGGTATCATGGGGTGGACAATGGAGGATGCCCGGTGTCAATTACATTGATGATTTTGCAGGTGGTCAATCTGCTGAATAATGTTGCTGTGCCCATTTTGCGCTATCATTATATTTCGAGAGTGGATGATTACGCGATGTTGTTGATTGGAGGCCTGCAGGCATTGCAAGGGATTCTGGGCATCGTCAGCTTCATTCTGACGATCATTCTCATGTGCAAGGTGAGAACGCAGGAAGTGAAGCTAGTGACAGAGGGGGCCACTCAGTTTTACTAAAGGGGCTTGTTCTGGCGGCGACAGTTTCGCGAATTGCCTTACAAATGCCGCGTGGCATGTTCCTACGGTGAACCAAGTCCAGGCAAAGTCGCTTTCACAGTGATTGAACATTAAAGTTTTTGGACAGCAATGGCATACGAACTGATTTATACCTCTGTTCCGCACGGGCTGAAATTGGGCAGCAGCGGCTTTTGTACGGTTGCCATGACCAATGGCATGCCGTCTCCTCTGGCGCGGGTGATGGAGGGAATGACGGGATACAAGCCGTTGTATCCGATGAGTGATTCCAGGTTTGCCAACAATCCCCCCTCCTATTTCCATTATTCGGTCAAAGTCGGTGGCAGTTCGTATGATGTCTGCGGACGGATATGTTCGTGTCCGATAGATTATACCGGTCGGACCAATAAAATAGCACATTTCATTGTTCCTGATGAGATGGAAAAGCAGCAGATGCCTTTGGGGGCGGCATCGCTTTCCGAAGAGATGTTCCGAACCGCATGGGCTGGAGAGCCACAGTCGATTCCCTCGCGGCTGGGGGTGCGACTGGCCAGTTTTACCATGGGGAAGGCGGTGGAATGGCAAAAAGCCACTGGCGATGCCGGATGGGCGGGGGTGCTTGCCCAGAGTTTCCTGAACAATCCACGGCAACGCGTCGTTATTTTGTTTGATCCGGAACACCCTGTCAATGCCCTTCAGCTTGTGCGCGAGGCAATTCAGCTGCTGCCGCCGCAAAGGCGCTGGGAGGTCGGCTATAACACCTGTGTGTCGAATGTGCCTTCCAATGTGGTTTCCCATTGGAATTTCTGCCCGAAGAACAATGATTTCATGCAGGCGGCAAACGTCATGCCCTCCCAGGTGCTGCTGGATTTGACGGCGCCTGCGGAGATTGCCGAGGAGACTCCGCTGGTGCAGGCGGCGCGGAGCGGAAAGGTGTCTGCGGTTCAGCCGCCACCACAGGCGCAGCCCAGGAATAATCCGTCAATGGCTGTTCCTGTGGGGGAGGGTGCCATTGGCCATTCGCCGAATGCCCGGCAGCCTTCTATTTCCGCCGGAGTTCCCGTGGATGCCCAAAGGCACGACAGGGGGCCTGTTGCGGGACTGCGTTTGGCACCCGTGCCGGGAAGCGTCGGTTATCCGCGTGGTGGGGAAAGGCTGGTCGCGGATTCCAATGGCGGCAAGGGCGTCAGGGTGCTTTGCCTGGTGCTGTCGCTTTTGGTTGTGCTGCTTCTCTCGCTGACACTTGGTCTTGGATACCTCTATTACCAGACGCGCCTGGATCTGGAGCGGTATGCCGCGCAGATGGATAATGACTCGCAAACTGCGGCGGACGCGAACGAGACCAAAATCCTGAAGCAGCCGGATGAATCGGAAGAACCTGAGGACAAGCCGGAAGTTGTTGATTCCCCGGAAGAAGACACGGGTTCAGCCTCTGAAGGCGAACATGATGAACAACCTATTGCGCATCAAGAGGGAGAGGGAACAGTTGTCCCGTTGGGTAACGTGGGCAAGGAAGCAGGAAATGGTGGGGAAACCCTTCAAGCCAAACCGAAGGCGAACGCCCAGGCGACAACGCCTGATGGCGCCGACGGAACCTCTCTGGGCCTTCTCAGTGCAGGAGATGGGCCGTTGGCTGGCGATTCCGAAGCCGCCCAAAGCCCCGCCAAAGGTGAAGCCAAGGCTTCGGAAGAAGATTGGGGCGAAAGGATTGAGAAGTTGAAGAAGGATTTGAAAAATGACTTTGGAGACTTACAGGACTTTGAAGCTGTCTGGCGTCTTTTGCAATGGAAAGATGACGAAATCCAGAGACATTTTGTGGAGTTGATTGAAAGCTTGAGCGGGAAATATGAGGCAACGAAGAAACTACTTGATAATGTGTCATCTGATCTGGAATCGAAAAATGACGAACTTCAGGAACAGGTGGTCAAATATAACCTTCTTGAACAAAAGAAAAATGCGCTGGACCAACAGATAAGAAATTGGCACAAAACTTGGGATAACCCCTCCGAACTTCAGAAACGAATAAACCAATTAAATAATCAACAAAAGTAACAATCAGGCCTCCCCATGAATAATCCATTTGTTTATCTGAACGTGAATGGCCAGAGTTCGGGGCCATACACAATGGAACAGTGTGCCCAGATGCTGGCCAACGGACAGATCATGACCTCGACGATGGCCTCCATTGGAGGTGGCGCCTGGGTGCCTCTGAACGCGAGCGGCTATTGGGGACAGCTCGTCCAGCTGTCGTCCGTCAGGAGCCAGCGTACTGTGATCCATGCTCCGTCTTCGCTGGGAGGCGGGCAGCCGGTGATGGGGGGCACTGCCGTACCAGTGCAGCCGGTGATGGGGGGACAGCCGACGCCTCCTCCGGGTTTTGGCGCCGCAGCCATCCCAGTTCAGCCAATGGGCGTTCGTCCGGTGATGCCTGTGCCTCCTCCTCCGGTTTTTGGCACTGCGGCCATCCCAGTTCAGCCGATGGGCGTTCGTCCTGCGATTCCAGTTCAGCCGATGGTCGTTCGTCCGACGATTCCAGTGCAGCCGATTGCTGTCGGCGGTCCAGTATCAACGCCGTTCGTGCCCGGCATGGGAACGCCGGTTGCTCGTCCTGGAGTGCCAAATCCCGTGTTTTCCCCTGTGGCTTCGACATTGTCCGGTGACGGTTTTTCCTTTGTCTCAAACGTCGGCGGGGTAAATCCGATTCAACGGGATGAGTTTTCCGGGAATGTCACGGCGGCGGAGTCCTATCTGGAGCCAGAGGATATGGAATTGGAGGAGGACGAAAACTCCCCGCAGATGCTCTGCATGCATTGCTGGTATCTTTTCCGGCAGGCGCGAATCAGATATATCTCTCGGCATCCGGATTTGCTTGGTGATTCCGTGCTGGGGCCGTCTGCGCAAAGACGTTTTCTCCCGAGGAAGTTCAATGCCAACGACGAGGCCTTGGATGATCGCGGAGTCGCCTGCACCGAGATGGCCTGCCCCCGCTGCCACCTGGCGATTCCCGGAGTTATTCTGGAAAATCCCAGCTCGCTGCTCTCCATCGTCGGCGCCCCTTCCGCCGGAAAGTCCTATTTCCTTACGGCGATGATCCACAGTTTGAAGAAATCCCTGGGTGAACTCAATTTTGCCCTTGAGGATGCGGATCCGACGCATAATATGGTGCTGAGCCACTACGAGGAACTGCTCTTTGAAAACCGGAAAGTTGACCAGTTTGTAGCGCTGCCGAAGACAGAGTTGCAAGGCGATGGCTTCTCCAGCCAGACCCAGATCGACGGCATGACGGTCGAGTTGCCGCTTCCTTTTGTCTATACGCTACGGACGATGATGAACACCAACTTCAGGCCGCATAACCTGGTGTTCTACGACAACGCTGGAGAGCAGTTCGAGCCAGGGCGGGATTTCCTGACCCGCATGGCGACCAACCACCTTTTGCAGTCCAACTGCATTTTCTTCCTTTTCGATCCGTTTAAGGACAACCGGACGGTAGGCAAGTGCTCGAGCGAGGATCCACAGGCCGGTGCTATGCAACGGTTTGCCAACCAGCTGCAGATTTTCAACGAGATGGTAAACCGAATCCGGCAGAAGTCAGGCGGCGCTTCGAACCGACAGTATTCGACGCCGCTGGTGGTGCTGGTGCCCAAATACGATGCCTGGAAAAACTCCTTTGCACTGGATCTCTCCGACACCTCGGTCATCGGATATGGCGAAGACAAGCAGCCGGCATTGAACATGAGCGTGATAACCCTCACTTCCTTCTTGCTGAGGAATTGGTTGCGCGAACTGGTGCCGGAACTGGTCAGCGGAGCGGAGACCGTTTTCCAGGAGGTCTATTACCTGCCAGTGTCTGCACTCGGGCAATCCCCGACGCTGGATCCGAAGACACAGATGCTGAGCGTGAAGGCGGAGGTCATCCAGTCGGTCTGGGCGGATGTGCCGTTGCTCTTTTACCTATGGCATGATGGATTCCTGCCCGGAGTCCGTTGCAGCGTGGCGGAAAAGGTGTCTCCTGTGGATGAGTATTGCCGGTTTGAAGACGGTACGATGATCTTTTCTCCGCCAAACCGCAAGCCGATGATGATCCCTCAAATCTACTGGGGACAGGAAGTCCATGACGAGGAATTGGGGTTCATTCGCTTCCCGCAGGGGGAGACGGCTGGCTCGGAAGACGGGGCTGATTTTCATTTCTAGGCCCGTTTGACCGGGATGGCCGGACGATTCGGGAGATGCCTTTCCCCGCACGGGCGGACAGGTCGTGGGACACCGCCTTCCGCATCCCACAGGGGGATTCACATTTTCATAAATCGCTCATCAATACGATTAAACAGGTAGGTTTCAGAAATGCTGTCGGGAAACAACCAGGAATTGTCCGTGTTGCTGCGCAAATATCGTGCGCTGGTGAAAACGGGAAGTGTCGAGGAAAAGGTGTTGCTGGCTCGACAGATTTTATGCTTGCAGCCAAATGACAACGACTGGAGAGAAACTCTTCGCACCTTGGAAAACCAATGGCAGAAGGAGCTGATGGTCGAGGCGCAGACTGCGATTCAGGCGCGGAATGATGGCAAGATGGAGGAACTCTGGGAGAGGTTGTCCAATGATCCTTGGTTGGTCAAGCCTACCGGTCCTCTTATGGAGGAGCTGAGGAGGAAGGTTGTTCCGAATCAGAGACCGACGCCGGCGCCACGATGGTCTGAGGCTTCGGAAATCCGGCAGAGCAATGCCGCCAGCTCCAAGACGGAGAAGGAGGATGACGGGGAAGTCCAGCGGCTGCTGAGCAAATATCGGCGGCTGGTGCATGGCGGGTCGGTGGCGGATAAAATCGCAATTGCCAAGCAGATTCTGAATGCCAGGCCGGAAGATGTTTCGTGGCGTTCTACGCTCCGGGAACTGGAGGGGGCCTTGAAAAATGAATTGACGGAGGAGGCCAAGGAGGCAATCCGCAAAGGAGATGTCATTGAACTGGAGCGGATTCATGAGGTGCTTGCGCAGGGCGAGTGGCAAGTTCCGCCACAACCCGAGGCGATGGCTAAAATCGAGGAAATGCTAGCCCAATTGCATCAGAGGCAATGGGAACAGGAGGGGCAGGCCATCTGCGATCGTCTTGACCAGCAGTACCGCGATGACCTGGAAGGCGGTTTGGATAAAATGGCGGGATGGTTCGAAGAGTGGGACAATCTGCGGAAGGAACATCCGTCGTTTGTGCCGACAGAGGAGCAGGAGAGGCTCCTGGCGGTGATTCGGCCCAATTGGCAGGGGATTTACCAGGAACGTCAGCGGGAAGAGGCCGCAGACCGAGACTATGCAAGGCTGACCACGCAATTGGAACAGGCCATCAAAAAGGGTGCGTCGCAAAAGGAGCTCCTGGAAATCTATGACGGTCTGGAACGGCTGGATCGAGATATGCCTGAAACTCTCCTGCAACGGTATGACACCGCCTTGGAACAGGCGCGTACAAAGGAACATCGCCGGGCGGTGATTACAAGGGTGATCTGGGTGTTGATTCTGCTGATGGTGGGTGGAGCGGTATTCTTTGGTTTCCGAGAATGGTCGATTCGGGAATTGACCGGTCGGTATTCCAGTCTGCTGAACCCGATCTTGACGGACCCGACGCGGGATGCCGCCGAGGCCGAGGCCATCTTCGCGGAGATGAAAGAACGCCAGGAGGCGTTGCTGGGGCGTCCTGAATTCAAGGAGGCGCTAAAGCAGTTGGGACAGAAGAAGGAAAACCAGGCCGCCAATTCCGCCAGAATGCAGCTGTGCGGCAGCGAATTGCGGGAGCTGCTTCCGCATTACCGGGAAAACCGTCAGCGGATCGCAGAACTGCGGAAGGAACTGCAGGATTTGCCGCTGGTGCCGGAAATGGCCGAGGAACGTCAGAAAATCCTGGAGGACTACGAACAGGCGGCGAAGCAGTTTGTGGAGTACCAGGACCGCAAGCATCTGGAATTGCTGAGCGGGCTCCAGCAAAAGTACATGGATTTCAACGCCCTGCTGGAAAATGGCGAGGATCTTGCAAAGGCCAGGGAAATGCTGGCTGAAATGGATGACGTCTTGAGGATGGCGGACAAGATTGAGGACGTTTCGGACAGAGAGCGGACAGATGGTGAAAAATGGCAGAGCCGCCTGGAACGGGCCGCGGGTGAGCTGGAACAGCAGGAGAGGCTGGCGGGGGTTCTGGATACGATTCTTCCAACTTTGAATTCTCTGAAGGAATTGGTGGCCTTCGGGGAGGAGTTGTCCTTTGAACCGAATGTGGAAACGAAAGAAATAATCGACTCCCGGTTTGCATCCGATTTCTCTCCGGAGCGTTTGAATGGACTCATCGCACGGGGGGAGGAAGCCCTGGCGCAGGGGCAGGATAAGAACAGCCTGATCCAGCAGACGGGTTCTCCGCGTGGGCGGACGATTCTGATGGAATTGGACGAGCAGCTGGGAAGAGCCAGGTCGCTGGCGGAAAAATACACCAGTTATGAATCTCTGCTGAAGGAACAGGCAGATGGCATCTGGGAGGTGGACAATATAAAGAGCTTGCAGGAGGCCGTGGATGGCTTTTTGGCTGTCGCGCCACGAGTCTTGCCGGTCACGCGGGAAATTCAGCGTTTCAAGAACGAGCAACTCCGACCGTTGTTCAAGTTGAAGGAACCGGATCCAAGAATGGTGCTCTTCGATGAAATGGAGCAGGCGTGGAAAGGCTTCCTGAAGCAGAAGTCCGCCGAGGTGCCTGTCTATTACATGATTTCCCTGCAGGGAAAAGTCAAAGTCAAAGGACAAAGCGATTACACCAATCGGTTCTTCAATCTGTTTTTCAGTGAAGACGCCCTGCGGAGTTTTAGCTCGAACATGAATTCCTTCAATTTCCTAGTCATCAAATCCAGCCGCGGTAGGAACCTGGATGAGGTGTTCATGGAAATCGACTTGAGAACCTACCAAGGCAAATGGCACTACTCTGTCAACCGGGAAGAAGTCATTGCCACACCCCGCAACCCGTCGATATTGGACCAGCTGAATGCTCGCCGGGTGCAGACGCAGCTCCTGGCACCGCATTGCCGCTGGCTGGAGGATGCCTTGGAGCGAAGCAAGAAGCGGACCGCCGACGACCTGCCGTTGCTGGGGGACGCAGACACCTTCGCATTCCTTGAAAGGCTGTTAGATGGCTTTGACCAGGATGCGCCATATCCCCGGGCGATCATGGCGGAAGGGCTGTTGAAGGCATTGCTGGATGGCAAGGCGGCAAAAGAGGCCGAGGCGGCGCAGGTGCCGTTCGTGGTGTCCTTGAGGGGACTTCAGCAGGACATCCATAAGCTGCTGCAGGATTATGGATTGGCCAACCAGTGGGAACAACGGCACGCAGTGGGGGATGATGGAACCATGCTGCTGTCCGAGGAATTGGCCAAGCTTGGAAAGCGTCTGCCCGAGATTGGAAAACAGGCTGCGGACTATCTTGAAACGGTCGCGTTCCTGTTTGTCGAGGCTGGGGGCATCTACTGGAACTATACGAATGAAAAATACGAACGGCTCGATTTTGTCTTGCCGGAGAATCTCCTTCCCCAGCAAAAGAAAAGGCTTTTTTACTTGAATCCGAGTGACAATTCCATGTTGCAATACAGCGTTGTACAACCAGACGGATGGCGAGTCAACAATGCAGTTCAAGACGCTTGCCGACATCTCATCCTCTACTACAAAAAATGAACATGAGAACGAAAAAGAAGTACGAGCTGAATTTCGATTCCCTGGATCCGGAAGCGTCCCTGGGCATGACGGGAAAGAAATACACTGCCGTGAACAACTGGTTTGCCATGTTCCTGGGAGCCGCGTTCACGGGGGTGTTTTATCTGATCCTGTATCCCTTCTATGCCCGGGGGGGCGGCCAGATGATACAGATGTTCTTCCACGGCGGCGCGGCTAACCGAAGCACCGTCCCGTATTACACCATGTTCCTGACTTTCTGGTGCCTGGCGTTCCTTCTGCTGAAATGGAAGAAACTGGCGGTCCAGCGAAGGGCGTTGAGTGTGCAAGTGGTTCCCGGACAGTTCTCCAACTATGTCATCTCGCGCATGAATGCCCGCGACATCATTACTGGAATCCACAACCGGGTCTATGGCAGCGAACATTTCATGGCATTGTGGAGAATCGAATGCGCCCTAGGCAACCTGGACAATATCGGGCATGTCTCGGAAGTGTCGGCTGTCATGAACGACCTGGCGGAAAACGACGCGAATTTCATGGAAAGCACCTACACTTTCCCGAAAGGACTCATCTGGGCAATCCCGGTTCTCGGATTCATCGGCACGGTGCTGGGCCTCTCGCAGGCAGTCGGCGGTTTCGGCGCGGTGGTCGCCAGCGGCGCCGATTTGGAGACCCTGAAGGTGTCGCTCTCCAATGTCACGTCCGGCCTGGGGATCGCCTTTGAAACGACCCTGATCGCACTGGTCGCCGCGCTGGTGATCCAGCTGTTGATGACACTGCTGATCCAAAAGGAGGAGGAATTCCTGGATGCGTGTTCCGGATACTGCTACGACAACGTGACTTCACGGCTTCGCGTGGACGAAGTGATTCCGGTGGCCGTCCCTGAACAGATGCAATAATCGTCCTGCAGGATACGACAATGCGGAATCGGGGAGTCCCAATCAGCCTTTTCTCCTTTCAGGATATCATCACGTCGTTGACGGGGGTGATGATCATTGGCATTTTGGTCATTGCCTTGCAGCTGGTGGATTCGATTCGGAAAAAGCAGGCCACGCCGCCACTGGATCCTGAATTCGAGGAAATGCAGCGCGAGTTGGCGGAATTGCGTCGACAACTCCAGATGTATTCCGAGACGGAGATGGAAGAGCCGGATGAACGGCTGGAGGAATTCCGCAATCAAAGTCTGGAACAGCTGAACTTGCGTCTGGAACAGGAAAGGCAGCTGGTCGAAAAGCGCCGGGAGACCGTGGACAATCTCAGGAACAATGCGGAGGCCATGAACGAGGAGACGAAGCGATTGGCTGAGGAGGAGGCCGAAAGGCACCAGAAAAACCGCGCGGAGCTGGAGCAGGTGCTGGAAGAGATTCGCTCGAAGATGGCTGAACTGAAGACTGAGGAGGAAAAGACGCTGGCGAGGAGTCGCCAGCTGAAAGAGGAACGCAATCAAATCCAGGATGCGATTGCACAAAAACAAAGGAAGTTGGAATTTGCCTTCATTGGCAACAGGACGCATACTCCGATTCTGGTGGAATGCACCCGGCAGGGGTTCCGGGCGGCGATTTATCCGCCGGACAAGGCGGAAATCCTGGATTTCCAGGGGAAGGATTTCCATTCCAACTTGCGTGATTTGACCCATTGGCTGAAGCAATTCGATTTCTCACGGTATTATCCGGTGCTGCTTTATCGGGATGGCTCTTTGGAGAACTCGGAGGAAATCGAGGGGGAAATCAAAAAACTTTCTCCCGCGATCAAACTTGGGCGCGACCCCGTGAGCATGTCCGTCGAGATCTTCCCGAAGTAGAATGATTTCAAACTCTTGAACTGTATGGCCAAGAAGAAATCCGAGTCACTTCCTTCCAGCCTGGAGCTGTTGCTTGACACGATGTGCAATACCTTCGGGGGAATTATGTTCATCGCGATCGCGCTGGTCATCGTGACGCAGTTCGCCTCCAAGTCGGTGATGGAGAGCATCACGAAATTGCCAACGCCAGAGGAAAAGGAGGCGCTGCGGCGGCAGCTGGCTGAGCTGCAGCTCGAGGTCCATGAGGTGGAGCAGAAACGCATCAATGCTCAAATGGACCGAATGGGCTTTGAACCCGAAGCGGTGGCGGTGGTTCGCCAGATTCTGGAGACACGGGAGGAACTGCAGGCCGCCATGGAGGAGGAACTGGAGGCGAAACAGCTTTTGCAGGACGCACAGGAGGAGCAGAATAAACTGGATGACCAGGCGGTGGCCAATCAGGAAGAGCTGAAGGTATTGCAGGAAGAGCAGCTGGAGGCGATGGAGCAACTTCGCAGGGAAGAGCGGATCCTGGAAATGGCAAAGGCCGAAATGAAGGAATTGCAGCAGGCTTGCCAGGACTTGAAAAAAAAGTTGGCCAGCACCAAGCCGGCCCAGACGATTACCTTCTCGATGGAAATAGATCGCTCGCCTGTCGATGAAATGACTATTTTTATCAATCATGGGCGGTTCTATACGGCTTCGGATGTTTCCACCGAAGAGTTGGGAGGGGACCAGTTTCGGGTTAGGTTCCCCGCTGGACGCGGTCATGGCGCCTCCGCCGACGAGATCAGCAGGGTTTTCAGCTCGAAATCGAGCGGAACTGTCCATATCTGGGTGGGCGATCAGAGCTTCAATACGTTGGTTGAGGTTCGTAACTTTTTGCGCGGCAAAAAGATTCCCGTAAGCTGGGAGTATTGTTCTGAGTTTACCTTTGTCCGAAGCAGCAATGTTCACCGCGGGGTCTCGTTCTAAGTCGATATCAATTGACTGGAAATCATAACTCCCCAGTTGCACCGGAATACGCGTGGACAATTGCACGGCTTGGTTGCAAGTGATTTTGCAAAATTCGTGCTATATTTTGCAAAATGCTTGCAGTTTTGTTTTTTTCTGTGAAAACATGGCAAATGGCGATCAAAACATCCTGGGACAGCAGTTGCGGTATTTCCGCAAGAAGCTGAATTTGAAGCAGACGGAGATGGCGAAGCGGCTGGGGGTGTCAATGAGCCTGTATTCCAAGCTGGAGTCGGGGCAGATTGCGACTACGCCACGGCGACTGGAGAAATTCGCCTCGCAATTGCAGACGAGCGTGGAGTTCCTCACGACGGGGCAGGGGGCCGAGCATGTGGAAAAATATACCACGGCACTTGGCTCGGACGAGTTGAGTCGCCTTTCGCTGGATGCGCTGGATAGGCTGGTGACTCTGTCGCAGGATCCAAAGTTGGTCAAGCTGGCGGAACAGGTGGCTCCCACGTTGCGCGTGGCTCCGTCGCGTGCGCTGGCGGTGGTGATTCGCACCATCCTGATGGGGACGCAATCGTAGATTTTTTTGTAACTTGTTCATGATAAATTAGTTAGGAGTTTTCTTGATGTTGAGGTTGGCAAGTTTGTTTGTGGATGGCGCGGTGGTTCAGCGCGAGATGCCCATCGTAGTGTGGGGATGGTGCGCTCCGCGCGTGCTGGTGAAGGCGACGCTCGCCACAAGCACGGCGACTGCACCATCGTCGCTGGACGGTCGTTTCGAGGTTCGTTTGCCGTCCTTGCCGGCGGGAGGTCCCTACACGCTTGAAGTTGTTGCAGGCGAGGAGACTGTCGTGGTGAAGGATGTTCTGGTGGGTGAGGTCTGGCTGGCTTCCGGTCAGTCGAACATGGAGTTCCCATTGGCGACTTTCAATCTGGACGACCCGCAGGAGCAGACCGACCAGTACCTTGCCGAGGGCGGGGTGGATCCGCTGCTTCGCATGGTGACCATTCCGCACCAGTCGATGGGCACGGTGGAGACCGTGGTGGAGCCGCCGCTAACTTGGGTGAAGTCCGGCGATGACCGCGCGACGACGCGGGCGTTCAGCGCGGTGGGCGCATGGTTCGCGCTGGCGTTGCGCAAACAGCTTGGCGTGCCGGTGGGCATCATCCATTCTAGCTGGGGCGGCACCTACGCGCACGCCTGGACCAGCCGCGAGATGCTGCGTCGCCTGGAATGCCGTAAGGCGATGATTGCCAGGCAGGATGCGGATTTCAACGATGCCGCAACCTGGTCGATTCCCAATCTGCGGCTCGAAGGGCAACCGCTGGAAGGCAGCACGCTCCCACAGGACTTCGACAAGGTCACCCACAAGGATACGGGGAACCAGGGCTTCGGCTGGGGCTGGGCCGCCCCCGAGTTCGACGACTCCGGCTGGAAGCTCTTCCAGGTGCCGGGTTCCTGGAAAGGGCAGGAGATTGCCAAGCTGGGCGCGCTCTGGGCGCGACTGGCCGTCGAACTTCCGCCGGAGTGGGCAGGGCGGGATCTCGTGCTGCATCTGGGCGGCATCGACAAGCACGACCAGACCTACTTCAACGGCGAGCTGGTCGGTGCGACCGGAAAGGACTACGACGAGATGTACTGGAATTGCCCGCGCGAATACCGCATTCCGGGGCGCCTGGTGAAGGGCGGTCGAAATGTTCTTGCCGTGCGCGCCTTCAGCTTCTACTTCGACGGCGCGTTCACCGGCGCGGAGGAGAACTACCGTCTGGAACTGGCGGACCGTCCGTCAGAATGCATTGAGTTGGCGGGGGACTGGAGGGCCTACCCGGAATACGAGCTGGATGTCTATATGCCGCAGGGAGATGGCACCAACTACACGCCGTTCAATCCGAACGCATGCCATACGCTCTTCGACGGCATGATCGCTCCGCTGATTCCCTACACGCTGCGCGGTGCGCTCTGGTACCAGGGCGAGACCGACCACAACACGATGAATTTCGCACGTGAATACGAGGTCACTCTGCCCGCGATGGTCGAGGACTGGCGCTTCCGCTGGGGGCAGGGCGACTTCCCCTTCTACTTCGTGCAGATCTCCGGCTGGGCGGACACCGATGTCTATGGCAAGGACATCGACTGGCGG
The DNA here is from genome assembly GCA_017417585.1 of Victivallales bacterium. GTDB lineage: Bacteria > Verrucomicrobiota > Lentisphaeria > Oligosphaerales > Oligosphaeraceae > RGIG1601. The sequence continues at coordinate 43,845 of JAFPYX010000041.1, forward strand.
AAGCTCTCGGCGTGGAGCGTAGTCCAGGATGTGCAGCGCCGCTGCGTGGACTTGATTCCGAACTCCGGGATGATCGCCACGGGCGACATCAGCGAGGCCCACGACATCCATCCGCACAACAAGCGCGACTATGGCAAGCGTTTGGCGCGGTTGGCGTTGCATTACACCTACCATGTGCCTGGTGTGGTGCCGGAGGGACCGCGCTTCCGCGAGGCACGGCCGGAGGGCGCCAGCCTGCGAGTGCTCTTCGACTACGCCGAGGGGCTCCATGCGCTTGACGGCAAGCCCGTCAAGGGCTTTGAAATCGCAGGATTGGACCGCAGGTTCGCTCCGGCCGAGATGCGCATCGAGGGGACGAGCGTGGTGCTGACCTCGCCGGAGGTTCCCGCTCCGCAGTATGTCCGCTACAACTGGAAGCCATGGCCGGGAAACGACTGCGGATTCCTGGTCAACGGCGAGAACCTGCCGTGCCCGGTCTTCTGCAGCATAAAACTCTGGTAACCTGAAACGGAGAAACGATGAGTTCCAAACTTGACCTCGAATTCACGCTGGTGTCCCTGGACTTTCCGCCGCGTCGGCATCTTCCGCAAAGCACGCACCTCATGACCGCGACGCTCCTGTGGCCGCGCATCGGTGTAGCCAAGAAGGCCGCCGAGCAGGAGGTGCGGTTCAAGAAAGGGCGCTGCGACAAGGCGGACGCACCGTGGAATGAACGTATCCTCTTCAAGGAGTCTGTCGAGGGCGATTTTGCCTTGGCGGTCTCCCTGACGGTCTCGGTGATGCGTCAGCACCTGCGGACCTTCCGTCGCGCCTTGGCGGGCTATGCGCTGACGGCGGCTGGCGCGGCGGTCGATGACTTCGGTCCGGCGGGCGAGGTGGCGGAACTGCCGTTGAAGGCGATGTCGAAGATGGTGGGCAATGCGTCGAAGGAACCCGAGCTCTTTGCGCAGGGTGCCATCGACCTCAAGGCGGAGATGTTCGCGGAGACGGGAGATGCGCAGCTGGTGACAGTGGAGCTCTTTTCCGCGCTGGAATTGATGAAAGTCCAGCGTCGCATCGCCGACATCCCCCAGGTCGGTACCGCCACCATCGCCGTGCGGAAACTTTAACCCCGCGGCATTTCGCTGTGGGCACCGAACTGGCTCGGGCACGGAACAGGGCGACTGTGATGTCATTCAAACCTTCCGTCCGCAAAACAACACCCTGATATTTGTCCAGAACATAACCGGACAGCAATGCCCGGCTACTCAGAAATTCAGGCTTTGTGGATTTTGCAGGAAATCCGCCAGCCCGATGATAAGGATGCCGTCGTCAGTGTTGTAGGCCGGCACATCATCATAGGTGATCACCACCTTTCGGAATGAATCGCCGATTTTTGGGCAAGACATGCAGAACTGCACTTTTTGTCCAAAAGCACCCGCCGAAATCGCCGTGAAGCCTACGGCGTCAGGCGTCGGGCGTCAGGCGTCAGGCCGCCCTTGGTCCGCCGCAGGAGTCCCTGGCTCCAAAGGCGACAGGGCCTCAGATGCATAGACCGTTGTCTTGAAGCGTCTTAGGAGAATTCCCCAAAATTTCTCATGAAGCAATGGGAATTCTCACATAAATTGGGAAAATTTGGGAAATTATGTTATTTTATGGCCATTCCCATGATTCATTCCTTCCAACCACAGGAGTTCAAGACAAATAGCAAATCCTTCTCTTCTCTGACATAACCAGTCCTCTGCGACTGGAGTAGTGCTTGCGAGGCCATAAAACTTCCACATATCTCCCTCGTACACAAGCGCATCAAAGGTACGCTCTGTCCTTGAGCGTTGTCGTCGTGCTTGTGTATTGGTATGTGGAAGTACCATTGGCCTCACGATTCGGCAACGCTCTTTTTTTGTGCCCGCGTGTAAGATTGTTTCATAAAATGGTAGTAAGTTTTCAAGCGGGTGAACATGCTCCGGTGCTTCTTTGTTATTTGTTTCCGTAGAAAATCACCCATTAAAAATGTCGAAGAACCTAAAAAAGCATTGGTTTCCCAAAGATGGGCACCTTTGCAAGGAACAAATGGGTAGTAGCAATAACAAATGTTCGCTCCACAAGATTGACTTCAATTCGCCCTTTGGGAACATAGTGAATTTTACAATGTGAATAGATAAGTTTGGTAATTAATGATGAAAACATCTTCTTTTTGCCGCGTGATTGTGTTAACAGTTCTTCTTTTGGAAGGTGTGCTATGGGCGCAAAGTATGACGAATTCCCGACTGCTGCATGCTGTCGTGTCTGAACCAGTAGGAATTTGTTATGTCGATGTCAGCCAATGTGCAGACTTGATGGAGCGAATCTGCAAGGAAATACCAGAGATTCCGCAATTATCTGATGGTATCCTGAACAAGGATTTTTTTAATGCGGTACGTTGTTTAGGGGCCCAGGCAATACTCAGCTTCCAAGACTTTTCTGACTTTGAAAAAGACCAATTTGGCGTTGCAGTCCAAATTGATGAACGAATTCCTCTGAATACGCTGTGGAAGGGGTTCGGGCCTTTGTTAAAGGATGAACTGCCGAAAGAACTTAGCATGCCCTCAAATGATGAGAATATCGTTCTCCTAGGATATGATGGTCCTCGTGGCATGATTGAACAGAATCTCGCAAACGGTCAGGGAACTGCGCAGGAACTGTTGAAATCATTTCCCGATCAGGCATTGTTCTATTGCGCAGTGAAATTGAAATCGCTTGCTCCCAAGTTCGCGGATGTGGTTGCAGAGGCAGATGAAGATAGTTTATTGGCAAGAATTGCTGCCCAACTGGTGGATGCCGTCATTTTTGATGCCTCGTTCGTTGGACTGAATGAGAAGAATAGGGAATTAAAATTTGTCGGCAATCTTATTTTTCGCCATGCTAAAAGTGCCAAAGAATTCCAACGAACGGCATTGGAAGTAAAAGAACTGCTGATGAAGCAGGTAATTGAAGAAATGACTGACGACGAGTTTTCATCACAATTCGCCAGGAATCTACTGGATAATATGCACATTAAATGCACCGGGAAGGTATGTCGCATTGAGATTTCAGGAATTAGGGGGGAGATTATTATTCTGTCTGGTATTGTTTTGCCATCCCTGGCGCAAGCAAGGAACAAGGCAAGAACAATACAATGCATGTCTGCGATAAAACAGAATTTGCTAGCTCTGATGTTATACGCCGAAGACAATGATGGACTTCTGCCGTCTGCCGACACTTGGAGGGAGAAGCTTTCTCCCTATGGAGCAATTGAGAGCTGTCCATTTGATGGGGCGATTTATCTTTATACGCCAAATGAAAACTGTAATTTAAATTCTATCATCAATCCAAGTCGGGCAATTCTCCTAGTCTGTCTTAACGAACATAAGGCCGGAAAGGTCATTGTTGGTTTTGCCGACGGTCATGTCGAGAGTATAGATGCCGCAAAAGTCCGAAAAGCCCTTGAATGCCGTAGACAAAATGGAGAACTTCCTAAGATTCAATAACTTTTTTGAAACACCCGTTAATTTTTGTTTGCTATTAATTTCGCCATGTTCCCGTGAGGATAACCTACAGGAGCCTTTTCGTTAGTAGAGAAAAATCACAACTCGCTATTTACACCACAAGAAAAAAGGGCCACCTTTTAGGTGCCTTTGTGAGGAACATCGCAAATTGAATACATCATTCGGACAATGAGATTTTAACTCAAACAATGGAGACTCAAAATGGAACTGTTCATCACCAAACTTTTTTCCGAGCCAGCGTATTATGTGTCAACTGTGGTGTCATGTCTCGGATCGATATGTGTGCATGAATTCAGCCACGCATTCATTGCCCATAAACTGGGGGACGACACGGCCAAGGAAGGCGGCTACATGACGCTGAACCCATTCAAGACCATGGGGTGGCTGTCCATCGCGGCATTGTTTTTATTCGGCTTCAGTTGGGGTGCGGTTCCTGTTAAAAGAGAAGATTCAAGTCGTTTGCGCAGAGCGGCGATTTCCCTGGCGGGGCCATTGTCCAACCTTGCCTTGCTAGGGATTTTTGCTCTTCTCCTCAAAGGAATGTATTCTGTCGCGCCATTGGCAACCTCCAATGGTTTTGCGTACTATTGTCGGTTATTCTTGCTGGTCGCTCTCTATGCCAACGCCATTCTTTTCTTGTTCAATATCTTGCCAATTCCTGTGCTGGACGGATGGCAGACCATCGAACCGTTTCTCCCGAAATTCTTGATTCCGAGCGAAGAGAGCAAAAGCACCATTTTCCGTTGCTTTATCTTCTTAGCCCTGTTCTCTGGCGGTGCGGGCGTTTTCGACAAGGTTTTCGGCAAAGCTGTTGATGGTTTGACAGGAAAATTCCTTCCTATGCAGGTTACCGCAAACAAACTGGTATCGGAAGGCAATGAACTTATAGAGGCCCAAGACTATACTGGAGCATACAAGGCATTTGAGAAGGCCGCAGAGCTAGGCAGTCCTGAAGGAAAACTGAGTTTGGCTATCTGTCTTGCAGAGGGGCAAGGTTGCGAAGCAAATCCAGAAAAGGCTTTTGCCATCTTTTCCGAAGAGGGTGTGCGGGAATTTCCCTTTGCCAAATTCTACATTGGCATAATGCGAATGAATGGTCTTGGTTGCACTCAAGATTATTCCAAGGCCTACGACCTTCTTTCCGAACCAGAGGTTCAACAAGCAACTCCTCTTGCACGAGCGAATCTTGGTGTGCTTCTGGCAGAGGGATTGGGCGTCAAGGTAGATATGGCACGAGCCTATGCGCTCTTCAATGACGCGGAGGTCATGTCGCAATCGCCTGTGGCGCGTTTCTATATGGGAGTTTTTTTGATGATGGGAGAAGTTTGCAAAAAAGATGAAGCTCGTGCTTTTGAATTGCTATACGATGATGAAGTGCTGAATAGTGTTTTGGCTGCCAAGTTTTATCTTGGACTTTGTTTCTATGCAGGAATTGGCACAAAACAGGACTTTGCAGAGGCTGCCACGCTGTTGAAGGAGGCTGCCGATACAGGAGAACCCAATGCCGTCCAGTTTCTTGGCTATCAGAATGGCAAGATGCCAGATTATGGCATGCCGCTGGAACAACTGCTCCGGCGCATGTGGAATGAAAGGAAATAGTCAAGCTGGGAGAAAAGAAACATGAAGTATACAACACAGGATTTTATTCTTCCCAAAAGCAAGACCTTGTACACAATGCTAAACGGATTGCATTGATTGGCGTGCTCCTTTGGCTGGAGGCTTTCCTGCTTTTACCCGGGATGTGCACTCCGTTGCCGATGGTGGTTTGTCTCGTGAATTGAATTGGCATTGTCATCTGGGTTGTCTTGTGGAAAGAACTTCAGATAAGCGTAGCCAGGATTGCCACGCATGCCATCTTTGCGACCTTGCTTGGTGTAACCGGGCTTTTGGGGGTGTTCTTCATCATGATTGCGCTTTCACAGGCCAAAACAGTTCTCAACTGCAATGTCGATGTTATATTCTGGAATATAACGAAATCTGTGTGGCTGGCTTCCTTGACGCCAGTTCTCGTGTGGGGCATTTGTGTCAAGAAACGCTAAGAATCAAACTGCTTCAGACTGTTTCATAAAGGGTATGAGTTTCATTTCGCATCTTGCCTAAAAATGGCATCTGAAGAATCCATCGCATTGTTTTTGAAGGATTTCAACCCTGTAAGCATCGGGGATCCGATTGGCAGACTGGGGCGAACTGCATGGGAGCTTGATGACGGTGTCCGGTATTTCCCGCTGTCCACGTGGTGGCATTGGGGGATAATTGCTTTTTTCGTTTTTGCCATTGTCTCATATCTGTATTTCTTCAAGTATCGGGCGAAAATGAAAATGTGGCGACGAATTGTATTTTCAGCGGGTTTCACGGTGGTTTCAACAGCCTTGGTTGCCGTAATCGGCCTTGCCTGTTCGTATTATTGGGGTGGTCCTTATGCTTATGAAAATTACCAGGTTCCTGCGGAACCCGCTGACGTGCTGATTTGGTTTTCAGGGTCTGACGATGGCGCATATTATCTGGACAACTACAGTAGATGCCGAAAGCAATATCCAGTTGTCTCGAGAGATGAATTTCGCGCGGCATTGTTCAATTTTAGCGATATTGACAAGGCGGTTGAATATGCGCGACGGCTTCCTCCGGGATGTCGGCTGGTGGTTCGTGGACATAGCATGGGGGCCGCCGCCGCGATGCGTTTTGCGCAAAAATGTGGATATCCAATTGAATTGCTGGATACGAGAGATCCAACAAGCTGGTTTGGCAAATGTCCCGCCAAACCTGCCAATGTGAAATACTGGCGCAACGTCCTGCCCGGAGAAACCGGCTGGAATATTCCCGAAGAGCAACATCACGGGACGAATTACTGGGGAAAAACAAACATGGCCAATGTCTTCCGTTCCATGGGCGGGCCATGGAATCATTGTGACGAAGCGACAAATGTTGTTATGCCGGGAATGGATCATCGCGAGGTTGGAGAAAACATCGATGAGATTGTTTGCAAACCATAGAAGCCGAGTCTTGAGTCAATGTAAAACATTGTTGCATACCATTGCTAAGAACATGAATATGCCGTTTGCCCAATTTGTCATGTTGTTCCTTTCCGCCTGCTTTTGCGTGTGTCAGGGCAAGGACATCACAGACGTGCATTCCCTTCAGGATGCCTACGCGCGGGTGGCGGAGAAGGTGTTCCCCGCAGTCGTGGTGGTAATGAACTGCCAGTATGACCGGAGGGGGCGGCTGACCGAGGCGGGCACAGGATCGGGGTTCTTCGTGCGGGACGACGGCGTGCTGGTCACGAACCACCACGTCATCAAGGGCGCTGAGGTCCTCGGAGTGAAGCTACTGGACGGAACGGTGGTCCCTGCGGTCATCCTCGGGGACAGCGAGGCCACGGACATCGCGGTGCTCAAGGCGGAGGTCGGAAAGAAGGTGCCGTTTTTGAAATTCGCCGACACTTCCACGGTGAAGGTCGGCCACTACGCGATTGCGGTGGGGGCGCCGCACAAGCTGTCGCACACGATGACCACCGGCGTGGTGAGCTTCAAGGGGCGCAAACTGGGCCTGAACTACCGCGAGGACTTCATCCAGACCGACGCCGCCATCAACCCAGGCAACAGCGGCGGGCCGCTGCTGAACATCGACGGGCTGGTCATCGGCGTGAATGACTGCGGAATCTTCCCGGATGGCACGGGCAGCGTGGGGCTGGGTTTCGCGATTGACGGAAACCTCGTCCAGCGCACGCTGGGCGAATTGCTTCGCAAGGGGCTTAAAGCGCGGCCCTCTTTCGGCGCGACCATCGAGGAGCGTCCAGCGGGACAGCTAGGCGTCCTCGTCACCGAGGTTCTCAAAAAGTCGCCAGCGGAAGAGGCCGGAGTGAAGGCGGGTGACGTCATCTTGCGACTCGGCAAGACACAAGTCACCGACCCGCTGCAACTCCAGGCGGTGCTGCTGACCGACTACCGTCCCGGCGACACGGCGGAGCTGGAAGTGCTTCGTGACAAAATACGACAGGTTCTGACAATCCGCTTCGGGACGGTGAAGAAGTAGCGGAATCACGCAGGGCACCCAGGTTGAAGGCAAAGGTGCTCTAGGGATATATATGCCTGAAAGCACCTTGCCTTCAAGGGAGGGCCGTTTTCGGGCCGCCAGGGGCATTTCGGCTTTTTCCACTGCCGTTTCTGTCCTGTTCCGGGGCCGTTTCCCGTCACGGCAGTATTGTACAAAAATAGTGCTTGGCATCGCATGAATTGCGGACAATGTACGCCGTCCGTGTGTGCTACCGCATTTCCGCTGTCGGATGTCCAATTTGCAGTCGATTCGCACTTTTTTCTTCCAAAACGCCACGCAATTCGCTCATTTCCCTTCCATCGGCATTGCGAGGCATGCTTTTGAACACTGCTGTCCGACAATTTTCAGGAAAGCCGCCGACACCTTTCGCGATTTCCGCAACCACCAAAAAACAACGGGAGATAGCTTTCCGGGTCTTCGATTTTTAAGGGCTTGTCACGGCCATGTCCCTGGGTGCGGCATGAAATGACACGTCCTGGGAAAGCACATGCTTTCCTATCCTCTGAATGACTTTCATGACTTTTCGGGAATGGGCTTGCATCCCCCCATATCGTGCGTTAAATTTGAAAGGGCGGGTGGTTGGGGGGCAACCCACCATCCATCATTGCTGTCCGACAGATTTCCGACGGAAGAACTGACGTCCCGTCCGGGCAACTTGACGCATGCCGCGTCCCTTGCCAAGTGGCGGGAGCAGGCGCAATGCCAGTCCATGCCGCGTCCCTTGCCAAGTGGCGGGAGCAGGCGCAATGCCAGTCCATGTCGCGTCCCTTGCCAAGTGGCGGGAGCAGGCGCAATGCCAGTCCATGCCGCGCCCCTTGCCAGGCGGCGGGTACAGGCGCAATGCCAGTCCATGCCATACCCCCTGCCAAGTGGCGGGAGCAGGCGCAATGCCAGTCCATGCCATACCCCCTGCCAAGTGGCGGGAGCAGGCGCAATGCAAGTCGTTGCTGTTTTGTGTGTTGTGGAAATTGGACTTTTACCGAGCAACAGTGGTTTTTGAACATGCTTGTGCTAAAATTCAAGCATGAAGTCCAGCGGCGTGGCTATGGTATTTCGAATCGTGCCGGTACACTTCATGTAACGTTGCCATCGGCGGAGGGACGGAACTGACTTTCAAGTGGTTTCCTGTTGGAGAATACAATGCATCTCTTTGGTCTACAAGTGTTAACTCGCTGTGGAAGCGGGGCGTACGGCGACGTCTATTATTGCCAGGACGCATCAGGAAAGCGCGTGGCATTGAAGGTGATTCCCAAGGGCAAGGTCGGCTCCGGCTGGGAGCGCGAGCTGAAGGGCATCACGAACTACCGTCGTCTTGCCGAGGACAGCCCATTGCTGCTGAACATCTTCCATGTCGGCGAGGATGAATCCAGCTTCTACTACACCATGGAACCCGCCGACAATACGGGAACCGAGGAGAAATATACGCCGGACACCTTGGCCGCACGGCTCGCGCATGGTCCTCTGCCGTCCGAAAAACTGCAAACCACCCTGAAACGGCTGCTGGAATGCATCACGGCGTTGCACAAGGCGGGCTTTGCGCACCGGGACATCAAGCCGGAGAACATCCTGTTCGTGAATGGCGAACCCAAGTTGGCGGACCTGGGGCTGCTTTCCCCGTTGTCCGGCACATTGACCCAGCTGGCCGGAACGCTGGATTTCCTTCCGCCGGAAGAGCGCACGGGCGAAGGGACGGGGGACAGCCGCGAGTCCCGTCAGCGCAACGACCTGTATGCCTTCGGGAAAATTATCTACTGCTGTATCACGGGGAACGGCGCCGACCAGTTTCCCTCTCTGCCACAGGAGCTTCCGCTGACTTTGCAGAACAAGTTGTTCTTCAGGCTGGCGCTCCGGCTGTGCGACCGGGAACCGTCCCGACGTCTGGCAGAGTTGCGCGAGGTGGTTGCCTCCTTTGAAAACACGGTCCGGATGTGCCAGTACGGTGAGAGTTTCTCAGACAAATTGCATTATGCGTGTTCGACCTTGTCCAGAAGTTTTGTCTTCACCTGCTCCCGCCTCTTCAAATCAGCCGTCAGGCACTGGCTGCTGACCCTGCTATGCGTTTCCGTGCTGGGCATCTGCGTCTGGTATGCCTGGCCCCGTCCCCCATACGACATCGCAAAGGAGCAGACAAAACCTTACAGAAACAATGACTTGGGCATCGAAATGGAGATTCCCGTGGAATGGGAGATCCTTTCCAGCCAGACGGCAAACGAATGGCTAAAGGAACTCGATGACGATGAGGCTCTCTCGGAGCAGGAGAAAAAGCGGATGGAATTCTTTGCTTCGATTCAGGAGCTGGGCTGCGACTACATCATCTGCGACTATGACGCGAAAAATCCCGACAACATAACCATACAGTCGGTTCCGGTGCCAGGGGAGTTGCTAATGGAGACGCCAGACGATGAACTTCGCATCGGCATGCAACAATTGTTCAAGGGCGAACTCGGCTTCGACACCAAGATCTACGCCTTCCAGCGTCTGACGATTGCCGGGCATCCATGCGTGTTCGTTGACTTGTCCCATGTCCCCGGCATCCGGGTCAACAACTATCTCTTTGGCCTGGAAGATAAATGCTTCGCCATCGCGCTCACTGCACGGGAAGAGACCTTCTTTGACCGCAGGGAGCAGTTCCAGTCCATCCTGTCCACCCTGCAGTTTTCTGACAAGCCCGGAAAATAACTTCGTAATGTAAGAAACGACGGTTCCGGCGGTAGTCAGCAGTGGAAACGAAAGAACGCGTCTGGCTCCATTCACGTTTTTCTTCAAAGAATCGCAGGAAAATATGGCATTCACCACAAAGAAATCCTTGCTGGCGCGAGTTCGCGCGGGGGACGACGTCTCCTGGAACGAGTTCTACATGACCTATCGGCCGCTGATACTCCTGTGCGGACGGGACTGCGGGCTGACCCGCGATGAAAACGAGGAGCTGGTTCAGCAGGTCATGTGCGAAATCTTCCAGAAGGACATCCTCGGGAAATACAACCTTGACGAAGTGCCGCAGGAAATCACCTTCCACTACGACCCGGCGCGCGGGCGCTTTCGTCATTATTTCAAGGCCATCGTCCGCAATCAGGCATTGAAGCTCTATCGCAAGCGGAAGGAGGTTCTGGACATCGGCAGCATTGCGGAGGTCGCCGACGACGTCCGTTTCGACGATGTCTGGGAGGAGGAATGGCGGCGGCACCTCCTTACCCAGGCTCTTGAAGAACTGCGCGCCACCGTCCAGCCAGTCACCTTTTCCGCCTTCCAGATGTATGCCATCCAGGAACACCCCGTCAAGGAAGTGGCGGATTTTCTCCAGTTGTCTGTCGATTCGGTTTATGTTGCCAAGAACAGATGCATTGCGGGGTTGAAGCGGATTATCGAGAAACTTGACCGGAGGTAAACAAGATGAAGCACTACACCAAGGAAGAGCTGGAACTGTACCGCCATGGCCAGATGTCCGTCCTCGGCAGGGGCAACTGTGCGAGCCATCTGGAGGCATGCGAGGAATGCCGGAATCTCCTGGAGGAACTGAAGTCCGAGGACGACTTCGTGGAGGAACTCCGCAGCAGCCTCCAGGTTTTCGACGCCATCTCGAAGGAGTCCCCGCTTCATTCCACTCAAGCCGCAAAATCATAAGAAATTCTGAATCAGTGAATTATAGATTTCTTTTGGAATCTGTTCTTTGCGATGAAGTACTGCAAAGCGTTCCATTGTCGGTTGACATTGTCGAAGCGCCGCCACCTGTCGTTTTGTCTTTAATCTTTAACTCATAAGCGTAATTCAATGAAAATGAAAAAAATCCTTGCGTTTTTCTGTCTTGTCGGCCTTTCCCTCGTTGCGGTGGCCCAGGAGTATGACCCATTGAATGCCGTGGTCAGAGTGGACACCATCTACTATCAGCCGAACTTCAGCATGCCATGGCAAAACCGGATGCAGGACTCCTGTTGTGGTTCGGGCGTGGTGATAACTGGAAACCGCATCCTGACCGCCGCCCACAATGTCACCGATGCCACCTACATTACGGTCATGAAGCAGTCTTCCGACGAGAATTATCCCGCCACGGTTCTGGCGGTCGACCACGACTGCGACCTGGCACTGCTGGAAGTGGAAGACCAGTCCTTCTTCAACGACATCCTGCCGTTTGAAATCGGCGAGACTCCTCCGCCTCAGACGCAAGTGGCGGTGGCCGGCTTCCCCATCGGTGGCGATGGTCTCTCCATTACCCAGGGAGTCATCTCGCGCATCGAAACCCGAACCTATGTACATTCCTATTGCAACCTTCTGTGTGCGCAGTTGGACGCGGCTATCAACCCCGGCAACAGCGGCGGCCCGGTGGTCAACAACGGCAGTGTCGTTGGCATTGCCTTCCAGTCGAACAATCGGGGAGAAGGGCTAGGCTATATGGTTCCAACTGAGATCATCCGACATTTTCTCAGGGACATCGAGGATGGCAAGGCGGATGGCTTCGGCTCAGCTGGCTTCCGCTATGCGACTCTTGAAAATCCTGACACACGTCGATATCTCAAGATGACTGACGGGCAGACCGGCGTGCGTATCACCTATGTCTGTCAGCACAACAGGGAGTTGCTTCAACTTGACGATGTTTTGCTGGCCATAGACGGAATACATGTTGCCAACAACGGCTACATCCGCCTTGTGACCGGGGAGTCCCGGGCCTTCAGCACGCTGATTTCCCAGCGGCAGATAGGGGAGAAGATTGACCTGACCATCCTTCGCGACGGCAAAGAGCTTGTTGTGCAGCTCCCGGTGAAAAAAATCGAGTATCTCTGCAAGGATTTCCTGTATGATACGCTTCCCGACTATTATATCGTCGGCGGCTTTGTATTCACTACGCTCTCCTACAGTTTTCTGGATGAATGGGGGAATGACTCCCCGCCGGCAGAGCTAGTGTCAAAGACGTTCACGGAGAAGACCAGCCCTGACGAGGAGACTGTTGTGCTTTCCTTTGTCTTGGGAGACCGCGTGAATGTCGGCTACCAGGGGCTTATGGCCCTTCAGTTAAACAAAGTCAATGAGAAGAAAGTGATCAATCTGCCGGATCTTATCTCCTTCATCGAGAACAGCGAAGAGGAGTTCATCACCCTGACCTTAGGGGAGAATGACTATCCGGTCACGCTCGACCTCAAGAAGCTTCGCGATTCCACCCCCGCCATCCTGAAACGCTACCGCGTACCCGCAGACCGGAGCGCATCGCTGAGGTGATGTGGAAACGGTCCAGGCCGGAGGCAACGATGCATCAGGGAATAAATGCCTGGATGCACTTTGCCTCGGGAGAAGGCCGTTTCCAGATCGCTGGACATTGCAGGTTCTTCAAAGACTGCGGCTGTCCAACATGGGCTTTCCGAACTTTGGCGGGAAATGCCCTAAGTGTGGAATTGCCAACAATCTAGGCGTATATTTGGTATTTTGTCGTTTGGAACCCGGCGTGGGGCGTCTTTCCCGACCATGCGTTTTTCTGCGCGGGAAAGGGCTAATGCAACTGGCGCCGTTCTTCCAGTTCGGTCCAGCGGGCGTAGAGGCGCTCGACCTCGGCCTTGGCGGCATCGAGCTGTGCGGTGAGTTCGGCGGTCTGGCGGCCGTATTTGGCGTGGAAATCCGGGTCGGTGAATTTTGCCTCCAGGTCGGCGACTTGCGCTTCGGCGGCAAGGATGGTCTCTTCCATCGACTCCAGTTCCCGTTGCTCCTTCCAGGTCAGGCGCTTTTTTCCTGCGCTTTCACCCGCGCAAGAATGCGCGGGCACGGAACCTTTACCCGCGCAAGAATGCGCGGGCACGGACCCCGCGGGCACGGAACCCGCGGGCACGGCGGGCACTGAACCCGCCAAGCGCTCTTGGCGTTTCTCCAGATAATATTGATAGTCGCCGTGCTGGAAGGTGAGTTGGCCATCGCCCTCGAAGGCGAGGATGTCGGTGCAGACGCGGTTCAGAAAATAGCGGTCGTGGGAGACGACGGCGAGGCAGCCGGGGAAGTCCATCAGGGATTCCTCGAGGATACGAAGGGTTGCCAGGTCGAGGTCGTTGGTCGGTTCGTCCAGCAGGAGGAAATTCCCGCCGTTCTTGAGGATCTTGGCAAGCAGGAGGCGGTTTCGCTCGCCGCCGGAGAGCTGCCCGACGAGGGTGGTGATCTCTTCGTCCTGGAAGAGGAATCGCTTGAGATAGGTCCAGACGGCGACGCGTCGGTTGCCGAACATCACATAGTCGTTGCCTTCGCCGATTTCCTCGACGACGGTGCGGTCGTCATGCAGGGCGACGCGGTGCTGATCGATGTAGTTCATCTCGGTTCGGTCGCCGATGCGGACTTCTCCGGAGTCGGGCTGGAGTTCACCGAGGAGGAGCTTGAGGAGGCTGGTCTTGCCTAAGCCGTTGCGGCCGAGGATGCCGAGTCGCATGCCTGGCGAGAAGTTGAGACTCAGGTGGGAGAAGAGCTGGTGTCCGCCGCGTGAGAGCGAGACGTCGGTGAGACGCGCGATGATGTCGCCAAAGCGCGCGGGTGGAGGGAGCAGCAGCTCCACGTCGCGTTCCACAGGAGGCGGGGCGGCGTTCACGGCGTCGTTGAAGCGCTGGATGCGGCTCCAGGACTTGGTTCCACGCGCCTTGGGACCGCGGCGGATCCAATCCAGCTCGCGTCGGATGAAGGCGAGTCGGCGGTTCTCTTGGAGGGCGGCGACTTCATCGCGGATGGCTCGCTGTCGCAGGTACTCCGAGTAGTTGCCAGGATAGGCGTAGAGCTTGGCGGCTTGGAGTTCGACGATGCGGGTACAGACGCGGTCGAGGAAATAGCGGTCGTGGGTGATGAAGAGGCAGGTGGCGGGGGATTTTGCGAGGTAGTCCTCCAGCCATTCGATCGTCTGGGTGTCGAGGTGGTTCGTCGGTTCGTCCAGAAGCAGGACTTCCGGCTGGTCGATGAGGGTCTTGGCGAGGGCGACACGGCGTTTTTCGCCACCGGAGAGAGTTCCGGCGAGACGGTCGAGCGGGGGGACGGCGAGGGCGGTGGCCAGTTCGGTGAGGCGCGTCTCCAGCGTCCATCCGTCGCGTGCGGCGATGGTGCGTTCCAGTTCGTCGGCACGGTGCGCTTTGGCGTCGTGGGGGAGGCTCTCGTATTGCCGAATGAGTTCGCGAGTTTCGCGTGCGCCGTCGAGGATGTTCTCGCGGATGGTGGCGTAGTCATCCAATTCGATTGACTGCGATAAGTATTTGCACCTCAAGTCTTTACGAATATCAATTGCTCCTGAGAAGAAATGTTCTTCTCCGGCGAGGATGCGCAGGAGTGTGGATTTCCCCGCACCGTTTCGTCCGATAAGGCCGACATGTTCACCGGCTCGGAGCAGGAGGTCCTGGTCGTCAATCAGGATTCGCGCTCCGATGGTGACATGGAGGGTATTGGCGGAGAGTACGACTGGTGCGTCAGCCTCAGCCATGGTCGTCACGGAATTTCATAGATGGTAAGCTGGCAGTCGATGGCGCCATTCTTGAGGGGGAACTTGGCGACTGGCGGAACATGGATGTTGCTCAAGCACCTGGGGGTTCCGGCGAGAATGGCGACGCGGCAATTGTGCATCCGCATTACGGCGGCGCCGAGTTCCTGGTAGAGCTGGTTCGCGGCGTCGAGTCGCACGCCATAGGGCGGGTTGGTGACCACGAGGCGTCGGACACCGTCGTTGCGCTGTTCGCGCAAGGGGACGGTTCGGAGGGCGAGTTTTCCGGCCAGTCCGGCGCTCTTGGCGTTGGCGGCGGCCAGTTCGAGGACAGATGCGTCCAAGTCGCAGCCGGTAATCTTCGGGAGCTGTCCAGTTGCGTTTCGTCGTGCCTCTCCACGGAGTTGGCGCATAGTATCGGCGGCCTCGGAGTCGAAGTTCGCCCAGCGTTCAAAGCCAAAGCGCGGTCGGAAGATTCCGGGGGCGACATTGGCGGCCCAGAGGGCACCTTCGACGAGGAAGGTTCCGGAGCCGCACATGGGGTCGAGGAGGGGGGCCTTGCCGTCCCAGTCGGCGAGTCTCAGGATGGCGGCTGCGAGGGTCTCTTTGATGGGCGCCTCGCCGCCGGCGACGCGGTATCCGCGCTTGAAAAGCGGATCTCCTGAGAGGTCGAGATAGAAGGTCGCCTTGCCGCGGCCCCAATAGACAAAGGCGCGGACGTCGGGATCCTCGCGGGAGACGCCGCTGCGTGCGCCGTTGAAGCGGTCGCGCTGCTGGTCCACGATGGCGTCCTTGAGGCGGAGGGCGACAAAATCTGGGTTTTCTCCGGTGCTGGGGTGCGCATAAGCCGCGCAGGCGAAGGTCTGCTCCGGAGTGAGGTAGAGTTCCCAGGGGAGGGTCTTGGCGCGGAGGTAGATCTGGTCGAGGTTCTCGGCGGGGAAGCGTCCAAGCACGAGCATCACGCGCTGGCCGATGCGGGTGTGGAGGCACGCCTTCCAGCCATCGCGCAATTCGCCCATGAAGGGGATTCCGCCGGAATTGAGGCGGGCGGAGCGGAAACCCAGGTCGCGCAGTTCGTCCACGAGGACGCGTTCGGTGCCGGGCGCGGCGGTGACATAGAATTCCATCTTTTTAAATTAGCAATTAGCAATTAGCATCTTGAGGCGGGTGGTTTGAGGGCGGGGCGAAGTTTCTGGACGAGGGCGAGTTCCTTCTGGAAGAGGTGCCCGCGTTGCATGAGTTCGCGGATCTTGTCCTCCAGGTCGGCCCAGTTGTCCGCCGTGGGTTCGCCGTCCTGCCACGATTCGTCAGACGGGGTGCGGAATCTCCAGCGAATTTGGTCCGCGAAGAACTCGACGCGGACGGAGCGCTTGCCGCCGGGCCAGGTTTTGTCGGTCCAACCGATGGGTCTGCGCATCTTTGAGATGGTAAAAGATACTAAGGTATAAAGTAAAAGGTAGCCGGACTAGATCGGCTAGTCCGGCTAGGGCGGCTAGAAGCTTTTACGCCATTGGTTCGAAGTCGGCCTTTGAGACCCCGCAATCGGGGCAGCACCAGTCGTCGGGGATTTGCGAGAATGGGGTTCCGGGGGCGATGTTGTGTTCGGGGTCGCCGAGGGCGGGGTCATAGACATAGCCGCAGACGGTGCACACGTATTTTTGGTCGTCGCTCATGATAGTCTCCAGAGTTATTGGAAAGTGAAAAGGAGAGGGTGGTGTGACATAATGTCGCATGGAATTACTGCGACAATGTACACTATAGTCGCAGAATTTTACTCTGCCGGGTTTGCAGTGCGGGGTCAAGGGACTAAATTAAGCACGGCACGAAAATTGCTATAGAATCAAGCATTTGTCTTTCAAAGGGGACTTTGGGAGCGTGTCTGCTTTTGATAAATACTTAAATTTAAGGAAATATAACTATGCCAGACTCGAATGATAATTCCCTTCACGGCTTTACGCCGCGAGCACAGCAGGCTGTGGAATTGGCGCAAAAACTCGCCCGTGACCACGGCCAGGACTTCGTTGGCTCGGATCATCTTCTGTTGGCGCTGTTGCGCCAGAACCAGTGCCTTGCCGTGGCTGCCCTGGAGGGGCTCGGTGTCAACCTAGAAGAACTGGCCTCCGACCTGGGTAGTCAGATGACTCCGGATTCGGATTCGCAAAAGCCCACAGCCGGGAAGTTGTCGTTTACGGCCAGGGTGAGGCGCATATTCAGCCTTGCTCGCCAGGAGGCCGAGAATGCCGGCTTCCCGTATGTCGGAGCGGAACACCTGGTGTTGGCTATTTTGCGTGACGGAGGGGGGCATGCCTTCGAATGCCTGGCTCGGCAGAATGTGACTTACGAGGCCGTCCAGAAATGGATGTTAAGCAGCCTGGATCCGCATTATCTGCCTGAGACCAACGATGACTCGCAGTCTCCTGGGGAAGAAGGCGGCCAGCCGGAGGATGGCGCTGCCTCCGCCTCCGGGAAGCAACCGGTGGATGCCAACGGCGTGCCAATGGGGCAGGGGGGACGCGAACGCGCTTCCGCGCTGAAGGCCTTCGGGCGGGACCTCACCGAGCTGGCTCGTCAGCAGAAACTCGACCCGGTGATCGGGCGTAGCAAGGAGATTGAGCGCGTCATTCAGATTTTGTGCCGTCGGACCAAGAACAACCCCGTGCTGATTGGCGAGGCCGGGGTGGGGAAGACCGCGATTGTCGAGGGGCTGGCGCAGGCCATTGTCAACCGCGAGGTCCCGGAGTTGCTGGCGAATCGCCAGCTGGTGGCGCTGGATTTGACCTTGCTGGTGGCCGGAACCAAATTCCGCGGGCAGTTCGAGGAGCGCATCAAGGCTGTGCTGGAAGAGGCACGCAATGCAGGGAATGTGATTCTGTTCCTGGACGAACTGCACACCATCGTGGGGGCAGGTGGCTCGGAGGGCGCGATGGACGCGTCGAACATCATGAAGCCATCGCTTTCCCGCGGTGAAATCCAGTGTATCGGCGCGACTACGATGAACGAATACCGCAAGAGCATCGAGAAGGATGCCGCGCTGGAGCGCCGTTTTCAGTCGGTTCTGGTGAACCCGCCCACGGTCGAGGAGACCGAGCAGATTCTCCGGGGGCTGAAGGGGCGCTATGAGAAGTACCACCATGTGATCTACACGCCGGAGGCCATCTCGATGACCGTGATGCTCGCCGACCGGTACATCCCGGCCAGGTTCTTCCCGGACAAGGCGATCGACGTGATTGACGAGGCGGGCGCCCGTTCGCACCTCAAGCTCGTGCATCATGCCCCCGATGTCAGCGACCTCGAACAGGAGATTTCCGAAATTGAAAAGCAGAAGCTGGATGCCGCTATGCAGCAGGACTTTGAGGCTGCGGCGCGTTTCCGCGACCGGGAGAAGGTTCTCCGGCAGGAGAAGGAGGACCGCCTGGCCGCCTGGAAGAGCGAATCGGAAAGCGCCAGCGTGAACCTGACGGCGGACGACATCCGCACGGTGGTCGCCTCGATGACCGGCATCCCGCTGACACGCATGGAGGAGAAGGAGGCCGCGCGGCTGCTGCGAATCGAGCAGAGCCTCAACGAGGTGCTGATTGGCCAGTCGGACGCGATTCATCTGGTCGCCCGGGCGCTGCGGCGTTCCCGCGCGGACCTCAAGGACCCGCGCCGTCCCATTGGCAGCTTCCTCTTCCTGGGACCTACCGGCGTGGGCAAGACCTTCCTGGCCAAATCTCTGGCGGAGTTCATGTTCGGCGACGCGGATGCGCTGGTGCGAATCGACATGTCCGAATATATGGACAAGTTCAACGTCTCGCGGCTGGTCGGGGCTCCCCCGGGCTATGTCGGCTACGAGGAGGGCGGGCAGCTGACGGAGAAGGTTCGGCGCCGTCCCTACAGCGTGGTGCTTTTCGACGAGCTGGAGAAGGCGCATCCAGACGTGATGAACATCCTCCTGCAGGTGCTGGAGGAGGGGCAGCTCACCGACAGTCTTGGGCGCGTGGTCTCGTTCCGCAACACCATCATCGTGATGACCTCGAATGTCGGGGCCGCCAGCTACGCCAAGCCCGCCTCGATGGGCTTTGGCGGCCAGAATGCCGAGGCGGACAATGCGCGGATGCAGGAGCGCATCCTGGAGAGCGCCAAGAAGCAGTTCCGTCCGGAGTTCCTCAACCGTCTGGATGACCTGGTGGTCTTCCGCAGCCTCACGCGTGAAGACATCCGGAAAGTCATCGCGCTGGAGCTGGATAAGATTCGCAAGCGGTTGGCAGCCAAGCACCACGAACTCTCCTTCGATGAGGCCGCGATGGAGTTCATTCTGGACCGTGCCTACAGCCCGGAGTTCGGGGCGCGCGAGGTCCGGCGCGTGGTGACGCGATTTGTCGAGGACACGCTTGCCGAGGAACTCCTCAGTCGGGATGACGCCGAGACGCCGGCGCGAATCGTGGGACATCTTGCGCCGGACAACTCGCGGCTGGCGTTTGAAATCACCGCCATTGACGCTCCTTCACCAGAAGAGCCCGCATTCGTGCCGGTAGGTGAGCCGTGACCTAGTGCCTGAAAACTTGCCCAGCCAGAGACCTCTTTCATTGATTCTCCTTCATCGGACACGCCAGGGATGAAGGGGAGCGGCCATTCCCCATTCCTCCTTACACATTTCGTTTGATGTTCCAGCTGATCATTCGCAAATCTCATGAACACACCCTCGCGGAGTTTTTCTCCCGTGGGACTGTGTTGCGTGTGGATGCCTTGCCCTATCGCCTGTCAGGGAAGGAGGGCGCAAAGGCAGATGCAGTGGCACCACAGCTGGGCGAAGCGGTACTGGAGTTCAAAGCAACCTCGAATGGTGGCATTGTCTTGACCGTGACGGTGCCCGGGGAAGGGCAGACTTCTTCACGGGATATCCACCATGGCGACAGCATGGAAATCGGCGGCGCGGCGATCCATTTTTATTTTCTGCGTGACCGTCCCGAGGTCTCCTGGCGTGCAAATGCCTTGGGAAAACTCGCCGTGGCGGGCGTCGCGCTGTCATTGTTGCTGGAATTGGCCGCCTTTTGCGCGGTTCCATATCTCATGAATCACAGCAACCGCTGGCGCAGGCAGGGCGAACTCCAGGCCATCAACTATCAGACGGATGCCCTGCGCAAGAGCCTCCGCAAGCTTGAATCCAGCGACCCCGTCACCGCCGCATTTTTGGACGCCTTGCGTGGGGAATTGGACGAACGTGCGCGTTTTCTGCGCCGTTATGGCGAGAGCCTTTCCGATGAAGGACGCAAGGAAATGCTGGAGAATCTTGGGCAGTTGGAGAAGATTGTGAATCGTCTTGCGGATTCTCCGCAATTCCTGCTTGAGCCGGCCGAGCTTCAGGTCGATGCGCCGGTTCGCAAAATCATAGGGACGCAATAGTGGAAATCATCATGAAGAAGTTAGTTGATTTGATCCGCGGTTTTTCCGGAGTGCCGGTGGCGGTGCTAGGGGACTTGATGCTTGACCGGTATGTCTGCGGGCATGCCACCCGGATTTCGCAGGAGGCGCCTGTGCCAGTGGTGCAGGTGCAACGTCAGAACAATGTCCCTGGCGGTGCCGCGAATGTCGCGCGCAACATCCTTTCGCTGGGAGGACAGACGGAGGTGTTCGGAATCACCGGCAGGGATACCGATGGCAAGATTCTGAAGAAGCTTCTTCAGGATGCGGGTGGCGGAGTCACTGGAATGGTGTGTGCCATGGAGGCTGTCACCACTGTCAAGATGCGTATTTTGGCCAGCAACCAGCAAATCGTTCGAGTGGATTATGAGCAACCCGATCAGATTACGGAGTCCCACCGCGGTGCACTGCTGGAGCGCCTTGAGAATTATCTGGCGACCGGAAGCTGCCATGCGTTGATTTTGGAGGATTACGCCAAGGGAATCTTCACAGCGGATTTCATGGTCGAGATCGTTCGCATTGCGCATCGGCATGGCGTGGAGGTCGCATTGGACCCGCATCCCACTCATCCATTTGACGTCAAAGGGCTGAAGTTCATGACGCCCAATCGCCTGGAGGCGTTCGCGCTGGCGGGGATGCCCTTTGTTCATGGCATCGGTTCGCCGGAGCATGATTTGCCGCTTCGGAGGGTGGGCGAGGAGCTGTTGCGCCGCTGGGAGCCCGAGATGCTCCTGATCACTCTTGGCGCCGAGGGCATTGCATTGTATTTCCGTGACGGCAGAAGTCCCGTGTTTATTCCCACCCAGGCACGAAGGGTCTTCGATGTCTCGGGGGCCGGGGATACGGTGATGGCCACGATGGCGCTGGCACTGTCGGCCGGGGCAAGCCCGCAGGAGGCGGCAATCATTGCCAACCATGCCGCCGGCGTGGTGGTGGGCTATGTCGGTACCCGCGCGATTGAGGCGGCAGAATTGTGCGATGCGTTGAAGACAACAGTATGAAGAAGCTCTTCCTAGCTTCAAAACGAGACGCATCGGTGCTTCGGAGGCACCCGTGGATATTCTCCGGAGCCGTGAGCCGGATGGACGGGGTTCCGGAGGCGGGTGAAACCGTGGAGGTCCATTCCGCCAGTGGGCAGTGGCTGGCGCGTGCGGCATATTCGCCGGCTTTGCAGATCCGGGCACGGGTCTGGACAATCGATCCCGACGAGGCTGTGGACGCGGCGTTCTTTGCACGACGCATCCATGCTGCGCTGAAGTTTCGCGAAAGCCTGGGCGTATGGAGCAAGGATGCCTGCCGCCTTGTCCATGGCGAGGCCGACGGTCTTCCGGCGCTGGTGGTGGATCGCTACGGCGCGTTTCTCTCCTGCCAGTTCCTTTCGGCGGGCACGGAGCGCTGGAAGAAGGTGATTGTCGATGAATTGTCAAAGCTCCCCGGCATCGAAGGAATCTACGAGCGTTCGGACGCGGAGGCGCGGCGCCGCGAGGGCATGGAACTGGCGGATGGCGTCCTCTGGGGAGATGAACCTCCCGAGGAACTCGCTATTCACGAGAACGGCCTGACGATGCGGGTGAATCTCCCAGGCGGACACAAAACCGGATACTACCTCGACCAGCGTGAAAACCGCCTGTCCATCGATGACGTGGCCGAAGGGGCCGAGGTGCTGGACTGCTGCTGCTACTCCGGGGCCTTCGGCCTTCGCGCCGCGAAGGCGGGTGCCAAATCCGTCCTCTTCCTGGATGCCGCGGAGGCGGCCATTGATCTCGCCCGGGCCAACGCCGCGCTCAATGGGCTGGCGGGTGACACGCGGCTTGTCTTCCAGACCGGCGACATGTTCTCTGTGCTTCGGAAATTCCGCGACATGCGTCGAACATTTGACGTGATCGTGCTGGATCCCCCGAAATTCGCCGCCACGCGTGGACAGCTGCCCCGCGCCGCCAAAGGGTACAAGGACATCAATCTTCTGGCATGCAAATTGCTCCGTCCCAACGGGACGCTGCTGACCTTCTCCTGCTCGGCCGCGATGACGCCGGAGTTCTTCCGCACCATTGTCGCCGAGGCGCTCACCGATGCCGGCCGCACCGCCCGTGTGGTGCGTTCCTTTGCGCAGGCGCCCGACCATCCGCAGGCGCTGAATTTCCCTGAAGGACACTATCTTACTGGACTGCAATTAGCAATTAGCAATTAGCAATTGCAACACGAGTTCGCCATGCCGATTGGATCCTATGCCTGATATCGGTCTAAGTCTGAATACGAACCTTCGGCAGCAGCAGGAGTTGCAGATTACTCCGGCGCAGCTGCAGAGGCTGGAAATCCTGCAGGCCACCAGTCAGGAACTTCAGTTGCGGGTGAACCAGGCGCTGATGCAGAATCCGTTGCTGGAGCAATTGAATCAGCCGCTGACGGTCAGCGAGGGGCAGGTCCTTCAGGAGGCGGACCAACGTACTCCAGGACCCGAGGAAATCCGTGCCGCACGCGATCTGGATGGCGATGCGCAGGAATACCGTGCCGAAGTGGCTGCGCTGGCTGCGGAGTCTCCGCCAGAGCAGATTCCTTCTTACGATGCGAACGGGGAGGAAATTCCCGCCGGGGAGGTCGAGGAGCCGGAATACCGTGAATTGCGGGGAACGGCGGATGAAGGGCCGTATCCGATGGCACGCAACCCTGAGGCGGAGGAACGGCGGCAGTATTTCTTTGACTCCCTGACTACGGAAGACGGCTTCTACACAAAGCTTCTTCAGCAGGTCTCGGAACTGAAGGTTTCGCCTTCCATGCGGGAACTCTGCGCGAAATTGGTGGGCGAACTGGACGCCGATGGCTATCTGCGGCATTCGGACGAGGAACTGGCCGCGCAGTATGGCTTGCCACCTAGGCGGATTCACCAGGCTGTTCGAGCGCTGCAGAAGCTTGATCCACCGGGTATTGCCGCGCACGATTTGCGCGAGTGCCTCCTGCTTCAACTGGCGGCGCAGCGTCTCGTCCATAGCCTGGAGTGGGATATCGTGGACCGGCATTTGGAAAAGGTCGCCAAGAATCGCATCCCGGAAATCGCCAAGGCGATTGACGCAGACGTGGAGGAGACGCAGGAGGCCATTCTGCGAATTCGGCAGTTGAATCCCGCGCCTGGCCACGAGTTGTTCTTCGAGATTGCGCCATACATCCATCCGGATGTCTTTGTCGAAAGCACGCCTGATGGTGGGCTTTCCGTCCGCATGAATCATGATACGGTCCCGATGCTGGTGCTGAACCGCGACAATGTTCTCCTTCTTGAGGACTCCGGCACGGACTCTGAAACGCGCCGATATGTCACCCAGAAAATCGGCGAAGCGAGTCAACTCATCGAAGCGATTGAACAACGTCAGAAGACCATCGAGAAGATTGCGCTTGTGCTTCTGGAAATGCAACCGGAGTTCTTCAGGACCGGCCGTGAGGCCGATCTGCGGCCGCTGACACTGTCGAAAGTGGCGGAGCGACTGGAACTGTCGGAGGGGACGGTGAGCCGGGCGATCTCCAACAAATATATGCGAACCCCGTGGGGAGTTCGCAGTTTCAAGAACTTCTTTTCGTTTGGCTATCGTACCTCCAGTGGCGAAGAGGTCTCCAGCCTGAAGGTGCGTCAGCGCCTTCGGGAGTTGGTCGAGGAGGAAGACGGGCGCCATCCGCTTTCCGACCAGGCACTTTCTGACCAGCTGAAAAAAGAGGGCTATTCCGTGGAACGACGGACAATTGCCAAGTATCGTGACCTGGATCACATCCCCACGTCAAGCCTCCGCAAAATACATTAGGTGGAATCCGGCTCCCAACTGCCTGGCTGGGGAAATATGCTTTTTTGCTTTCATTTTAAAAAAAACATCGCCAGCTCTTGAAAAAACAAAAATACTTTCTATAATTTATAGCAAGAACAACGAAATCACCGATGCAAATTGGGGATTTTCGCTGGAAGCGTGAAGTTCATTTCTTGGCGTCTTCATTTGAAGCTCCAAGTTCCATTGAAATCATAACTTTTTGTTCCTTATAAACACTCCAACCCCAAAATACGGCACAGTCATGAAAAAGTCTTTTACCCTGATTGAACTGCTGGTTGTCATCGCCATCATTGCGATTCTCGCTGGCATGCTGCTTCCCGCCCTCGCCAAGGCACGTTCCAAGGCGCGTACCATCTCCTGCGTGAACAACCACAAGCAGATTATGCTGGGCACGATGCTCTACGCCGAAGACAATGACGGCATTCTTCCCCGTGGCTACATCCAGGCTGCACAGGGCCTGCCCTCCACCTGGCAGGTGAAAAACGCCACTTCCGATCACTGGAGTAACACCGCCTACTTCCCGGTGATCGTGCGCAAATACGTGGATCCTGAACTGTGGACCTGCCCGGCGGTGCACATGCCCTGCGGTGTGAGCGCCAAGTGGGGCCCCAAGGAATCCTACCTTGACTACAAGGTTGGCATCGGCATCAACTACGGCCGCATGCGCAGCGCCACCCGTATCGACCGCTGCACCGCCCTCGCGTCGGTTCCGGTTCCGCAGGGCACTTTCTTCTATGGCTGCGGCGCGATGGAGTCCGAGTCTCAGGTTGCCTCTTCTGCTTCTTCGGTCGGCTATGGCAGCACGGACGTGATGTTCGTCGGCCATGCGAACTGGTGGAGCAGCGACTCCGAACCCACGCCGGCTGACCTGAACAAGATTGTTCCGCGCTCGAAGTGCGGCAAGAATGATGTCGGCATGGGCCAGGGTCTGGAACTCGGCCATGACGACAAGGCCAACTTCGGCTTCCTCGATGGCCACGTCGAAACCATCAAGGATCTCACCTACTACCTGATGACCCCGGAATACTAATCCGGCATAGCTAGTCCAATACGAAAGAAAGGCCGAGGCGCGACATGCGTCCCGGCCTTTTTATTTATTGGTTTTCTATGGTTTGGAGGAGCCATTATATACTTCTTTTTTATGTTTTTTTTCATCGAAATCTTGAAAAGAAACAAAAAAAAAACTATTATTACCGATGACAGTTCAAAATGCGCCGATTGGAAGACAATCGGCTGCGATTGGGGCTGACGCATTTGAAATCACCCTCGACTGGCCAGAAAGGTCTGCGAGGTTTTTCCTGAAGACATTCACCTGTTCATCTCTGACTCTTTGACCATTACAACCATAAACCCTGACAAATCCATGAAAAAGTCTTTCACTCTGATTGAACTTTTGGTCGTCATCGCCATCATTGCGATTCTGGCCGGCATGCTGCTTCCCGCCCTCGCCAAGGCCCGTACCAAGGCCCGTACCGCTTCCTGCATGAACAACCACAAGCAGATCATGCTTGGCCTGATGCTCTACTGCGAGGACAATGACGGGCAGACCATGCCGAACTATGCGAACTGGAAAGAGCAGCAGAATGATGCCTTCAACAGCAGCGGCAATGCGCAGTATCCCTACTTCCCGGTCATCCTCCGCAAGTATGTGGATCCCGAACTGTGGGCATGCCCGGCGAACATCAACCCCTACAAGCAGGCCTACAAGTGGAATACGAAGGAGGCCAAGCAGAACTATGTTGTGGGCATTGTGATCAACCAGACCTGCAAGGCCGACAAAAGCGACCGCATGGACAAGGGTGTCGCGCTGGCCTCCGTGCCCGTGCCCGTGGGCACCTTCCTCTTCATGTGCACTGGCGCCGGCACTCCCACCCAGTTCGGTGGCCGCTATGCGGCAGACTATCCGGATGACCTCAAGGAAGTCGTTCCGCGTTCCTCGTGGGCGAGCAGCGCCAACGGCGGCATGCGCATGGGCCTGGACTATCCGCATGACGACAAGTGCAACTATGGCTTCTTCGATGGTCACGTGGAGACCCTCAAGGATGTCGACTATCGCCTGGCGACTCTCAACAACTAGGCGGATTCGCGTTAGCTGAGTTTCAATGAGACCGGGGTGCTTCGGCATCCCGGTTTTTTTTAGATTATCTGATAATCCATTTTATAGATTATCTAGAATCTCTGGATCTTCTAGATCTTCTAGGCGTATTATAGTACTATCGATTTCCTTTTTTTCTAGCATACTCTGTTTTATGAAATCATTGTCTCTTTCCAAAGCTCCTTGGTCGCTGCGCTATCTGGATCCATCTACGCAGGAGCCGCAGGATATTCCGGCGCAGGTTCCGGGCAATGCGATTGGCGACCTGGTTCGTGCGGGCAAAGTTCCGGATCCGTATTATGCACACAATACCTCGCTGCTACGGCCATACGAATATATCGACTGGGAGTATGTCACGGAGTTCAATGTCCCGGAATTGCCAGTGGACGACGAGACGGTCGAGTTGTGCTTCGAGGGCATCGACACCATTGCGGAGGTTATCCTGAACGATATCTCGCTGGGACACACGGACAATATGTTCATCGAGCATCATCTTGAGGTGCCAGTCGATCTGCTGAAGGCGTCGGGAAATGTCCTGCGGGTGAAGATTGCTTCCTCGCTGAATGCCGCGCGGAAGTACGAACTCACTCCGGGCGAGCAGGCGCTGCCATACAACTACGAAGGGCTGCATCTGCGTCGGGCGATGCATACCTGGGGCTGGGACATCTGCCCTCGACTAGTGGGAGCGGGGCTGTGGCGACCGGTCACACTGCGCTATCTCTCGCCTCGCCGTTGGACGCGGGGCTATCTGCACACCGATGCACTTCGGACGGACGGAGCGCATCTGATGCTGGACTGGAGTTTCGCATTGCCGTCGGAAGAGCATTTCGAGGGCTATTCCGCACTGGTGACTATGAACTGCGGCGAACAGCATTTTACGCACGAGTTCCCCTTGCGTTTCTGCCATGGAAGCCAGCATTTCGTGCTGCCGGAACCGCAGTTGTGGTGGCCGGCCGGCGCGGGCGAGCAGAATCTCTATGACTGCATCCTGGAATTGCGGAAAGACGGCCAGACGGTGGACACGATGACCTGGCAGACAGGAGTGCGCATCATCAAACTTGACCGCACGGACACGCTGGATGCCCAGAACAATGGTCGTTTCCGTTTTGTGGTCAATGGCGAGCCGATTTTCATCCGGGGTTCCAACTGGGTTCCCACCGACGCCATGCACGGCGAGAATCCCGACCGCATGGTCAAGGACCTGGAGTTGTGGAGCGACCTGGGCTGCAATATGGTGCGTGTTTGGGGCGGAGGAATTTACGAAGATGATGAGTTTTTCGCCGAATGCGACCGCCGCGGCATTCTGGTGTGGCAGGACTTCATGCTGGGGTGTGAAGTCCCGCCGTCCGATCCGGAGTTCCTGGAGGCATTGCGTCGTGAGGCGACTGTCGTGGTGCGCAGATTCCGTCACCACGCCTGCCTGGCGCTGTGGTCGGGGGACAATGAATGCGACTGTGCACGTTACTGGGGCGGGCAGGACCGCTTTCCTCCATCGGTGAACCGCGCGACGCGCGAGGTGCTTCCGCAGGTTCTGGTGCGCGAGGATCCCTGCCGCGACTACTTGCCCAGTTCGCCGTACATCTGCGATGCGGTTTGGGCGGCCGGCGGCACATTGGATGATGTGCCCGAACAGCATCTTTGGGGGCCGCGCGACTACTGGAAGAGCGATTTTTACACGAAGCACAAGGCGGTCTTCGCCTCTGAGATGGGCTACCACGGAATGCCGGAGATGGCAAGCCTCAGGCAGTTCCTCCCGCCAGAGGCGCTCAAGGTGACGCTGGACGACATCGACTGGAATTGCCATGCGGCACAACCCTTCGAGGACATGAAGGGCGCGTATTCCTACCGCATCGAGCTGATGCATACGCAAATCAAGAGCGCCTTCGGGACGGTGCCGGAGAAGCTGGAGGATTTCGTGGCGGCTTCGCAGTTCGTGCAGGCCGAGGCGATGAAGTTCTTCCTGGAGAGCTTTCGTTTGCGCAAGCCAGTCGCTTCGGGATTGATCTGGTGGAATGTAATCGACTGCTGGCCGCAGATTTCCGATGCGGTAGTAGATTACTACTATCGCAGGAAGCCCGCATACTACTACCTGAAGGCTTCGCAGCAACTCGTTTGCCTGATGTGCCGCGAACCAAAGGATGGCATGGTCGAGGTGGCGGCGGTCAATGATCGGCTCACGCCAGTGGCTGGAACCTACCATGTAACTGAACTGGGCGGAAACGAAACGCTTCTCGCCGGAAAATTTCAGCTTGATGCAAATTCCGGCACGCTGTCCCTGGGATTCATCCCTGCGGGGGATTACCAGGCAAAACCTCGACTCCTCCTTTTGGAATGGAATATCAATGGCGACGACAAGGAGTGTCAAAACCACTACTTACTTGGAACAGCCCCATACCGTCTGGAAGATTACCGGAAATGGTGGATGCGCATCAGCCGATTGTACAATGTCACTCATTGATTGCGGCAATGGTTGCTTTTTTCATGTCTTTTTGTTCGATTGTTTTTATCAACGTAACTAAAGGAGAATGCCAATGAGTTTTGTCATCATGTGTCCCAAGTGCGGGGAACGAATGTCTGTGATGGATGAATGGGTCGGACATGACATCCAGTGTACGCGATGCCAGCAGAACATTACAATTCCTCCGAATCCCGCCGCGAACGTCCCGCCTTCAATGGCAATGCCTCCTCAGCCTCAGCCGCCTCCTCAGCCCCAGCCCTACCAGGTGAACACCTATGTAAATACCGTTCCCGGCAGTCCTGCTCATGTATCGGCGGGAATTGATTTGTCTGCCGCTGCAATGAGGCAACTTGGCGGTCGTCTGTTCCTCCATGTCCTGCTTTTCGCCATCGCCTCTACAACGGCCGCATTCTTCAAAGATTTGTCTATCATGAGCGGGGTTGAAGCATTCATGGGATTTTCCATTCCTTTCTCCATCTGGGCAATCGTTCATGTGGTCTTTTTTTTGATTCTTCAATACAAGTGGGTGCGGAATTCTTGGATGATTCTCCCGGAGAATGCTCGCCGTTGCCCAATGTGGGGGGCTAAGACAATTCATCCGAAGATGGCGGCTGGATTCTTGTATATCCCAGCATTTAACTTTTACTGGAATTTTGTGGCTTATTGGGGACTGGCCAGAGCGTGCCGGAATCTTTTGTGGGACAATACCTCCTGCTGTGGCTTGGCCATGGCAACTTGTATTATGTTTATTGTTCTTAGTATTTTTAACTGGATTCCGTTCTTGGGGACCTTGGTGTTTGTCGGTTTTATTGTAGTCTATTTGTTGCTTGTGAAGAAATTGAATGCACAAGTAGTTAGACTGACGCATTAAGGCACGGCAAAACACATCGGAAGAATTAAGCAACCGCCCGGACGGATCGATGATTCGTCCGGGCGGGATTGAGAGTGTAAATAGGCCGTTTTCGTTTGCATCTGGAAAGAATTATCCAGCGAATTATGCGAAATACGCGAAAAAGCCATAGGGGGGCGGACGGGGCAGGATTCCAACGGCTCTTCCCGAATTTATATGGCTGAAAGGTAAATAAAGTGGCTAAAGGCAAAGTCAGAAACGGGAACTATTATATCCCGTTTCTTTTTTATTTTCTTTCCCCGATGCCGCAATTATCGCCAATATCCCTTGCACATCAGTCGCCCAAAGTGATTATCCTTAGACTTTTGGAAGGTGCCAGAGCCTGCGAAATGCGCATGGAAAACTGCGGCCCGCTCGTTCTTGATATGCAAGGGGAGAGTTAAAGGACCGGGTGGTCACCACAATGTCCAACATCATCCTATTGGGATTTGTGCATGCCTTCCAAATAATCATTAACGAGCAAATCGATATTTACATTCGAGGCACCCATCATTGCCCTCTATTCCAAATAATCATTAACGAGCAAATCGATATTTACATCTGTTTCCCAGAACATGCATCGTGTTGAAAATGCTTCACGGAAAACGCAAAGGGAAGACCCTCGAGATAACAACTGTTTGCTGGGTGTTTTTCATATTTGGGATGCAGCAAAAAACTGCCGGGCAAAATGTCTCATTTGCCCGGCAGTCATGAGAAAATCAGGTCAGGAGACCTGATGTTGGATTAGTGTCGGAAATCCGGCAATCCACGGATTTCGTTAGGGCGGAGCGGCTGGCCATCTGCCTTGACCAGTCGGACATTCACAAACATCATCAAGTTTGTCTTGACACTCTGTTCGCCACGGCTGGTGAAGAAATGCCCAATTACGGGCAGATGCCCCAGCAAGGGAATCTTATCCTCAAAGCGTTCGAGTTTTTCCTGAATCAGACCGCCCATCACGATTGTCTCATTGTCAAAAACAATCACCTGGGTCTTGATTTCACGCCGGGTGAAAATCGGTGTCGTGAAATTCATTGGCACTTCAGAACCACCCATCAATGCGACCGTGTTGTATGTGGTGTCATAGCCTACCAGTTCAGTGATGGAAGGCAGCATGTCGAGATAGATGGAATACCCATCCGGCGCGACAACAGGTGTGACATCAAGAACCACGCCCAAACTGACTTCCGACCATTCATCAGGCACTGACGGAGTGTAGGAAGTAACAATTCCGCTGTCAGTGTTAGTGGTATCCATGTCAGGCTCCGTCCAGCTGATGGCAAAACGGCGCTGGGTGGTGACCTTCAATTGGGCAGTGGTGCCACTGATGGTAACCACCTTGGGCACAGAAAGCACGTCCGTGTTCTTGGATTGCTCCAAGGCGTGGATGACGGTGTTGAAGGCGTAATTGCCCAACACGGTGTAGACGTTGAAGATTTTATCCACATTGCCAGTAACACTGTCGAAGACCTCACTGGCAAACCGCAGACCATTGGACATGTTGATTGTGCCGCCGGATGCCTGGCTGCCCAGCCCAAGCATGAAGTTGCCGGTACGAGTGCCGCCGCGGGCATTCACCAATGCCTGTTTGGTACCGGTGGAAGCACCGCGGTAGGTGACGCCGCCACCGATGAAGTCCCATTCGAAACCAAGCGTGTCTAGGTCAGACTGCTCGATTTCCACGAATTTGGCTTCAATGGCAACCTGTTTTGGAGGATGGTTGATCTCTTCCAGGATGTTCTTGATCACGCGTTGCTGCTCAACAGTGTGGTGGACAATCAATTTGCCGGATTTCGGATAGTAGCAGATGCTTGCGCCAATGGGCATGGGGACACCCATGGCCTTGAAGACTTCATCCGCCGGGAAGAACATGGAACCGCCGCTGCGAGTCGTATGACAAAAGGAAATGCCGGAGCCATTTTCATCAGTGGAGCCATTACCGCTGCTCCCTGAATCGTCGTCGTCG
>JAFPYX010000042.1 GCA_017417585.1 Victivallales bacterium
ACTGCAATTCCACAAGTTTGCCGGAGGCGCTGGGTCTCCAGACGGTCCAGGCGGTCGTTCACCGCATAGCCACGCAGCAGGTAGTTTTTCAGAATACTGGTGGCCCATTGGCGAAACCTGACTCCCAGAATGGAATTGACGCGATATCCAACGGAAATGTTGGCATCCAGGTTGTAGCAGGAAATCGTCCGAGAGACTTCCCGATTGCCCTCGAATCGAACTAGGAAGAAATCCTTCCTAGTTGCATCTTCTTGTAATTCAAGACAATCGTAGATGTTTTTCAAGTGCAGACCACAGCTGTCCGGTTAAAATTTCCCGCGAAACACGCAAAATACGCAAAAAGCACACGGTCTGCGCTGGCAGGTGAAGCCTCTCCGTCACGAGCCGGAGATGACGCGACATCCGTCGCAGGAGCGAAAGAGCATGCCTTTCACCCTGCGCCGTCTGCCGCGCCATTGCCGTCCGCTTCGCGCCCGCCGTCTTCACCTGCCATCTTTCACGACTTTCCAGTCCGCGGAAACGCCTGCCACCCGCGCGACATGAAGTGGAGCGCAAGGCCGCCACGAAGGACGGCGCGGGAAAGCGGGCTTTCCATGCGGCGGCATTCGCGGCGGCCGTGGCGGCCGCCTGCGGGCGCGGGGGAAGGCGTGGGAAGCTCCCTTTCGTGTGTTTCGTGTGTTTCGCGGGAAAGCCGTCCCGGTTTCCCACATTGCCATTTTTACCGGACAGCAGTGATTATGAGTAAAAACTTTTTCCTTGCCAATTTATCTGAATTTCCATGAACAAATCCAATCTCTTTTTCACGGTGCTGCTGGCGGTCTCCGCTGTGCTTTTCACTCTGGGCGTCATCAAAAAGGTCCGCCATTCGCGAGGTAATGCCGCCGGAGGCAAGAAGGTGATTGCGGTGATTCCGAAGGGCACCATCAATATGTGGTGGGATGTGGTGCGTCAAGGCGCGGTACAGGCCGGCGAAAAATACGGCGTGGAGATCCGCTGGAATGGTCCCGAGGTCGAGACCGACCGCGAGAAGCAAATCCAGGCCGTCCGCGATGCATTGGTGCAGAATGTGGATGCCGTGGTGCTGGGGCCCAATGACTTCAAGGCGCTGGTGCGTCCCATCGAGGAGGTCCACGAGAAGGGCATCCCCTGCGTGATTATCGACTCCGCCGCCGATACCGACATCTATGACGCCTTCGCCGCCACCGACAATATCGCCGGCGGCGCGGACGCCGCGCGGCTCCTGGGCAATGCGCTCGGTGGACAGGGCAGTGTCCTGCTGATCAAATATGTCCCGAATTCCGCCTCGACCGACGGACGCGCACAGGGTTTCCGCGAGACGCTTCAAAAGGAGTTCCCTGGCATCACGATTCTTGCCGAGGACTACACGGATGGAACGGTGGAGGGTGCCCGCCAGAAGACTGGCGACCTCCTAACGCGCTTCCCAGAGACCAACGGCGTCTTCGCGGTGAATCAGCCCAGCGCGGTGGGTGCCTACAAGGCCATCCAGGCACAGGGGAAGGCAGGGACAATCAAATATGTCGGCTTTGACTCGGATTCCCTGCTGGTGCAGGCCATTGAGGACGGCTCCTGCGTGGGATTGATTGTCCAGGACCCCCTCCAGATTGGCTTCATCGGCGTGGAGACGGCGGTGAAACTGCTCAATGGCGAGACGCCGCCGCGCGACATCCCTGTGCCCAGCATGGTTGTGACCATCGAGAATCTCGCCGAGAAGAAACAGACCCACGCCGCCGCGCTGGGACTGTAAGGAATTAGCAATTAGGAATTAGCAATTAGCAATTGATTCTGGAATTTCCTTTTGTCTCATCTGTCCCAAATGTCCCAAATGTCCCAGAATACCACTGACTATTTCCTCCGGATGGAGGGCATTACCAAGCGCTTCGGACCCGTCACGGCACTCTCCAACGTGACCTTCGCGGTGCGCCGCGGAACGCTCTGCGCACTGTGCGGTGAGAATGGCGCCGGCAAGTCCACGCTGATGAAGGTGCTGGCTGGCGTGTATCGTCCTGACGGCGGGCAGATTATCTTGGATGGCAAGGAGATGCATTTCTCCGGACCGAAGGACGCGCTCACTGCGGGGATTTCGATGCTCTACCAGGAGGTGGAATTGGCGGGGCACCTGACGGTCTATGAGAATGTCTTTCTGGGGCGCGAGAAGTTGCGTGGCGGTCCCTTCCAATGCATCGACTCCGAGGCGGAGAGCCAGACTGTCCGCGAGTTGATTGCGAAGAACCACTTCCAGCTCGACCCGCTGGCCACGGTGGCGGAACTCTCGCCTGGCCAGTGCCAGTTGGTGGAACTGCTCAAGGCGATGCTCTCCGGCGCACGGCTGATTGTGATGGACGAACCGACCTCCGCGCTCTCCGAGGGCGAGGCCGCCACGCTCTTCCAGATTATCCGTCAGCTCAAGGCGCAGGGCATCACCATCATCTACATCTCGCACCGCCTTGAGGAAGTTCTTGCACTCGCCGATGACATCTGCGTGCTGCGGGATGGCGCGGTGGTCTTCGGTGCCCCCGCCGCCGAACTCACGGTGGACACGCTGGTCAAGCACATGGTCGGCCGCGAGCTCTCGCAGTATTACCCGCCACGGGAATCCAAACCAGGTGCGGTGGTCTTCGAGGCGCGAAAACTGACGACCAAGCGCATCCACGATGTCTCCTTTCAGGTGCGTGCTGGGGAAATCGTCGGGATGGCGGGACTCGTTGGCGCTGGCCGCAGCGAGACTGCGCAGGCGATCTTCGGCATCGACCCGTTGCTTGCAGGGGAGTGTCTGCTGGACGGCAAAAAGCTCGCCGTCCGGCGTCCCACCGAGGCCATCGCGGCGGGCATCGGCTTCCTGACCGAAGACCGCAAGCGAACTGGATTATGCACCGAATTGCCATGCAGCTGGAATATCACGCTCCCGAACTACGAGCGACTCGGCATGGGGAAAATCCTCTCGCTTGCTCGCGAACGCAAGGAGTGTCTGTCGCTCGGACAGAAGATGCACCTCAAATGGCGGGATCCAGACGCGCTGGCCTCGTCTCTTTCAGGAGGAAATCAACAGAAGTTGTTGGTTTCTAGGTGGTTACAAGCTAATTCAAAGTTTTTGATCGTGGATGAACCCACGCGTGGCATTGACGTCGGCGCGAAGGCTGAAATCTACGCGCTGCTCAATGACTTGGCCGCCGCTGGGAAAGCCATCCTGATGATTTCCTCCGAACTGCCGGAGATTTTGGGGATGTGCGACCGCGTGCTGGTGATGCGCGAGGGATGCCTCGCCGCCGATCTCAAGGTCGCCGAGACCACCGCCGAAGAGGTCATGCACAAGGCCGCCGTCTAGGTTCTTGGGGAGGGAGGGACTTGCACTGCGTGCGTCGCCCCTCCCTCCCCAGTCCCCACCCTCCTCAGGGCGCTTTGAGTTGCAGGGGAAGGGCAAAGAGGCTGAACCTCTTTCCCTTCCTCCACACCCCCAACCCCATCTGCGGGGAAATTTGCTAGATTTGCTAGTGCGCCTAGGGCGGCCTAGGGCGGCTAGTGCGGCCTAGTTCTGCTAGGGCGGCCTAGCCCTGCTAGCCTCTTCTAGCCCAGAAGACTTTCGGTTTCACTTTAGCAGTTTTACCACCATGAACAAGTTTGCCAAACAACTGTTGCCGTTTTCGTCGCTGCTCTTCATCATCTCGCTGTGGACGTTCCTGGAGCCAGATACCTTCCTGACCTTCCAGAATTTCAAGAACGTCCTGAGCAGTTCGGCGGCGAACGGCATCATCGCCGCCGGCATGACCTTCGTGATCATCACGGCGGGTATCGACCTCTCGGTGGGGTCGATGCTGGCGATGTGCGGAATGATTGGCTCGATTGTGATGCTGGCGCTCTCAGGGGCAGGGTGGAGCCAGATTTCCGGTGGCGCGGCAGTCGAGATGGGCGGTTGGGCGATGTTCGTCGGGACGCTGGCGGGCATGGCGGCGGGTGCGCTGTGCGGTTTCCTGAATGGCGCCTTGGTCACGCGCCTGAAGTTGGCGCCGTTCATCGTGACGCTGGGTTCGATGAGCATCTTCCGTGGCATCTCCCATATCATCAATTCCAGCAAGCCAATCTCCGTCTCCGCCTACAGCTGGCTGGACACGGGAAGCATCCTGGGCATTCCCGCCGCCGTGGTCATCTTCGCGCTGGTGCTCCTGGCGATGGGATACATCCTCAAATACACGCCCTTCGGTCGTTACACCTACGCCATCGGCTCCAATTCCCAGACCGCCTACCACGCTGGCGTGAATGTGGACAAGACGCTCGTGTGGATTTACACCATCCTCGGCGCCCTGGTCGGCCTTGCCGCGATGGTGATGACCTCTCGCGCCTCCAGTGCCCAGCCCTCGGCGGGGCTCTCCTTGGAACTGGACGTCATCGCGGCGGTCATCATCGGCGGATGCTCGCCTAGCGGTGGCAAGGGCACGATGCTGGGCACGCTCATCGGCTGCTTGCTCATCAGCTTCCTGCGCAACGGCCTGACGCTTCTTGGCGTGGTCGCGCAAATTCAGCTGGTCGCGGTCGGCTTGATTATCATCATCGCCGTTACCAGCGACCGCCTCGCTACAAAGAAAAACTAGGAAATACGCTTGAAAAGACTGCTGATTCTTTTGGGATTACTGGAGATTCTGGGTATGGCAATGACAACAGCGCAGGAGAATCCGCTGATTCCGATGGCGGCGGTGACGGGGCGTCCGACGCGCGAGTTCATCCGTGAGTTCATGGGCGAATACCGCCGCGTGGGCGTCACGCAGTTTTTGATTTATCCGCGGTCCGGCTGCGAGGTGGAGTATCTTTCGGAGGAGTGGTTTCAGCTCGTCCAGAATGTCCTTGATGCTGGCGAGGAACTGGGTTTCACCTCCATCTGGCTCTACGACGAGTTCAACTGGCCCAGCGGGCAGTGCGGCGGTCGCGTGATGGCCGAAAGTCCCGACTATGCACTGCAGTATCTTTCCGCCAAGAAGGATGCGGAAACTGGCGAGGTGACTTTTACGGTTAACTCCATGCCCAAGTATCCGAATCTTTTGAATCCTGACGCCGTGGAGTTCTTCCTCCAGACCACCCACGAAGAGTATGCGAAACGCTTCGGAAAATATTTCGGCACGCTCGTCAAGGGAATCTTCTCGGACGAGCCGTCGTATGGCTATTACTGGAGCCACGACGACTGGGACACGCCCGACGAGGTGCGCGTGGCATGGTACCCAGAACTTGAACAGGAATACCACGAACGCACTGGCCACGAGTTGAAGGACGACATTAGGGCGCACTTCGACGGCTCGGCACGGCAGTGCTTCCGCAGAAACTGCAACATCTTGGCGGGGAGGCGTTTTCGTGAGACCTACTTTGACCGCATCCGGGGCTGGTGCGAAGCGCATGGTCTGCTGCTGACCGGTCATCTGATGGGCGAACACGGTGCCGAGGCAACCCGCTACAATGGCGACCCCCTGCTTGCAAACGCGGGCTTCTCATTGCCCGGAATGGACGAGATTTCCACAATCGTTCGTGTGCAGGACGCGGAGTGGCAGACGCTCGGAACCGTCCAGTATGGTGCGCACCAGCGCGGAAACGGTGCCTTGGCGGAGCTCTTCGCCCTTGGGCCAGCCACCCTTGGCCCCGCGTACTTGCGGCAGATGATCTGGCTGACCGCGCTCTTCGGTGTGGACCACTATCTTCTCGCGGTCGCGCAGTTCGGCTCGGAAGGCAATGCCCTCAAGCCTGTCTGGTATCATCCGACCAGCCCCGCGCAGACGTGGTTCGAGCACTACGACCTTCTGGGCGAGGAGGCCCAAAAGGCCGCGCTCTTCGCCCGCCGGGAAGTCTGCCCCGAAGTCGAAATCCGCTATGCGGACCACTCGCCGTTGCAGGGGGAGCTACTGCGTCGGCTGGTCCTTGAGCAACGCCCCTGGAGATTCCTGCGGGCGGACGACGCGCCGTCGCCCGAGGCCTTCGTCGTGCTGGAGAGCCTGCCAGATGGCACGTTGCAGGACGAGAAGAGCGGTGTCGTGTTCAACGATGCCGTCCAGCTGACCTCTTGGATGCGGATGCGCTACTGCCAGCGTGTGCGCGTCTTTTCGTATGGCGAACTCTTGGCGAGGGACGTGCTGGTGCAGAACTTTATGGATGGCACTTGCGTGGTGCTGGACCTGCGTGAGCCCACCGAGGTGCCCAGAAGGCTGCTTTTGCGCTACGCTGGTGAAACGGAGAGCCGGTCCTTTTTGCTGGAAGCCGCAGGGGTGGCGGTGTTTGACCACAAGGCCGACGTGGGGGATTTCGCCCCGCGCACCGAACCTGATGGCGTGGGGCAAAATGTCCGGTGCTCGCAGCGAAATGCTGCGAGTGACAAATGGCGTCTTGCCGGCCTGGATCGCCCGAATCTCCTTTGCCCCGAATTCGATGCCGAAAACCGCCTGCGCATCGAAATCGCCCCTGGTGTCGGCCCAATCCACATAATGGTGCGGCAATTCGCCACGCCTGCCGAGGCATTGCTGGATAGCCAAGCGATTGTGGCGGAGGAACTTTGTACCGACTTGCCGCAGGGTTTCAACCACCTTTATCGAGCCAGTGCCGAGATTTCCCTGGAAGCAGGGGAGCATTGTCTGGAATTGTCTGGAGTTGTTCAGGATTATCCATTTTTGCCAAGTGTTGTCCTGTCGGGCGACTTCGCGGTATTTTGCGAGGAACCTGGCAAGATGTGGCTGATGCCACTGCCGAAAGAAGTTTCCTCTGGCGACCTGACCACGCAGGGACTGCGCAACTACGCCGGAAAAGTCACTCTGGAACAGATGGTGGAAGTCCCTGAAGACACGGAATTCCTCTGCCTGGACACTGGCGCGAACTGCGCCTCGGTCTCGCTGGACGGACAGTCGCTCGGCGTGCGTTGCTGGGCGCCCTTTGCCTGGGAGGTGTCAGCGGAGGTGCGTGGCAAGAGTGTGGTGCTGTCCGTCACGCTGGAGAGTCCGGTCGGCTGGCTCTTCGGCCGTGAGCGCCTGGTGACGGGGAGGGCGTGGCAGTCCTCTCGCACCATCCTGCCTCCTGGCATCTACTGCGCAACATGGCAATTAGCAATTAGCAATTAGCAA
>JAFPYX010000043.1 GCA_017417585.1 Victivallales bacterium
GGTTAGAGGTTAGAGGTCAGGGGGGTAGGGGTTAGGTCTCAAGTCTCAGGTTTCATGTCCAAATTGAATCACAAAGAGCATATCTTAGTCAACCATCCGGCAGAATTGTCCGCTTTTGGCAATCGCTGGGTGTTGGCATTGGGCACCTTCGACGGTGTTCATCTGGGACATCGTTCCGTTCTGAGGGAACTGCTGACGATGGCGGAGGAACTCTCGGCGTGTCCGGCGGTGATGTTTTTCGAACCGCTTCCGCGTCAGGTTTTGAATCCCACGCATCCGCCGAAACTGCTGAACACGTCGGAGGAGAAGGTTCGGCTGATGTCCAGTTGCGGGGTAAGGACGTTTGTTCGCATGCCATTTGACCTCGCTCTCGCCTCGCTCTCGCCATCGGAGTTCCTTCAGAAATACTTCTTCGAGGTTCCAGAATTGCAGTTGGTCGGGCTGTGCTGTGGCGAGGAGTGGCGCTTTGGGGCGCGGAACGCAGGGGATGTGGCGTTGCTGCAGCAACTGGTGACGCCTCATGGCGTTGAGGTCAGAGCGGTTCCGCCGGTGGTGTTGGACAACGAGAAAATCTCCTCCAGCCGCATCCGCGAGGCGGTGGCGAGGGGCGATCTGGCATTGGCGGAGAAGATGCTCGGTCGGCCTTACGACATCGAGGGCGTGGTTTCCCACGGAGCCGGAGTTGCCTCCACAAAACTGCATACCCCTACTGCGAATTTGGTGGACGAACGGTTGCAGCTGCCGCCATACGGGGTCTATGCGGCGCATACGAATCTAGGAGAGGGCGCCGAATGGCCTGGAATCGTCTATATCGGCGATGCGCCGACCTTGCGAGGGGATGGAGTCGACCATCCGGTAGTTGAGCTGCATCTCTTTGATTTTCATGGTGATCTCTATGGAAGGCGACTCCGCGTGATACCCGTGGAGTTCCTGCGCGAGAGCCGAGTCTTCCCGTCCGCAGAAGCGCTTCAGGCTCAGATTCGACAGGATTTGGCAAATGCGCGGGCGGCGATTTCCCGATCGCATGCGAGCGAGAACCGAGGGTACTAATATGCTAAAATATGCGGTCATCGGCTATCCCGTGAAGCACTCGAAGTCGCCGTCGATGCAGTTGGCTGGCTTCCATGCGCTTGGCATTGATGCCACCTACGAAAAGATCGAAGTCGCGCCCGGAGAACTTCCCGAAGTTGTGCGGCGATTCGTCAAGGAGGGCTACTCTGGCTGGAATATCACCGTGCCCTACAAGGAGGAAATCATCCCGCTGGTGGAGGTCGTCGGCGAGGAGGCACTTGCCGCGCACAGCGTGAACACGGTCGTGAATCGCGACGGACGGCTGCTGGGATACTCCACGGACGGATATGGCGTGGCGCAGGCACTTCGCCATGACTTCGGTTTGACGGCTCAGCCAGCACGGCAGGTATATCTTGGCGCGGGCGGCGCGGCGCGGGCGGCGGCGGTCTATGCGGCGCGTCATGGTGCGAAGTACATTACGCTGGCGAATCGAACTGCCGCGAACGCCGATAGGATTGCCGCGTTGATTCGGAATGCCGCGCCAGAGTGCAAGGTCGTGGTGACTCCGCTGGCGGACTGCGAAGAATTGCGGATGGCCTTGACGGAGGCGGAGCTGGTTTTGCAATGCACCTCTTTGGGGCTGCATGAAGGGGATTCCATGCCCGTGCCGCCGGAGTGGATTCCTGCTTCCACGCCGGTCTTCGATTTCGTGTACACGCCGTCGCAATTCAAGGAGCGTCTAGCCGCGCAAGGAAACCGTGTCTCGAATGGCCTGGAGATGCTTCTCCAACAGGGCTGCAAGAGCTTTGAACTTTGGACGGGACAGCACGCGCCTATTGAGGCGATGCGAAGGGCACTCTATCAAAATTAGCAATTGGCAATTTTAGGTTT
Organism: Victivallales bacterium; assembly: GCA_017417585.1. Lineage (GTDB taxonomy): Bacteria > Verrucomicrobiota > Lentisphaeria > Oligosphaerales > Oligosphaeraceae > RGIG1601. The sequence continues at coordinate 1,903 of JAFPYX010000043.1, forward strand.
ATGCTTTATATAGTTAGTTGAATTATGACGAACCTTCTTGTCACCATCTTTCCACTGTGCGCGGTGTTGTTCTCGGTGTTCGCGTTCGTTTTTCCGCAATTGCTTACGCCGCTCAGTTCTTTGATTGAACCACTGCTGGGCGTAATCATGCTGGGGATGGGGACCTCGCTTGCGGTGGATGACTTTGCACGCGCCGTGCGGCGTCCGAAAGCGGTGCTGATTGGGATGGCGTTGCAGTTTTTGCTGATGCCCTTGCTTGCCTACGGAATCGGCCTGGCTTTGCGGTTGCCGAAGGAACAGTTCATCGGGCTGGTGATGGTCGGCACGGTGGCAGGCGGGACCGCCTCGAATGTCATCGCATATCTGGCGGGCGGAGACGTCGCCCTCTCCATCACCATGACCGCGTGCTCCACCGTCGCGGGAATTTTCCTGACGCCGTTGCTTTCATCGCTCTATCTCGGACATGCCGTCCAAGTGCCGGCGTGGGACATGTTCAAGAGCATCCTGGTGGTGGTCGCCTTGCCGGTGAGTCTTGGGTTGATCATCAACCGCCTGTGCCGCAAGCATTCGGATATCTTGGCGAAGTTGTGCCCCATCGTCTCGGTGGTGGGCATTGTGCTGGTGATTGGCATTGTCGTGGCGTTGAACCGCGAGAATCTTCATCAATGTGGTTGGCTGGTGATTCTGGCGGTCATCCTGCATAACGACGCGGGACTGGCGTCGGGATATCTCTTCGCGAAGCTCTTCCGTTGCGACCGCAAGACCGCCATCACCATCGCCATTGAGGTCGGGATGCAGAACTCCGGGCTGGCCGCCGCGCTCGCCACGAAATTCTTTGACGTCGCCGCCGCGTTGCCCGGGGCGATTTTCAGCGTCTGGCACAATATCTCTGGGGCGATATTGGCGGGAGTTGTCCAACGGAAGAATAAATTGTCCAAAGGGGTTGCATCCAACGATGTGGCATCTCGTTAGAAAATATCTCTGGTTCGCAGTTCGGCGAGTTCGCGGCGGAGATTGGGCGTAAAGTCGTCAACGTGGGTTGCGAGTTCCTCGCGGGTGAAGAAGCGCACCTCGTCGATCTCCTCCTGCTGGAAACGGAACGGCCCTTCGGAGACGAGCAGGAACACGCCGACATTCTCGGACTCGATTTCATTGCGGATTTCCGTGCGGAATAGGAACTCCAGCGGGAGGTCGCGGGGGAGGCCGAGTTCCTCGGACATTTCGCGGCGCGCACCGTCCTCGTAGGATTCTCCGTGGGCGAGGTGCCCGCCGACAGCGGTGTCCCACTTGCCAGGCTGGATGTCCTTGGTGAATGAGCGTTTCTGCAGGAGAATGCGCTGCCCGTCGGGGTGGAGTACCACGACATGTGCGGTTCTGTGGACCAGACTGGGGTCGCCATGGCAACGGGAGCGTGGCGCAGTGCCAATGACCCGGTCATGCTCATCGACGATATCGAAGTATTCTTCCATACTGTCGGTTCATTTTCAAATGAAGCCTGAAGTCAAGTGTGCCTGACTCTTCAAGGAAAAACCCTCGCCGATTCCAGTCGGCGAGGGTTTTATATCAACGAATGAAAGAATTAACGCCTACGCCTTTCTGGTATTCTCTTCGATTTGGATAAGCAGGGAAACCATGGCTAGACAGAGGATGGCGAAGAACATGAGTCCCGCACGGGACTAGGCGCGCATCTTGGTCATCTGGGCCTCGGCGACTTTCTCCTCCAAAACCTCTTGATTGGCCTCATACATTTCCATGTATACATCCACAAGGAATTCCATTTCAATCTGATTGTTGTTCTTCTTATTCCACTTTGTGGCAGCTTTCATGAAATCACGCAAGCCATTGATGAAACCCTTTCGGTCTGACTTGGCGAGTTCGCAAAGGTCAGAAACCAATTTGTCTTCAAGTTCAATTTCTTTTTCACGGTCACCCAATTGGGCGTCTTTGATGATGGCCTCAATCTGGTCTTCGAACTTTTTCCGCACTTCCTTGTATTCCTCGAAGGTTTTCCTTGGGGTGGAAATATCATCTTCCGCATCATTGTTCTCGACTAATTTCGCAGTGAAACGCGGGATTTCAATGGAAGGCTTTCCCTTGAAGAAACCATAAACCAACGAACAGACCATGATGATAAGACAGATGCAGATCACCAAAGACGAGAAAAGCTTGAAAAATTTGAAGACCTTCGGCAGGAATTTGTTCGCCAGTTTGTCTGCTTGGCCAACGCCACATTGGGCCATTGCCATACCTTGCCGCAGCGTGTTAGCGGCCTGGTTTGGCACGCTCTGGTCTTGGTTCTGTTCTGCGCTGTTTTCCTGTTCTGCGCTGTTTTCCTGTTCTGCGCTGTTTTCCTGTTCGGGAGCGGCAAGGGTGGGCTCTTCTTGAGGATTAAAATCTTCTGACATGAAAAAACTCCTTAAAAGTTAACAAATGAACAATTGACGGGGAAAAAAAAGTTGACTTTTTATATACGCAGAAAATTTGCAAAACAATCAGGAAATACTTTGGAGAGGTGGGATACCCCAGAGGCCATAGCGTTATCCCCTGTTTGGGTTCAAAATATACTTGCCGACTTTAATATAATACCATGAAAGCAGTCTTCAAGTGTGGGTGAAGTCAATCCTTCTGTTAGACTCTCAAATTTCCACGAGGAAATAGTCAACGCCATGCGCCTTGACAAGGCGTCCGTTTTGCGCGGCCAGGACGCAGAGGAGGCGTGCGTGGTAGGTCAACAGCGTATTGTATTCTGGTTTCGGGGCTTGGAAATCGAAAAGCGTGCCATCGGGCTGTTCCCAATGGGAATAGAAGGGAATGGGTCCGAGGGCACAGGTTGCCTCGTCGGGAAAATGTTCAAGGAGAGCCGTGAGAACCTCCGGTCGATAGTCGAGCGTGGGCTGTTTCACTCCAAGGAACTGTGCGAACGTCCGGATGGCATAGGGCGTGATGGGTGCCCGGCAGACGGCGAGGCGATGCCCATCGAGTTCAAAGGAACTGATGGCCGCATGTTGGAGGAAAGTGGTGGCACGTCGGTCAAAGGCTTCCTGGGAATCCCATTTCAATAGCACAATGGGGGCGATCATAGTTGCGATGACGGGAGTGAGGCCGGTGGCGGAGGCATCGAGGCAGGTGCGTTGGTCGGTGGCTGGCTTGAGCCGTGGGTCCTCGCAACGGCCGTTGTCTTCAAGGCCGCGCCAGGCATCATCGTGAAAGTGTATGGCGAGATGGCATGGATAGTCCGTGACGAGTCCGAGTTCGCGGTAGATTTGCGGCAGTTTCGGGAGGTCGTCGATGTCGGGGAGGGTGGCGCCGCAATCGTGAGCGAGCTGGACGGCATTTTCCCAGGTGAGATTTGCCTGGATGGTGGTGAAACCCGCGTAGATGGCGCCGTCGATGGCGGCCATGCGGATTTCAGGACCGCGGTACCAGTGGGTTGAATAGTAATCCGGTGGCGTTGGAGCAAGGACGAGGCGGAAGCCGACGCCCCAGCGGTAGCCCTGGTCGGGGAAGTAGTCGAAGCGATTTGCGACCGAAGTGGTGTCGCAACGGTAGTCGGCGCCGCGAGCGACGAGGGCCCCGGCGTATTTCGGCGGCATTTCAGGGTAGGGCATGTTCATTTCGGCCAGATTGTCGTCCAAATTGAAAACACCGAATGAATTGGGCGAACCGGAACCGGTCGTAGGCGCAGGCTCGTGTGAGGGGATTTCACGGGAAGTCGGCGGCGTGGAGGACCACCCGTCCAAGGCGACGAACTCCCATTCGGCTTCGGTTGGCGGGCGGATGGCGTAGCCAGGTGGAAGTTCGTGATCCCCTGCAAAGTCGGTGTTGAGAGAATGGCAGAAGAGTAATGCGTCATTCCAGGTGAGGTATTCGGCGGCCTGGGACGGGAAGGAACGTTGCAACGACGATTTCGTGAGATGGCTGAAAAGGGCTCCACTGACCTCGGTGGTGGACATCCAATAGGGATATTCGATAGTCTGCGTGGAGCCTGTGGTGGGCGAATGGAAACTGCCCGGTGGGATAAATGCCATTCTGAAAACATAGGACTTGAGGTCTTCGAATGTCCTGCCCAGATGTGGTGAATCTAGTGTCCCGAAGGCAAGCGAGTCGAGGTCCAGATGTTCTTCGAGACGTTGGCGTTGCGCAGATGGTAGGAAGCCGCCCAACGGGGAGGCAAGATAGCCCCAGCCTTTGCCGACGCGTTGGAAGTCAGGCGGGGTATTGTCGTCGAAGACGGGGAGATGCCGGAGGGACACTTCCACAAGGGTTTGGTGGCATTCATTTAGCAAATGCTCTGCGGATAAATTGTCGGATTCTGTCAATAATTGCCGTGCCTTGTCCAACTTGGGCTGAACAGCTTCTTCCCCCAGCAAATTCAGCTGCCGGTCAAGGGCCGGCGCCTCGCGTTCCAGCAACTCCAGCTGCTGAAGGAGCCGTGTGCGCCACGCAGCCTTTTCCTTGTCCATAAGTCGGCGTGTGGAAATCACGAAGCGTTCTTTTGCCGTGAGCAGGCTCCTGCTGGCGAAGCCCATCGCCAGCAGGAGAATGAGTAGCGCCAGCGCCTGGACGAAGGAGGTGATGACTTGGCGCCGAAAGGCAGGGCGCAGCACGAAGTGGTCCCGGAAGCGTCGAATGGCGCCATGTTGTTGGATGGCCTTCGGCAGCGCAATGTACGCCTGTTGGCAGTTCTGGCAGCGCAGCTCCGGGTTTGAGTTGCACAGGCGCATGAGCGGCCGGCAAAGCTGGTAGAGTTCGTCCACAGGAACGTCGGTGGGCTGCTCTGGATAGAGTTCAGGGGAGTTTCCGGTGACGGCTCGGTAGAGGACCTTCCCCAGTGCATAAAGATCGGTGGCGGGCGAGGCCTTGGTGCCGTTGAGAAGTTCCGGTGCGAGGTAGCCTGGGGTTCCGGCGATGGAGATGGATTGGTTGACGGCGCGTATGAGGCCGGGATCGGCCAATTTGGGAACACCATTCACGAAGATGATGTTCTCGGGCTTGATGTCCCGGTGGAGCATTCCCGCGTTGTGGAGGACTTCAAGTCCTTCCAGGAGCGCGTGTCCCAGTTCAAGCGCTTCTGAAGCCGAAATGCGTTTGGTTTTGCGGAGACGCTCGGCGAGGGTGTCGGGGCGGTATTCGCCGGGGGCGGCAGCGGCATTGTCGGCGGCCTCCATTACATAGAAGAGCCGTCCATCGTCAAAGCCGCAGTGATGGATTTGGAGGAGCGTGGAGGGCCGTGCTGTCAGCGCCATGTAGTTTCGCAGTCCTTTCAGCTCATAGTCGCCGGCCTCTGCGGTGGCCATATATTTGATTGCGACGCGGTGCCCGAGGGCGTCGTTTCCCAGGAATACCGTCCCATAGGCACCCTTGCCGCATTCGACTAGGATGTCATAGCCCGCGAAGGATGAGCCGGGAACGGGAATCATGGATGGTCCAGTTCCTTCTTCAGCCGCTCGACAGCCTCCTTCAGACGCTGGGTGATTCGGCTGGAGGAGAGATAGACCTTCTGCTCCGAAATGCCCAATGCCTCCGCGACCTCCTTGGCGGGGCGTTGCTGTCGGACATGGAACTCGAAGGCGAGGAAGGTGATGTCGTCGCAGCGCGAGCGCACCTCCGCCATCGCCTTTTCCAGAAGGAATTCCTCCCATTCGTGGTTCAGTTCCTCCGTGCCCCCGGACTCTTCGTCGGTGGCATTGTTGAAATGCCGTGTGGAAACCGATTGCTCGGCGGGGCGTTTGCGGATTAGGTCGATGGCGCAGTTATGGATGATTCGCCCCAGATAAGTGCGGAACCGGCCGAGTTCCGGGGTATACTTTTCAAGTGCATGGCGCTGGACCATGGCCACGCAGACATCCTGCTCCAGTTCGACGGTCTCCGGCTCCGTGAGGCGCTTTTTCCGCGCGACCAGCCGGATCAGCGGGTTATAGGTGGCGCGGAATTCCTCCCAGGCGGAGTCCTGGTTCGCGTGCATGGCGTCAAGCAGGGATTTTCGAGTGGTGTAGGCCATGATGAAGAGTCTCTCTTGGTATGGTTGGGCAATTGAATTGCTGCATACTATAATGACTTTGAGAAAAGGCGAGAGAAATATGAAATGCAAAATGTAAAAAGTGAAACACCCCTGATAGATTCGGGGATTTTCTGCGTACATATCATATAGCATGCATCATGCATTTTGCGTGCCGTTGTTTTGGATCTGTCTTTTGGGAGTTCCTTACCATGTTCAAGTATCATGAATTGGACCGAAGCGTCTGCCTGACCTGCCAGTACTTCAATGGCACGCGCAAACTTGAAGTCATTGGACGGCAACTCTTCATCGACTACGAAAAGACCACCGGGACCTGCAAGATCTGGCGCGACTTCCCTGTCATTTTCAATGCCCCTGGCGACCGTTGCAGCTGGTGCCACTACAAACGCTGGATCGAACTGCCGTGAGGCTGGATTGACTTTTTGCACTGTTGATTGAAATGGAGGAATGTTCATGAGCGTGGAATGTCCGAAATGCCATCAATTGGCGAATGCGGTGTTTCGCTGTGACAAGTGCCGCAAGGTGATGTGCAATTCCGGAGCCTGCAAAGGCTCTGTGAAACTGGGCTGCGTTGCCAAAAATCCGCAGGTGGTTGCCCCCGGCACCACTCATAAGGGCTGTGGCGGCAAATGGCAGAAAATTTAAAAGTGCTTAATAATCACAAGGAGTAAATCATGGGTTGGGGTAAGATGTTGGCCGCCGGCATTGGCGGTTTCCTTATCGGTGGTCCGCTTGGCGCGGCGGCGGCGGCCGGCGCGGTCGGCGGCTATGAAAAGAAGCAGGAAAATGAAAAGCAAGCTGCGGCGGCGAACAGAGACGCGCAAATAAATAAAGAGTCTCATGAAAAAATTCAGGAACACCATCAACGGCGGCTGGCGGCCCAAAAGAAACGTGAGGAACAAGAGAAGCGCCAGTTGGTCGAACTGGATGCGCAGTACAAGGCTGACATCAAACTGACCTCCGAGCGTGCCGCCCAGGCTGCCGCGCAGCGCGACCAGCTGCTCATTGCCACCCTTGCCATCGGCATTGCGGCGGGGACCGTCGATGGTGCACTTTCGTCGGATGAGTCGGGGGAACTGCATGATTTGCTTGACAGTCTTCGTGGCGACCAGCAGTTTTCGCCTGCCGTGCAGGCGAAAATGCATGAGTTTGAAGCAAAGCCGCCGACCTTTATGAAAGCGAAGAAGGAGGTTGACAAGGTGCAGAATGCCGACCTAAGTTTCTTCCGTCGGCTGATTATTTGCATTACCCGCAGTGACAACGAGACTTCTCCGGAAGAGGTCGATTTCCTGGAAAAATGGGACACTTTCTACCCAGCCACCAAAAAGCAGACCTCGAAATAACACCATCTAACATAGGGGACATTCTTCTTTATGGAACTGAAAGATCTCATCGCGCAGTTAGCTGACAAATATGGCTATGCCAGCATCAGCCAGCGTCTGCTTGACCTTGCCAATTCCCCGACCATCCGAATTGGTTTCATCGGGGAGTTCAGCGCAGGGAAATCCAGCCTGATTAATTCCATACTGGACATTCATTTGCCCACCAACATTGCCCCCACCACCAAGGCAATCTGCCTCATTGAGCCGACAGTTGGCCTGGAATCAAACCAGTACTTCCGAGAACGGGGAAATCTCCGGGAACCCACTGACTTTGTTGAATTCCGTAATATTCTGCGTGGAGAAAGCGACTGCCAGGCTGCGGTCGTGCAAGTGCCGCCGTGCGAGGTGCTGCCAACGGGATGTGTTTTTGTCGATACGCCCGGCATCCACACTGCCAGCGGAAACGAGGCCGAACTTACGAAGGCATATCTGAGCATGCTGGACGCAGCAGTGGTCTGCATCAACATTACCAATGGCGTCATCAACAAGGATCTGCTGGATTTCCTTTGCGATGCCCAGTTGAAACATTTGCAGAAGCACTTGGTCTTCGCCTTGACCTGGAGCGACCGTAAATCTCCGGAAGAAGGGGAGATTGTCCGTGCGCACATCGTCCAGCTGCTTCAGAAAACGGTTCAGGATGGGCGGATGGAGATGAGCGATTTGGACCAGAAAGTTTTCACGATTTCCGCCTTGGAGCAGGGGAATGCGTCGAAGCTCTACAACATCCTTCGGCAGGCTGTATTGGAGGACCTTCCTGCGTTGCACGAGCAGCGCAAGCAGCAAATGCTTCAGGACATTGGCAAGGATTTGCTGGAGATGCTTCAGGAAAGGCTTCGGGTTTCGCAGTTTGACTCCACGGAATTGGACGATGCCCAGGATAAGGCCCAGAAGGAGCTGAAGGGCCTTCAGATGGAATTGCGCAAACGGGAAGGGCAAATGGACAGTTTGCAGGAGAGCATATATCAGAAAGTCCAGAGTATCCTTTCCAGTCGGCTGTTCGAAATCGGCGCGGCACCGGGCGAGGCTGAGCGGGCTCAGCTGATTGAGGCCATGAACAACGAACTGTCGCAGATGCTTCAGTCCGAGGCCAAGAATTATTTGGGCCTGAATAATTTCAGTGCTGCCGGATTGGGCAACATCGCCCAGGAAATCGACAGCAAGATGAAGTCCATTGAGGCCTTTCGCAACATCGGCGTGACCATATCAAGCGCCATTACGTTCGCATGGCTGATTCCTGGCGGCGGAGTGATTGGGAATCTGGGGCAGGGCGCAAGCGGCGCGGCTGCCCAAGGTGCCGCCGCCGCGTTGGCCTCCTCACAGGGCAAAAATGGCACTGGTGTGTTGGGAACGATTCTGGGGGGGATTGGCACTGCATTCAGGAGCATCAACCCATTTGAGCACATCGGCAACGCGATTGCCGCCAATCGCAAGAAGAACGCGCTCCAGAACATGGTGAACGAGAAGGCCGGCAGCATCACCAATGCCTTCCTGGTTTCCTTGGAGTCGCCGTTTCAGGCCGAGGTCCTGCAGCCGATTCAGGAACAACTTGCGGAAAAGCGCAGGCAACTCTCAGCGTTCCAGGATCAGGGAATGCGGGCAATCGAGGATTTCCGCAGACAGAAGTCCCAGACAGAGCAAGAAATCGCTCAATTGCAATCGCTTTTAAGCTGATTTGACGGTTGACTATGCAAAGAACTGCAGTGCTGATTTGACTTGGCACGGCACATTGTTTTCCTTCACGACCTATGAGCATCACCAATCTTTCTCCCGAACTGACTCAGCGGATAGAAAACATCATGGAGCAATACAAAGACTTGCTCGGCGATGATTTCATCCGGCGTACCCATAAAAACATGGAGCCGCTTCTGCCGCAGGAAAGCGAGGGCGGCTTGCGTGTGACAGACGAGACGAACCTGAAGGTCGCGGTGGTTGGTGCGTTTAGTTGTGGAAAGTCCACATTCATCAACTCCATTTTGAATGACGAAGTCGCGCCGGTGGAAATCACTCCCAAGACTCATGGTGTCACCAGCTTCATCTTCGGCGAGGAGGAAACCTACGATGCCGATGGTGCCAACATCACACGTACGCAGTATCAGGAGCAGGTGCAAGATGGCGAGAATCAGGTCAAGCACTTCATCGTCCATTATCCCTGTGAGCGTCTCAAAAGTTTGGAGTTCATGGATTCGCCCGGCTTTGGCTCGGTCAGCGGAAAGGCGGAGGAGGTCGCCAAGAAGGACACCGCGTTAAGCGAGGAGGCGGTGAACCGGGCGGATGTGGTCTTCTTCCTGACCAACATCACTGAAGGCGTGATTCAAGGGGATGCCTTGGAGCGGCTGGAGGCAATCTGCAACCAGAAGGAGGGCATTGTCAATCCGCATCGCCGTATTTATGTCATTTTGACGTGGGCGGACAAGAAAGCCCCGAAGGAGCGTGCCAACGTTCAGCAGAGCATCCAGAAACTCTGTTCCGAGCACAAGCTTCCGATTGAGAACGTTCTGCTTTATTCATCGTTGCCCCTAGAGAAATTCCGTTCCGCGCAACAAAGAGAGTTCTTTTCTGATGCCCGTGACAGCCTTTTCCGGATTCTGCTTGACTTGCAACAATTCCGAGTGGAGCTGATGGCGTACCGTCAGGCGCTTCAGTCGAAATCTGACCAGCTGAAAGTACAGCATTTCCTGAATGCCTTCCAGACGGGCTGTCAACAAATCATAGCCACGCAAAGGGAAATCCAGACTCACGACATTCAGCGGAAGAATGTTAAGAGCTGGACGGGGTTCCGCGATGAGGCCGCCGACTGCATCGATCAGGTGTTCAAGGCCAAGTTCGAGTCTGAGAAATATTCCTTGGTGAGCCATGAGGCGGAAAAGTTATTCTCCGATAGTCGGGTCGAGATTCACTGCTGCGAGGATTTGGTGTCTCTGACGGAGGACGAGGTCAAGAAAATCGCTAAGGCCATGGCCAAGGTTGCGCAGAAATATGGCTATGCCTTCTCCTATGCGAAAGGCCAACCCCTGGCGAAGTTCTTTTCTACAGAGAAGACAGTGCGTGAACTGCCGTTGCCCGAAGACGAGGATGACGCCTATAACCATTTATACAATGGGTATAGTAACTTGGATGAGGCGAATATCTTTCCGCATGGCTCTTTGCGTGACTTGTTCTTGAAGGTCTGCGTGGAGACGCTTTTGTCAATGGGCGGGCCTTGGATGCGGGATGATCCAAATGAATTTTGGAGCCATAAAATTGATGAGATTGAAGCGACTTTCGATGAAAATGCCAAGGGACATTTCATTGAAATCATTGACAGCGAATTGAAGACGCCGATGACGAAGGGGATCATGCAGAGTGAGCTGGGTAAGATGAACGAGCGTTTCAATCAGCTGGAGAAGGCGCTTGGTTCGCTGGGGCTGAGCGGGGACACGAGTGTGGCGGATTCGGAAGAAACGCAGGAAACTCTAGTCGTTGATAATGGCGAAGAGAATGGCGTTGAAATGGACGATGATGCAGAGGGTGACGGAGCGCCCGTGGGGGTGGAGGATGACGGCTCGCTGCATGACGTGATTGTGCTGCATGGCGGAAAACGGTCGCTGCGGGTCGCTAAGAAGATATGCGAGATGACGAATGGCAAGCTGGAGGAAGTCTTGGAGGCCATTGAAGAGCCGCCGATGACCTGCCTCAAGCGGGTGACTCGTCCAATCGCCGAGCAGGCCCGGATGATTCTGAGGAAACTAGGTGCCCAAATTGAGGTGAAGCAAGTCAAAGCCCCGTGCAAGGAAATGGCGAATACCAAGAAGATGGAGACTTCGAAAGGGAACCTGACTGAAGAACGACAGGATAGTCAACCGGTGACGGAAAAACAAAATGATAAGTCGAATACCAACCAATTCTATTCAGTCACATTGATCTCCAGTGGTCCAAAGATGATGACTCTCGCGCGCCAGGTGAGCCAATTGACTGGTCGCAGGTTGGAGGAACTTCTGGAGGCCATGGAGGAATTGCCGCTGGTTCTTGTGGAAAAGGCGACGGCTGCGGAAAAAGAGCAATTCCAGCAGTTGGAGACACTTGGGGCTAAGCTGGAAATGACGGAGGTGGTGACGAAATCGGCTGTCCCGACGACGTGCAGGGTTGTCCTGACTGCTCCGGGGGCCAAAATCATGACTGTTGCGCGAGGCCTGTCCCAGGCCACGGGGCGTGACCTGGAGGAGTTGCTCGAAGCCATGGAAGAACTTCCGATGGAGGTGTCTGCTGAAATGCCAGTTGCCGACGCGGAGGCGCTGAAAGGACAGTTGGAGGCGGTGGGTGCCACTCTCGAACTCAAGATGCTGGAGCCTCCTGCCGCTGCCCCGGAGATCTACAAGGTTCTTCTGACTGCTCCGGGGGTGAAAATCATGAAAGTCGCCAGACAAATTGCACAGGACACCGATCGTGGACTCGAGGAGGTTTTGGAGGGGCTGGAGGAACTCCCGTTTTTGGTGTCAGATGGTGCTGAACTTGCGATGGCAGAGCAGCTTAAGAAATCGCTGGAAAGCCTTGGCGCCAGTGTGGAGGTTGCCCGATGTGCGGATAAAGCGCCCGTCAAGCCCGTTGCGGCTGTGCCCGCCAAGCCCGTTGCGGCTGTGCCCGCCAGGCCCGTTGCGGCTGTGCCCGCCAGGCCCGTTGCGGCTGTGCCCGCCAGGCCCGTTGCGGCTGTGCCCGCCAAGCCCGTTGCGGCTGTGCCCGCCAAGCCCGTGTCTGCCAAATCTCCCAAGGCGGTTCAGGTGAAATCCAAGCCCACCAGACAAAATGGCGCAAAAGTGGAGGACAAGGCCGAGCAGTTGTTTATCACGGAGCTATGCAAGGGCTGCACAAAATGTGCCAAGGTTTGCCCGGCAGATGCCATCTCCGGAAAAATCAAGGCGCGTCACGTCATCAATCAGGAGCTTTGCATTCAATGTAAATTGTGTGTTGAAGTATGTCCTTTCAATGCCATTGTCAAGGGAGGAAAGGCGGCGGAGCGGAAACCGGCGAAACAGGCTCCCGCAAAGGTCGAAAAATCGGATCCGCTGGATGAGGTCGTTGGCAAAGTGACGCAAATCTTGGCTTCCATCAATGATGATAATGTCTTCTCTATAGCCAATAGCTTTAACCAACGCAAATTGTCCAATGCCCTTTCCGCCTACGCGCATTGGGTGAGTCCGGATGATGTGCTTCTTCAGGTGGACGACACGGTCTTCGGGGCGGCGGACAATGGTTGCGTGGTTACTATAAATGCTTTCTATTCAATGGAGTTGGGTGGCGATCCCCAAAAGGTTGAATTGACCAAGAACTGCATCATACAAGTTGTAGATAAGAAAACCATTGTCATCAATGGACGGAAAATCGTGCATTTGTGTTTGCCGTCTGAGGATACCATTCAAAAAATCGTCGAGTTGTTGAAGGTTCTGGCCAGTTGTCGGGATTGAATGCTTCATTGCGGGAAATCCGATCATGGTCTCAATCACTTTGCTGCTGAGCGTTTGAAACAGGAAATAGAAGAATGGCAACTGAATTTAATGTGACCTTGATTTCCATCGGAACCAAGTTCCTTTCCATTGCCAAGGCCATTGCCAAGGCGACGGGACGGGCCCAGGAGGAAATTCTGAATGGTCTGGAAGAGCTTCCGGTTCTGATTGGCGAAGGAATGCCGTCGAAAGCGGCCAATACGCTCAAGGCGCAGTTGGAATCGCTGGGTGGCGAGGTGGAACTTGAGGAACTGGTACCAGCCGCAGTGACTTTGCGGGTTCTTGAAGTGGGCAAACGTGCCATGTCCGTGGGAAAGCTGATTGCCAAGGCCACAGGCCGTGACTTGATGGAGCTTCTGGAGGCCATGGAGGAATTGCCGTATGTGATTGAGGGGCTGGAGGCCACGACGGCAGCCATGCTTAAGCAGCAGTGCGAGGCGTTGGGCGCTTCTGTGGAGTTGCTTGAAGGTGGCGGGAAGGAAAAGTCAGGTAGGGCGAATTCGACTTCGGGTGTTTCATCCGAGCCGGCAAAGTCAGCTTCCGCAAAAGAGCCCGAGTCGTCCGCCGGGGGCACACCTGCCACATCGGCATCGTCGTCCGTCACGGCACCGCAGAATCCTCCTATTCCGAAGCGTCCCAAGCCAACCTCGGATTCCACTTTGACGTCAAAGTTCGAGGAGAACTGGCAGTTGCTTGAGGACGAGGCGGAACGGATTAAACAGGAGAAACTCCTGCCATTCCGTTTCACGGACATCGACGGGACTGTCGCAGAACGCACCGCCGAGGATTTGGACGTCCAGATGGACAGTCTCAAAAAGGAGAAATTCACCATTTCTGTCTGTGGCATGGTGAAGGCCGGAAAGTCCACGTTCCTGAATGCATTACTCTTCGGTGAGGACATCCTGCCTGCCTTTGACACACCAATGACCGCGAAACTCAATTTCATTGAATATTCCGAGGAGAAGAACCACTTCATTGTGAATTTCTATGACAATCAGGAATGGAAGGATTTGCTGGGTGGGCTGGACAAAGAGAATCTCAGCCAGCTGAACGAGCGTATCCAGCTTTGTGCGGAAAGACATGGCATTGACCAGGACGAGTGCATTGGTGCGCCGCCGCGCAAGGAAATGGATCTGCGCAAGCTGGAGGAGTTTGTTTCCGACCCCAAGTCCAAAAAGGGGAAATACACGCCTTTTGTCAAGGATGTGCATATCTTTGTTCATAATGAAAGCATCAAGGATGTCCGAATTGTTGACACTCCCGGTTTGAACGATCCGAATGTCATCAATTCCCGTGAAACTACCAAATGGATTAAGAACACCCACGCCCTGATTTTTTTGCTGCCAAACAAGGGGCTGGATGAGAGCAGCCTGAAGTTCTTTGACACCCATTTGCTTGGCACCAGGCCCAGCAATCGCGTCTGGGTCATCAACAAGATCGATGACATCTCCGAAGATGATCTCCAGAAAACCAAGGCATACATTCGTCAGCTTGGGCAGCAGGAGGAGTTCAAGCAGAAAGACCTCTTTGGTCCGGAAGAGAGGGTTTGCGGATATTCCGCCTTGGTGGCCATGCTTAGAAACATGTACAAAAAAGGCGCCAACCTCAATGAAGACCAGATGTATCACCTAGACAACGTCGGAGACGATTTCCAGCCTGATCCGGACAAGTTGGGCGAGGTGATTGGCGAGCGGCTTTATCAGAACACGGGCGTCAAACGCATCGTGGCCGGCTTCACCGCCATTGACACGGTGTATTCGCAGCACATCAAGATTGCCGAGAAAACCATCCTGAATTGCGAGATGGTGATTGATGATGGCAAGAAGAGCGATCAGGAACTTAAGGAAGAGGTGAGAATCCTGACGGAAAGCCAGGCGTCATTCAAGAACCGGTTGAACGGTTGGAAAAATGACCTGCACAGTGTCGTTTTTGATGCCTTCAGAACGGAAGTTGCCGAAAAGGCGAGTAAGATGGTGGATGGCTTGTCACGGAAGATGCAAATGCGAGTGGATAGTTGCATTTCAGCCGATCAGCTGAAGGGATTGTCTTTTGAATACCGCGATGAATGCAACAAGTTGTTCAATTACTACGGGGCATTGGCTACTGGGCTAAACGACTGCGCAATGACATTGAGAGGCGAACTGGAAATCACGGTTAAAAAAATCCGTAACTTGTTTGCTCAAAATGAGATTGAAGGAAATGTTGATTTCGCCCCCTTGGAAAACTTGAATACGCTTGAGCTGTCTGTTGACGACTTGATTGATGAGGCGGATTATCGGATCGCCGATCAGTTGCCCTCGAACTGGTTTACTGAGCTTTTCCACTCGAAGGAAGCGATGCGTACTACTGCCAGAAATGCCTTCCAAGAGATGATTTCCAAGATTCGTGAAGAGCTGGATAGCGGTGTGCAGGATTTGCAGAGTGGTGTGGAAAAACAGATTGCCAATTCTTTTGCCGAATTCCAGAACAGCATTGAGAACAGCATCCTGCAGAAACGTGCGTATCTGGAGTCTGGCAGCGCGGAACGCCAGAAGGCATTGGAGAAGGCCCAGCAGGAATTGGAGGCGGCACAGGCTCTGAAAGAGCGAGTTGGAGAGTTGCAGCGTGCCTTCAAATACCAATTCCCGCAGGAAATCACCATGAATGCCTAAAGTACATTTTGGAACTTCAGTTCCTTTGATTTGTTCGTAAATTTCTCCAATTTAACTGGAAAAACCAATGAAGACATTTTTGGCAGTATTATTGGCTTTTGGTGCGGGAGTCGCGGTTGCCGTTTTCATTCAGAAAAGTCAAAAAACGCCAACCGGGCAGTCTCCACGTCCTCCCCGCCCACCGCAGCCATCGCCACCTCCGCAATCCTCGCGTCCTTCCTCCTTGCAGGAAAAATTTGCGCGGGTTCGTTCCTCCATGCCTGTGACTGCCCAGGCGCAGGACACTCCGTCACCTGCTAGCGCACAAGCTGAGCATCCCGGTGCAAAATGGTTCCGGCAGCAAATCATGGCCTTTGCCGATGACTTGCTGGCCTATTATGTTTCCCAATATGCTCTGGAGCAGAATCTTTCAGCGGTCAAGACAATGGAGTTGTACCAAAAGTATGGTCGCAAGCCATTTGAACCCAGTCTCCAAGAATATGAGGCGGGATTCCGGGAGCAGGGGTTGAATCTCACGGGCTTGGCTGAAATCGGCATGGCTTGGCTGAAAGAGAATGGTGTGACGGCAACCTCCGATGACTGGGAACAAAAGATCACCTCTTTCCTGGAGAAACGTCAAAAGCCCAAAGCCCAGCAGATAGTTCAAGAGCAGGCCTCTGCGTAAAAGGCCGATTTTATTGTTTACGATCTTTCCGAAAGGCGAATGCGGATAGTGATAATACACGAGTAATCCAAGGCATCCCTGAATGAAACGCGAGGCTGGCGTGCCTTTTTGTGGATTTGAGTGTATGATTCGCCGATGGATGAGGACGTTTTAGGGAAGACTATGCCGTGTTTTGTCAGGGATCGGAAGAGAAAATTTCCAAAGTCAGAGTTTTTTCATTCTTCTGGGTTATAGGATTTGACTTTTCCTTTTCACCATGATCATCGTAATTCTGCTGCTGATTTTCAGCTTTGTGGTGTATTGGGGGAACACGGGGCAGGCTCAACTTCATGCCGTCACCGCGTCTGTTCTTCTATTTCAATTGCACTTGCCACATTACTGCTCGACATCATCTTCAATGGTGCCTCATGCAGCCCAGGGATAATCTTCCCTGGCTTCTTGGCGCCGATTGCGCTGTATGAACTGCTTCGCTTGTTACGACGGTGGCTGGGCATGGTCCTTCAAAGGATTGAACCATTTCAAATAGTTTTCGCTGTGGCATTCGGTGCGCAGGGAAATGAAAATCGCTATATGTTGCATCTGAACCCTTGGGGCTTCTCATAAGAAGTCGGTGATGTCAAACCAGAAGGTCTCCGACCAGGCGACTTGACGTTCGGCACGAAGAAGCTGGTGGGTGAGGTAGCCGTCTGGGTCTTTTTTATATCCTTGGTGGCTTTCCCAGTCGTTCTTGAGGAATTCCCAGTCTTGCAGGGAGAAGGCGGTAGCGGCGACGTAGATTTTGTCATACGGACGACTTTTGATAAAAAAGAGTTCCTGCCCAGTCTTCTGCCATTCCATGCCCACGTATTGGACACCATGGGCGAATTCGATTTCCTCTCGGATGCGGTAATGGATGAAGAGGTTCTCCAGGGAAATCCCATCGAGTGCGACGCCCGGGTTGACTTCGTCATCCTGCGTGAAGACGATGCAGGCGTGGGGCTGGTCGTAGCCCCAGCCGCCTTGGAAGAAGCACTGGGCGGCCATGGCGGGGAAATGCCGGGGGAGAAGACCGCGTGGCGCGGGATAGTCATCCGGCAGACGGCTGAATGGTGCGTCGTCAGGTCGTCCGTGGTTTGTGGGTTGTTCTTGGGGATGAATGGATTGATGCGTCATTTTATGGGAATTGTAATCTTCAGTTGGAGAAGCTCGGAGAATCTATTTGGAACAATTCAAGGTGTTTTTGCAGAGCGGGGCATCGTCAGAGAAGGCGCTGACTTTTCGGTTCATTTCCCCTTTATTGCATCAAAGGCCAATGCGCCAAGCCCAACGGCCGCGGCGCCTAGGATGAATCCGGCGACTCCGGAGACGAACTCGTCGTTCTGCGTAAGGTCGTCGATTTTGGCGATGAGGCATTCAATGAGGTCTTGGTGGGGGACATCTCTGAAGGCGCGGCCGTTCTTCTCGGATTTGGCTTCTTCAGATTGCGCTTCCTCGGTTTTGGGACATTCGTCGGCGAGGCGTTCTTCCTCAGACTTCAAGGCGGCTTCAAGCCGGGCGCGTAGCGGAGAATCGTCTGCGAGAGTGGCGATGAGTTTTTTCAGTTCTTCGATCTTGTCGTTCATGGTGGCTACTTCTAGGTTTGGATGTGGTTCTGCTGGTATTCCTCGTAGAACTTCTTGAAGAGTCCCACGTCAAAGAGCAGGGGGGGGATTGGCTTGCCTGTTGCCTTGGCCAGGGCCGTGGCCTCGAAATTGGTGCGCACAAAGGCGCCCATCGCGCCGGTCAGCGTGGCGGCTACGGCGGCGTTGACGGCGCTGCCCAGGCCTGGCACGAGCTTGAGCAGACTGGAGGCGGCGAAGACACCCACCAGCTTCGCCACAAAAGGCAGGGCGGACTGTCGGATGGCTTCCTGCCGCAAACCGTATAGTCCCGCCAGCGTGGCGATCATCGTGATCTGGATAGGGATCAGTACTGCCGCGTCCGACAGTGGAATCGGGATGGCGCCGGCTGCCGCGGCGGCGGTCACTGCGGTGGCGATGATGGCCTTGGCCTTGCCCTGTTTGGCCAGGATGACGTTTTTCCGAGCCTCCAGGTCAATTCCCTGCGCCTCCAGAAAGGCGTCCCGGTAGGCATCCGGGAGCATCTCGTATGAGAGCTCCATCAGGCGTTGGCAACCCAGGGAACCGCCAGGGGCGTCGGAAGTGCAGACGATGTGCTCCGGGGGAATTCCGGCGTCCAGCAGTTCCTGCCGCATGGACAGTTGCTGGTTCGGGCGGGTGATGTCGGCCTTGGACAGCACGACAATCACGTGTTTGGGGTTGAAGATGTTTCTGATGAGATTGAGATCGCATTCGGTGACGCGTGCGCCGGCGCCCTGAATGACATACCAAACCAGATGGATATGGTTGTCTACTGACGGGTCGTTTTGGCATTGCCGCACGAAGTCACGGGTCTGGGCGGTGAAGGCTTCTTCCGTTTGACCGTTTTCCAGGCCACGGGAGTCCCAGATGCGCACCAGGTTGTTTTCATAGCACTCGTACGCCATTGTCTTGGGACGTCCGTCGCCGATGGCATGGTCGGGAACCATGTCGCCGAGGATTGCCTTGGCCAGGGAGGATTTCCCGGAGCCGGTGTATCCGCAGAGCAGGATGTTCGGGCGCTTGATGTAGCTTTGGAGCGCTTCGTCGTATTTTTCGTTGAATTTCTGGATGGCGTCTGTTTCGTCCATGGGTTGGTCTCCATTGTTTGATGGTGCGACTTCTGGCTGCGGGGATGGCACGATGAAATCTTCCAGTTGTGCGCCATACCGGTCACGCATCAGTTTTATCAGGTCATTCAGGAAAAGCCCTTCCGGGAAATCCAGCAGTTTTTTCACCATCTCGAAGGAACTGGCGAAGAGCTCCCTGGTGGCGGCGGCCTTGGCAAGCGCGTCAAAGAAAGGCACCGAAACGCCTTGGCACGCGAAGACCTTCGCAGGCTGGAAATCCTTTAGCGAGGCCGCACGAACGGGGCCTGGCTTAGGAACGGTTAGCACTACACGGTGGGAAAGGTAGAGTCCCAGCCGACGTCCGCGCATCATCAGCAAGGCTCCGAAGCGTAGATGGCTCATAGCGAATCCTCCCTAGCGTGCAATTCCCCTTCAAGCTTTATCCGCATTCCCTCGGAGATGGCGTGGAGCCGGTCAAGCGTCTGCGCGAGTTGTTCGGCACCATCAAGTTCATTCCATTGCCAGAATGCTGCTTGGGCGGGAAATGTCAGATGGCAGCTGTCTTCGATGAGATGCCGGAAGTCCACATAGATGAGCTGGAGCGCCTGTGCATAGTCGCACAATTCATGGACACTCTGCCATTTGGCGGTCCAGTCCTCCAGGCTTAGTGCGGTTATCAGCGTGGAGGAGGTTTGCGTGAAGAGATCATCCGCCAGGCGTAGCCGATAGCAGAGGTCGAGGAGCAGTTCACGGTAGATGGGACTGGATGAGAGACGTTCCATGACGGTGTGCATTGGGTATGTGTTTCCCCTAATTATATTCCAGCAGGTCTGCCAATTTGTGTCAGAGGTGTTGCGTGATGTTGAAAAAGAGAAGATTTTTTAAGCCGAAATGACGGATTTGCGCTTTTCTTTCGTATATATTTACCAGATAGTGCAATTTCAAAACGCACCGCCAAAATACGTTTCGCCTGGCATCTAAGCTGCGTCCCCTGTCGGATTTCGCCGTAGATGGCTACGGCCCAATCCGCATTTCGGCGCATCTGTTCGTCATGCCTTGGCTGTTTCGCACGGAGTTTTGGAGTCGCCTCAAATGTCAAAGGGAATTTGGAGGACAAACCACTAGTCGATTATGGAATTGTTGCAGAAAAGGCTATCGATATGAGTTACCGTGATTCCCAACAAATCCTTCGGATGGCTAGAATTGTGGCTGATCTGAAGCGTGGCAAGAATATCAATACCCAGACCCTCTCCGCATATTTCAAGGAACATGAGGGTGAGCCGGGGGCACCCCTGGGGTGCAGTCCGCGCACGGTTGCGCGTGATATCCAAGTCCTTCAGCAGGAGCACAACGCGCCGATTCTGTATGATGACTCAAGCAGAGGCTATGTGCTCACCGACCCGAATTGGCGTTTCACCTGCCCCGTATTTGACGAGGATTTTGTGAACATGTCCATGCTTGGGGTGCAGTTGGCCGAGGCCATCACGCCCGAACCACTGAAGCAGGAGATGGACAATGCGCTCATGCAGACGCTGACCAACAATGCTTCAGAGTTCTTTGATGAGGCGATGATGGATACCCTGTTGTGTGCGTCTGGCGTGAAGTCTCCCATTGCGCCTGAGGTGTTCAAGACGTTGTTTGACGGCTGGCGCCGGAAGCAATGCCTGGCCCTGGACTATAAGGATCCGGGCGGGAAGAAGTCAGCGTTTGAGTTTGAGCCTCATATGCTGGTCTTCCATAAAGGCAATTGGTATGCCAAAGGCTATCTGAGGGGAACCAAGGAGGTCCGCATCTTTGCCTGCCAGCGAATGGTCAGTGTGCGGCCGTTGCCCAGATCCTTTCAGATGGATCGCAGATTGCTGGAGGACACGAAACGGAATGGCTTTTTCAATTACCCGAAGGTGTCAGGCATCAAATTGCGTTGCGATGCCTCCATAGCCTTCTATATCCATGAGCAGCAAAAGGTCTTCCAGTCAAAGCTCACCGAGGAGCCGGATGGCGCGTTGGTGCTGGAGCTGAAGCCGACCGTCGAGCACGAAGTCATCCGCTGGATATTAGGCGAAGGCGGCAGCATCGAGGTGCTGGAACCCAAATCGTTGCGGGAGAAGATTGCCGAGGCGGGAAGGGAAATAGCCCGCCGAAACTCATAGAGGATTTGTTTTGCGTTTTAGGACAGTTTTCTGTTTCCCATAAAAATCAACACAGGAGGATGCAGTGGCAATAGGATGGCCTTGCAATATGGGAGGACAAAAGCCTCTCGTGGAATTTTATGCCTGCGAATGTAAGCAATGCGGATTCTCGCAAAAATATGAAGTCTCGCATAGGACGACAATTCAAATCGAGCCGCCGGATTCCGATGACCCGTTGTTGGTGTCGGAGTTGCCGGGAAATTGTCCGAAATGCGGTGCCAGATGGCGCGGACGGAAAATCCCATCGTTTGTCATTCGAAATACCTGAAGGCCGTTCGTAGTCCGGGAAGGCAGATTGTCGTGAGAAATGCGTGAAGGTTGTGCCACAGCGTCCCTTCTCGCATTGGAAACAATAAACTGACATTAAGAGACGTGCCCAGCTTTACTGCGTATTGCTGTTCGCCCCTTGGTCTATATGGGAATTTGTTGATGCCATCCATTCCAGCAACGCCAATGCCAGTCAAGGGTGTGGAAGACGCTGGAAATGGCACTTTCAATGTCGCAAAGGCGCCAGTTTAGGACCGCGTCTTTTCCCGTGATGCAGGCGATGGTGAAGTCGTGGCAGTTGGCGACGAGCGGATGATACCCTGGGCGGCTGCCGAGCTGCATGATGGCGCGGGCGGCGATTTCCGGAGAAGCCAGGGGGTGTGATTCGGCGGCGGCAGCATAGTAGATGCTGGTCGCCAGGTTGCTGCCGTCCAGACGTGCCAGAAATTCGGCGGGGGTGGAGCAAAGAACCTTGCCATCGCCATTGAGGTGCGCGATTTTGTCGCCAAGGCAAATGCCTGTATGCTCGGCAAAGCCGAGAGTGAATTTACAGAATACGGGCGTGCCGGGGACAAGTGCACAGAGGTGGTCTCCGGTCAGGGAGTTCTCTAGCGGGCAGTCGTGGCGGTGTTCGCACGGAAGGCCGAGGGAATGTTCAAGGAAAAGGTCATACCAGCCCATTGGGATTCTCCTCTACTGGGTTGTCTTGGACGGAGGGTTCCTGAGGGAGTGCGAGGATGGCGAGCGACCGGTCGTCAGCGCCGCGGGGGTCACGTGTCCAACGGGCGCCCGTGAGGTAGTCGAGGATGTCCTGTCTAGAGAGCTGCCCTGCGGCCAGGTCGGTGAAGAGCTGGTTGAAGATGGGGCCGGGGGTCATCGTCTGGAGGTCAAACATCAGATGTTCGGGGCCGTCGCTGGTGGCGGCAATTCCAGTGACGCCGTCGGCGTCAAGTGTCGATGAATGAAATTGCCTCGTTTTGTCCAGTCCTGCCCTGAGGAACGAGGTCTGATTGTCGAACTCGCCCTTGTCGGGTAAAAAAACATGGGTGCATACTCCACTGCGTTGAACCGTGAGTGCGCCGTCCCCGATCTGGAAGCATCCAATGCGTTGTTTCCCAAGCACGGCGAAAGCGACGGTAAAATCGAATTCTCGCTCGGAGCACTGGTATTCTTCAGCCAATTCGATTTTCTGTTGGACAAAGGTTCGAATCATCATCTGGCAGAAACGCGGCCATTCACAGGAACCACAACGAGGCTGGTCGAGGAGGTAAGCCAATCGCGGTTCCATCACTGCGCACTGGGAACGGAAAGCCCTGACCGCCGAACGGGCACCCAGATGAGAAAGACTGGCGCTGCCACGTCCGTCGCAAACGATAAGGCAGGCGCGTGGCATGGTCCAGACGCCGCTGGCGTCTTGACAGGGGATTTCGCGGCGGATGTGTCCATTGCCGGGGACGGAGACTGCGTGGGCGAACATAGAAAATGCGAAATGTAAAATGGAAGTCTGGTATTTCGGAATCATCCGGAAGTTCCGGGTTGGCCCGGAAGATCCGGAGAATCTGAAAAGTCAGGGATTTAGTTCGTTCCGGCGAGGTCTGCCCAGGAGTCGACATTGCCGAGCCGGATGTTGTCCTGTTCGGCGACGGAGCTTGCGGAGACCGACTTGAGGGAGTCGGTGAGCCAGCTGAAGAACTCTTTGAAGCACAGTCCCTTGAGTTTGACGGGGCCGGGATGTTCTGGAAGGACTTGGCGAAGGGTGTCGAAGTCGGCGCTTTCTCCGATGCCGATGCCGATGTACTGAAGTTTTCGCTGTTCGCCCAGTTCGCGCATCGAGCGTGCGGCTGCCTCCCAGTCATCATTGGGCTGCCCATCGGTCATCAAGATAATCCAGGGCTTGTAAGAAGAGATGCCCTTGTTCTTGTAAAGGCGTCGGCGTGCCTTGAGTTCCTGGTCGGCGGTTCGGAGGGCCTCGCCCATGGGGGTCATGCCATTGGCAGTCAGGGTGGGGACGTTGTCATTGACCTGATTGACGGGGGCGAAGGGCGCGGCGATTTTCACGGTTTCGCCAAAGGTGATGACCTCAAGCTCGACACTCATGGAGGCGGTTTCGTCATCGCTGGTCTCGCGCAGGAATTGTCTAAGACCTTCGCGGAGTTCTTCAATCGGGGTGCCGGCCATTGAACCCGAGGTGTCAAGCAATAGGATGACAGGGCAGCGAGGAGCGGGGTTGGTGACGTCAAGGGAGGTTTCTTCTGCGTAGTTGTTCATGATTGATTTCCTTTTCTTGCAGTTGTGGGCAGGATTGCCCGTTGGTTTTCACTTCGGCTGGATTTCATCACTTGGAGGAAATTCACCAATTCTGTGCGCATTTCTCCCAGCAGGGGGCGTTTTTCCGGGTGTGCAAATCCATCCACGAACATCCGAATGAAGCAGGCTTTGAGGGATGGGGTTAGCCAGCTGACCGATTTGTACCAGCTGACAGGCATCCTTACGCCGCTGTCCTTGACGAGGGGACACTTGCCGCTCTTGAGGTTTTCGGCGGGGTCGCCGCCGCCGCATCGTGCGTAGGGGTGCAGCCCGCTCATCAGGAGCATGTAAATCAGGATGGCGAGGCTGAAGCGTACCTGTTCGGGAGTGCGGGGACGGTTGAAGTTCTCCGGTTGGAGCAACAGCTCAGGTGCGCAGAACTCCGGGGTGAAGGTCCGAGTTGTCAGCGGTGGTTTGCCAGGAAGAGGTATCTGGAAACTGTCACAGTCAATGAGCCGAATCTGGCCATGGATGTCCACCAGAAAGTTGCTGGGATTGAAGTCATTGACGAGGACGTGGTGGCGTGCGAGCATCCGCACGGCGTCCAGGAAGTTAATCGCGACTTGGGTGACATGGATGCGGTTCCAGCCGGGGAAGAAGCGCCGAACTTGGCAGGGGGCGAGGAGGGCCCGGAGGGTGCGGCCAGTGCATCTGTTCATCGCGAAACCGATGATGTCACCCTGGCGGTCCATCACGGGCATCCGTGGCCAGGCCAGAAAGTCCGCGTTGCCGCATTCGTGAAGAGCGAGCATCGCGGCAATGCGTTCCCGGAAGGTTGCCATCTTGGCGGCGTCGGCGCGGTTTTCGGGCTTGCAGACCTTGATGAGGACGCTGACCTTGGGTCTGGGCGCATATTGGTAGATGATGCCTTCGCCGCCGTGAGTGACCACATCTGCTCGCGAAAGCCGCAGCGGGTTTTTCCTGGGGTCATAAACGGTGATGCTGTCCAAGTTGATGCCCTTGCCGCCAAGCACCTTCCAGTCGGCGCCGGTGGCCGGGACATTCGCGTTGGACGGACACTTCCGGGAACGAGTGGCACGCCGTGTGGTTCCGTGTCCGGTAGAGGGGACCGGAAACGGAACCGACTGGCTGGAAGGTCCACCGAAAATGATGTTGAGGAGGGTCTGGATCATTCTCCAGCGGGGATTTCAGCGTTGTCGAGTTCCTGTATCATCTTGTCGATGAGCGTGGAGCCGTAGTCAGCATAGTATTCGAGGTAGTCGGTGTCGGCGAGGAAGTCGGTCGTCGAGTCGCCGGTGGGGAAGGTGAGGCCGTCACTGAAGTCATCGGAGGTGATGGCGTGTGCCTGCTCCAGGCAGGGGCAGTGTTCAGCGAGTGTGGGTTGCCGTTGGAGTAGCGAGTGCCATTCGGCAGGTGTGAGGTCATTCCAACGATCGAATTGGGTGGCCAATTCGGGGCGAGTGCAGAGGAGATAGGCCCAGGCCCGAGCCGGAACCTCGGCAGGACAGGCGCATTTCTCAAAATACTGCGGGAGGTATTTGAAGAAAGGCCACCATTCGCAGACGTCGAGTTTTTCCCACGGGCAGTGGTCGGCGGCCTCGGGGCGGACGACGATGAGCTTGCGCCATTCTTCACCGTCCGTGAATTCGGCAAGTTGTTCCCAGATCTGAGGAGAGACAGGCTTGTCGGGGTTGGCGGCAAGATGCTGGATGAGGTCGCGCTGCGGATCGGAATCAAGAATGTTGATTGTCTCAGAATTTGTGGTGGTCATTGGAGTCTCCTGTTGTTTAATGGGTGGAAGGAATGGCGGAAAAACGTCATTGCGTTTATTATGCGACGGGAGGGATGTCAAAACGTGTCAGGGGTACGTGAGGCTTCGAAAAAAACATAACGTTTGGCCGTTCCGTCGAGTAGTAGGGAGGCGTGCCGCCTGGAGTGAAAATCGCGGAATATGGGTTATATTGAAGAGATTTTCTTTTCCAAATCACCCTAATTCCTTATTAAAACTAAGGATAACCAATCCCTACAAACGATTCCAAGGAGTTAACAATGGCAGAGAAGTGGGTAACCATCGACGGCAACGAGGCAGCAAGCTATATCGCCTACGCATTCAGCGAGGTGGCGTGCATCTACCCGATCACCCCGTCCTCGGTGATGGGCGAGCATGCTGACGAGTGGGCTGCGAAGGGCAAGCTGAATATGTTCGGCCGTCCGCTGAACGTGGTCGAGATGGAGTCCGAGGCCGGCGCGGCTGGCGCCGTCCACGGCTCGCTGGTGGCTGGTGCATTGACTTGTACCTACACCGCCTCGCAGGGCCTGATGCTGATGATCCCGAACATGTACAAGATCGCCGGCGAGATGTGGCCGACGGTCTTCCACGTCTCCGCCCGTACCCTCGCCGCCCAGTCACTGGCCATCTTCGGTGACCACCAGGACGTGATGGCGTGCCGCGCCACCGGTTTCGCGCTCCTGGCCAGCGCCTCCGTGCAGGAGTGCCTGGACTTGGCTGCGGTCGCGCACCTCTCCACCCTCGAGGCATCCATCCCCTTCCTGCACTTCTTCGACGGCTTCCGGACCTCCCACGAGATCCAGAAGGTCAAGCAGATCGACTACGAGACCCTGCGCTCGCTGGTGAACATGGAGTATGTCGAGCGCTTCCGTGAGCGCGCCCTGCGTCCCGAAAAGCCCGCATTGCATGTGGCCGCGCAGAACTCCGATGTCTATTTCCAGGGCCGTGAGACCACCAATGCCCAGTATGCCGCGCTGCCCGGCGTGGTACAGAAATACATGGACAAGATGGCGGAGGTCACCGGACGCCAGTACCACCTCTTCGACTATGTCGGCGCCGCCGATGCGGACAAGGTCATCGTGGCAATGGGCTCTGGTACGGAGACCGTCGAGCTGGCAGTCAAGTATCTGAATGCCCAGGGCGCGAAGGTCGGTCTGATCAAAGTCCGCCTCTTCAATCCCTTCGATACCAAGGCGTTCGTGGCCGCTCTGCCGAAGAGCGCCAAGAAGATCGCGGTCCTCGACCGCACCAAGGAGCCCGGCACTGCCGGCGAGCCGCTCTACAAAGAGGTCGTGAATGCGGTCAAGGGCACCGAGTTCGCTGACGCGCTGGTGATTGGCGGCCGCTACGGCCTCTCCAGCAAGGAGTTCACCCCCGCGATGGTCAAGGCGGTCTTCGACCACCTGGATGGCAAGGCGTTCCACGGCTTCACCGTCGGCATCAACGACGATGTGACCCACCTCTCCCTCGAGGTCGGTCCCGAGCTGGAATGCGAGCCGGAAGGCACCACCTCCTGCACCTTCTGGGGACTGGGCTCCGACGGCACGGTCGGCGCGAACAAGGACTCCATCAAGATGATCGGTTCCAAGGAAGGTACCTACGCGCAGGGCTACTTCTTCTACGATTCCAAGAAGTCCGGCGGCGTGACGGTCTCCCACCTGCGTTTCGGCAAGAGCGAGATTCCGTGCCCGTATCTGATCACCAAGCCCGATTTCGTGGCGTGCCACTGCCCCGCCTACATCGGTCGCTACGACATGATCGGTGGACTCAAGGAGGGCGGCACCTTCCTGCTGAACTCGGAATATTCCAATGAAGATGTCTTCAGCCATCTTACCCGCGAGATGCAGGAGACCATCATCTCCAAGCACATCAAGTTCTACAACATCAACGCCCTGAAGATCTCCCAGGCCGCTGGACTGGGCAAGCGCATCAACTCCGTGATGCAGACCGCCTTCTTCCTGATCTCCGGCATCCTCGACAAGGACGTGGCGACCAAGATGCTCAAGGACTCCATCCAGAAGCGCTTCGCGCTGAAGGGACAGGATGTCGTCGAGAAGAACTGGGTCTGCATCGACAACACCGCCGCCGCCCTCGAGCAGGTCGCGGTGCCTGCCAGCCTGGACGGTGTGGCGTGCTACACTCCCGCCGCCCTCATCCCCGCCGACAAGCTGGATGACTTCGGCCGCAAGATCCTCCTGCCCTCCATGAAGCTGGAAGGCGACAAGATTCCGGTCTCCGCGATGTCCATCGACGGCTTGCTGCCCACCGGCACCGCCCAGCTGGAGAAGCGCGGCGTGGCGCCGATGATTCCGAAGTGGAACAGCGCCAACTGCATCCAGTGCAACAAGTGCAATCTTGTCTGCCCGCACGCCGCCATCCGCGCGAAGCTCATCGCGAAGGACGCTCTGGCCGGTGCCCCCGCCGCCTTCGATGCGGTGGATACCAAGCCGAAGGCCTCCGAATACGTCTATAAGAACCAGGTCTTCCCGCTGGACTGCCAGGGCTGCGGCGTCTGCATCCAGGCCTGCCCGATGGCCGCCAAGGCGGTCAAGGACGAAAAGGGCAAGGTCATCGACGACTCCAAGTGCGCCCTGACCTGGGAGAAGCTCACCGCCGCCGAGGCGCGTGGCGAGAACGAGAACGTCGAATTCTTCCTGGGCACGGCGGACAACGTGGTCGGCGCGAACAAGACCACCAGCGTGAAGGGCAGCCAGTTCCTGCGCCCGCTCTTCGAGTTCTCCGGCGCCTGCGCGGGCTGCGGCGAGACCCCGTATGTCAAGCTGGCCAGCCAGCTCTTCGGCAACCGCATGCTGATTGCGAACGCGACCGGCTGCTCCTCCATCTACTCCGGCACCTTCCCGACCATCCCCTACACCTTTGGCAAGGACGGCCGCGGACCGGCGTGGGCGAACTCCCTCTTCGAGGACAATGCCGAGTTCGGCATGGGCATGCGTATTGCCATTGACACCAACCGTCTGCAGCTCAAGCAGAATGTCCAGAAGCTCCTTGAGAACGCCGAGACTCCGGCCGAACTCAAGGCTCTGCTGAACAAGGCCATCGAGCTGTGGGATTCCACGGATGAGGCGGCCATCGCCAACCAGAGCGCCATCAAGGACTACCTGAAGGGCGCCATCGCCGGCGGCTGCAAGTGCGAGACCTGCGCGAAGGTCTATGAACTGGGCGACTACTTCGTGGACAAGTCCGTGTGGATCATCGGCGGTGACGGATGGGCATACGACATCGGCTTCGGCGGACTGGACCACGTGCTGGCCAGCGGCCGCAACATCAACGTGCTGGTGCTCGACACCGAGGTTTACTCCAACACCGGCGGACAGGCCTCCAAGTCCACCCAGCTGGGCGCGGTGGCGCAGTTCGCGATGAGCGGCAAGCGCACCGGCAAGAAGAACCTGGGCCTGATGGCGATGAGCTACGGCTATGTGTACACCGCGTCCTGCGCGATGGGCTACAACCAGCAGCAGCTGATCGACGCGATGGTCGAGGCCGAGGCCTACAAGGGACCCTCCATCCTGATGTGCTATGCGCCGTGCATCAACCACGGTCTGAAGACCATGATGATGGCGCAGGACGAGGAGAAGGCGGCGGTGGCCTGTGGCTACTACCCCGTCTATCGCTACAACCCGGAGCCTGGCGAGGGCAAGCCGCGCTTTGTCTGGGGCGGCCCGGCGGCCGTCAATGGCAAGTTCCAGGACTTCCTGGCTGGCGAGAAGCGCTTCTCCAGCCTCAAGAACTCCCCGGCGAAAGCCGAGGCCGAGGGCCTCTACAAGGCCTGCGAGGAGGACGCCACCCGCCGCAACGAACTCTATCAGCAGATTGGCAAGCTGATGTAATTCGTTTGTCATAGGAAATGGAAAGGCACCGTGCTAGCCAATGTTAGTGCGGTGCCTTTTTTATGTTGAAATCAACACATTATACCTCATAATCCTCTGCCAAAGATGAATACTCTTGGACAAGGTTGCATCCGCATTGACCTCGAACACGTGCTGGGGCCGATCAAAGCCATGAACGCGGTCAACAACGGCCCGTCGAAGGCACGTTCCGACCAGACGGTCTCGAATTTCGACGAATTCGCCGCGCTGGAGATTCCCTACGCACGCCTGCATGACTCTGCGCATTGCCATTCCTACGGCGGGTGGCACTCTGTGGACATCACTGGAGTCTTTCCAGATTTTGAGGCGGATGCGGAGAAGCCTGAAAACTATGATTTCACCCTGACGGATGAATATCTGGAGAATATCCGCCTTGCGGGGACGGAGCCTTTCTACCGCCTGGGGCAGTCGATTGAACATTGGATCAAGAAATACGGCGTCAACCCACCGCGGGATTTCCACAAGTGGGCGGTTGTCTGCGAACATGTCGTCCGACATTACAACGAGGGCTGGGCGGATGGCTTCCACTGGAATATCCAATATTGGGAAATCTGGAACGAGCCGGACAACCAGCCGGCGGCGGATGGCCGCCCGAGTTCGACATGGACTGGGACGGTCTCGCAGTTCTGCGAGTTCTTCACAGAGGTCGCCTTGTATCTGAAACGGTGTTTTCCGAAATTGAAGATTGGTGGCCCGTCCCTGGGCTAGGATTTGGAGTATGGCGAAAGAATCCTCAAGCACTGCCGCGAAAATGCTGTGCAGTTGGATTTCTTTTCGTGGCACTACTATTGCTCAACTGTTGAGGCTCTGGTCGCCAAGGCTGACGCCGTCCACGAACTGATGGCCAGATATGGTTACGGTAACGCGGAGTCGATTCTGAATGAATACAACTATGTTCGCGGGTGGAGCGATGAATGGCCCTATTCGCTGGACTGCGAGTCGGGCAGCCGGAACTACAAGGGCGCGGCATTTATCGCGGCGGCGATGTCGGCGCTTCAGCGCACCTCGCTGGACATGTTGATGTTCTATGACGCACGCGTCGGATGCGGCATGAACAACATGTTCGACATGACCTCGCTGGAACCGTTGCGGGGATATTATCCGTTCCTTGCGTGGTCAAGGTTGCGTCGTCTTGGAACGGAGGTCGCCGTGGGCATCACGGATTTGCCGGATGTCTATGCCACAGCGGCGATAGGCAAAGATGGTTCTGTCGGAGTGCTGGTGACGCGCTATACCGACAACGACGATATCACGGCGCCCAAACCGGTGACGTTGCAGATTCCCGAGGCTCTTCGTGGCAAAACGCCCGTCTGCCATCTGACCGACCGTCTTCGGATATATACGCAGGTCTTCCCGAAGGTATCCGCAGATGGCACTTTGACGCTCAGGATGCAGCCAAACTCGTTTGTCTATATTGAGTTCTAAAGGCACATGCTGCGTGCAGAAACCAAGCATCGGATGGGACGTCGGATGTACGGCTGGGATTACGCCGGACGTAGCATCTATATGATTACTCTTACCATCGAGGGAAGGCGGCCGCTATTGGGGAAACTCGTGGAATGTGATGGCAAATGGATGGTGGAGCCATCAGATGCGGGACGGATTGTGGAGCAATGCCTGGCGGAATTGCCACAGCATTGGCCGGGTGTATCGCTGATTTGCACGCAGCTGATGCCGGATCATCTGCATTTCATAATTTTTGTGGAGAAAAATCAGCCGAAGCCATTGGGTGCGATTGTCGGCAGCCTGAAATCCAAAAGCACTTCGCGGGTTTTAAACCTCGCCGCACGCGGCGAGGCGCAGAGCAAGAAATTCTGGGCACCTGGCTATGTGGATATCGTATTGCTACGGCGCGGACAACTGGAAAAGATGATTGCCTATCTGCAGGATAATCCGCGACACTTGGCAATCAAGCGTGCTAATCCTACATTGTTCAAGGTAGTGCGCGATTTGCCAATTAACTTCGCCGCACGCGGCGAAGCGCGGAACCAGGGCGCGTGCGCCGATGATGTCCTGCGCCTTGGCGCGTGCGCCAAGGTTATAGGGCATTTCATGGCAATCGGCAATCACTTTCTGCTAGACTATCCAGAGATTCGGCAGGTGCAGTGCTCTCGGTCGTATTTTTCCTATGCCCGCGAGCGGCTATCTGGTGGTGGTTGGCGTATCCTGCGTGATGCCAAGGGCAAACCAGTGGTGGCGAAGACCACGCCCGAGTTTGCCACCAAGGCGGCTGAATTGCTGGAAGCAGCCAGGCATGGCGCGGTGTTGGTTTCGCCCTGCATCAGCCACGGGGAACGTGAAATCGCCCGCCTTGCTTTTGAAGCCGGCTATCGCGTGATTGCCTTACAAAACAAGGGGTTCTCGCCAATTTACAAACCGGGCGGAAAGCTCTTCGAGACCTGTGCGAATGGCAATCTTCTACTGCTAGCGCCGATTGCCTGGCCATACGTTCCAGGCGAGAAACTCCCGACCCGTGAGTCTTCGCAAATTCTCAATCGCATCGCACAGCTCCTCGCAGGCGATGGTGCCGTGCCGATCGACTATCATGGCGTGGTAATGCAGGGCATTGAAGAAGGCGTGGCTGAGGCATGCCAGATGACAACTCGGAAATAATATCTTTTTCCTAAGACAGATATTATCCTATTTGATTCCAAATGAATATGCAATATTGATTGGCAAAGGCGCAGATGCGGCTTCGCCTCAAACACCATGCTTGGGCGGAGTTCGCAGCTCCATCGGCAATGGCGGCAATGCGGCTATCGCCCACAGCGACAGCAGGCAGAGTGCCAGCCCGACCGCATAGAAGTGCTGGTATGCGCCAAGCACTTCTGCATCAGGAAGGTCCTTGGGGACCAGAAGCCGCAGAAGCGTGCCAACGCCAATCAATCCGACGGCACCGGCTCCGCCCCCTGCGAGAAGATAATTGCAAATGGAGCAGATGACCTGGTTTTCGCGGGGGACGCTGGCGAGGAAGTAGTGCGCCACACAACTGTCAAAGAGTGCGCCGGCTCCACCCGCGATGGCGAAGAGCGGGATGAAGAGCCAGGCGTTCAGAGTCTTAGGCGCAATCCACCACGCCAAGCACAGTCCTGCCAGGGCGGTCAGAGTGATGAGCAGAATCTGCCTGGGACCGAGGTATTTGACCACGGCGGCGGCCAGGTAGGTGAAGAAGATGCCTCCCGCGCACATTACCAGCGAGTAGAGCATCGCCGTCCAGTCGCTGGCTCCATAGCTTCGTTTGATGGCGAGAATCTGGTTCTGCACTGCCAGAATGAGGCAGAGGTTCAGGCAGAAATTGGCCAGAAGAAGCTTCAGGAAAATGCGGTCGTGGAAGGCGTGGCGCAATTGCGGGAGGACCGGCTGGCGGGAGGACTCTCGCAGCGTGGCTGTCTCGTCCACCCCTCGCAGGACCAGCACGGAGAGCAGACCGATGGCGGCACCTGTGCCCATCACGATGCAGATGGATGCCAGTCCACGGTGGCTTTGCAGGAACCATCCCATCGCGACGAGCGAAATGCAGGAACCCACGTAGAACACCGCCTGGTTGAATTGCAGGAAGCGCCCGCAGTTGTCCTGGGCGATGCATCCCAGCAGAGGCATATTGCTGACCAACCCCGCGGCCCGACAGCCATAGAAGGTAAAGGAACACAGCAGAAGCAGCGCCACGGCGGTGCGGTACCAGCCGACTATTGACAGCACAGCGGCGACCACGATGCCCAATGCGGCGAGATTCCTCGCCGTCCAGAAGATCATCTGGGTGACGGTGGCTCCCCAGCGTGCGCAGGTGAAGCGTCCAAGCGGGAGCGTGAGATAGCCCAGGAACATCATTGCGCTGAGCAACGCGACGATGTAGTCTGGGCATTTCATTGCCAGGGCAGCCAGCACGACCACGGTCTCTCCCACGCAACGGTAGGAGAGTCCGTTCATGAAATTGAAGGTAAGGTAGTGGTTCTGGGAACGGCGCTGCACCTTCGCTGGTAAACTAGGCAAATCGTAGAGCATATTCGTTTGATACTCGTTTAATACATTGAGATGCCAGAACCGTGTCCACAGGGAAGGATTAGCGATGGTGAGTTCGTCGCCATGTCGAGTGCGAGCAAAGCGAGTACGGTGAGCAAAATCAACTTATGAAGAATGGGATACATGATGAAAGTGTCTTTGTAGGTGAGGTGCGAGTTCAATGAGAGCGGCAGCAAATGCACCTCGGAGGAGAAAACAAGACAACGTTCAGGTCAAGGATTCAGGGCGAGGCGGAAACCGCAGTCAGCGCAGCGGAAATATGGACCTCGGTAGGTGAAGGGGCGACACGCCGAACGGCAATACTGCGCCTCGCCGAAAACTCCGAACCATCCGCCGCCACGGAAGACTCGGATGTCGCCCTGCGGAGCACCCTGGGGATCAGTGACGGGCGTGGAATCCAGGTCGTCCATCCAGTCTAGACACCATTCCCAGACATTGCCGTGCATGTCATAGAGTCCCCAGGCATTGGGCTGATAGCTGCCGACACGAGTATGCCGGGCAAAGCCGCCGCGTCCGTCCGCGGTATTGTAGAAATACCGTCCCAGGCCATCCATTGCGTTATCCTGTGCCGTGTTTTTCAGGTTTTGTCCATTGTTGAAAGAGGTCGTAGTTCCGGCGCGGCATGCGTATTCCCATTGCGCCTCGGTGGGCAAATCGAATTCTAGACCGGTTCTGGTGCGAAGTTTCGCCAAGAAGGAGCCTTCATCCACCGCATGGCCCTTCGCGGGCCATCCGGCGCCCTTTTCAGGCGAGGTTCCACGGATGTCCTCGTAGGAAACCCATTCCACTGGGTTGGTGGCTCCGATGTATTTGGCGGGATTCGCCCCTGCAATCAATTCGTATTGTGCCTGCGTTACCTCGAAGACACCCAGATAGAAATCCCGCGTGAGCGTAACTGCGTGCGTCGGCTCGTTGGCGCATTTGCCGAGTTCGCCCTCCGGACTGCCCATGACGAAACTTCCCGCCGGAATCCGCCGCATCCAGAGCTGTGTGGTACGGCAGGTGTCATTGGAGAGTTCCGGCCCACTTTCGGAAAAGCTTCTATCGCCTGTCACGAGGTCGACCACCAAGTAGGTTTCGGCACCCTGCGGCGTCTCTTCGGCAGCCGTGAATTCCAGACAGAACGCCAGCAAGACAAACATCAAAGAGACAATTCTGCGTTTCATCATCGGTAGAAGAGGATTGCGCTAGCCTGGATTTGCGGGAGCATCAACAACGGGATGTCCTGGTCGGTATCCGCGTCGCGTCCCATCACATTGTAGGGGGCGTTGGGGCCGAGCCAGCCTTCCAGATTGAAAATCACGCTTTGGAGAAGCACTGCGCGTGGGTCGTCATGGCAATAGACCGCGCAGCAACGGGTGTAGTAGTTGCCGAACCAGTTGTAACTGCCCTGGAAGCGCAGCGTGGCATTGTGGCCGTAGAGATAGACCGGCGTCATCCCACCGAACTCGCCGCCCATGCGGTTGCAGTTCAGAAAGAGCCTGCCGCCATGGTTGTCGAACCACCGCAAATTGTTGCCACACAACAAATCTTCGTATTCTGAGCGACTGCGGTATTCACCGATGTCCATGCGTGGCAAGATCGGCACGAAGAGGTTGTACTCCGCCACCATCTCGCCGCCGAAATTCTCGAAGAAGCCCGTGTTTTCGGCGAGCGGGTGGTTGCAAATCCAGGACCGCCGGATTTCCGCATGCACGGCGTTGGTGCGCAGACCGCCATAGGCAAAGAAGAGCGAGTCGGTGATCAGGACGGCTCTCGGTGACTGCTCCGCGCGGACGGCCGTGTTGCGCTGATCCAGGAAGAGGCAGTTGCGGAAGACGTGGCTCCAGCCGCCGGTCTGGATGTCCACGCCGATCTGAGCATCCGCGAACGCCAAATTCTCCAGCAATGTCTCGCCCGCGCCCTCGATGCGCACCAGCGACTGCATGGACGGTTCGGCGGCCACCAGTAGCGCGGTGCCCTCGCCGCACAGCGCGATCCCCTTGGAAATCCGAATCGGTCGGTGAATGGTCAGCCGTCGCCCCGGCAGAAGCACGCGGTCGCCAGACTTCGACTGGTCGCACGCCGCCTGA
This sequence comes from Victivallales bacterium, assembly GCA_017417585.1. Classification (GTDB taxonomy): domain Bacteria; phylum Verrucomicrobiota; class Lentisphaeria; order Oligosphaerales; family Oligosphaeraceae; genus RGIG1601. The sequence continues at coordinate 37,274 of JAFPYX010000043.1, forward strand.
ATCGCCTGGTCCTCCGTCGCAAATTTGGCGAACTCCGGCCGGATGACCGTGCCGGAGAAATCCTCCTCCGTGAACCACAGCGAGGTCGCCCAGTGCTCCACGGCAGTCGCCGCCAGAGCCTCCGGCGACGGCGGTTCGCAACGGAAGGCCTCCAACATCGGCGGCAACGAATCATCGAAACCGACATTGTTGGCAACAAGAAACTTGAATTGCAATTCCATCGGAGCGACATCGAAGTACTTGAAGCGGATTTCCTTGTCAATCTCCTCCCGCGTGGGCGGCTGCTCAAAGACTGCCACTGCCGCCGACGTGCCGTCCAGCAACTGATTTCCTCTGACATCCAGCAGATTGACCAATGAGCCAGGCGCGAATTTCAGCAACGGCGCGCCTTCGAGCTGGAATTTGGAGTTCAGAATGCGGATGCCGGAATTGCAGTATCCGGGCTGGCTGGAGGTGCGCAGGAATGACAGCGGTGCGTCGGGGGCGCACTCGAAAATGGAATCCTCCACGCAGACCACGTCCGCGCCCATGTAGTTCTCCTGCCGTCCGTCGTAGGGTTCGCGCGTCATCCATTCGGTCGGTCCGCCCGGCACCGCGCTGCGGTAGCTGCAATGGATTTGGCGCATGTTCGTCTGCCCGGAGTTGTGGAAAATCGGCCGTGTTCCGCCGACGCGACGGAACACGCACTCCTCCACGACAAACTGGTCGCTGCCTCCGCAGATAAAGGTGCCGCTCCCCTCGAAGCGTGACCGGCAGACGGTGAAAATCGTCGAGTTCGGGTAGAGTTGCGGCGAGGTGTCGTATTCGGGATTCACTTCCAGCACGGGCGCCTCGCCCTCCGCGCGATGGACAAGATACGGCGGGACGCCCCGCCACTCCTTCGCCTTGGCATTGAACGCACGGATGCTCTCCTGCCCTGCGTTCTCGAATACGCAATTTTCCACGCGGATCATCGACATGTCGTTGTTGTCCGTATAGACATTCAGCTGAATCCGCCCGCCCTGGAAGCGGATGCCCTCAACAACGGCGCGGTTGATGCAGTGCAGATAGAGCAGGTCCTGTCCCTCGGCGGCCACCAGCGTGGCCCCCGCCTCGCCGCGCAGCAGCAGATGGTGGCGGTCGAAGACCAGCGGACGGCTCAGGCGGTAGGTTCCCTTGGGCACGAACACCAGCCCGCTGCTGCCGTGACCGCCATGGCCGTCCCACGGCGGAAGCTCCGAATGCCCCGCCAGGAACTTGCTTTCCTCGATCTCCGCCAAATCCAGCGCACGCTGGATGGCGTCCGTGTCGTCGTGCACGCCGTCGCCCACCGCGCCGAAGTCGCGCACATTCACGGCGAAGGCCGAACAGGCGCTGATGACAAGTAAGATGACCAGGAGATTTCGATGAAGCTCATGCATTGGAGTAGGGTGTCTATATTGGGTTGGTCATTCCGTAACTCCATTAATATAACTTGGTTCGACGCGATTTTCAATCAATTGGGACAAAACAATCTTATCGATAAAATTTTTCGGGAAACACTTGAATTTTCCGGAAAATTTACTATAATTATATAAACTTTTATCGCGCCGTTTTCTTATCGATAAGAGCGGGCTCTCTTTCTTTTTTTGACTCAAACATAGGAAGCGCATTCAGATTGCCTACTTCGTGGATTTGCCTGAGGTTGGCATCAACTAGTGGAGGAACAGACAATGAAGCACAACTCATTCACTTTGATTGAATTGCTGGTCGTCATCGCGATCATCGCCATCCTGGCGTCGATGCTTTTGCCGGCCTTGAGCAAGGCGCGTGAGAAGGCGCGAACCATTTCCTGCATCAACAACCTGAAGCAGAATATGCTGGTTATGTTCATGTATGTCGATGACAACGGCGACGCCTTCATGCCCTTCCAGCGCGACTTCGATGGTTCCCAGGATTGCTACCATTACTCCTGGACGCTCTATGCGAACAAATACGTCGCCAATGGGCTTACCCTGTGTTGCCCGGCATTTACGGGATCTGGCCTCAACAACTACAACCCGAAAGTCTATGCGGACATCTCCTCCGACCGTGGTCCTTGGGCCATGGCCCGCGTTCACTATGGCTACAACCGCAGCTTCATTGGTGCCTATACCGATGCTACTGCTTCGGACATTCCCAAGACCGCCCGCCTCAGTTCCTTCAAGGCCTCCTCGCACAAAATTGTCCTCTCGGAAACCGTCCGCTTCAACGAAGGGCAAGGCCTGGCCTGGTTTGTCTATTGGAACAGTCCCGACGGCACCGGCATGTGGCATAGCCTTGAGGCCCGGCACAACGGGAAAAGCGCCGTCAACAACGGCTTTGCCGACGGCCATGCGGCAACTGTTGACAATGCACGGAATCGCTTGAATGTAAACAATTTTCGCTATTACCTAGATCCTGAAGAGGAAGGCTCTCTCCAGTAATGGCGGAAGTTCCGCCCCAGTCGCGGGAGCGCAATTCACCGCAGCTTTTGGCATTCGCCTACTCTCCGTAGCGCGTTCGGGCAGTTTTGCGGTGATGCGGCGAGGCACGGTTTTCGGGTAAAGGAACCGGCGCACGGCGTCATCACCGCAATTTCTTTAGCGTTCGAGGCGGTCTGCCCGGCCGTTTTCTTCCAATATGAGCGTGGCTGCGGCAACGCAATCGGTTTCAGGCAATATATTGTGCGCTGGCCGCCACGAACGGGAACGCATGGGCAGGAACATCACCATCTACGATATCGCCAAGGAAGCAGGCCTGAGCCACACGACAGTGAGCCAGGCCCTGCGCAATTTTTCATGCGTGAAGGAGGAGACGCGCCAGCGGGTGCTGGAGATAGCGCATCGCATGGGCTACAACCGCAACTTCTTCGCGGCCTCGCTGCGGAAGGGAAGTTCGCGGCAGATCGCGCTGGTCATCCCGCGCAATGACAACCGCGGCAAGATGGCCAATCTCTTTGACGCCCTGCAGAGGATGCTTGACCAGAATGGCTACAGCCTCATCCTGTTTCCCCTCCTGACCCCGGAGAACACGAAGCAGGTGTTCGAGCAGGTGCTGCAGGGCGGCTATGACGGCGTGATCACCTATCTGTACACCTACGAGCAATTCCGGCCATACGCGGCGGCGTTCCGCGAACGGCATTGCCCGGTGGTCGTCATCGGCTCGCCGTCCGACATGGAGTGTCGTCCGGGGATTATCGTCTTTGACCAGGGAAACTTGGCGAGTCTGCAGGAGGCGCTGCAGACATTGCACGAGCTGGGGCACCGGCGCATCGTCCACATTCAGGATCCGCGACACGCGCAGACCCCGCAATGCCGGCTGATCCATGATTTCGTGCAGGAGCATGGTCCGGCCCGCTGGCAGAGCGAACTGCTGGTTGAGACTGGCGGCCAACCTGGACTGGAGGCCGGGCGTTGCACGGCGGCGCGGCTGCTGGCGGAGCGCCCCGGCGTCACGGCGGTGCAGTGTCCAAACGACTATTTTGCCGCCGGGCTGATCTGCGGGCTGCATGATCACGGCGTCGAGGTCCCGCGGGATATCAGTGTCATCGGGTCGGACAACCAGGACCTGTGCGAATATCTGATTCCTCGGCTTTCCAGCATCGAGATCGGCGACTATAATGCCGCGCCGCAGATGGTTGCTTCGCTGCTGGAACACTTGCGGGAGACGGAATGGGAATCGCTGGCGAACTGCTTTGAGCTCAATTCCGTGTTCCATCGCCGCGAGAGCATCGGCCCGGCCAGGGTATAATCCGGCGGGCAAGCCCGCTGCCACGGGGGAAAGGGGCCGCTTTGGGGGGAGGGGCGGCCTTCGGGAGCAAAGCCCGCCGCCACCAAGGGTGGTGCCATGGCTGGCCTTCGGGGGCAAAGCCCGCCGCCAAGGGTGGCACCATGATTGGCCTCCGGCGAGCAAGCCCGCCGGTTTATGTTTGGCTTACTAGCGTTTTCGCAGCGTAAGCACATTCACAATATTCAACGCATAGCCGCCAGCCAGCATGATGATAACGCCAATGAGACCCCAGCGCGCAAATACACGAAGGGAGACCTGGTTTCCCACTAGTCCCGCGAAGCCCCAGGCGGAAAGCACTGCGCCGTGGATTTTGGAGATGTCGTTCATGCCGAAATGGTCGGCGAGTACGGCGGGGATGGTGGAAAATCCCGCGCCGTAGCAGGCGTTGATGACCAGAAGCGTCAAGCCGATTGCCAACGGGAGGAAAGCCGGCAAAAGCATCACGCCGAGCGAGATGGCCAGCAGGATGAGCAGGATGTTGATGCGCTGCTTCAGGCGGTCGCTCCACCAGGCGAAAACGAGCCGTCCGGCACCGTTCATCAATCCGCAGCCCGTGAGAATCAGGGTGATGGCGGCTTCTTGAAGCCCGACGGTGGTCATCAGTTGCTTTGAGAGCGGAATCAGGGAGAGTCCGCAGCTGATGTTCAGGAACATGAAGAGCCAGGCACGCAGGAACCATCCGTTCGAGAGGAGTTTCCCATAGGTAAAGCCGCTTGTCGTGGTGGCGGGATCTTTGGCGCGGAGCCGGTCGGCGCGGAGTGCCTTGAGTGGTTTGTGGAGCAGGAGGGCGCTGGCCAACATCGGAATGGCGTAGATGCCCGCCAAGGCGCAGAAGATGCCTGCCGTGCTGCAGCAGTTTCTCAACGCCTTTTCCAGCAAGGTGCACAGGGATGAACCCAGTCCGAAGCTGATGATGGGAATCGCCGCCGCAATTGCCTTGTGGTCCAGGAACCACAGCATCAGCGTCTTCACTGGCGTGATGTAAATAATGCCAGTGCCCAAACCAACCATGAAACCATAGCCCAAATAAATCGTCCACAAGGACTTGATTTGCACGCCAAGGGCGGTTACCAACAGTCCGGACAAAAATAGGCAAAGACCGACAAATCCAGACAGCCTAATGTTCTTTTCGACAATTTTCCCAAAGAATGCCGCTCCCATTCCAAGGAAGAAGATTCCAAGGGAGAAGGCGAATTGCACGCGCGGCTGGGAGACTCCGATTCGTTTGGCGATGGGGTCCGAGAATATCGTGAAGGCGTAGATCTGACCGACTGCCAATGCCAGCAATATTGCGGGCACGAGGGCATTCCAAAAACGCTTGCGGTTCAAGATGGAATCGCGTCGCGCTGGTCTCAGGAAGGAATCGTGGCGAGCCTGCCACTTGGAAACAGCATTATTCATGGTCGTTGTCGTGAGGGGACACAGTTTGAACAATGCCCAGACGAACGACTTCCCTGGCTGTGGTGCCAGTTCCGCAGTCCACGTGGTGAACTCCACACAAGGCAAAATTCAATGCCTTGCTTCGTCAGTTCTGCGGATGTCATTAATATATTTCCAATTGAGAAGCGTGCGGTATTTACGATGGAGTTTATTCCACCAAATCCCGAAAAAAGCCCCCGGATCTGGTGCCGGGGGCAAATGGTGGAACGATTGGAACAGCTGCAATCAGAAGGAATTGCCGAAGCCTTCGGAATTGCTAGCGTTGACTTTCTTTGTATAGCGGGAGGTCGCGATGAGCTTTTCAAGCTTTTCGGCATAGACCTTTGAGTCGATGGGCAGCTCGACGGGCTGGCGCAGGAAACCGGAGAGCATCATCGCGTTTGCCAGTTCGAGTCCACGGATGCCTTCCTCAACGGGGGCGATGAGCTTGGCACCATTTCGGATGACGTTGATGACGTTCTGCACGATGCGCATGTGTTGGCAAAGCCCGGCATTGTCCGGAGCGTATGGCAAATCGCATGTCCAGGTGTAGGGATTGCCGAAGCCGACCGGGGCGTTCTTGATGAATTCGGCAGTGGACTCGCGGTGGCGATAGAAGGTCAACTTGCCATTCTCGAAGACTAGCCGGCCGTGTTCGCCGACGGCCTCGAAACGATTAGTGCCAGAGGCCTCGCCTGTGGTGGTGATGAAGTTCCCGGTGGCGCCATTGGGATATTCCAGGTAGGCGTTGACCTCGTCCTCGACCTCGATGTCATGGTATTTTCCCAGGAAGATGTGCGCATCGACGAGCTTGGGCATGCCGAAGAACCACTGCATGAGGTCCAGCTGGTGGGGGCACTGGTTGGTGAGTACGCCGCCGCCTTCGCCGCGCCAGGAGGCACGCCAGTCGCCGGAGTTGTAGTATTGCTGGGTGCGGAACCAGTCGGTGATGATCCAGGTCACGCGGCGGATTTCACCCAGTTCGCCGGAGTCGAGCAGTTCCTTGATTTTGACGTGTGCGTCGCGGGTACGCTGGTTGAACATTGCGCTCTTGACAAGGTTGGGGTATTTCTTGCATTCGGCAAGCAGGCGTTCGGCCTCGGCCTTGTGGACGCAGATGGGCTTTTCCAGAATGAAATGCATGCCAGCTTTCATTGCGGCGATGGCCAGGTCGGGATGGTCATAGTGCGGCACGCAGATCTGCACCAGCTCGCATCCGGATTTCGCGAAGAACTCCTCGGGAGTGGCGAAGCACTGGACTTTCGCCTTGAGATCAGCGCCCATGCGGTCGAAGGCCTCAGGATTGATGTCGCAGGCGGCGGTGAACTGGGCGCCAGGGACGTCCTTGAGCCACTTGGCATGCTGTGAGCCCATGTTGCCAATGCCGATGATGCCGATTTTGACTGGATCCATAAAAGTGAGAAGGTTAGAGGTTAGAGGTTAGAGGGGAGAGGGTAGAAAGTAGAGGATAGAGGATAGAGGGTAGAGGATAGAGGGTAGAGGTTAGAGGGTAGAGGTTAGAGGGTAGAGGTTAGAGGGTAGAGGGTAGAGGGTAGAGGGTAGAGGGTAGAGGGTAGAGGGTGAAAGGTTTTTCCGTGCAGACCATCCGGGTTCAGGCCACAAGTTCCAGCCGGGCCACGAAAGGTCAGAGTGCCTCGGCGATGCGTTTGATTTGGGAACGACGTGCCTCAATGGACTGGCAGAGCTTGACCTGGACGCGGGCACGTTCGAGATTTTGGCCAGAGTGGTGGATTTTGAAATAGATGTCCCCGGCGAGATAGTCGGTGAAGAACCGTATGGCCAGCTCCAGAGTGATGAGGCGGATGGCGTCATAGAGGTATTCCTTGTCCGCGTCGGTGAGGAAATTCCGTGAATGCTCCTTGTAGCCCATCAGCACGGCCTCGCACAGGTCGCTGTTGAAAAAAACGCTTGTGAGGTCGGTGGTGTCTTCGCCGGCAGGGTTGCAGCAGGAACGCAGGCAGTCACCCAGGTCGTATTGGATGAGGCCGGGCTTGACCGTGTCCAGATCGATGATGCAGGTGCCTTTGCCGGTCGCGTCATCAATCATGATGTTGGCGGTCTTGGGGTCGCCGTGAATGGGGCGAAGAATCAATTCGCCGCGCGCCTTGGCATCTTCGAGGACGGAAATCGAGTCGCGGTGGCGGTCGATGAATTTGAGCACATTGCCGGCCACGGCGGAGCTGTCGAGGCGTGCCTTGGCATCGGAAGTCTGAAGGACTTGGTCGAGCTGTTCCAGATACTGCGGGGTAATGTGGAAGCCGGGGAGGGTGTCGTAGAGTCGGCTGACATCCAGCTCCGAGAAGATTCGGTGGAAATGCCCCAGGACTGCGCCGATTTCGTATGCGTGTTCCGGACTCTGGATGGAATTATACGAGCTGGCGGAGGCGATGGCGGTGATGGCGCGCCAATAGTAGCCGTCGCCGTCCACGGTGTAATACTTGCCGTCCTTGGCGGGGATGATTCGCGGCAGCTGCCAGATGCGGTCGGAGAAGCTGGCCTCTTCCTCCAGGCGTTGATGCGCAAAGGAGGTCACGTAAAGCATGTTCTCCATCACGTGTTCGGGTTCGCTGAAGACATTCGGGCTGATGCGCTGGAGGAAGAAACGCTCCTCGCTGTACACCGTCCGGAAAATCGCCTGGTAGGTCTCGTTGACGTTGCCACCGCCAATCGCATCGACAGTGACGAGGCGCCCTGCGACTTGGAAACGCTGGGCCATGAAGGCTGCTTGCATGATCGACTCCCCAAAGAGTAGAAAGAAAAATCCTACTTAATATAATACGCCAACGCACTTACGCACACGCAAGCAGCCGATTACACGAAGAGCTTGGCCCCGATAAGGGCGGTGAAGAAAGAACCGGTGAAAAGAAGCGGCTGGTCTGCCGGGAGTTCGTCAAGTGAAGTAATATGATCTTTTATATCAAGTATTTCAAGATTGTTTTCATGGGCGACTTCCATGAGCTGTGGGAGGGCGGAGCCACGTGGGGTGTCCGGATTGGTGAGGATAAACTCGGCATCCATCGTGCGAAGTCCTTCGACAATGCCGCGAACGTCTTTGCCGAGAACACATCCCAGCACGCAGACGAAATGGCGCCCCGGATAGCATGCGGCGATGGCGCGGGAGAGCTGGCGGGCGCTGTCGCCGTTGTGCGCGGCATCCAGGATGACTGGCGGTTCGTTTCGGATAATTTCAAAGCGCGCCCGGAGCGTGGGAGGACGGAAGCGCATCGGATCGGGTGTCAGGCCCAGCACCTCGATGGCACGGTAGGCAGTCTGGAAGTTCTCGGATAAAAATTGTATATAACTATTTTTTAACCAATTTGTTACATTTATATTTGATTCAGGACGGAAAACAGGCGTTCCCAGTTTGGCTGCGTACTGCATGACGGTTTGCTCGGCGGCGGGGAAGGGCTGCTTGGCGAGAATAAGCGGCACGCCTGACCGAAGGATGCCCGCTTTTTGCAAGGCGATTTCCTCGATGGTATTCCCAAGCAATGCAGTATGATCATAACTCAACGGAGTTATGATGGTTGCGAGTTTGTTTTGGACATAGTTCGTGGCGTCGAGCAATCCGCCGATGCCAGTCTCCAGCACGGCATATTCCATCCCGCCCTGGGCAAAGAGCTGCAACGCCAGGACAGTAAAGATTTCGAAGAGTGACGGCTTGAGTCCTGCGGCCTTGAGTCGCTGGCATAGCGGGAGGGCCGCCGCTTCCAGTGCATCGTAGGAAAGAAGCTGGTTGTTAATCTGGAAACGCTCGCGAACGGTGAGGAGATGCGGACTGGTGAAGACACCGCAGGACTTGCCTGCCGCATTGAGCAAAGCGGTAAGATAGAAGGCGGTGGAGCCTTTTCCCTTGGTGCCGGCGATGTGGATGATTTTCAGCTTCCGCTCGGGGTTGCCCGCCAGTTCCGCCAGGGGGTACATCCGGTCCAAGGAATAGTTCTGGGAGTCATGCTGCTTGCCGACATCTCTCTCAAGGTCAAAATACTCTTGAAATAAGGAAAAGAACGCGTTTTCGCGCTCGGGGTCGAAATCTTTCATCGCAGTTAGGCTGAATGCGCGGGCACGGAACCCCACCCACGCAAGGGACACATCGGGGGCGTCAAAGCGCCCCCGATTTCCCGGTGGTATTCGCTCAGAGAGCGAACTGGCAAAATCACTTCTTGAGCTTGGCGATTTCGGCCTCAATTTTTTCGAGCTTGGCAAGAATGAGGTCCAGTTTTGGAGTGGCGGGGTCCAGTTTTTCCAATTTGCCAGCCTGTTTCTTCAAACAGTCATTGATCTTCTCCCGTGCGGAAATGCCTTCATTTACCAGGCGTTCCTTCAGATCCTTCTTGTCCTCGCCTTCTTTGACGCCAACCTTGTCCAGAGTCTCCTTTACCAGCCCCTCGATACGGTTTGCGGCAACACTGGCAACGCCCAGACCCAGATTGAAACCCTCTTCCAGAAGCTTCAACATTATAGCAATCTCCTTTGGTTATGGGGTGAAACGATGAAAACCGCTGTTACTATATAGGGGCAACACAAACTTGTCAATGATTTTTTCCAAAAACAATAAAAATTATCACATTTTGCACGAAAATTGTCGTGCAATGTATATTAACCATCGTGTCCATTTCAAGGAGTCGCCTATGAATGAAAAACCGAAATCGACCAATATCAGCATCCGGATGGATCTGGATTTAAAGCGTGACGCGGAGACTCTTTTCGCGAATCTGGGGATGAACCTCTCGACCGCATTCAATGTCTTTTTGCGTCAGTCGCTTCGTGTGCAGGGGCTGCCATTTCCGGTGAAGATGAATTTCTCCTCATCACTGGATACGAATTCACCTTCCGAGGGGGATAAGTCTGCCGAACGGGAGGAGTGAAATGAAAATTCTTTATTGTTCTGACCTGCATGGGAACTATGCCGCACTTGAGTGCCTTCCGGAAGCGGATATGGTGTTGGTGGGAGGAGATTTCACCACTTTTGGGTCTCCAGAGGAATTCCGCGAAGCCGTGGGGTTGTTCGCCAGACGGTTCCCCAAATTCCATGCTGTGGCCGGCAACCTTGACCCTGGCAAGACGGCGGATCAAATCCTGCAGGAATGCGGCCATTTGCTGTCCCTGTCACCAATGCGTGTGGAAGGAGTGACCTTGATGGGAGTTGGAGGCTCGCATCAATGCCCGCGTCCCACTCCATACGAGTGGAATGATCAGGAGACGGAGACACGGCTAGCCGCGGTGCAAGTCTCTCAGGTGGATATTCTGGTCACGCATGCACCGCCGTTTGGGTTTGGGGCGGATGTGATTTCCAACGGGGTGCACGTGGGCAGCCATGCCATCCAACGGCTGGCCGCCCGGCTGACGCCCGTGTTGCATCTATGTGGCCATATCCATGAGGCAGCAGGAGTCTTCGATGAAAATGGCACTGTGCTGGTGAATCCCGGCGCTTTCGGAGAAGAAGGCCATTATGCGCTGATCGACTGGAAGCCAGCGGAGGCACCATCCGTGCAGTTGCATTGACTCCGTCCGTGCTTTTGGGAAAAAGTTAAAGCGGCCACGGAATTGACTTGCTATTTGTCTGTAGATGGCATGGTGACAAAGGGACATTCGGCACAGGAATGGTCTAGTGCCAGGCAGAAATTCTGAAAAATATCCAGCATTCCCTGTTGCTGCGATGCGTTTCGAAGCAGTTCCCGCGCCCGTGAGGGTGGTGAGAGGAAGCGTCTTACTGCATCCTTGAGCAGGTGATTTTCCTGCCCGCAGGGAATCAGTTCCCAAGTGTCTTGGGCGAGTTGTCGGGTGGTGTCGTCATGATCCATTTCCGCTTTTGCGGCGAGATAAGGCAAAAAAGTGTTGAGGGCGAGATCCACCATCCGTTCCCTTCCCAGCAGTGCGGCCGGCCGAGCAAGTCGGGTCTCGAAATTGAGCATCTTCTCCCATTGTGGATCTTGCTTCAGCGGTATGGTCAGAAGCCGCAGGAGTTGACGCGGGGTTCCTTTGGATTGCTCGACGCATTCGCGTAGCCAGCAGCCTGGACGCGACTGGCAAGCATGGAGCCAGAACACCCCTCCTGCCAGCCGCCGTTCGATGCTGTTGAGAGGGCGTGTCCCGTTTCGATTCCATTTGAGGCCAATTGAAGTCTGACCACTGGCCCACCAGTGTCTCCAGGCCATGGATACAAATGTTCGGAATTCCGGCAGTATCTCGACCTGTGTGGGATCCGGCAGGAGACCTGCCGTTCCCAAAAAAAGCGCCATCATCTTGGATTCGTTGCGGCAGGCATCTTGACATGCGCTCAGCGGCAGCGCCTGTGCGAGTTGCCGGAACGGCTGGCGATTGAAAGCATAGCCCAGGCCTTCGAAGGTCTGCTCGTAGAGCGCCTGGTCTTCGCCCACCTGGGCACCCAGGCGCAGAAGGCGCTGCCCTCGGCGGAGCATCCGGGAAAGTCCTGCGCTGGAGAGGATTGTCCGGAGACTCTCGTCATCTGAGAGTGCCCAGCGCAATGCACAGGCGCCGGGTGGCACTTCCCTGCCATAGGGATAGCAGGCAGCCTCGACCTGCTGGAAGAGCCGTCCCCAACTGGACTGGAGCTGCCCCTGCAATTCCAGAGTCGGCAAAACAGGGCCGCCGTGATCGTCGATCCAGACCACATGGAGAACGACCTTGTCGTATCGTGGGTCTTGGCCATGTCCATGCGAATGCCATTCCGAGGCAAATCGGTGTACTTCGATATCGCCACGCAGGAGAGTGTTGTCTATGACCACGGCTGCGTCATGGAAATCCGGTCCAGCCATTCGGTTCCACAGACCGACCGAGAGGATACGGATTTCTCGGTTGTCTGTGCATTTTGCCTGGGGGACGAGCAGGCGTTCATTCCAGATGATTTGCAGGAAGCGTTCGGAAAAGGGGCATTGTCTCATGGAAAAACTCCATTTTTGGGGAACTTTCGGAAAGAAAGGAGGTCTTATTCCCGAAAGACAGTGAAACACTCGGGCAAATTTTGATGTCCGGGCATTCCGGAAATCCATCAATAAATTCTTAACGGATAATATCATCGCTCCAAATGAACGGCTTGAACAAATCTCATAACTTCCTAAAAGTCATCATTTTGTCAGTGACTTTCCTGACGTTTGCGGGCATTTGTGAGGATAATCTCGATGTCCCCGAACTGCCGCCTCCCTCCGCTGCGCGGCTGACTCCAGAGGTCCTGGCGGTCAAGAAGGCGTTGCCATGGGTTGTGAACATTGGAACCAATGAGCAGATCATCCAGGTCAACGACCCGTTTGCTCCATTTTTCATGGAATTCTTCAATCAGCGCCAGAATTTCCGTGCCACCATGCAGTATTCTCCCATCGGCTCCGGAGTGATTGTTGATCCCCATGGACTCATCCTGACCAACGAACACGTCGTGCGCCGCGCACCGCAGATTGAGGTCCGGCTCTGGGACGGCACTGCGTATCCTGCTCGAATCGTCGGCTTCGATGCTCTCAATGACCTATGTCTTCTTCAGTTGACCGGAGATTACGATGGACATCCGCTTGCCTACGCAGACTTCGCCCGTGCCAACGACTTGATGCTGGGCGAGTCCGTCATCGCCATTGGCAATCCCTTTGGCCTGGAACACTCTGTTTCCCGCGGTGTCATCTCCGCATTCGACCGTTCGTTTTCCGAGGGGGATGTCTCCTTTGACGACATCATCCAGATTGACGCCGCCATCAACCCCGGAAATTCCGGAGGGCCTTTGATCAATCTTGACGGACAGCTGATCGGCATCAACCTGGCCATCAAAGCGGATGCGCAAGGCATTGGCTTTGCAATCCCCTTGGCCCGCATTGAGCATTTCCTCTCCTATTGGCTGACGCCTTCGCACTTTTCCGACCATTACCTTGGGCTGGCGGGGGCGGTGACTTCCTTTACCACGGATGGCATCCGCCTGCCGGAAATCCTCAATGGCAGCCCGTTGGCGCAGGCGGGCCTGAAAACTGGCGATGTGATAACAGCGGTGAATGGCGTGGAGGTAAGGCGCCCTATTGATTTTGGACGGGCGCTTTGGACCTTGCAACCGGGGGAGGAGGTCACTCTAAAAGGAGTGGAAGGTGCCGAGTATGCCGTTGCATCCGCCATGATGACGCGTCAACGGCTTGTCGAGACGCGGCTGGGGTTGCGGGTGAAGGAACTTACCCCGGCAATTCGCAAGTCCATGGGTATTCCCGATGAGGTATCCGGGGTGATAGTCAGCGAAGTCATTTCCAATCCCGCGTATTCCAATCAGGCCGCCCAGTGGCATGAAATCATCAAGCGCGGCGACATCATCGTTCAGATCGACCATCGAAATATATTCAGTGGTGACGATTTGGCTGATGCCCTTCGTGAGACCTGCTCGGGGCAAGTGATGCAGCTGGGATTTTACTCGATTTCGCGGAATCGCCATCAGGCCGCGCCACTGGAAACCAATGCGCGGTTAAATTAATGCCGTTGCCATTTCTGGCATAATACCGTTGTTTTGTTTTTTCAACAGTCCATTCTTCACCTGTGTCAGAATATGTATTCGCGCAAAGGGTTGGCGCATCTGATTGATGCCTTTAAGTTCTCCTGTGAGGGGCTTTATGCCATGCGGAACGAAACGCCATTCCGGATTGAGCTGGTGCTGGGGGTCTTGGCGGTCCCGTTGGCTTGGTTTCTGCCTGGGATGGATTTGGTCTGGCGTGTGATACTTACGCTTGCCTGGCTGGCTTTGCCGACGATGGAGATTGTCAATACGGCAATCGAGGCGGTTGTAGACTTGGTTTCGCCGGATTGGCATCCTTTGGCCAAAAAGGCCAAGGATTGTGCATCTGCGGCGGTGTTTTGTGTTGGAGTTGCCAACGTTATCGTATGGCTGGCCGCATTTTGGGATTGCTATGTCCGCGATTGGTTTTAGGCATTTAGACCGTGGATTTGCTCTTGAGATATTCTGAAAACCTCGTCGTGGAGATTGCCGCCATGGGTGTCCATGGTGACAATTGCAGGGAAATCATTGACCCGTAGTTCCCACATTGCCTCTGGAGAACCAAATTCCTTCAGGAAAAACACTTGATTGACACATTGGACCGCAGCGGCCAGCACCTGTGCGGCACCTCCCACCGCCGAGAGATAGACGCAGCCATATTCCTGTAGCGCGTGGAGTGTTTTGGCACCCATGCCACCTTTGCCGATGATTGCCCGGATGCCATAACGGCGGATTACCTTGGCCATATAGGGTTCCTCGCGGGCGGAGGTCGTGGGGCCGGCTGCGGTCACATGCCACTTCCCAGACGATTCATCCTGTACCATGACAGGGCCGCAATGGTAAAGGGCGCTGCCTGCGAGTCGGAGTTCGTCGGGGAGAAGCGGCGTTTCGTCGGCAAGAAATTTATGGGCGGCATCCCGTGCTGTGTAGAGGATGCCGCTGAGCCTTACACGCTGGCCACATCTCAAGGCACGAATGGCCTTTTCTTCGAGAGGAATGCCCAGTTCGATTGTCGATTTCACCGGGGAGTTTTCGGAATTGGTCATGGTGTTGAAGGTGTGGTTGTAGTGGCGGAAGGTTCGGGAAGCTCCAGCTGATAGATCACCTCGCCGGGGCGGCTATAGCCGCGTCGGTCCCGTGCGATACGTTCAATTTCCTCCGGATCATTGTTTTTGATCTTGTCGATTTGCCGTTCCAGTTCTGCAATCTTTGTTTCGAGGAGTTCATGTTGCTCCTGCTGCTTTTGCAATTCTTCCTTGAGGCGGTTGATTTTTGTTGTCGGAGGAACAAACAGAAAGAGGCAGACGAGGATGATGACGGCAATAATAACTGTAATGAGCAAGTCGATTCTGGACATGGCGCTTGAGTTTGAGACGAGCCTGTTTGGGTATCCCAGGGTTATTTCATGGCTTCCCTGATTGACAGGGCGGTTAGGTTACTGAGCTCCTGGTAACTCTGTTCTGGACGTGGTACGATTGGCGGGAGGAAATGCACTTTGACCTTTTGACCATAGCGCGGCCACCTCTTCCCCCTGGGCAGGAGTTCGTAGGCGCCTTTGATGGCAATCGGTACGATGGGCACCTGTAGTTCCTTGGCCAGGATGGCGAAGGTTGGTTTGAAGAGGCTGAGCCCACCGTCCATGCTGCGGGTGCCTTCCGGAAAGATCATGATGTTCTTTCCCTGCCGCAGTGCGGCGGCGAGGGTTTGCAGCGAACGGCGGATGTCGCCGTTGAGTTCCATGACAATCACATTGTGGGTGCGTGCGAAGTGTCGGGAAAAGACGCCATTGATATGCTTGGCGGTCGCGTAGCTGTAGGTATTGACGATAGTCTTGCTGTCAAGGAACGCGGTCAAGATGAAGGAGTCCAGGTAGCTCTGGTGGTTGGGGGCGAAAATGACCGGTCCGTCCGGGATGTTTTCCAGGCCGGCTTGTTCTAGTTTCGTTCCGAAGCATCCTAGGAACATTCGGGAGAGACCGTGCAGATGCCGATGGGACCAGCCTGGTTTTGGGAGGGTGACTTCAAGCGGCTCATTGAGGATGTCATGCCAGTTCAAAGCCTTGGCCTGAAGCTCGGCCCCTGGGATCGCCTGTTCGGAAAGGTGGGCGGCCAGCGTCCGGACAGTGGGGAAGTCCACCAGGGTTTCCTCACCGATTTGAACATGGAATGTGCTATTGAGATAGGTCACGAAGGCGACTTTGCCCAGCGAATCCACTCCGAGGTCAAGCTCGAAATGGTCATCCGGCAGGACTTTCTGGCCGGTGGTGTCCTCAAGATACTGATGGATCAGCTCGTATTCACGGGTGTTTGGGGCGGGCGGCGCGTCTTTGCGGGAGGCGCGGGCGGTCTGGGCAAGGAACTTGGAGAGTTCATGGCGCTTGAGCTTGCCGAGGCGGGTGCGGGGCAGCGGCTCGGAAATCAGCGCGAGCTTGAGAATTCGCTTGTAGGAGGCAGCATGCTCGTTGTAAGGCTCGATGACTTCGTCCAGAATGCTTTCCTCGATATTTAGAATGCGTCGTGCCTTAAGCGTATGGGAGTTGGGAAGCACTATCAATTCAAGGGCGTCACCGTTGCCGATCAAGGCACATTCCTCGATGAGGCCGTTGGAGATCGCCATGACCTTCTGCTCGATCTCTTCCGGGGTGATGTTCTTGCCATTGCCCAAGATGATGAGTTCTTTCTTGCGCCCGGTGATGAAGACAAAATTGTCCTGGTCAATGAAACCCAGGTCCCCTGTATGGAACCAGCCATCTTTGTCGAAAACGGCGGCAGTCTCTTCCGGACGCTGCCAATAGCCAGGGGAGACATTCGGACCGCGGACCAGGATCTCGCCGTCCACGATTTTGGCCTCCTCGCCTGGAAGCAGCTGGCCGGAGGCGTTCTTGCGGAGCTTGCCCGGACGCGGGAAGGAGACCATGGGGGCTGTCTCAGACAGTCCATATCCAAGGAGTATCTCAATGCCGACTGCGCGCATGTCCCGAATGATATCGTCGTCCAATGCCGCACCGCCACAGGGGAAGTAGCGTCCTTTGCCGCCAAATGCGTCCTGGACCTTCTTGAAGATTTTCCGGGAGAGCCACAGCGAGTTGATGGCGCGGCAGAACTTGAAGAGCGCTGTGGCCAGCTTCGAGGCGCGAATCTGCTTCATGATGCCATCGCGTAGCACGGTAAAAAGCTTTGGCACACCCACCAGCATGGTGACATGGTTGTCATGCATGGCGGCCTTGATGGTCTCGCCCTTGAGTTCCGGCACAATAACAATCGTCGAATGGATGGCAAGGGGCATCAGCATCGATGCCTGAAGCGGCAACACGTGGTGGAAGGGGAGCAGTGCCAGGTGCACGTCGTCCTCGCGGTAGATCGGCACGTCAATGGAGACGGAGTCCTGGTTCACGCGCAGATTCTTGATGGTGAGGATGACGCCTTTGGGGCGTCCGGTGGTCCCTGAGGTGTAGATGATGACGCCGATTTCCTCATCGGATATGTCTCTGAATGCCAAGGGCTTTTTACTGTCTGGCCCGGCAAGCTGCGGCACCTGGTCAACACGAAGAGCGCGGGCACCCAAATGGGGAGCCAAGGCAAGTGCAGCTTTGACATTTGGTTCCGTTTTCTCACTGCACCATACGACCTTGACGCCGGCATCTTGCATCATGAACGCCAATTCCTCCGGACTGCTTTGCATGTCCATGGGAACGGGAATCTGGCAGTTCTGCCAGGCGCTAAAAAAAGCCATCGGCCATTCCGGCCGGTTTTCCAGCACCACGGCTATGCGATCCCCGGCCGAACCTCCGGCATGGGCGCTGAATTCATGCACCTTG
This sequence comes from Victivallales bacterium, assembly GCA_017417585.1. Taxonomy (GTDB): domain Bacteria; phylum Verrucomicrobiota; class Lentisphaeria; order Oligosphaerales; family Oligosphaeraceae; genus RGIG1601. The sequence goes on from JAFPYX010000043.1 coordinate 54,772, forward strand.
CAAATCAACTCATGATAATTGATGCGCTGCTCGCCGTAGATGACGGCGATCTTGGATGAATCCTTGAGATATAACATGACTGAATGACTTGGAAACAAATCGGAAACATCCTAAATATACATGGGGAACCACGATGTGCATGGTTCACCGAAATTATTTGCGACATTTTTATGAAATCTGTCGCAAACACTGCCATTCCGGCGAGGAATTCCCACGATTTCCCAAGCGTATTTGATAAAATCTATTACTATTTAATAATTAATAAATTATTTTTAATTTATTTGCGGTTTTCCGGTGGCAAATCCGAGGAGTGGAGATATTGTTGCGTCAAAGCCGACAGGGAATCACGTCATGGAATTTGGATGGCTTTGAGGAGTGTTCAATGGATATCGCGAGAGGTTGTTTGCGAGGAATTCTGGCATTTTTAATCTGGTGCATGACGGGCTGGGGTGCATTGCCGCCAGACTCCGCCGTGCGGGTTGTGTCGATACAAGTCGAGGGTGATGCTGACGTTTTGACAAGCCTTCCCGGCTGGGAGGAGTTGTCGCAGGAAGTGCTTGGTCGTCCTATGTCATCTGCCGAGTTGGAGGAATTTCGGCTGCGGGTATTGAGCGTGCTTCAGAAAGACGGCTACCTCTTTTCCCAGGTGGAGCTTGGAGAGGAGATGCCGTCGGATGGCGTGCTGAAGATAAAAGTTGCCGGAGGACAGCTGGGCGAGTTCAGCGTGCGGCGCCATGGGCGCCATTATTCGCCACGTCAGATCATCGCTAAGCTGTCGGGTCGCAGCTCGACCTTCAATTATGCGGAATTCTGCAGACGCCTTTCGGCGGCGAATTCCGAGGACTTGAAAATCGATGTCACCTTGAAGCCGACATATCGAAACAACCAGCTGCTGGTGGATGTGGATGTGGATTATGAGGACTCCCTGCCGTTGCATGGCAGTCTGGCGCTGGTCAATGCTGCCGCGCCGGAGGCCAAGTCGTCGCTTCAATTACGGGGCGGATTGCAGATGCTCAACCTGGCCAGGTGCGACGATGTGCTGTCATTGCATTATGTAACGAATGGCGATGTAGGCGGAGAGGTCAATGCCATCTATGGTGTCTATCAGCTGCCGGTGGGGGAGAAGTGGGCTTTGACGCTCTTTGGCTCGTGGTCGAATTCTGCGTATGATGAGGTCTTCCATGATTTGGATATCCTAGGCAGGGGGTATTCCTACGGCTTTCAATGGGAGCGTGAGCTCTATCAGGACAGACGCCGCCGTCTGGCGTTGATGTTCGGCTGGCGTTATGCCAGCACGCAGAATCGCCTTCGCCTGAATTCGGAACTGATGGAACAGGGGAAGGCACGGGTGTCGATGCCATTTCTGGGAGTTTCCTACAGTGAATCGATTCCAGATTCTTGGCATGGTATCAATTTCGCCACCTTGAAATTGAGCGGAAACCGGGCGGGAATGCTGGGGGCCTCAGAGGCTGCAGCCTTCCGCTCCGAAGGCCGCGGTGCCGATGGAACCCTATGGCAGACACGCCTTGCGGCAGCACGATTGCAGAGGCTTTTTGCTGGCGAGGAGAGTCCGGGGAAATGGACGCTGTTCATCCAGTTGAATGCGCTTTATTCCAGCGAAGCGGCCCCGAACGCCTGCCGGGATTATCTTGGTGGCTATGAAACGATCCGGGGCTACCAGGAAGCTGAAACCAGTGGTGACACTTTGTTGCATGGCAGCCTTGAATTGCGGACGCAATTGATGGGGAAGTGCGCGCCAGAGGCGGGTGCCGTCAATGCGGGGGGTCATTGCCACCTGCAAGGCCTTCTCTTCACGGATTTTGGTCTGGCGGTCAACCACGATGACAATCTTCCTGAAAATGGTCGCCGTAGGCACACCCAGCTGGTTTCGGCTGGAGCCGGTTTGCGGTTGGGCTGGGGTGACTCGCTTCAGGTTGCGTTGGATTATGCATTGCCATTGCGGCGGCATGCAACACCGGATACGCCGTCACACGGGCGCTGGCACTTCGCCGTCCGCCTGAGTTTTTAAACCGCCCCAGAAGCCATGGAACTTGTGGCAGTGCGTCTCGTCGTTGCCGGGAAATCCGCGAATTCAGAAATGACGAAGATGTTGTTGCGCAGAATGATGTGATTCTTTGAGAAAACTTCGGAACTCCCGCGACTGGGCAGCCGAACGAGAGCGAATCAGACAACAAGGAGGAAACATGAAAGTTTGTCAAGACAAACAGCGCATCGTCAAAGCGGTGCGGCTTTTCGGAGTCATACTGGGTATGGCCTGCGCATTCATGACGGGCAGGCAAGCCATCGCACGAAATCTGCCGGGCGGCCCGAAAGTACGGTTTGGGCAGTTGGAGATTACCGTACAGGACAAGACCATGCGCATCGATCAGTCAAGCATGCAGGCCATTGTCAACTGGGAGTCCTTCGACATTGGGCGAGGGTATGCCGTTGAAATCCTCCAGCCTTCTTCTTCGGCGTCCATGCTGGCGCGGGTTACTGGCGCGACTGCGTCGGAAATCAACGGGAAGCTCACAGCCAACGGCAGTGTCTATCTGGTGAATCCCAACGGAATCCTTTTTGGCGAGGGCGCGGTCGTGGACGTGAATCGGCTGTTGGCCACGACCCGGCAGCTCACGGATCAGAATTTCTTGGAAGGTCGACTGGAATTCACCGACGAGTCAACAATGAACGCGGTGGCCAATCACGGCATTCTTCAGGCGGATGCCGTGGCGCTGGTCGCCCGTGAAGTCGCCAACCACGGCAAGATATGTGCGCCGCAAGCCGTATTGGCCGGCACCGCCGGGACAGTACGGGTGGAGAATTTCGCGAATGGCGGCTGGCTGGCGATCGACTTTTCGGATCTCGCGACGGAACAGGAGAGTCGTGTGGTCAATCGCGGGACAATCGACGCCCCTGGAGGGCAAGCCATCCTTTCGGCTGGCGGAGGGCTGGGGACTCTGCTGGCCAATGAAGGGACGGTCGTGACACGTATGGCAGAGTATTCCGGTCAGAATGCAGCGCTTTCCCGTGTGGGGAATTTGCAGGCCGAACAGGTGCTCATCGACCCAACGGCGGATTTGGTGATTGGAAATCCAGCCGCCCAGTTGGCTGGCTTGGGCTATGAACTGACCGCCGGTGGGGTAGGAGAGATCGAGCTGGAATTGCCGATTGACGCTGCGCAGCCGGAATTTACGGAAGGTGTCGGCTATGGATTTTATGATGAAGACGGAAATGGATGGACGTATATGCGAAGGGAGGCCAACACGATGGGCGGAGTCTTGGATTCCTATTCCTATTTCGATCCAGTCCTTACCTATTATTCCGCAGATTACTTGACGGATAAATTGTCGGAACAGTCTATCATCCTGAATTATGCCCGGACGGGCACGGTGAACGGAACGATTACGGTGTTGGATCGGGTACGCCTTGGAGGTCGGAACGAGCTGACTCTGGTTGCGGAAGGAAGTCTTCGAGTCGGGAACGGCGTGAAGATGGATTTGGAAGCGGACTTGACATTGCAGAGCGGACATGATTTGTCGTTGGGGGATTTGGACACAGGGGGGAAAGTGCTGGCCGTGGCCGGCAATCAGATGACTTGCGGTCGCCTGGACGCCTCTGAAATCGTGCTGGCTGCATTCCAGGATATCGAACTGGCCGAAGGCATCGAGGCAAGGGATGGAGTAATCAATTTGAAAGGTGAAACGGTGCGACTCGGCGGGGAGTTCCTTGCACAAACGGGAATCACCCTGGAGGCGGGGGACGTGATCGCCAGCTCGGATATCAATTTCCATGCTGGCGACTCCATTGAACTGATTGGCAATTGGCGAGCGGAGCATCATGACGTGAGGCTGGCGGCAGAAAAGGGCGGCATTGACTGGGGCGGCAATCTCCAAGATGCCGCCACGGTGTGTGTGCGTGCCGGTTCCGATGCGACACTTGAGGGCATTCAGGCCACGGGCAAGGTGGAGCTTTCTGCAGGGAATGGACTGTGCCTGAAAAATAGAATTGCAGGACAAGAGGTTGCACTGGTCGCACAGAATGGAGCTGTGATGGCGGACGGGGATTTGGATGCGGCCTCTGGAGGAGTGCACGTGACTGCTGGAGACGAGATTTCCCTGAACGCATCCGTGAAAGGAGGCTGCATTGCAGTGACATCAACCGATGGGGCGGTGAAGGTCGCAGGGCGGATGCTCGCCGAGGCAGGAACCGCGGAGGTCTTGGCGGGCAATGATGTCATTCTAGGGACTGGCGCGGAGGTCATTGGAGACGTGATTGGAATCCAGGCCGGCGGCGAAGTCAGAAATCAGGGTGCGCTGCGGGGGAAAACGGGAATCGTCATGGAGGCCCAGGGGGAACTGGTGTCGGTCGGCACACTTGATGCGCCGTCGGTGTGGTTGACCGGCAATGCGGATATCCAGGTGTCAGGTAATGCGGATTCGTCGGTGGCGAAGATGTTCATGGAGAGCGGTGGAAATGGTGCCCTGCTCAATTTGGAGTGGGGCGATGACTTGCAAGAACTTGACGTGACCACGCGGGGTGACCAGGCGGTTGTGTGTGTGACGGCGGGAAATGTGTCTGATGGACAGTTGATTTCCTCGGGAACGGGGGGCGCGATTGAACTGCAGGGGGAAAATGTCTCGTTACGGCAGGTCGAAGCCCATTCGGGTGATATTTCCTTGGTGGCAAGGCAGGGCCTTGAGATCGGAGTGGTGCAAACCGCCGTGTCCGGCGATGTCCAATTGCAGGCTAGGGAAATCGTGGTGCACGGAGACCTTGCCGCCGCCGATGACTTGGTGGTGAAGGCAGATGGCAGGATGATCTTGGAAAAACAAGAGTGCCTTGCCGCCGGAGGAAATCTGGAACTTGCCGTCGGGGATTTCGGCGGAGTGGGCCTGCCATTGAAGGTATCGGCCGGGAAGCGGCTCTATGTAACAGGCTTGCCAGGCGCTCGGCCATGTCTTTTTTTTGCGAGGCTTGAGGGCACCAGCGCGGATATGGCAATCCATGCCCGCAGGCGGTCGGTTCCGGGCTTGGTCTTCTTCAATGGCCGGGTGTGGATGGGACGGCCAGCCCAGATGTCCAAGGTGGATCGTGCTGAAAGCGAACTTTTTTCTCGCATTTGTGCTGCCTTGGAAGCGGAGCAGTAGGAATCCAAAACGCTGAAACGGGGCAGGGGAGTTGCAATTTCGCGGGAAGCCATTATCTTATGCCAACGCGCAGAATCATTTTGGTTGGCATAATATTCTCACCGGCCGGAAATGCTGCCTCCCTTCATGTGGGCAAGTGGCTGAAGTTGTCACCCCTTCATGCACTTGCCCCTAACGACATCCCCCATCCCATTCAACATGACTACTCGCAAAAAAGCTGTGCCCGAGGCCGCTTTTTCCCCTGAAGAGCTGGAGCAATTCCGCCAGCGTCTTCTGGCGGAGCGTCAGCGTATCGAAGGCACTATGAAGAGTTCCCGGAGCAACTTAGCGAATCGTGGCCCACGGGAAAACATCGAGGAGACCGGCAGTGAGGATTTCATCCATTCGGTGGATCTCTCCATGATGGCAAAAGGGAGCGAAACGCTTCAACTCATTGACGACGCGCTGAATAACATCCGCAAAGGGACCTTTGGCATTTGCCAGGATTGCGGAAAGCGCATCGGTGCCGCCCGTCTGGAGATTCGACCGTATGCGCGCTATTGCATTGACTGCAAAAGCGCGCGCGAGTCCCAGAATTCACCGCGCCGTCATGCCTAGTCTCTCGAAGACTTCCTTGCTGGGCTGGCCGGGAGTGGTTTCCCTGGCAGTGTTTGCATTGGATCATCTGACAAAGTTTCTGGTCTATGCAAACTGGCCTGTTCCGGGGGAAAACGAACTGGTTGTCATCCCCGGGTTCCTCAGCCTGGTCCATGTGCGCAACCGTGGCGCGGCATGGGGGATTTTCGCCCAGCATACGTGGCTGCTTGCGGTGATTTCACTGCTGGCGGCTTTATTGGTGGTGGTCTTCTTCAAGAAGTTCTCCGAGAACAAGGTGGCACCGGCAATCGCATACGGCGCACTCCTGGGAGGTATCGTCGGGAACTTCATTGACCGGGCGTTTTTTCAGGCTGGAGTGGTGGATTTCCTGGATTTCCATTGGGGCGAGGCCTGTCACTGGCCGGCCTTCAATGTGGCGGACAGCGCCATCACGTGCTCGGTGGTCTTCCTGCTGGTTTACGCGCTGTTCTTCGACCGTGGCGAAAAGTCAGCCAAATGAATCATCCGTTGTCCCCTGTTCTGGTCCTGCTGGGGCCGACCTGCTCCGGCAAAAGCGCGCTTGCATTGGAGCTGGCCACCCGCCTGTCCGGGGAACTGATTTCCTGCGACTCAATGCAGGTGTATCGGGGACTGGCGATTGGAACTGCGCAACCGACTGCAGAAGAGCAGACCAGAGTGCCTCATCATCTTGTTGCCTGCCTGGAGCTCTTCCAGCCATGGAATGTGAACCGCTTTGTGCCGGCGGTCAAGAAGCTTGCCAGTGAGATTTCCGGACGCGGACATTTGCCTGTCGTTGTCGGGGGCACTGGGCTGTATGCCCGTGCACTGTGCTATGATTTTCAGCTGTTGCCCAGCGATGCCAACTTGGCGGCGGAGTTGCGCGAGGCCAGTTCAACCTCTGAAGGTTGCGAACGGCTGCAGGCCGAATTGTCATCGGCAGGCCCGTTGCCGGAGGACCTTCGGCGCAACCCTCGCCATCTGGCCAGGGCCGTCGAAATCTACCGCCTGACGGGGGAGGCTCCCTGGGAGCTTCATCGACGTTCCGAAAGGCCGTTGGAAGGTTTCCGGCAATTCTGCCTTCTGCCGGATTTCCAAGTCTTGAAAGAACGCATCCGGCGTCGGACTGCCGCGATGGTAGCAAATGGCTGGATTGACGAGTGCCGTGAGGCATTGAAGCACGGGCTGGCAACGGCACCGACGGCCTGGCAGGCTTTGGGTTATCGTGACATCGCCGAATATCTTGCTGGCCATGGCCCTTCCTCGGAAGGCGCTTTGACCGAAGTACTGGCGAATCGCACGATTCAATATGCCCGACGGCAATTGACGTGGTTTCGACATCAGCATCCCGGTGCTGTCTTGCTGCCGATCAACCACTATGGGGCGGGGACGATGGCGGCATTGGCCGACGAGGTCTGCCAGCGCTGGAAGGAGTTCTGCTGAATTCGATGTGATGCCCTTGGTCGTGACTTGCAGCAGGAATCCTTTGGGTGAGATTACTCAAGTCTCTCTGGATCAGGAACGAGGCAATCGTTTTTTTACGCATGAGTTTTGTCATCATCACTGGCGGAATCGGCACGGGAAAAAGCACGGTGCTTGCCTCATTTGCCAAGCTGGGCGCACATTGCCTGGATGCCGATGAGGTGGCCCATGAACTTTACGCGCCGGGCGGACCAGCTTGGCAAAGAATTGCCGACCATTTCGGGGCTTCTGTCATTTTGGCTGACGGCGTGCTGGACCGGGCGGCCATTGCTGCGCAGGTTTTCCGCATCCCTGCAGAACTTGCCTGGCTCAATAGTTTGCTTCATCCGTTGATTCGCGACCGGATGCTCGCAGAATCGGCACGGATTGCGCCATTGCCGTTGTTTGTGGCGGTGCCGTTGTGGTATGAAGTCGGCTGGCAAATGACGGATGTCCGGGTGGTAGCCACCTGGTGCGGCGAGGAACAGCAAATGGAACGGCTGCGGAAAAGGGGCTGGGATGATGCGGAAATCAAACGACGCCTTGGCCAGCAGCTTCCGCGGGACGAAAAGCTCAATCGCGCGGATTTCGGCATACTGACCATTGGGTCGCTGGAGATGCTTCAAGAGCAATGCCGATGCATATACCAGTTGTTGACTAAACGGATAACTATATAATAATAAAAGTGATGAATCTAATATCTTTCGCTTTTCTTTAAACCTTGAAATCAACTTTGACATGACTGAAAAGACTGAAAAAATGATTTCTTCGCAGGAAGAGTTCAAATCGGAAAACCCTGCAGTGGCATCTGATGTTGCGGCGGAGGACAAATTGCGGATTCCCGATGCTGAGCCGCCGGCGGTTCCGCTGTCGGACAACGGGCAGGAAAACGCAACAGGGCGCCTCCTGAATTCTCTGCTTCCCAATGCCGGCAACGGGCTGATTAGCCTCTCCAAACCTCGCTCCGGCATGGCGCAACCGGTCACTCTTCCTCCCCCAAAGGCGCAGTTGGAGCGTGAGAAGGCTGCAGGCAAGATCGTGCGGCAAGGGACGGGCGAGGTCCCCCAGCCTCCATCGGCAGCACGTGGTGGCAAAGGTGCCCGTTCCGGGAAAGGGTTTGAAAAGGGGCCAAAGGGAGGGCGGAAGGGCGGTTCTTCTCGTTATGTCCGTGACGACCTGGCGGTTACCGATGAGTTTGTCGCGGGATTCGAGGATGAAGGCGAACTGGAGGCCGCCTATGTTGAAACGGAGGAGGTTCGCGATCTGACCCGTCCTCGCCTGAACCGTCTTCATTTGCTCTCCATCGACCTGCAGGTTTTGGCGAAGGTGGCTGAGGAACTCTCCATTGACGCCACGCAGCTTGACAGCGGCGATGTGGAGGGACTGGTAGCGAAGATCATCGAAGTCAATGACCAGCGGGATAATTTGAAGGAGACTTCATTCGCCTCCGGGGTCATCGAATTCGGCAATGACGGCTATGGGTATCTCCGCTGTCCCGAACTCAACTACCTTCCTTCGCCGGATGATGTCTATGTGACTCCACTGTATGTCAAACGGTATGGCCTGCGGGCGGGGGACATGGTCTTCGGCAGCGTGAAACGTCCGCGGGAAAAGGAGAGCATGAGCGCGATGCTGAAGGTCTATGCGGTCAACGGCACCGCGCCGGCGGAACGGCACGGCCTGAGGGCCTTCGAGAGCCTGACGCCGTTTTACCCCACCCAACGTATCCTGTTGGAGCGTGGCAAGGAGGAAATCGCGATGCGGGTGGTGGATTTGGTGACGCCCATCGGACGAGGACAGCGCGGCCTCATCGTCGCTCCGCCGCGCACAGGCAAGACCATCATGCTGCAGAAGATCGCCAATTCTGTCCTTGCCAACAACGACGACGTCACTTTGATCATCCTCCTCATCGATGAACGCCCGGAGGAAGTCACGGACATGAAACGGCTGGTGGACGCGGAGATCGTCGCCTCCACTTTTGACGAGCCGCCAGAACATCACGTGATGCTGGCGGAACTCGTTTCCGAACGTGCGAAACGCCTGGTGGAGAATGGCAGGCACGTGGTGATCCTGCTGGACTCCATCACGCGACTTGCCCGTGCCTACAACACCCTCGCGCCACGCTCCGGAAGAATCCTCTCCGGCGGTCTAGATGCCAATGCACTTCACAAGCCCAAGCGCTTCTTCGGAGCGGCCCGAAATATCCAGGGCGGCGGCTCTCTGACAATTCTGGCGACCGCGCTCATCGACACGGGTAGCCGCATGGACGAACTCATCTTTGAGGAGTTCAAGGGCACCGGCAATATGGAACTCCATCTGGACCGGATGCTGGCCGACCGACGTGTCTTCCCCGCCATCGACATCACCAAGTCTGGAACTCGCCGCGAGGAACTCATCGTGGATGCCGAGGAACTGGACTACATGTGGTATCTGCGCCGTGGGCTGGCGACGTTGAACGATCCGGCCAATGCCATGGAACGGCTGGTTGCCAACTTGCGGAAAACCGGCTCGAACGCCGAATTCCTCCTTTCTCTCAAGGCCAACAAGGACAAGGCGAAAGCCACCGAGGCATAGCCGGAGAAAGATGTTGTTCCCCCGCCGTCGGCCGAAAATCTTTTTTGCCGTCGGGAGAAATTCCGCGCGGGGTGTAAATTACGCGAAATGCGCGGAAGGGGATGCGCATACGCAAGTCCTCTTGCAACTTTGAATGCTCTTGATCAATCAAACTTGAGGAGATAATCGAATGGCCGGTGAAACCATCAAATGCCCGCATTGCGAATGCAAGGTTCGTGTTTCGGATGTCGAAAAGGAAGACGGCTTTTGCCCCGAATGTGGCCAGCTGGTAATGGCTTCCTCGCTTCAGAATGACTATGACCAGGATGACCTGGATGATGAGGACATGGATGAATTCGACGACGAATATGAGAATGAAGACGATGAGGACAGTGATTTCGAGGACGACATGGAACCCGATCTGGACGAGGATCTGGACGAGGACGTGTATCTGGATGAGGATGTGAAGCCGAAGCGCCAGCGCGGCGGCATGTCCATGGGCATGGGCTCCACTCGCCGTAAGGCCGTCGCTCCTTCTGCCCCGTCCTCGAGCCGCAAGTCCACTGTATCTTCCCGCTCTTCTCGCTCTTCCCGGAAAAAATAACCGATGCATTCTACCTGGAGTAAGGCGGCCGGTGCCTGCATCCTTCGTTGAGATGCGTCTTTGTGCTGTTTGCGACCAGAATTGGTCGTAGTCAAACTATCTTCTGATTCATGGCTCAAGAAACCCCGGAAATGAATTTCAACGCTGCAGCGCACATTGCCGCAGGAAACTATGACCAAAGTTCCATCCGGACGCTGGAAAGTCGGGAACACATCCGCGCGCGCCCTGGAATGTATATAGGCGCCCTGGGCAATGGCGAACACAATGACGACGGCATCTACGTGTTGTTCAAAGAAGTGGTTGACAACTCCATCGATGAGTTCATGATGGGGGCTGGCCGCCGAATCATCACCACGGTGACGGAGGATGGCGTGGTTTCCGTGCGCGACTACGGCAGGGGAATTCCGCTGGAAAAGCTCAAAGACTGCGTCTCGAAAATCAACACTGGCGGCAAGTTCGGATTGAATGAAGAGGGCAAGCCCCGCGTCTTCTCTGCCTCCATTGGTATGAATGGCGTCGGCTTGAAGGCGGTGAATTTCCTCTCGGAGGAGTTTGAGGCGACCAGCTTCCGGGATGGCCGGATGCTTACGGTGTTCTTCCAGGAAGGCAAGTTTGTGAAGGAGAACAAGGGTAAAACCCAGGAGCCAAACGGAACCTTCATCCGCTTCCGGCCCTCCGCCGAGATCTTCGGCGAGTTCCACTTCGAAAGGAAGTTCCTGGAGCGTCGCCTTCAGCATTACGCCTGGTTGAATGCGGGGCTCTCGCTGGAGTTCAATGGCGAGAAATTCTTCTCGCGCAGGGGACTGCGTGATCTGGTGGAAAGCAAGCTGGAGAATCCCCTCTACGAGATCATCCATTTCCGCACCGAGAACCTGGAGTTCGCCTTCGCCCACACCAATTCCGCCAACGAGACCTACTACTCATTCGCCAACAGCAACTACACCAACGACGGAGGCACCCATCTCTCTGCCTTCAAGGAGGCCATCGCCAAGGCCATCAATGAAATCGCCCCCAAGGACAAGCAGTTTGATCCTGATGATGTCAGGGCAGGGCTTACCGGGGCCATTGCCGTTCGCCTCGAAAATGCAAATTTCGACTCCCAGACCAAGCACAAGCTGACCAGCCCTGAACCACGCCAGCAGTGGGTCCAGGACATCAAGGCGGCAATCGTCCAGATTCTCTACAAGAATCCGGATATCAAGCAGATCATCTTCGACAAGATCGCGAAGAACGAGAGCGTGCGCAAGCAGATTCAGAGCATCCGCAAGGGCGCCAAGGAGCTTGAGGCGAAGTCTGTGCTCAAAATCAAGAAGTTGCGGGACTGCAAATTTCATCTCAACGAAGCGGATTCCCGCCGCAAACCGGAAGACAAGGAGAAGTGCCTGAATTCGATGATTTTCCTCACCGAGGGCGACTCGGCCGCCGGATCGGTCTCAGCCTCGCGGGATGCCGAGACGCAGGCGGTCTTCGCGTTGCGCGGCGTCATCACCAACTGCTATGGCCTCACCAAGGAAGTCATCTATAAGAACGAGGAACTCTACGGAATGATGAAGGCGCTTGGCGCCGAGGAGAATCTGGACAACCTCCGCTATGCGAAAGTGGTCATTGCCACCGATGCGGACTATGATGGCTTCCACATCCGGAATCTCCTCATCACTTTCTTCCTAACCTTCTTCCCTCAGCTGGTTTCCTCGGAACATCTGTACATCCTGGAGACGCCGCTTTTCCGTGCCAGAAGCAAGTCCCATGCGCCCATCTATTGCTACACCGAAAAGGAACGAGATGCGGCAATGAAGAAAATCGGGCAGGGCGTCGAGGTCACACGATTCAAGGGCCTTGGTGAAATCAACCCCAAGGAGTTCGGGCAGTTCATCCAGCCGGACTCCATCAAGCTCCAGCCGGTGACGGTGGAGAATGCACGCAATGTGGATGGCGTGCTCAATCTGCTGATGGGCAATGATACCCATGCGCGTTACGAGTTTATCATGAATAACCTGGTCATTGAAGACGCCGAGGCATAATGGCAAGGATAAGAGTTAGAGGTTAGGTTGGAGGGTGGAAGTCCTTTTGTCGTCCGGGAAAGTCCTTCATCTCAAATTCCATTCATGCCAGGATAGTGAAGAGGAAACTTTCTAGTGATAACCAGCCGCAATTGGCTTTTATGGAGTCGGCGGCTATCATGCCGGACGATATCGTCCCGTCGGCGTGGGTGAAATGCCTCCCGCCGGATATTGCGGAAGCACCGTTGGCGGCTGTCGCGGAAGAGCGAACGAAGGGCGTTGTGATCTATCCCCCTCCAGGACAGATTTTCCGGGCGCTTGAGTTGGTGGCTCCGGAAGAGGTCCGCGCAGTGATTCTTGGGCAGGATCCCTACCATGAGCCAGGGCAGGCGATGGGGTTGGCGTTTGCAGTCCCCTCAGAATGCAAGAAACTGCCTCCGTCACTGAAGAATATTCTCAAGGAATATGCGGCGGACTTGGGCAGACCTTTGCCGGCGCAGCCGGATTTGACAAAGTGGGCTCGTCAGGGAGTGCTGCTCTTGAATACCATCTTGTCCGTCAGGGAACACGCGGCATTCAGCCACCGCGATATCGGCTGGGAGGCAGTGACAGACGCCATTCTAAGCAGTGTCTCGGCCTTGCCCAGGCGCGTGGTCTTTGTTCTTTGGGGTGCTCCCGCACAGGCCAAGCGCGGCCTGATTGACGAGACACGCCATGCCGTGATCGCCTCGCCGCATCCATCGCCCCTTTCAGCCTATCGGGGATTCTTTGGGAGCCGTCCGTTTACCGCCGTGAACCGACTGCTGGAAGAAGCCGGACGCACTCCCATCGACTGGAGCCTCTGAAGTTTTTTATTTCATAATATTGAGTGAGAGAATCACTGCAGTCCGGCAGATTTCTTATTTCCGCAACATGCACAACAAACAAAAAAGGCAGCGATTTACATCTGTACCCGATGCTCCTGGCAGGTCACGTATTATGCGTGTAGGTGATGGATTGGAACGCAAGGGCTATCTACTACCTACTTTCCGCGCAATCCTGCGTGTCACAACCACGAGCCATGCCGCAAATGGGCGCTTAAGCTTGTAACATTTTTGGGAATTCCACCGGGGGACGTTTCCCCGGTGGAATTTTCACGCCTTCGCAAGACGATGATATTTGCGGGGATACGTTGCGCCTAGCCTTTTCGGGCCATTTCGCGCAATTCCGTCCGGCGGATTTTTCCGCTGGGCGTCTTGGGCATCGCTTCGATGAACTCGATTTGGCGCGGATACTTGTAGGGCGCGGTGTTCTTCTTCACGTAGTCCTGGATTTCCTTGCACAGCGCCTCGTTGCCGACCTTGCCTGGGGTGAGGACGATATACGCCTTCACAATCTGCCCGCGCACGGGATCGGGGGCGCCGACCACCGCGCATTCCAGCACGTATGGCAGCTCCATCATCACGCTCTCGACCTCGAAGGGGCCGATGCGGTAGCCGGAGGACTTGATGAGGTCGTCGCAACGTCCGACATACCAGAAGTATCCATCTTCGTCCTTCCACGCCGTGTCGCCGGTGTGGTAGAAGCCGTCATGCCAGCTTTCGGCAGTCTGTTCGGGCATCTGGTAGTATTCGAGGAAGAGCCCCGGCAGGTCGTACTTTTCGGCACGGACGCAGATTTCGCCGACCTCGCCAGGGGGGACCTCCTTTCCATCGGGGTCCAGCAGGACGATGTCGTAGGGCGGAACAGGCTTGCCCATGGAGCCGGGCTTCGGAGTCATGCCGATCAAGTTGGCGAGCAGGAGCGTGCTTTCGGTCTGTCCGAAGCCCTCCATGATGTTCAATCCGGTGGCCTTCTTGAAGAGGTTGAAGACCTCCGGGTTCAGCGCCTCGCCGGCGGTCGCGGCGTACTGGATGCAGGAGAGGTCGTACTTGCTCAGGTCCTCGCGGATGAAGAAGCGGTACATCGTGGGCGGAGCGCAGAAGGTCGTCACGTTGCTCTCACGGATGAGTGGCAGGAGGTCCGCCGCATCGAAGCGGTCGAAGTCATAGACCAGGACCGCGCTTTCGCAGAGCCACTGGCCGTAGAGCTTGCCCCACAGCGCCTTGCCCCAGCCGGTGTCGGAGATGGTCAGATGCAGTCCGCCGGGCTGGACATGGTGCCACCAGCGCGCAGTCATGATGTGCGCGAGAGAGTAGGTGTGCGCGTGCACGACCATCTTCGGGTAGCCGGAGGTGCCGGAGCTGAAGAACATGATCGCTGGGTCGGTCGCACGAAGATCCGCCGGACGAGCGAACTCGTCGCCGAACGCAGCCATCTCCTTGTCGAAGTCATGTTCGCCGGGACCGGCTTCGCCGACCACGATGCGCAGCTTCACATTGGGGCACTTTGCCTGTGCGGCGGCGACGTGCGCGGGGATGCCGTCGTCGGTGACGTAGATCACTGCGGAGACGCCCGCCTTCTCGAAGCGGTACACGATATCCTTTTCCTGCAGCTGGTTGGTTGCGGGAATCGCGATTGCGCCGATGCGGTGCAGTGCGGTCACGATGAACCAGAACTGGTAGCGTCGTTTCAGCACGAGCATGACGCGGTCGCCCTTCTTGATGCCGAGGCTGGTCAGGTAGTTCGCGGTGCGGCGCGACTCCCTTGCCATTTCGGCGAAGGTGAATTCGCGTTTGTTGTGGTGCTTGTCGAAGTAGAGCATGCACCGCTGGTCCGGGAGCTTCTTCGCCAACTCATCCAGGCCGTCGAAGGCGAAATTGTAGTTTTCTGGATAGTGGAACTTGACCGCTTCGAGCTTTCCGTCTGGGGTGAAGGTCTCGTCGAGGAAGCGATGGTAGAAGACCGCTGGGTTGGCGGCGGGGTCGATGGCCTCCTGCAAATGTGGCAGAACGGTCTTCTGCTCATCGTCTTCGCCCTTGATGACCACGGCGAGGAATTCGCATGGCTCGTAGCCGATGGCGAGTTCGCCGTGGGGCAGGGAGGAGTTGTACAGCACGCTGTCGCCAGGGTGCATGATTTCGACCTTGTCCTCGAACTGGACCTTCAATGTGCCCTTGAGGATGTAGTCGAACTCCTCGCCCGCGTGGGTCTGGAGCGTGATGGGGGTGTTCTCCGGCTGTGGCGGAGCCTTCACGAGGAAGGGCAGCACTCCGCGGTTTTTCAGCAGAGATGCCAGATACAGATACTCGAAGCCGCCCTTGCGCCGGATCGGCATGCCTTCGCCCTGACGGTTCAGGTGGTAGCTGGAGAGCCTGGGCGAGTGACCCGTCACCAGCTGGCTGATATCCACGCCGAAACGTTCCGCGCAACGGAGAAGGAAGGTGAACGAGAAATCGACCTTTCCCTCTTCGTGGTCACGGTAGTCCTGTTCACTCACGCCGGTAATAATCGCCATTTCCTGCTCGGAAATTTCGAGAATCGTGCGCAATTCACGAAGACGGCGACCAACATCGGCAAATTGAGTGTCCATGACTTTTTTCTCCTATCGAGTGGGTTGTTTATGACTGTGCATTTCGGGGGGGTGTTTACGGTTGTGCATTTTGCATTTTGGTAAAGCCGAGTTTGCACGCCTCGGCATTCATTTTAACAATCTTGTCCTTGCCGGCAAAGCATTCCGCGATCGCGGCTTCGGCGGTCTCCTGGAATTTCGCGGCATCGGCGGGGGTGAGGTAGTATTTGGACAGCATTGCGCCGATGGCACCGAGCATGACGGCGTTGGCGCACTTGAGGTTGCCGAACTCCTCGGCGATGTCTCCGGCGCTGATGGCGATTGCCTTCTGGCCGGGCTTGACCTGTGGCGCCTCCTTGATGGTCGAGCTGTCGTACATCAGCACGCCGTTCTCGCCGAGCTCAGGCAGATACTTGTCGAGCGACGGCCGGTTGAGGACGACGAGCAGGTCGCAGTTGCTGTCCACGATCGGGGAGCCGATGGCGCCCTTGTTCAGGATCACCGCGCAGTTGGCGGTGCCGCCACGCATCTCCGGACCGTAGCTGGGCAGCCACGAGACGTTGAGGTTGCGGTATTTGCCCATCGCCGCCAGAATCAGACCGAGGCTCAGCACGCCCTGGCCGCCGAATCCGCCGATCTTGACGCGCAGTTCGCGGTCGAAGAGCGGCGAGTCGAGCGACTCGTGCGCTTCATTTCCGCCGGGCATGGCGCGGTAGAGGGTCTCCTCGACCTTCTCGCGGTCATAGACCGGCACGGCGCGCTTGACGGGTTCACGCTCGTCCGCAACATCCTTGAAGACGCCGAGCGGGAAGTACTTGGTCATGTTCTCCTCGATGAACTTGTCCATGTCGGCGGGCTTCAGCTTGAGGTTGACCGGGCAGCCGGAAAGCACTTCGACGAAGGCGAAGCCCTTCTTCTCCATGCTGATTTGGATTGCCTTGCGGACCGCCTTGCGCGCCTTGAGGATGTTCGCGGGAGAGGTTAGCGCCACGCGCTCGACATACACCGGAGCCTCCAGCTGGGAGACCATCTCGCAGACCTTCAGGGGGTAGCCCTCGGTGAGCGCATTGCGCCCGTAGGGGCTGGTCGTGGTCTTCTGTCCTAGCAATGAGGTCGGGGCCATCTGGCCGCCGGTCATGCCGTAGATCGCGTTGTTGACGAAGAAGACGCAGTAGTTCTCTCCGCGGTTCGCCGCCTGGATGAAGGCGTTGAAGCCGATTGCCGCGAGGTCGCCGTCACCCTGGTAGCCGATGACGATGCTCTCCGGGTTCGCGCGGGTGAGGCCCGTCGCCGCTGCGGCCGAACGGCCGTGGGGGACCTGCAACCCAAAGCAGTCGAAGTAGAAATATGCGAAGACCGAGCAGCCGACAGGGCTGATCAGCGTCGTCTTGTCCTGGATGCCGAAATCCGCGATGGCCTCGGCGATGAGCTTGTGCAGAACGCCGTGTCCGCAGCCGGGGCAGTAGGACATGTTTTTCTTGATGGAGCCGGGACGCCGTTCAAACGTCTCGAAGAACCCTTTCGGGCGACCGAATTTCACCACTTCTGACATCTTCAGTTCCCTCCCTTCGCAAGCTTGCGGACATGACGAACCACGTCATCGACGGTGACCAGATTTCCGCCCATCCGATTCACCAGGGAGACCGGACGGGAGCATTCGATGGCCAGCCGGATGTCGTCGATCATCTGGCCGTTGTTCAACTCCACGGACACGAAGCTCTTGGCGTGTTCCGCGTGCTTGCGGAAGGCCTTCTTCGGGAAGGGGAAGAGCGTGAGCGGACGGATGACACCGGCGCGGATGCCTTCTTCGCGGAGCCGTTCGGCGGCGGTGCGGATCACGCGACCGCAGATTCCGAACCCGCTGATGATGAACTCCGCGTCGTCGGCGAGGTATTCTTCGCAGCGCTGTTCGTTTTCCTCGATGCGAGCGTATTTTTCATTCAGATGGATGTTGACCTTTTCGAGGTCGGCCGGCTCCATGTAGATGCTGGTGAGGTAGTTGGTGCGCGGGTTGACCTTGAAGTCCAGCGCCCACTCCGGAGATTCGCGGCGCGGACGCGGGGCGGGCAGAGTCACGGACTCGAGCATCTGGCCGACCACGCCGTCGGTCAGCAGATAGACGGGCGAGCGGTACTGGTCCGCCAGGTCGAAGGCCAGTCCCGCGAAGTCGCACATCTCCTGCGCGGAGCCGGGGGCCAGCACGATGACCTTGTATCCGCCGTGGCCGCCGCCTTTCGTGATCTGGTTGTAGTCGGACTGCTCGGGGGCGATGTTGCCCAGGCCGGGACCGCCGCGCATGACGTCGATGATGACGCAGGGCAGCTCCATCGTCGCGATGTAGGAGACGCCCTCTTGCTTGAGGCTGATGCCGAGTCCGGAACTGGCGGTCATGACGCGTCGGCCGGCTGCGGAGGCGCCCATTACCATATTAATAGAGGCGGTCTCGCACTCCGCCTGAAGGAAAGTGCGGCCCAGCAGCGGGAATTTCTCCGCCGCAGTCTGCGCGATTTCGCTGGCGGGCGTGATCGGATAGCCGAAGAAGCAGTCGCATCCGGCAAGCAACGCGCCATAGACGACCGCCTCGTTGCCCTTGAGAAGGAGTTTGTTGCTGTATTCCATAAGTCATTCCTCCCCAGTGATTTCAAAGACGGTGATTGCGCCCGGTTCGGGGCAGGTGTAGAAGCACGCCCCACAGCCGATGCAACCATCGCCGACATATTCGGCGTATGGCACGCCCATGATGTTGAGAGCACTCCCCAGCTTCAACAGCTTCTTCGGACAGGCGTTCACGCAACGCCCGCAGCCCTTGCACTCGTTGGGTTCCGGATGGCACCGGAATTTCTTTTTGACAACCTGACTCATAACAGCCTATCTTTCCTCAAAAAAGGATTTTGATTTCCCTTGAATTGGACAAACTTCTTAATATAAGCTCAAAATCGCTGTTTTCAAGCATTTCCATGGCGGCTTCGGGGCTTCGCGTCGGCTACGAAAAAAGGCCGCTGCCACCTCGATTGAGGTCTGGCAACGGCCCCCTTGCTTGACCAACGGGAATTGGAAGGTCCTTTGGCCTACTGGTATCGATGAGGTCTAGGTATGACGATGGTTTTCTGGGCGAAGAATTCGCGGCTGGAGGTGCCGAAGTGCAGGATGGACTTTCCCGCATTCACCACGAAGGCATTTCGCTGGACATCGAAGTAGGCTAGGGCGCGCAAGGGAATGCGGATGGTGGCGGTACGGGTTTCGCCTGGTTCCAGCCGGAGTTTCGCGTAGCCGACGAGTTCCCGTGGCGGACGCGGAACGGTAGGCTTGCACTCTTCCGCATAGACCTGTACGACCTGCGAACCGGCGCGTTTGCCAGTGTTGGTGACCGAGACCTCCGCGATGATATCGGTTGACCGCAAAGTGACTTTCAGCAGTTTCTGACGGAAGGTCGTGTAGGAGAGTCCGAAGCCGAAGGGGAAGCGCGGTTCGATGCCGTCGCGGTCGAAGTGCCGATAGCCGATGAAGACGCCTTCGAGGTAATTGGTTTGGGCGAAGGCGGGGTCGCGGTCGCCGGGGTAGCTTCCGTTCGCGTGGCAGGCATAGTCCGCAAGTTGTCTTCCGAAGGTACAACTAAGGCGTCCGCCGGCTTCGGTGGCGCCGAAGAGGACACGTGCAATGGCGGTGCCGGCTTCCTGCCCGCCGTACCAGGCCTCCAGGATGGCTGGCACCTGGTCGGCCCATGGCTCCACGCTGATCGGCGAGCCGTTTACCAGCACCACGGCGGTGCGTGGATTTGCCTGGGCGAGTTTCGTGAGGAAAGTGGCTTGTCCGCAAGGCAGTTCGAGATCCGGCTTGTCCGCGTTCGGCGGGTTGTAGTATCCGAGGCACTCCTTGTCGTAGGCGTGGGTGGTTCCGCCGATGAAGATCACTGCGTCGGCATCGTGCGCGGCCGCCAGCGCCTCCTGTTGGCGAAGTTCCTCGTTTTGCTTCCAGAAGAGGCGGAACATCGCGTCGCCAGGATTCTGACGCACGAGGCGAATTTCCAGACGGTAGGCGTGGCCTTTCTTGGCGTCGAAGCGGTACTCGGCGGCGGTGAGCCCCTCATGCCAGCCAGAGAGCACCGGCTTGCCGTCCAGATAGACCTCGGCTTCCAAGCCTTGGACATTGTAGCTCAAGCGGGCAGGACCGCTCTCGGAGGGCTTTAGCGTTCCCTTGATACGCAAGGCAAACATCCCATGGCGTGGTGCAGTGCGAAGCGATAAGCCACCGACCTGGGCTACGCCAGCGGCCGCCGCCGCGCCCCAGTAGAGTTCGGGCTTGGAGGCTACTTCAGTCTGGATGGGCTTGGCGCCGGCGAGGAGTTGTTCCAGGGACTCGAAGTATTCCAGCTTCAGACCATCGGGCAGGAGTTCGGCGGGAAGATCCGCATGGTCGTCAAATTCCACGGCGGGCAGGAAATCCACTTGGACGGCGTTGCCAAGGAACTTGCGGATGCCCTCCAGAGGCGTGACCTCGTAAGCCGGATGGACCGCGCCGGAACCGCCGGTCTCCTGAAGACGTCCCAGGTTGTGCGCGACATCGGCATTGGGTCCAAGCACTAAAATATTCTTTAACTTATTTGGATTAAGTGGTAAGAATGATTTGTCATTTTGCAGGAGGACCATGCCGTCCTCGGCCAGTTCGCGGGACTCGCGGTGGTTTCGCGCAGTGTCCACTTCGCCCTTGGGGGCGTCAATCGGATGGTTATGCAGGCCCTTGGTGCGCAGAATGAGCCGCAGGATGCGGCGGACCTTCTCGTCGATGACTGCCATCGGGACATCGCCTTGTTCGACCAGACGACGCAGGGGTGCGTCGAAGTACTGGTTTTCCAACGAACTTCCCATTTCGAGGTCGAGGCCGTTCATCGCAGGCTGGTAGGTGTCGTGGACGCCTCCCCAGTCGGAGACCATCACGCCGTCGAAGCCGTCGATGTCCTTGATGACATCCTGCTGGGTGTGACCGCACTGGGAGGCATAGACACCGTTGATGCGGTTGTAGCTGGACATCATCATCCAGGGCCTTGCCTCGCGTACAGCGATGTCAAAACTGCGAAGATAAAGTTCGCGTAACGTGCGTTCATCGATATTGGAGCTTCCAACGGTTCGGCAGATCTCCTGGTTATTGAGGGCCAGGTGTTTGGGGCATGCCGCAACCTGTTGGCTCTGGATGCCTTTGACGTAGCCTGCGGCGATGGTTCCGGCCAGGACCGGGTCTTCGCCGAAGTATTCGAAGGAGCGACCGTTCAGCGGCGTGCGCATCAGATTCATGCCCGGTCCCAGAAGCGCCTGGACGCCGAGGGCGCGGCACTCGCGTCCCAAAAGCCGTCCCGCCTTTTCGGCGCTTTTCGGGGAAAAGGTGCAGGAGAGTGACTGCCCGCAGGGGAGGGCAGTGGTGGTGCGACCATCCTCCAGGCGAATGCCTTGGGGACCATCGGAGGTATGGATGCCCTGGATGCCCAGGCGTGGCACATCGCCGGTATGGGAGTCGGTACGCCCACGGATCAGGCACAGCTTTTCATCGAGCGTGAGTTTGGCGAGTAGCTTTTCGATCTGCTGCTCGAGGGATTTCGCGGTGTGCTTTTTCATAGAACGGCTAGAATGGCTAGTCCGGCTAGAATGGCTAGTCCGGCTAGAATGGCTAGTGCGGATAGAAGACTTTAACCTTTACCAAGTGTATCCGGCGGATTCCAGGGAAAGGCGTCTGCGGAGGTAGTCGTGGTAGTCACGCAGTTCGTGCTTCGTCCAGCCGACCTCGGCGATGGCGATGGCTCGGGGGAGGAACTTGGCTTTCACGCGCCATTCGGGGACCATCTCCGTCCACAGCGGCGACTCGATGCCCTGGAGCCGGTCGCCGAGTTCGCGCTCCATGTGGGCGGCTGGCTCGCCGTCGTACATCATCTCCTCGGTCTGGACGGTCATCCAGTTGAAGTGCGGTTCCTCGGCATTCTGTGGATAGTCCATATAGAAAGGTATATAAAGCGAAGAGAGCACGAGGTTCTTGCGGGTGCCCCAGGCCAAGTCCATGAGTTCGTGGACGTCGTTCCAGGCCTGGAAGAGGTGTCCGTCGGGCATGACGGCGCTGGTGCACCAACTCACCGGCGTGCGGCCTGCCTTCAGCACGTGTCTGGACATCGTGACCATGAACCACTCCTCCAGCTTGCGCTCGTTGGCCAGACCGAGCTCCTTGATTTTCGCCTGGCACTTCGGGCATTTCTCCCAGTGGCCGGTGCCCGCCTCGTCCCCGCCGATGTGGATGAATTTGCTTTCAGGGAAGAGCGCGAGCATTTCGTCCAGCCGATGCAGCATGAACTCCATGGTCTTTGGGTTGCCGACGCAGAGTTCGTTGCCTGGGTGTTCCGAGTCGCACGCCAGTTCGGGGTAGAGGTGTGTCAGTCCCCACGAGTGGCCGGGCATGTCCAATTCCGGAATGATGGTGATGTGACGGTCCTTCGCATAGGCGGTGATTTCGGCGATTTCGGCGGCCGCATAGCAACCCGCCTGCCGACCGTCCAGGGTGTTGAGTTTCGGTGCGCCTAGGCTGGGGAATCGCCAGCCCTCGCCGTCAGTTAAGTGCCAGTGAAGGTGGTTCAGGCGAAGTTTTGCCATCATGTCGAGGACGGAAAGAATGACTGTCTTGGACTGGAAGTGCCGTGCGCTGTCGATCATCAGCCCACGCATGGGGTATCGCGGGTAGTCCCGCACCGTGCCGCATTGCATCTTGGCGACATCGGTGCCCTCGGCAAAGGCAATCCAGAGCAGTTGTTCCAGTGCAACCTGGGCATAGAATTCTCCCACTTCGTCGCTTGCCGTCAATCGAATTGCGTTGGACGTGACCGTGATGGCGAAGCCTTCGACGGGCAACGACTTGTCTTTGGCGACGGTGATGACTGCTGTTGCATCATCGGCGAGCTTGGCGCCAAAGAACTCCAGCCGTTCACGGATGGCAGGAAGGCGGTCGGAGACCTGCAGCGGACGAGTGAAAGTGAATTCGCCTTCAGTCAGCGTGACTTCGGCGGGACGTGGAATGAGACAGTGAAGCGCAGGACGCATTGGTGGAAATGTGGTGTGGAATGTGAAATAAAATTTCGAGAACTATATCCCCTTCACTTTCGACACAGGCGGATCGAGAAATGTGAAAGAAGTGAAGAGAATGGATATTCGCAAGATTCCCTCGCTAAATGAAAAATGGAACACAAAAACGCCTCAGTCCCGGAAGTGGTCATATTCATCCAGGGACTGAGGCGAACATGCAAGTCACCAATTGATATTAGCGGGGACGCGGCTTGCCGTGATGACCGGGCTTAATCGGTTTGTGGGGGTGGTAGGATGGATTCATGAGCGGCTTTTCCTGGAAACCGCTGCTGTGGTGGTGGTGATGGTGGTGGCTACATGCCGGAGCAAAGGCCAGAAGGGCAATCAGCGCGAAGAGGAAGTAGATTTTCTTCATGGTTGGTTCTCCTTGTGGTTGGTTTGTTGGGAGGGAAGCGAGGACTTCTAAACTAATATACGGATTGTATGGTGTTTTTTCCAGTTGGAAGGAATTATTTTTTGATAAAACTATTTTGCCTCGGGATAGGCGTCGAGAATGCCTTGGGCGAAGATGGCGAAGGTGCCCTGCTCCAAATGTCGTCGTGCCTCGTGGGCGAGATTGATGAAGAAATGCAGGTTGTGGATGGTCATCAGCCGTGCGCCGAGGATTTCGCCTACGTGAAGAAGATGGCGGATGTAGGCACGGGTGTGGTGGCGACATGCGTAGCAGGCACAACCCTCTTGGATAGGCGAAAAGTCCTCCGCATAGCGCGCCGCCTTGATGGGGATGGTTCCCGTCGGCGTGTATGCGGAACCGTTGCGGCCCATGCGGGTGGGCAGGACACAGTCGAACATGTCGATGCCGCGAAGCATTCCCAGAATGAGTTGGCGCGGCGTGCCTACGCCCATCAGATAGTGTGGCTTGGAGGGGGGAAGGAATGGCGCGACATAGTCAAGTGCGTCCACCATCTGGCATTCGGACTCGCCTACGGAGACCCCGCCGACCGCCATGCCGTCGAAGTCCAGCTTTCCCAGCTCCTGCACAGCGCGCTCCCGCAGGTCTTGGTAAACGGAGCCCTGCGCGATGCCGAAGACAAGTTGCCCCTCTGCACGTGGTTGCTCACGGCACATCGCGGCCCAGCGCAGAGTAAGATCCAGCGATTTCTCCGCCTGTTCATGGGTGGCGGGCCAGGGAGTGCATTCATCGAAGCACATCGCGATGTCGCTTCCGATGGTACGTTGGATGGCCATCGA
Source organism: Victivallales bacterium (assembly GCA_017417585.1). Taxonomy (GTDB): domain Bacteria; phylum Verrucomicrobiota; class Lentisphaeria; order Oligosphaerales; family Oligosphaeraceae; genus RGIG1601. The sequence continues at coordinate 78,864 of JAFPYX010000043.1, forward strand.
CTCGCGGGGACCTAGAAAGAGGGTGCTGCCGTCAATGTGCGACTGGAATTTCACCCCGTCAGGAGTGAGCTTGCGCAATTTGGCCAGGGAGAAGACCTGGAAGCCTCCAGAGTCGGTGAGGATGGCGCGCTTCCAGTTCATGAATCGATGCAGACCCCCTGCCTTTGCCATTAGGTCCATCCCTGGCCGTAGGTTGAGATGATAGGTGTTTCCCAGAATAATTTGGGCGCCGAGTTCTTCCAGCTCCGCATTGCTCATCGCCTTTACAGTTCCCTGCGTGCCTACTGGCATGAAGACTGGCGTCTCCACGTCGCCGTGCGCGGTGTGGAGACGCCCGCGCCGTGCCCGGCTGGCGGGGTCCTGCGCTAGGATGTCGAAGCAGCCGGGCACCCTAGTCCTCCTCCAGCTCAGTGAGGATTGCCTTCAAGGAGTCGTCTACTTCGGGGCAGTCATGCGGACGTTCGGCGGAATTGAAACGCAACATAGAGTCCAGCAGGATCGCCAGTGAGGTGGGGAGGTTGGCGAAGCGACCTCCAACCGGGCGTGTGCCGGTAAAACGGCGTGAGAGCAGGTCCTTGAATTCCTCGTCGGTGAAATAGGCATGTCCCGTTGCCGCGTAGTACAAAACCATGCCCAGCGAATAAAGTTCGCTGGCGATGGTCTCTCCTTGGTTTAACAGACGTTCAGGAGCGTAATAAACCACTGGTGAGACTGGTTTGTCAAAGGCCGTGGGCACTTTGGCGTCGTTGACCGGACGGCATTGCCCCAGACCGAAGAGCACTGCATAGCCGTAGGGATTGAGCAGGATGTTTTCCGGTTTGAGATTGCGGAAGAGAAAACCGACATGATAAATGTGCTGGATTGCCGCCAGCAAATGCGTTCCAAGCCTGATGGCGTCAATGGGGGCGAGCTTGCCGTGGCTGGCAATAAACCGGTCCAGGCGTTCGCCTTCCACGTAGGGTCTCGCGATGTAATAATAGCCATTCGAGACTCCATGGTCGAGGCAGCCTGAGACATAATCCGTGTCGTTGAGCAGGCCGCCCACCTGGGCCTCATTCCACAATGCCTGGATATTTGCGGGATGCGACTTGGATGAAACCGCGATCGTTTTCACCACCACCGGAAGCAACTCCCCGTCTTCTTGAGCGAGAGCCAAATGGACAGCCTGGGAACCTTCGGCTGAAACTGGCTGCTGAAGATAGTATTTGCCGACCTTGATGCCCACGAACATTGTATGGCCGCAGGATGGACAGGGGAGGGAGGAAAGAGCCGCCATCCCGTCCCTGGAAAAGGTGGAATGGCAGTTTGGACAGGCGATTTGGCCTGCCGAAAGGAGTTGCTCAAGTTCAGCGAGGTTGGAATTCAGCATGGTGGACTGACAAAAGGTAATGAGTTGAATCTCGTCACGCTTCTCCAGGCGCAAAGAGCGCCGCCGTGAAGTCCTCGGCGTTGAAGGGCTGGAGAGCGTCGATGGTTTCGCCCAGGCCGACATAGCGGACGGGGTAGCCGAGTTCCTGCTTGATGGCCACGACGATTCCGCCTCGCCCAGTGCCGTCCAGTTTGGTGAGCACCAGACCGGTGATGGGGAAGAGCTTGCCGAATTCGCGCGCCTGTGTGAGGGCGTTGGAGCCAATGGAGGCATCCACTGTCAGCCAGATTTCATGTGGCGCGGAGGGCAGGGCTTTTCCGATAATGCGTTTGACTTTCTCCAGCTCGGCCATCAGGTCTCCGCGCGTGTGCTGGCGTCCGGCAGTGTCGATGATGACATAGTCTGCCTGGCGCGCGATGCCGGCCTTGATGGCGTCGAAGGCCACGGCGGCAGAGTCCCCGCCAAGCTTGCCTTCGACCACGGGGCAGCCCAGGCGTTGCGCCCAGATCTGCATTTGCGTCGCGCCGGCAGCACGGAAGGTGTCTCCCGCGCCCAGCACGACCTTCTTGCCCTCCTGCATGAACGAGTGCGCCAGCTTGGCAATCGAGGTGGTCTTGCCGCTGCCGTTGACTCCGACCATGAGAATGACCGTCGGACCATCCGGATTGACGTTGATAGGAGGAGTCGGCGGTGTGTTGAGAATGGCAAGGATGTTTTCAGAACATGCGGCGATGATGTCGGCATCCGTGGCGATTTTCCCGCGGATGTAACGGTCCTTGAGATCGGCGACCAGGGTGGCGGTCACCGTCGGACCCAGGTCAGTCGCAATAAGCGCCTGCTCGAGCTTCGCGTAGGTTTCGTCGTCCCAGGCCTTCGTGCCGGTGAAAAGTCCGCTGATGCTCCTCTTGATGGAGGTCGCGGTCTTCTCCAAGCCTTTCTTGAAAAAACTGAAAATCGACATTTCTATCTAGTTGGTGGTTGATTCAGGGACGGTGCCGTCAATGACGAATGGGGTCTCTGAAAGTATCTTTCGAATGTGATCCAGAACGCCATTGACAAAGCGCCAAGAGTCTTTCTGCCCGTAGCTCTTGGCCAGCTCTATGCCCTCGTTGATGATGATGGCGGGGCTGACATTCGGGTCAAACTTGAGTTCGGCGGTGGCGATTCGAAGGATGTTGCGGTCAACCTGGCTCATACGGTCTAACCGCCAGTTGTCCGCTGCCTGGGATACCAGGCGGTCGATGGTTTCGTGGTTTTCCATGGCGAACGCAACCAGTTTCCGGGCACGCGACCATCCTTTGCGCAGAATGCGGTGGTTGGCACTGTCGGGCAGGGAATGCTCCTCCGCCTCCGGCGAGGCAAGGCCTTCCGACCAGCACTCTTCCGCCAACGTGAAAAAGGCCTCTAGCCACTCTTCATCGGGCATCGTGGGCAATGCCCGCTGCTCCTCCAGAAATGTCCGCAAGGAATTCTCCTGGGCGGTCAGTTGGTCGCTTAGGAGCGCGGTGGGCTTGACGACCGGCAGCGGGGTGCCCTCCTCGTCCACCGGGGGAGGCGTGTGCTCCGCCTTGAGCTGAGCCAGCTTGGCTTCCGCGATACGGGTGGGAAAAGTGGCCAATTCCTGTTCCATCAGCGCAAGGGCGTTCTCTTGGGAGTCCAAGGCAAAGAGGAATTGCAAAGCCAGACGCCTGCTTGCCTTGCGCTGCGCCTTGTAAATTTGCCCGGCGACCGAAAGGGGACGTGGCTGGGCGGAAGATTCATGGGCCAATTCGGACGACATTCTAGATGGTTCCTCCACTACTAGCGTTTTTTGGCCGGCAATTGACGCAGGAGGTTGGCCATCTCAATTGCGGTGGCAGCTGCGGAGGCGCCGCGGTTTCCCGCCTTGCTGCCGGAACGCTCGATGGCCTGCTCGATGTTCTCGGTGGTGACCACGCCGTACACGACCGGCAGGTTGAAGGTCAGGCTGATCTGCGCGTATGCCTTGGATACCTCGCTGTTGATCATCTGGGCATGCTGGGTGGCACCCTGGATGACTACGCCCAGGCCAATCAATGCGTCGAATTTTCCGGTGGAGGCCATTCGTTGCAAAACCAGCGGAGTCTCGAAAGACCCTGGCACCCATGCGACCGTGATGTCGTTGGCATTCACGCCGTGGCGCACCAGCGAGTCCTGTGCGCCGGAAAGCAATTGCTCTACGAAGATGCTGTTGAAACGTGCGCAGACGATGCCGATCTTCAGGCCGGCGCCATTCATCGCGCCTTGGAGAACTTGTGTTTGGCTATTCATAGTTGATTGTTTTCTAGTTTGTTATGGTTAAAGAAGGTGTTCCATGCGCTCCCGTTTGGTCTTCAGGTAGCGCTTGTCATGCTCAGTGGGGGGGATCACGATAGGCTCCCGCCCGGTGATTTTGAGTCCGTAGCCGTCCAGACCTACCAGCTTCTTTGGGTTGTTGGTCAAAAGGCGGATGGACTTGACTCCGAGGTTGAGAAGGATCTCGGCTCCCAGGCCATATTCCCGCAGGTCTGGCGCGAAGCCCAGGCGGGTGTTGGCGTCCACAGTGTCAAGCCCACGCTCCTGAAGGTGGTATGCGTGCAGCTTGTTGGCCAGCCCGATGCCGCGGCCTTCCTGCCTCATATAGACAATCACACCGCAGTCGGCAGCGGCGATGCGTTGCATGGCGGTGGAGAGCTGCTCGCCGCAATCGCATCGAAGGGAATGGAAGACATCGCCGGTGAGGCACTCGCTGTGGACGCGGCAGAGCACGTCCTCCTTGCCTGAGACCTCTCCGTGGACCAGCGCCAGGTGCTCCTGGCCGGTGCTCTTGGCCCGGAAGCAGTACAATTCGAAGTCGCCGAATTCCGTGGGAAGATGGACAGCTTCCACACGCTCGACCTCGCGTTCGGTACGGCGGCGGTACTTGATGAGGTCCGCGATGCAGCCGAATTTGAGCTTGTGCTTCTTGGCGAACTTCTTAAGCTCAGGAAGCCGTGCCATAGAACCGTCGTCGTTCATGATTTCACAGATGACAGCGCAGGGCGTGAGGCCGGCGATACGCAGGAGGTCCAGTGAGCCTTCTGTGTGACCGGTGCGAACCAACACACCGCCCGGGCGGGCGATTAGCGGGAACATGTGGCCGGGCTGGTGGAAGGCGGATCCCAGCTTGGTGGGGTCCGCCAGTGCCTTGATGGTCGCCGCACGGTCGAAGGCGGAGATGCCAGTGGAGGTTTCCTCGACTGCATCTACCGAAACGGTGAAGTTGGTGCCCAACGGGTCGGTGTTGTGAGTCATCTCGCCGATGCCAAGCTCTACTGCGCGTTCACGGGTGATGGGACAGCAGACGAGTCCGCGAGCGTGGGTGACCATGAAGTTCACCTTCTCGGCCGTGGCGAACTCGCCGGCGAAAACCAGGTCTCCTTCGTTTTCGCGTTTCTCGTCATCCGTCAGGATGACCATCTTGCCGGCGGCCAGGTCCTGGACGAGTTCCTCGATGGTGTTGAAATGAAAGGCCATACTGGTGGGAAAGACTAGATCACAGGTTCGATGGGCTGCTCTTCATGGGGACAAGCCTGTGCGTCGTCCTGGATGGGCGCAATCGGGGCAGCCCATCGGATGGCGTTGGCGAGGATTTTGACCACATTGGTGTTGTGGTAGATGGGGAAAGTCTCGTGGCCGGGCGCAAAGTAAAAGATTTTGCCGCGGTCGCGCTGGAAGCAGACCCCCGAACGGAAGACGTTGCCGCCTTGGTACCAGGACAGGAAGACGATTTTTCCGTCATCCGGGATGCCGAATGGCTCACCGTACATCTCGGTGTGTTCGAGCGGGAAGGAAGCCGGCACGCCTTGGGCGATCGGGTGACTGGGGTCGATAGTCCATACCCGCTCGCGCTCTGCAATGTCCCGCCAGACGAGGCTGCAGGAAGTCCCCAGCATCCGTTGGAAGATCTTGGACTTGTGTCCGGAGTGCAGAACGATAAGGCCCATACCGCCCAGAACGCGGTCCTGGATGCGGGAGACCAAAGCGTCCTCGACCTCGCCATGCGCACAGTGTCCCCACCACAGAAGGACGTCGGTGGAGCGGAGTAGTTCATCGGGCAAACCTTGGGCGGGCTGTGCCAGGAAGGCGGTGCGAATCTCCAGGTCAGGTGCGGCCAGGTTGTTCTTCAATGCGGTGTGGATGCCCTCCGGATACCACTTCCGGCAGATTTCGCCGACCTCGTTCTGGTCGGTTTCGTGGACATTCTCGTTCCAAATGGTGACGCGAATCATA
>JAFPYX010000044.1 GCA_017417585.1 Victivallales bacterium
CTGTCATGGGCATCATCAAGGGCCGTTCCGGCATCCCGAATGAGTGGATCGAGCCGATTGGCGAGAGCATCCAGACCGTCGCCGTGAACACCGCCGGAAGCTATCCGAAGTTCCCCGTGACCTTGGATGAACTCACCGACCGCGTCATCGCCTGCAAACGCTATGCGGACGCCACGAACCCCACGCTGGTGCGCCTGACCGACGGCGAGACCACCATCTCCGCCGAGCATCTGGAACGCCTGACCGATAGCAAGAAGGTCGCACTCAACGTGCTGAGCAAGTCCTCCCGCACCATGGACATTGAGACTCCGTGGGGCAATCTCGAAATCGAGTTCGAGAAGACCCCCATCATGGCTCCAGGCGAGTCTCAGCAGTTGACGCTGCGCTTCAAGGCCGGATACTACCTCAACTCCATGCTCCAGGTCGAGTGGCAGCTGCCCGAGGGCTGGAGCATTGCGGAAGGCGACACCCAGGCGATTCTGGGCTACGCCACACAATTCAGTGAACTCAAGATCACCCTCACCGCAGGCGAGTTCGAGGACGGCTATCTCTGCCATATCCCGTTGCTGTTCACCCTGAACACGCAGAACTACCCCGCCGCGGGATTCGTGACCTTCCAGCGTGCCGGCAGCCTCGCCTCGCAGGTGCGCTTCCATGGTGACATCAAGTACCTTGAACGCGAAGATCGCACCTTCACCCGCATCAACGGGAAGTAAGCCGCCCTGTCGTCCACCGTCCGTCGTCTGACGTCCCGCCCTGTCGTCGTGCGTCGGGCGTCTGACGTCCAGTCCTGTCGTCGGGCATCGGGGCCAACTATCACATTTATGCGACACATTTTATTAATGATGCTCTGTTTCGCCGTCTGTACCCTGCTCGTGTGTGCCTCTGAGCAGGTCTGGCACTTCGGCGAATCGAGTCTCTGGCGTGCCACGGGCGCGGTCACCGAGCAGAACAATGCGAACTCCACCGAATATCTCTCCAGCGAGACCGCGGAACTGAGCATCTGGTCGCCTGACCTCGACCTTGATGCCGATGAATTCCAATCACTGGAGGTCTTCTATCACCTGGAGGGTGTCGCCACTCTGCTGTCGCTGACCTTCGAGACCGCAGAACACCCCGGCGACCTGAATGGCAGAGTCATTACCATCGACCTGCCCATCAATATCCTGCGGAATCCGCGCAAGGTCGTTTTCGACCTCGCCGCCAACCCCAACTGGAAAGGTCATATCCGCAAACTACGCCTGATGCTCGACCGCCGTTGGGGCGGCGAGCAGTTTCGTCTCCACGCCGTCACCCTGCGTGGTGTCAAGGACACCCTTGCAGATGGCACCAATGTATTGAAACAGTATTGGACAATCAATGACAAAACAGGACAATTCTGCACGAAAGTCCTTCACATCCGTCAGGATTTTCGATATCGCCTCAGAGTGAATTTTGTCCCCGAAGGCCTTGTCCCCACTGCCAAGGCGTGCTTTTGGGATGCCGAAGGGCAGCCATGTGCGGAGATTCCATTGAAGCACGTCGCCGATGGACTGTTGGAGGCGGAATACATCGCCCAGCCGGAGTGGTTCCGTGGCGAAGTGCAAGTTCATTTCACGGGCTCCGAGGCAGAACAACGCGGCCATCTCCTCAGCGCAAGCCTGGAGGCGTTGGGTTCCCGCCTGCAATGGCAGGGCGAGTGGATCTGGCCGGTCAAGTCTGCGCAAGTGGAACAAACCGCCTGCTTCCTAAAGGATTTCGACCTGGAGTGTGAACCGCAGGAACTCGTCCAGGCGCTCCTGCAAGCTACGGGCGACGATGCATTTTCCCTATATATAAATGGAATAGCGGTTACGAACCACAACAACTGGGCGGAACCCCGCGTGTTGGATGTGCGGGAGTTCCTGCGAAAAGGCCGCAACCGCATCTTCGTCAAGGCACTTAACCACACTGCCGCCGGTGCCTTCCTTGCCGAACTCCGGCTGGATTACCGCGATGGCCGTCCCAAGACCTACATTGCAACCTCACCCGAATGGCTCGCCACCTTGGAGGAAGTCATTGGTGCGGAGACTCTTGACTATCAACCGAATGCCGCACAATGGACTCGTCCGGTCACTTTGGGCCGTCCGCCGACTCCGCCCTGGAACGCCATCGCCTTGCAGGAGTGCGTTCCCCAGCCGCCACAACTCACGCCGCCCGACCACGCAAAAATCGCCGAAGAGACGATGACCGCACGACTGAATCACGACCTGGATTTCCCGCGCATTGAGCTGAACGGCCAGGTCGTCCCGCCGATTTTCTTTGGCACGAAGTGGCTAGGCGACCGAACGGAGTCCATCGCGGACTCCGTGGCCGGCGGCTTCCAACTCTATCGGATGTTCTGGGAGCTGAGTTCCTACTGGAAGCATGACGGGACCGTGGACTTCGCCACGCTGGACAAAGATGTCGAGGAGCTGCTTTCCGCAAATCCCGCCGCCCATGCGATTCTTGGCTTCCGCCTGACTGCACCTGGCTGGTGGATGAAGGAACACCCCGATGAACTCTGTAAATACCTGGACGGCAAGACAGACGGCCATTACGGTTTGCTGCCCTCCACCGCCAGCAATCGCTGGCTCGCCGCAGCTGCAGAATGCACGCGTCAACTTGTCGAGCATGTCGAACACTCCTGGTACGCCTCGCGCATCATCGGCTACATGCCCTGTGCCTTGTCGGGTCCGGAGTGGGTTCTTACCCACAAATACAACTCCCCGCCAGACTACTCCGACTGCATGCGCGACTACTTCCGAAATTTCCTGCGCGAGAAATACCAGACCGACGAGCGTCTGCAGACCGCCTGGCAACGTCCCGACATCACCTTCGACACCGTGGAAATCCCCCGCGAAAATGAACGCTATCCCAAAGACCGCCGCGTACTTACACCAGAATTGGACCAATGCGCCATCGACTTCAACCGCGCCATCAACCACAGCATGGGTGATGCGATTCTGCGGATGATGCGCGTCATCCGCGCCGGTGCCCCGCAGAAGCTTACGATGGTCTATTACGGCTATGTCCTTAACCTCCCGGAACTGTACACCTACTCGCCGTCGCTTGGCCACAACGACCTCGAACGCCTGATTTCCAGCGGTCTCATCGACATCTTCGCCTCGCCCATCTCCTACACCCGCCGACGGCTCGGTGACTACTCCGGCACCGTCTCGCTCGCCGAATCCTTCCGCCGCCACGGCGTCCTCTGGCTCCAGGAGGCGGACTGCCGCACGAATCTCACGGAGGAGAGATTCGGCCACAAATACACCCATAATCTCCAGGACTCTCGTGCCGAACTTCGCAGGGAGTTCGCCTTCGCGATGATTCGCCGACTCGGAATCTGGTTCTATGACATGAATGGTGGATGGTATCACAATCCTATGTATTACAAAGAGTTCCAGCAAATGCATGAACTCTATTCCCAGGCGATGCAGGACCCCACGACCTACCATTCCCCCGTCGCCGTGGTCTTCGACCCCGAAAATTGCGACTATCTCCCCCTCGAAATCGCCAACTACACCGCCAACCATACTCGACTGCAACTCTTTACCTTCCAAGACGGATTGACACGAGCCGGACTCCCCTTCGACCAAATCGGAATGGACGATTTTCTCCACGGCGACCTCTCACAATACCGACTGCTCATCTTCCCCAACCTCTTCCATCTTCCGGACGGCTTTGAGGAACGCCTCGACCAATCGCATTGCAACGCCCTCTTCCTAGGCGCGCCTGGCCTGGCCGACGGCCTCGAAGTCTCCCGACGGCTGACCGGCCTGCCACTCACGCTACGGGAAACCGATTCCCCTATATCTTATTATTTAAAGGAAGCATCGGAAAAACGCGGTGGTCTGCCAGGACTTCACTCACCAGAAAGTTTCACCGCAGACATTGAGGAGTCCGCCGTCCTTGCACAGTATTTGGACGGCTCTCCGGCCGCCGCAATTGCGCCACAACCGAATGGCACTTTCCGCGTCTGGGCGGCCTTCAGCGAGAACTCCGGCCTGCTCTACCGCATCATCTACCAACGCATCGGCCTCGAACCGATGATTGACTCAGGAGACCGTGTGGAATTCGATGGAAAGTTCTTCCTCGTGATGGCGATGGACTTGCCTGGCTCAAGGCACTTCACCCTACCCGTCACTGAAAAATGCGCCGTCTTTGACGCCTTCTCAGGGGAACGCCTCACCGATGACGCACGGGACTTCTGCCGAAATCTCAATGCAGACGAAATCCGCCTGATGATACTTGAGTAAGCAAAACCTCATCGACCATGTTTTCCGGTTCGCCTTCATCTTTATTCCTACAAGACCACTGGTGCGCCCTACCCGACAATGGCGAAGGGCTTTTGGCTGATTGCCATCTCTTCACGCAACGGAAAAGCTGGCAAGACGGTCCATGGCATTGCCTGACTTGGGAATTCACCAACCAAGGTGACACGCCGATTCAGCTGGGAAGCTGCCATCTGGCCGAACTCGACTCCCTTCCTGACAGTGGCCTCAGCGACTGCATCTACCTGGACTCCGGCGGCGGCTGGTTCGCGGGAACGGTCCGGGTCACATCCCAACTTCCGAACATGGAGTGGGAATACTGGAAGGAGGTTTTCTGCGCCCGGGAAGACATCGCCTGGGCCTCGGACATTCAGGACTGCGACCTCTCCTGCGCCAGCCACTATAGCCTTGGCGGCATGAGCGTATATGTACGCCAGAGCCACCCGGCGCTATTCTTCGGCTTCGTGCTTCCATGCCAACACTCCACCGCCGTGCCCGTCGCGCTCAACAACCCCAAGACCGGCGTAGTTCGACGGCTGGCACTGGTCAATAACTTCGCGGGATACGTACTCCGGCCCGGCGAAACCATCACCACCGAGACCGCGATTTGGCGCGAGGATGTCAATCCGCACCGGCTTCTGGAGGAATATGCGGACTTCTGCGTGAAGATTCGCGGCCTCAAGTTGCGCCATGACACGCCGCCTGTCGGCTGGCTCTCCTGGTATGGCTACCGCCTCGCAATCACCGAGGAGGAGTGCCTGCGAATCGCGGATTTCATCAACCGCGAATATCCCGGTTTCGGCTTCAAGTATTTCCAGATTGACCTCGGATACAACACCCAGAACCTCCCCGGTCAATGGTTTGGCTGCAACGACCACTTTGCAGCAGGACTACAGCACTACTGCGAGGAAATGCGCCGCCGCGGCTTCACGCCGGGAATCTGGTGCGCGGCTTTCTGCGTCGCCGAGTCGAGCGACTTCTTCCGCGAACATCCCGACGCATGCACCCGCTGGAGCGGTGACGCCCCCGGACTTTGGTTCTGGGAACCCAAAGCCCCCCTCTACTACCTCGACCCCACCCATCCCGCCGTCCAGGAGTTCATCGCCACAATCGTCCGGCACTTCCGGAAGGCCGGCATGGAGTATTTCAAGATCGACTTCATGAACCGCCTGGCACGCGTGGACGAGGGATACCGCCCCCACGACCCCAGGATCGCCAAAGGGCCACAGGCCTATCGTCTTGCCTGCCAGACGCTTACCAATTCCATGGCAGCCACGGACTATCTTTATTGCTGCAGCAACCTGCTCTTCGACTCCGTTGGCTACGCCAGCACCTCCATGAGCGCCTGCGACATCGCCAACACAGGCGTACGACAGGCGCTTGCAGAAGGAGACTCCTCCAAGCTAAACTTCTACAGAATGCAGTTCGCCACCACCATGGCACGCTACTACATCCACAGGAAATTCCTGCTATTGAATCCGGACGGCATCTGCATCGCTCCGCCCGCCGACCGCGAAGAAGCCTGGTTCCGCACCCTCTTCGTCGGGATGTCTGGCGGGCAGGTCTTCCTGGGCGACCGCTTCGACCTGGCCGAGCCTGAAATCCGCGACTACGTCAAGCGCGTCCTTCCGCCCTACGGCGAAGCCGCGAAGCCAGTTGACCTTTTCCGCAAGCCCTACCCCGACGGCCGACCGGAGATCCTGCACATCCACACTCCACAGCGCGAGGTCATCGGACTCTTCAACTTCGGAGGCAAAGAAGCCATCGAGCTGGACTGGAGGGAAATCGGCCTGGATGGACGATTCGAGGCGTGGGAGTTCTATGAACAGAAATACCTCGGCGTGCTGGACACCACACAGTCCTTTGCCTATTCCCTTCCCTTCCCCGCTGCACGCTTGCTACTCCTCACGCCCGTCTCCGACCTACCACAGGTCATCGCCACAAGTTTCCATTTTACCGGAGGCGCCGTGGAACTCTCTGAGACGCATTACGAAGAATCCTCCAACACCCTGCGCGGCAAGCTCACACGCCCCGCGGGGGACTTTGGGCAGCTGTTCATCAAAGTGCCTTCGGGATTCTCCTGCCAACTGACAGAGGTTTTCCCTAGCGTTGCGGTACTTCCCATCACGGGAGCCGGAACGCCGACGGCGTGGGAAGTTTCGTTCCGAAGATGAATGGAATTGAAACGAGTCGCGCCCGCCCTTGTTCATCCCAAGTTCCTCCTGCGTCGAGCAGGAAAAGGGATAAAAGCGATAAAAGGGATGTGGGAATGGTGGCAAGGGACATTCCCTGGCCACATTCCACATTCCACATTCCTACTTGAATGTCTTGGTCTCACCCCAAATTCGAGAACCACACCACGGTCTCCACGACGGCCTGTGAAGCCACGCCTTTTGTCTGGAACAGGCGGCTTTACTCACTGGAGAATTTCCAGCGGCACGTCGATTTCCCAGGCCATCCAGTGGACTACCGCATGCATGAGGACGGCTGCTATATCCGCGACGTGGACACGGACACGCGGTTGTGCTATCCCTGGCTGAACCACTACTTCTCGACGATAAATGTCTTCGACGGACGGCTTGTCCTCGTCGGCGGGGACTACGGCTGGAATCGTCCCTGGTGGCACATCAATCAGCTTCAGCTGATGACATCGGACAATCTGACAACCTGGAGCCATCCAGTCACGATTCTGGAAGCCGGCGCCAACGAGAATCTCTTCAACAACGCGCTCGTCTTCGACGGCGAAAGATACGTCCTTCTCTATGAGACGGACGACCCGGCCTTCGCCCCCAAGTTCACCTTCCGGTTCGCCGTATCGCACGACCTTCTCCACTGGGAGAAGCTCTCCCCGGAATACCTCTACGGACGTGGGAAATACGTCGGCGGCCCCGGACTCTACTACCAAGGCGGCTACTACTATCTCCTCTATCTGGCAGAGACCTTCGGGAAATACGGCTTCTGGGACACGCGAGTCGCCCGTTCCAAAGACCTGAAGACCTGGGAAGACGCCCCCGAAGGCAGGTCATTCGTCTATCCTGACACCACCCGCGTCACCAATCCAAGCCTTGCCCCGGATGTCCACGAAGTCAACGTCTCCGACGTGGAGATGGTGGAATTCAACGGGCAAGTGCACATCTGGTGGTGCGGCGGCAACCAGTCCGGCATCGGAGACCTCCAGCATGCGGTCTTCAACGGCACCCGCCAGGCGCTTCTGGAGACCTTCTTCGAACCAGAGAATTAAAATCTCCCTACGCATGAAAACGGAAATATCCCTCTCCGGGAAATGGCTTTTGACTGGCAAGGACGCCAGCGGGAAGCCACTTGAAGTCCCCATGCAGGTGCCCGGCCATGTGCATCCCGTACTGGAGAAGGCGGGGCTGATTCCGCCTGTATTCTGGAGGGACAACGCCAGGCAATGCCAGTGGGTGGAAAAGATCGAATGGACCTTCTCGCGTTCCTTCGAGGTTCCGGCGGGCACCGACCTCTCCCGCGCCGAACTGCATTTTGGCGGCATCGACACCTACGCAGACATCTTTTTGAATGGCAAGCATGTCGGCGAATCGAAGAACATGTTTGTGCCGCTCCGCCTCAAAGTCGCCGACCGCCTGCGGCTTGGACGCAACGAACTGAAAGTCGTAGTCCACCCCTACCTCAAAATGATTCAAGGCAAACGCCTGGACTATCCTTCGGCCTTCGACAGCACCCGCGTCCACGTCCGCCGGGTGCAATGCACCTTTCTATGGGACTGGGTTGAGCGCTTCGTCTCGGCAGGCATCTGGAAGGATGTGAAGCTGGTCTTCCCTGAGGCGGCCGCCATTGAGAACGTTTTCGTTTACACCCAGGACATCGCGCCGACCAGCGCCTCGCTCATCCTGAAACTCGATACCCGGGGTGCAATGGAGCAAGGCTGCCGGTTCGCCGCAGACCTGGAGGGTCCCGACGGACAGGTGCTCTGGAGCCAGTCAGGGAGGATCTTCTCACCGTCCATCAAGCTTCAGGCAGACCTCCCCGATGCACAGCTCTGGTGGCCCAACGGCTATGGCGAACAGCCGCTTTACCGGGCGACTTTCACTCTCTACGCCGCCGACGGTGCCATGCTTGACCGCAAGGCCGTAAACACCGGCATCCGGACCATCCGCTTCGAATGTCTGCGTGACCGGCCCGGTTCCCCTGAGGCGGAACGTACCGCCCAACTACGCCAGCGCCTGAATCAAACCGACAACCCGCATCCCGGCGAAGGGTTCATCCTGCTTGTCAACGGCACCCGAATCTTCTGCAAAGGCGCCAATTGGGTTCCGCCCACGCCCTTCCCTGGCAGCCTGCCGCCTTCCCACAACGAAAACTTGGTTCGCCTGGCGGCCGAAGCCGGAATGAACCTCCTGCGCGTCTGGGGCGGCGGCGAATACGAGCCGGATGACTTCTACGACTGCTGCGACCGGCAGGGCGTGATGGTCATGCAGGACTTCATGCTTTCCTGCGCAGACTACCCCGATGATGACCCCGAATTTGTGGAGAACCTTCGTCAGGAGGTCCATGCTAATCTTTTGGCACTCCGCAACCACTGCTGCATTGTATGCTGGACTGGCAACAACGAGAACTGCGACGGCTTCGAGTGGGACGATCCCAGGATGACCGACCGAGCTCTTCTGGACGAAGTGTTCCTCCCCGAGCTGGCGGAACTCGACCCGATGCGCCCCTTCCGTCCCGGAAGCCCCTGGGGCGGACTGAAAAACAGCGACTGGACTGTCGGTGACTGCCACGACAGCTGGTGGTGGTCCGGCGCGGAGAAGATCACTCCGCGGAACTTCGCGCTGGTGCCGCGCTTCTCCTCCGAATACCCCAACGGGGGATACCCGCTCCCCACCGTGATGCGGAGATTCCTGGCTGAATCGGACCTTCGGGAGTCGGGCGGCGAGATGCTGGAATACCACATCAAGAACAACCCGTTCTTCGACAAGCTCGGCTGGCCCACCGTCCACGGCAGGCTGATTTGCAATGCAAAGGCGATTCTCGGCGAGGGTGCAACCGCTCCGCAGGAACTCTTTCATCGGGCATACCTGCAATACGAGTGGGTACGCCTCGTCATCGAGGGCATGCGATGTGCCAAATGGTACAACTCCGGCGTGTTGTTCTGGATGTACAACGACTGCTGGCCCGCACTCGGATACGCACTCGTGGACTACTATGGGCGCCCCAAGCCCGGTTGGTTCGCCGCCAAACGAGCCTTCGCGCCCGTCGCCGCGGCAATCGTACAGGAAGAAACGGAGCTTGTCTTCACCGTTCTCAATGACAGCTTTTGTCCACGAAAACTCACCGCACAGGTGCTGGAAACCGATACCTTGACAGGAATTGTCAAGTTTGGTCAGGAAACGACAATTTCACTTGCTGCCTACAAGAACCAGGAAGTCCTTCGGGAACCGCTTTCCGCCGAGTCCAGCCACACCCTCTTTTTCCTGGAACTCCAGGAGAACGACGTTCTCCTGGACCGTGCACGTTGGTGTGCAGGATGGCTTTCCCAACTGGAAGTCACCCCCGCGAAACTCTCGTGGCAATGGGTCGGCGACTCCATTACCGTCCGTTGTCACGAGGGCATTGCGCTCGGCGTGACCTTCGATGGCGACTTCGTACCCAGTGACAACTGTTTCGACCTTCTTCCCGGCGAGGAACGCACCATCGGCCTCCGTCCGCCCTATGGTTCCTCCAAGATTGGAGAAGAAGTCACTCCCTACGCCTACCGAGGATTCTTCCTCTCGTGAGCTGTCTGATAGGCAAAAGCGATAATGTTTTTGTATTCATCATATCATGCTCATTCTGTAGCCGCCATCTTTAACTTTTCATTTTAGACTTTACAATGCCGGATGCCTCGTCACAACTCAAGAAGACTCCCGTCAGCCTTGTTGCTTTGGATGGCTATGACGACGATGCGCGCGTCGCGCAGGCACTCGCCGCCGCCCTGGAGCCATTTGGCGGAATGGGTGGCATCGTCCATTCAGGAGACCGTGTCTTGCTGAAGGCGAATCTGCTGGCCCCGGCGAAACCGGATGAGGCGGTCACCAGCCATCCGGCCATCGTGCGGGCGGTCATCCGCGCGGTCAAGGCTGCGGGGGCTTCGCGGGTGATGGTGGGGGACAGCCCGGGCGTGGGAACCACTCGCGAGACCATGCGCGCCAGTGGAATCCTCCGGGTGGTTGAAGAGGAAGGCGCCGAGATGGCCTCCTTTGAACGCGTTGCGGTCTTCGAGAATCTGGAAAACACCTTGGGGAAACGCCTGGAGCTGACAGAGCATCTTCTCCAGACGGATGTCCTGATTACGCTTCCGAAGCTCAAGACGCACGTCCAGATGGGCTACACAGGCGCCCTCAAGAATCAATATGGGCTTGTGGTTGGCACCCGCAAGGCGCAATATCATTTCCGTTTTCAAAACCGCGACCGGTTGGCCGACCTGATGATTGACATCAACCGCACCGCGAAGGTCAAGCTCGCCATCCTGGACGCCGTGGTCGCAATGGAAGGCCCCGGCCCCCACGGGGGCCGTCCCCGCAAAATCGGCGCCCTGGTAGTGGGCACCGACCTTCCGGCCGTGGATGTCGTCGGCTGCCAGCTGATTGGCCTTGACCCTCAAAGCTATCCGCTGCTTCAGGCGGCCGCAAGGGCTGGCTATGGCACCACCGACCCGGAATGCATCGAGGTCATCGGGAAAAGCATAGCCGAACTGCGAGTGGCCGATTTTGAACTTATCAAGGCGCCGGCGAATATCATGCGCATCCTCCCGCTGCCAGGATGGATGCTACGCTGGCTGCGCCGGCATATCGCCGACCGTCCCCACATTGACCGTTCCAAATGCATCCGATGCATGAAATGCCACAACGGCTGTCCGGTCAAGCCCAGCGCCATTGATCCCAGGCGCGAAGGCGACTGTGTCAATCAACGCACCTGCATCCGATGCTACTGCTGCCACGAGTTCTGTCCCGTGAATGCCATCGAGCTACGGCGAAGCTGGGTCGAGCGCATCTTCCATCTCAAGACCATCGGCACGGCAGGCTCG
This sequence comes from Victivallales bacterium, assembly GCA_017417585.1. Classification (GTDB taxonomy): domain Bacteria; phylum Verrucomicrobiota; class Lentisphaeria; order Oligosphaerales; family Oligosphaeraceae; genus RGIG1601. The sequence goes on from JAFPYX010000044.1 coordinate 11,320, forward strand.
TGGCTCGTCGGGAAAATCGCCGGACTGTACCACCGGCATAAATAGCAGCCATGCATGACAACACGTTACCGTACTCAACGCCAAAAAAGCGGCGAACTCCTTTGAGAGTCCGCCGCTTTTTTGTCAAGTGAATTATTGATCTTGTCTTCTATAGCTCGGAGCGTTTCTTCAGCCCATCGTAGCGGACCGGAATACCGCCCTTGGCGGGTTCCAGGACATAGCAATAGTTGATGGTAGTACCCGACGAATATGCGCCAATCTGCGCCAGCTGGATCGGGCTCAGGGCCTCCACGTGGCCATCCCAGAAGCCAACATTGCCCTTGCCAGAATGCGCGGCTTCGATAAAGCCATTGCCCTGGTTGTTCGTGGTAAAATCCACGTTGTATGCACCAGAATTCTTCTTAGGATTGCGGGTTTCATCCCAAGCGGAGTCGCAGATGGTGAAGACCTTCGAAGGCACCATCGGTGCGCTTCCAAGACGGAGGAATTCAAAGCCGAAGGATTTCTCCGCACGATCCGGCCAGTGGAATGCCACCTGGCCAGCCGTATTCCCATCCCAGTTTCCCATGTTGGCCCAGCGGGATGGAATCGCATAGCAACCATTCTCGTTGTAGTAATTGGTGAGCGAGGAACCACCGTTGCCCCAATTTAAGTGGCTTGGACAGTCCATCATGCGGTTCGGGATATACTTCATGCAGATCGCGCCGGGGTACTTGGTGCGATTGTTTTCGTTGAACCAGCCTTTGTTGCCAGTGTAGACATTTCCCTCGCCGTAGATGGGCTTCCAGAACCAGCAGGCATTGCCCTCAGGTGCCTGATAGCCATGGGTGGTCTGGATGTATCCACCAAACTCGTCGGAATACATCAAAAGGCCCAACACGCATTGCTTTTGATTGGAGGCACATTTGACGCCCTTGGCTTTTTCGCGCGCTTTGGAAAGCGCCGGCAGCAGCATTGAGGCCAGGATGGCGATGATCGCGATCACCACCAGGAGTTCAATCAAGGTAAAAGACTTTTTCATGGATCGATCAAATAGAAAGAAGGAGAATGACTTGGGGAATTTCACTTTAATTTAATTATATGAAAAAAAGGGCAAAGTTCAACCGGCATCGCCTTTTCCCTGCCCCGGCTACTTGATATCCAATGTCAATCTAGTAGCTTTGTTGAAGGTGTTGAAGGCGCTCAAGGCGGCGGCGACTTCGATGGCGCCGGTGATTTCCTCATCCGTAACGCCAATCATCTTGGCGCTTTTAACGTGTGCGCTCACACAATACTCGCAACCATTGGCCGCACTGACGGCGATGGCGATCAGTTCCTTCGTCTTTGGCTCCAGGTTGTTGCCGGCAGCCGCCGCCATCTGGCTCACCGCCCCAAGGAAATTACCGCTTCGCCCCATCGCCTGGAAGACCTGCGGCAATGCGCCGCCAAAATTCTTCTCGATGGCCTCTTGCGTGCGAACAGCCTTCTCGTCACCGATTTTGTTGTAAAGCTTAATCCATGCCATAGCTAATTCCTCCTGGTTGTTGTGGTGCTAAGTTTAAACCATGAACAAATGAAGATTCAACTGTAAATTGTACATTGTAAATTGTACATTAAACAATCATTCTCATTGTCAATCGTCTATTGTCAATTGCCTGCGACATTTGCAAGTTCCTCAAGAACTGCGCGGGCGGCGGCGGCGGGTTCCGGGGCGGCGACAATGGGTCGTCCCACAATGATGTAACTCGCGCCGGCATCAGCGGCCTGGGCGGGAGTCATGATGCGTTTCTGGTCGCCGGCCGAGGCGCCGGCAGGACGGATTCCCGGCACCAGCGTAAGGAATTCCGTTCCGAATTCCCGACGGAGCATTGGCAGTTCCAGAGCAGAACAGACCACTCCAGGCAGCCCGGCTTCTTTCGTTAACCTGGCCAGGCGCAACACCTGTTCGGCAGGAGAAGCCTGCACGCCGATGGCATTCAGCTGCTCCGCGTCCATGCTGGTAAGGACGGTGACCGCGATGACTGTCTTGCCAGTCTCTTTTCCGGCGGCGGCGGCGGCGGCGAGCATCGCCGGCCCTCCCAAGGCATGGACGTTGATGATATCCGCGCCAATCAACGCCGCCGAACGAATGGCTTGCGAGACGGTATTGGGAATGTCATGGAACTTCATGTCCAGAAACACCTTTCGTCCACGTCCTTTCAGTTCCTTCAAAACCACCGGACCAAAATGGGTGAAAAGTTGTTTGCCAACTTTATACCACTCCACTTGGTCGCCAAGCTGATCCACCAAATTCAGTGCATCAGTCAACTCCGGCACATCCAGTGCCACCATCAAACGGGTCTTTTCACTCATGATTTCCAGTATCCTCTGCTGAAACTGAAATTGTTTCCCCTTCTTCCGAAGCCAGTGCATCCGTCTTGGCTGAAACGGGTTCACGCACGGCATCAAGGACTGGATTCGTCAAATCTGTCTGCAATTCGTGAACTTTCAAATAATGGTTGAACTGCAGTAGCAATTCAAAGGCCACAACAACCTCCCAGGCCAGAAGCAAAAGGACAATCCACGCCACCACCGTGCCTATCCAGCTAAAGGAAATCACAACAATTTGGAATTTAAGCATTTGAACAAGAAGTCCATAACTCAAATCTGGTTGAGCCATCATCTCGTGCCATACCCGGTTGGAGCCAATCACTATTGCGCACATCGGCACAAGAAAGAAATATAACCACCCACGAACCGCAAGATTCAATCGCTGCACTAAACCGTCACTTCCTCCGATGCAAACAGCCAACACTCGCAAATGTCTTGCAAAGGAAATCACCATCATAATCATGACCGCCACCGACAAAAAAAGCATCCCGGTAAAATAGCTGTTCAAATGCGGGGAAAGGCTTGCGCCAGAATTTGTCCAGCACCAGAAGGGCGAAAGGCCCAAACTAATCAAGGCAGTGGTCTTCAAGAACAAGTCACCCGGCAAGTGCCGCATGAAATAGAACTTCTCCTTCTGAATAGGAGTAACCATTTTTTCCAAGGTCCTGCCAGCTCCAAGGCAAAAAGCCGCCCCACATAAAAAACCGGCAATCAGGACAGGCCACCACTGGACAGCGAAAATCGCCCCCCCCCGCAAACGAAGCTGAAACAGGAAGGCAAGCGCCATCACCATGCCCACAAAATAGAGCAAGAGAAAAGACCAGTATTTCCTCATAAATCGTTGAGAAAACGTATCTTGATTACAGAGTCAATTCTCCGGAGTCTGCCCTGGGGATTCCACTTCTCAGGTTAGAGTTCGTCCAGATAACGCGAATATTGGAGGCCGCTCATGAGCAGATCCAGTTCATCAGGCTCGTCAAACTCCATCCGGAAAAGCCAATTCTGCCGATAGTCCTTGAACAACAATGACGGATCATCCAAGACCTCTTGATTGACTTCCACCACCCTTCCGGTCAGAGGGCAACGCACATGCTTCTTGCGCATGCCTGTATGAATGAGGATGTTGGGTGAATCAATCTCCAACTCGTCCATCTTCAATGGCAAATCGAGGTTCTCAATGTTGCCTAGTTCTTCCAGCAGATAGTCGGTTATGCCTATTTTGGCATAATTTTCATTGTTTTCCATTGACTCCACCATGACCCAGGCATGATAGCGGCTGTAGGAAAGATCATCAGAGTATTCCTGAGGGGCAACAGATTTTGCCACAACATGGCCCGTTCCGGCTCGCCCCGAACTCCGCTTCTTCTTAGATGGCTTTTCGGCTTCGCTCTTTGGCTGTTCGGCATTTTTGCCAGCACCCAACACCGTCTTCTTCACGGGTTCTGCAGGAACGGTCTTCTTCGCAGACTTGGCGGCTGTTTTATTTTCAGGTTTTGCGGGCGCAGGAGTCGTCTTTTTCACCGGGGCCGACTTTTTCACAGGCTTCGCAGACGAAGGAGCCGCCTTTTTCACGGGCTTCGCGGGCGCAGGAGTCGTCTTTTTCACCGGGGCCGACTTCTTCACAGGCTTCGCGGGCGCAGGGGCCGACTTCTTCTCAGGCTTCGCGGGGGCGGAGGCGGGCTGCTTTGAAGGAGCCGACTTCTTCACAGGCTTCGCGGGCGCGGAGGCGGGTTTCTTTGAAGGAGCCGCTTTCTTCACGGGCTTCGA
>JAFPYX010000045.1 GCA_017417585.1 Victivallales bacterium
GAGGTGAGAGGTGAGAGTCTGGGTGTCCCGGAGGTCCCGGAGGTCCCGGAGAGGTCATCTTTCCTCTTGGAATTTCAGTTGGAAGCCATCTGGCGTGGTGAGAGCGAGTTGATTCAAGCGATTCTGCAGGTCGTCGAGTAGCCAGGCATCTTTGAGTTTTGGCAACTTGTAGGCGAGGGTGACAGTATTTCCCTCGCGGTGACCAAAATGAACCATAGAGCCTTGTAGCTGCAGAAAACGTTCCTTAGGGAGATTGAGTTTGACGAGAGCGACCTGAAACCAGAGATTTGATGAGCAGGGATACCACAGGATCGCGTTGTCCAGCGCGGCCTGGCGCTCGGTCTCCGGTGCGTCCGTAAGCGTCAGAAGCTGCCAGCGTTTCAGCCACGAGGTCGAGCGGTGCGGCGCACGGCGGATGAGTTCGTCGCTGGCTTCTTTTGCAACCGCGTAGTCCTTCTGGTACATTGCGATGTCCAACAGACGCCGGACGGGATAGATTTCACTGGGCGCCAAGCGGATGGCCTTTTGAAGTTCAGGAGAGATGGCGGCCGTCGAGGTTGTTTTCTCCGATTGGTTCATCGCCTTTTGGAGAAGTAGCTCCTGCGGCAACAGGAGGAGTGCGCAGAAGCCGACATAGAACATCAGCGTCATGGTTAAGCCGGGTAAGACATACCGTCGGAAAGGAATTTTCATTTGAAGGTTCGATGGGGTTTCAACAGTCGCTTGGTTTTCCGAAGGAGTTTTGAATGCGAAGAGTCCTAGGGAGCCAGCAAGACATGCGGTTGATACAATCAAGTCGTTGAATTGCAATAAGGAATGGATGTTCCAGGCGCACCAGGCGGCTAGTACGACCGCGACCTGCGTGGTATCCGAATGACGATATTTGCGCAAGAAGCCGAGTGCCAACAAGAGAGGAATGCCAAGACGCAGGAGCGCGTCCACAAGTCCGAAGATTCCGCATTGGGAGAGCTGCGCGAAGAACATCGAATGGGGATCTCGTGCCTCGTCCAATTGCCAGTCCTTCAGACGGACATGCCACGGGAAGAACTCGCCCAGGCCGGCGCCGAAGACGGGGAAGCGAGCGAAGATTCGGGTTGCGGTCTGATAGTACTCGAGTCGCACGGAGGCGGTTTCGAGCTTGCGTTGGGAAAGAACGCTGATGCCGAAGCCACCAACCAGGGCTCCTAGAATGGCCACGACAACAAGTGCCACCGTTGCCTTGCGGGAGAGGGTCTTGCCCCACTGGATCCAGCCGAAGATCACCAGCCCGCCCGCCAGACCAACGAATGCCCCACGGCTGCCACTGAAGACAAGCGCGCCCAGGAACAGCACCGCGCCCGCGCCGACGAGAAGGATCCGCGCTGCCTTGGGCGAACTGCAACGCCGTCCTAGTCGGTCGAGCACCAGAAGCAGAAACGGGCAAGTCAACAGCAGGTGAGCGGCATAGACATTGGGATCCATGAAATGGCCATACGAGCGCGTCTGCTGGAATTTCAGGAGCATCTGCTCGGAGAGTTCGATTCCGGTTTCACGGGCGTTCTCCAGTTGCATCTGGAGTTCGCGCTCCAGACCGCCGAAGTGCTGGGTCCAGCCCTCGAAGGCAGCGATGGCGCCCCCGGCGGCGATGGTCACAAATGCCCAGGGGAGAAGTCTGGGGTCGCGACGGCTTGCCCACCAGAGTCCGCAGGCCAGCATTGCGATGGTGTAGAAGTGCCAGAACCACTTGATGGCGTAGGCCCATTCCGTGGTGTGGACCAGGCCCGCCAGTCCTGCCACAAGCGGAGCGAAAGTCAATAACGGAACCGCCAGCGCCCCGTCTCTCCAGAATTCTGGCGGTTTGTGGATCTGGATGGTCAATATCAGCAGCCAAGCAGCAATTATCGGCAGGAGCGCCTGCGGCCAGATGGTCGAGAAGAGCCATTCCATGCCGTTCAAAGGGAAATTCGCCTGTTCTACGGCAGGGGCGGTGTAACACCATCGCAAAGGCAGGATGAAGAGCAGGATACAGTAGGAAAGGCGCACAAAACCGACCGTGAACTCCTTGCACCATTTCGGATAATCCCGTTTCTGGTTCAGACGCCTTTTCTGCCCCCACCAGTAGGCAAAGAGAAGAATGGCACCTGCCAGAATGATCGTGATTGTTCTTGGAAACGGAGTCATGGACTGTCACTGGATGAAGGTGGAGTCGCCTTGGGCGGCCGGAATTGCCTGTCGCCGTGTGGCTTGCGCTTTTTTTCGTCCTCATCGTTGCCGCCGGTGCGGTGTTCCTTGGACGGGTGAGGCGGGGCGTGGTAGTAGTCCGCCTCGAATTGCAGACAGCACTTGAGGCGTCCGCAACAGCCGGAGATGTTCTGTGGATTCAGGGAAAGCCCCTGCTGCTTGGCGGTCTTGACGTTGACTGAGGCGATGGAATGCAGGAAGGTCGCGCAGCAGAAAGGGCGACCGCAGCTGCCCAGTCCCCCGACGATGGACGTCTCGTCCCGCACGCCGACCTGTCGCAGTTCGACACGGCAGTGGAAGAGGGTGGAGAGGTCGCGGATGAGTTCGCGGAAGTCCACGCGGCCATCTGAGGTGAATTGAAAGATGAGCAAGCGCCTGTCAAGGGTGTAATGCTCATGGATAAGCTTCATCTCAAGATGGTGCGCGTGAATACGCTCGATGGTGCGCTGATGGACTTCGTCAAGACGCCGGGCATTCTCCTGTGTCTTGGCGAGATCCTCGACGGTGGCCAACCGCAAAATGACGGGGAGGTGCTGGCCGGCAATATGGCGGCCCTTGTTGCGATTGTGGAATTGTTCTTCGGCCACCGCCGCATCGTCAAATGGCTCCATCGGGCAGACCCGTTTCACCATGGCGACTTCCTGGTAGCGGTCGCATTGGATGACGACTTGTTGCCCCAATTCCAGCCCTAGCGAGAGATCCCCGATGGCCTCGTAGTCGATTCCGGCAGTGGTTGAGAGACAATATAGTCGTTTCATATTCCTCTCAGCATGGCGCTTGGCTTATTCGATGGAGGGCAGAATGACGAATTTCAAGGAGCATTCCGCAATCTTCCGGTCGTCAATCCAGAAATCCCCTGAGGCGACACCTGCCCTGCCAGTGGGGGCACAATTGCCATGGATGACCAGCTGGTCTCCAGGTCGGGCCTGTTCATAGAAATGGGCTTCATCAATGCACAGGAAGATTCCGAGATGACCGATATTCTCCGGTTGTGCAAGGACGTGGGCGCAACCTAATTGTGCCCCAGTTTCAATCAGAAGCTCGGAAGGATAGCACCCGCTGGCATCGCCGGCGAGGAAAAAATCATTCCCGGTGATGTTCTTGTATCCGCAGACATCCGTGTCTTGATTGCAGATTCCCACTGCGTGGTCAATCAGCAGGAATGGGGGGCGATGGGGAAGATACTTCATGAGATCGATGGCAGTGAACTGCTCGTCGGAGGACCATTTTTCTGCCCAAGGGGAAGGCTTGCGTTCATCCATGGGAATGGCTTCTTGGAGAGTGGGCGAGACACGGGCTAGGGTGATGGTTCCTGAGGAGGCCAAACCAGCTTCGGTTGTGCAGGTGACCTGAAAATCCGCCTCGTGATTGGCACGGCGCTCCAACAGCTTGCTTTCGACCATCAGCCGCATTCCAGGCATGACTGGCTTGCGGAATTTCAGCCGGTGAACATGACGAAGCATAATCGTGGTGCCGGCAATCACCGGAACGGTCAAACGGAAGATGAGATTGGAAAGCTGAGCCATGGCGGCGAGCTGGAGGACGCCAGGGGTGATGGGATGCCCAGGGAAGTGCCCCATGAATACTGGCTCGTTGATGGACATGAGTTTGCTGGCTTTGCCGGATAGGCAATCATCGGCGACCAGCGCCTCGTCAATCATCAGGATGGGTGAAGTCAGTTCGAGGGCCTGAACCAACTGATTGTAGGAGTATAGTTTCGGCATCTTCGTGATTGGGGTAACGGAAGAAGGAATGCGTTTCAGCGAAATCTTTGCAGAGGAATGGATGCGCCGACAAATGTGCGCCCGTTTTCGGAAAAGATGAAAAACAGTTATCTTTGGTAAGATAATCCATCACGGCAAGTTGGTATGGAATGCAGGAAAATTTTGCCGTAGCTTTTCTGGCGGATTCGCCCGTCCAGAAGCACGATGATGCCAGTGTCCTGCCGGGTACGAATCAGCCGCCCAAAGCCCTGGCGAAATTTCAGGACTGCCTCCGGGAGAAGATAGGCCGAGAAGGGATTCTGCCCGCTTGCACGGCACTGTTCATCGCGCGCTTGTTGCAAAGGATGTCCGATTTGCGCAAAGGGGAGGTGCGTGATGATGACATTGCTCAGAGCTTCTCCGGGAACATCGACGCCGGTCCAGAAGCTGTCGGTGCCGAAGATGACTGCTCGCTCTGCATGGCGAAACTCCTCCAGCATTTGTCGTGGCGAAAGCGTGGTGCCTTGTTGCAGTAGATGGTAGCCTCCCGCGGAGAAGAAGCCTTCCAGACGTTCGGCCATCCGGCGCATTTGAAGGTGGCTGGTGAAGAGGACGAAAGCTCTTCCCCGGGTGAGGCTCAGGTAGTGTCGCAGTGCGTCGTCCAGGGCGTCCTCGTATTCGGGGTCATTGGGGGCGGGCATTTGGGGGAGATAGAGCGTGACCTGTTTCTGGAAATCAAAAGGCGATGGGAGGGTCATCGTCCTTGCCTCCGGCAATCCGATGCGGTTCAGGAAAAAGTCCATGGAGCCATTCACGTTGAGGGTGGCGCTGGTGATGACCAGCGGTCGAGGATTGGCCTCCTCAGGCACCAATAGTTTTCTTAGAAGCGGGGCAGGGTCGATGGGTACGCCCTCGAAGGAAACTTCGTTCTCCAGTCGTCCACGCAATTCAAACCAGAAGGCCCAGTCGGGATTTCCTGCCTGGAAGAAGCGTTCGAGTTGCTCGGCCATCTCATTGAGTTCATCTGCGCAATTCTGCAGGGAGGCGGCTCGGTCTGACTGCTGGACATCCAGCCCCTTGGCCAATCGCCACAAGGAGCCGGCCAACAGTCGAAGCGGTTCGGAAAAACCATCGTTCTGCGGAGATGGTTCCCGAAGACGCAGGAGGGAACTTCCGGATAACTGCCGAATTCGCTCCACCAACTGGGGTTGAAGGAGTGTCAGGGCGCTGAGCAGAGAGTTGACTTGGGATCGTGCCTCTGTGGCTTCGGCGCCATCTAACAGCCCGCCTGGGCGGCTCTCTCTTGAAAGGCGGGCAAGATGACGTCTCAGCTCGCTGGTGTTGGGATGTATTCCGAGTTGCGCCGCGGCGATTTCCGGGATGGTATGTCCCTCGTCCAGAATCAACGCGGAATAATCGGGCAGCGTCGCGGATTCTCCTCCATCGCGTGAAAGTGCATTAAAGAGAAATGCATGGTTGGCGACAAGGATCTCCGCCTCGGAAAAGGCGCGGCGGGCGATGGCGTGATAGCAGTCCTTGCGATAATGCGGACACAAGGCACCGAGGCAGTTCAGCGCGTCACAGGCGACTTCACTCCAAAAGCCCTGGTTGCTGGCTGCAGGGGAAAATTCCTCGCGGTCGCCAGTGGCGGTTTCCGAAGACCATTTGAGCAGCTCTTCCAACCAGGAGCCAGGCAAGGGCGGCGAGGACTGCTTGACTAATTGACTTAATCGGTTTTTGCATAAATAGTTGGAACGGCCTTTGGCAATCCGGCAGTGGATTGTTGTGCCAAATATCTTGGCTAAAAGCGGAACGTCCTTGCGAAGAATTTGTTCTTGCAGATTGATTGTATGGGTGCTGACGATGACAGGTTTGCCAGTTTCCCGCGCATGGAAGAGCGCTGGAACCAGATAGGCGAATGTCTTTCCTATACCAGTCGGCGCCTCAATGCAGACAGGTTCCACCGAATCCAGCGCCTGCGCAACGCGATGCGCCATGGCAAACTGTTCGGGGCGCGGTTCGTAGGCTGGGCCGCCAAACTGTTCAGCTCGTCGAAGAGGTGACTGGTCGCCAAAAAATAAATCTGTGTCACCCAAAGACATAGGAAAAAAGCTGAGGGCCGAGCTTCATTCGGTCATGCCAAGCCATTCAAAAAGAATAACAAAATGACAGATGGTTCGAGACATTGACGGCTACGAACCCGACCAGGCTTTTCAAGGTGAAACCCACTCCCATTTGACGGTATTCTGCTGGAACTTCAAATGGGGCTCCTGGTCTTTCCTGACGACTTCCAACCTGGCCCGGACTTGTTTGAATCTGGCAAATTCCTCTGGGGTGGAAAAGTTTTCAAAGGTGAGGTGGAACGGTCGTTGGTAACAGGCCTTTTTTCTGACATCGGAATAAAGGGGGTTCAATTTCAGCCCATACCGTGCCCGGGGAAATGGCAAGGCGTTATAAGCGTAAAACTCAACCGCGACAATTTCCGTGCGAACCACCTCGCCCTTGTCATCAAGGAATTCCACGGTGATTTTATAGCCGAACTGGGATAATTCCTGGTTGAACTCATCTTCCGTATTCAGCATCTTCTTGGGCAACCAGAAATGCACCCATCCCTTTCCGGGGTGGAAACGGTCGCCGAATTCGTTGCCAGGCGCATTGGGGGTCGCGCAGAACTGAACCGAAATATTGTCTTTTGCATATTCATCCTTGAAAGGGGCTTCTTTGGCGCCTAGTCGGACCAGGGCATTGCAAAGCCTTCCCAGGTAGTCGTGATATCTTTCCTGGGTGGTGCCCCACCAAAAATTGACATGGAGGACTGGCTTGCCTTGCTTGTTCGTGGCAGGAATGATTCCCTGCGGAACCACCTCCCAGATTTGACAATAGCCTAGCATCAGTTGGCAAATCTGCTGGCTGGCTGGTGTCATCACAGTGGCTTTCTGCAAATTTGAAGCCGCCATGACACGGCAACAGAAGAACCCAAGGAATATGCCAAGGACGGAGGAGATAATTACTTTTTGCATCTTTTCCCTTGATTTTCAGTCATCCGAAAACGGCGGAAGAAAGTCGCCTCTTGTTCCTGATTCAGAGATAATTGGAATTGGTGAAAACCCCTTGAAATGATTTCGTGGTCTAACGGAACTTGTCCACGTTCAGGTCAATGACATCCTCCTCGCGCCGTTTCTTCGGAGTTTGTACTGGAGGCATCTTGATATAGAAGGGATGGGCCGGGTCTTCATCGTCACCATACGTCTCACGATATGCTAGGACAATTGCGCTAAGTAGCTGTTCAGGATTAATTTTATATCCATTTAATGTCACAGAATGTCGTTCTCCCTGTGCATCCAGATAATCGACGGTTTCATTGCCGTTGATTCGCACGGAGAAGGTCAGGTTGTCGGCCTCCGCAAGGCCCATTTTTTGCTGCAGGTTAACCACGTCAAGCCTGACCATGTAAGGCTTGAGACCGACAGCGCGATGCAGGATAGTCATGAGGTTACGCGGTTCCATGATGGGGTCGGGCAACTGGACCTCCAGCTTGAATGCCGCATCCTCGTTGCCAAAAATCGTGACGCCTCGCATCGGGTCGTTGGCGGCTTTCTGGGCGAGCTCCTCTTGTCTGGCCGCCTCCCTGCGTGTCCGCCAACTTATGAAAAGAAATATCCCCACGCCAATGACCAATAGGGTGCCCAGCAATGGCAGTAGCCAGGAGAAGAGCTTCTTGCGCCGATTACGGCTGGCCTGTTGCCTTTCCCGGATGACTTCCTGGATGGATTGCGAACTGCTGGAGCTTCCAAACAGCGAGGTGGAGGAACGTTGCTGAGGGTCGTTTTCTGCCATGACAGGAAAGAGGTTGGAGGACGAGAGTCAATAGGGGCAATGGCGCTTGTCAATTGCCTTCCGGACGTTTTTTCATCAGGAGCTTGCTGCCAAGCAAGGCCAGGAAGGTGATGGCCAGCAACAGCGTGGAGATGGAATTGATCAGTGGCATGGAACGTCCGCGTTTGATCATGCCCTGGATCTGGATGGGCAAAGTGGTGGCTCCGGGGCCATTGACGAGGAAGGTGATGACAAAGTCGTCGATGGAAAGGGTGAAGGCCAGCAGTGCTCCCGCGAGAATGCCGGGGAGGATGATGGGAACGAGAACTTTCCAGGTGGTCGTCCAGTTGCTGGCCCCCAGGTCACGGGCGGCCTCGAGGACCGACATGTCGAAGTCCTGGAGTCTTGAGAGGACGGCCAGGGTGACGTAGCTGACGCAAAAGGTGATGTGCGCCAGCACGATGGAAGTCATGCCAAGGGGAATGTGGATGCTCGCGAAGAAGATGAGAAGACTGATGCCGATCAGGATTTCCGGAAGTACCAGTGGCGTGTAGATGAGTGTGTAATGGGTGTTCTGCAGATTGCTCTTGTAGCGATGCAGCGCAAAGGCGGCGCAGGTCCCCAGGATGGTGGACCCCAGTGTCGCCAGGCCGCCGACAACGATTGTGATATAGAGCGAACGCCAGATGGCACGGCCTTCGTCGCTGGCGAAGAGCTGGGTGTACCACTTGAGGGTGAAGCCCTTCCAGGAAGTGCCCGCGCCATTGCTGTTGAAGGAATTGACTACCAGCAGGATGATGGGCACATAGAAGAAAAAGAGCACCAGCCAGGTCAGGATGGCCGGAAAATGACTTCGCCGGGTCATTTGGACACCTCCTTGGCGTGCGCCGCAGTGGTGTACTTCAAATAATATAACAGCGGGATTGACATGATGAGGAACATCACCGTGGACATCGCGGCCGCCGCCGGCAAATTCCGCTGTTCCAGCGCCAGTCGGACGATGACGTTGCCGATCATCTGGGAGTCCTTGCCGCCAATCAGATCGGGGATGACATACGAGCCGATGAGGGGGATCAAGATCATCAGGCATGCCGAGGTCAGGCCTTCCTTGATGCCGGGCAGGAAGACGTGGAAGAAGGCGTAGAGGCGCCCGGCTCCCAGGTCCATCGCGGCCTCGAACAGGGAAAAGTCGAATTTCTCTGCGGCCGCGTAGATGGGCAGGATGGCGAATGGCAGTTCGGTATAGACCATGACCACCAGCACGGCCACCGGATTGTAGAGCAGCTGGGCGGATGGCTCGATGAGATGGAGCGACACCAGAAGGGATTTGAGCATCCCTTGGGGATGCAACACCAACTTCCAGGCGAAGATGCGGATCAGGAGGTTGGTCCAGAAGGGAATGATGGTCAAGAGCAGGAGGATATCGCGTTTCCATTGGGAGACGCGGGCGATGTAGTAGGCGACCGGAATGGAAATGGCCAAAGTGGCCAGAGTGCAGATGAAGCTCATCCAGATGGTCCGCCAGATGATGGCGGGATAGTCGGGATTGCGCAGCTCGGCCATGGTATTCAAAGTCCAGGTGTCCCCGATGCCGCCGAAGGCGCCTTTGCTGCGGAAGGCGATGGCGAAGATAATTAGGGTGGGGAGCACAAAGAAAAAGAAAAGCCATGCCATCGAGGGGGCGGTGATGGCATATTCGCCGAAAATGCGCTTGCGAAGTGGAGTGGAAGGCTTCATTGCCGGGAGGCCGCCTCCCCGTCGGCTGACGGTTCATCCGAAAGCGTTTTGGCCGCCTCGGGGAGTTCAGGCGCGGAGGTCGTGGCGGGTGCTTCCTCGCCGACGTTCTGAGGCGGCATCTGGAGCAGGTCTTCGTCCTTCTCGCGGTATTGTTCCAGCATGAAGCTGTCGTCTGCCTGCCAGGAGATATAGACCTGGTCACCCCAGGTGATGCGGCGCTGGTCCAGCAGGAACCGGTTGTGCTGGCGCGTGACCGCCACGCGCCAGTCATCGGCGATGGACACCCAGTAGCGTGTGTGGTCGCCTTGATAGACGATGTCCTCCACTTTTGCAGGGAGGACGTTCTGGCGCGGGTTTTCCGCCGGGCGCTCCAGCGAAATCGAGAACTTTTCGGGGCGGATGGAGAGGTGGACGCTGTCGTTGACAACGAGTTTCTTGTCATTGAAGCAGACCAGCCTCCTGCCCAGGTCGGGGACTTCCACTTCACAATATTCGCTGTCGATCACCCTCGTGATCCGCCCGTCGAAGAAGTTGGTGTCGCCGATGAAGGCGGCCACGAAACTGGACTTGGGAGCCTCGTAGATCTCCGCCGGAGTGCCGACCTGCTCGATGCGGCCGTTCTGCATCACCGCGATATGGTCGGAGATGCTCATGGCCTCATTCTGGTCATGGGTTACATAGACGAAGGTGATTCCGACCTCGTCGTGGATCAGCGAGAGCTCCAGGCTCATGCGCTGGCGCAATTTCAGGTCCAGCGCCGCCAGCGGCTCGTCCAGCAATAGCACGCTTGGCTTGAGGACCAGCGCGCGCGCAATGGCGGTGCGTTGCTTTTGGCCGCCGGAGAGCTGCGCGGGCTTCTTGTCCGCATGGGCCTCCATCTGAATCATTGCGAGCATCTTGTCCACCTCCTGATCGATGGTGGATTTGGGCAGTTTTCGCAATTTCAGACCGAAGGCGATGTTTTCCCGAACGGTCATGTGCGGGAAAAGCGCATAGGTCTGGAAGACCGTGTTGATCTTGCGAACGTTAGGCGGCTGATCGGTAATGTCCTCGCCTGAAAGCAAAATTCGTCCGGTGTCCGGTGCCTCGAAGCCAGCCAGCATCCGCAGCAACGTCGTCTTGCCGCAGCCGCTTGGCCCCAGAATAGAAAATATCTCTCCCCGGTTGATGGTCAAAGTGACATTGTCAACCGCCTTGAGGTGCCCAAACTGCTTGGACACCCTGTCAAACTTCAAGAAATCTTCCAACTCACCAGTTTCCTAAGTTGAGTCAGCAGAGCTGATTATTGGTTAGAGGGGACCTCCGGACTGTTTGATGATGGTTTTTGCCGGCGTGAATAAATAATATAGAACTGTTTTGCAAAAACAAACTCCAAACCGACAAGAAAAGTGAGCAAACTAGTGCCAAATTATTCCAGTTGGAAGATGCGGGTGCTGAGGGCGGAGAAGGGGGCGGTGAAGCGGCCTTGGGCATCGGTGGCGAAGCGCTCGTTGGTGAGGAGGTCGCGCACGGTGCCAGGTTGACGCAGGGTGATGACGCGGTCGCCTGCGTCCTTGACGGAGATGGCGAGGAGTTCGTCGGTCGCCCAGACCAGGTCGGGCGTGGTGATGTAACGGTGCACGCCGGCCTTTTCAGCGACGGCAACCCAGAAGTCCCGCGGAGGCTGGGCGATGCCGGCGAAGAAGCCGGTCCAGTCCTCGTGTTCGGTCATGGCGTAGGCACCCATGCCATTTTCGTAGGTGGCCAGGAAGGTGGTGTCGGGGGCGGCAGTGGCATAGACGGTCGGGGTGACCAGCTTGTCGTTGCCGCATGGGGCGAGGCTTTGCCCGGTCAGCGAGGGGATTTCGGGATTGAAACTGCATTTGAGCGGGATGGGATCGGTTTGCAGGGCGAGGGGCATTCCAGTGAATTCGCGGATGTTCTCGTCGGGCGAGACGCCGGGTCGCAATGGGATGACGGCGGGCATGCCGTAGAAGACGATGGCACGGCCCTGCGACTGGAGCTTCTTGACGGCGGCGAATTGCTTTGCATCTGGCGCGAAGGCAGAGGCGAGGACGACCACGCGGATGGACTCCGGGAGCTTGTCCAGGTCGCGGGCCAGATAGTAGTCCACGGTTGCGCCCACGCGCTCGAGCTGGAGCTTGGTCATCTTCACCAACTCGGTGGTGACGCGGGTGTTATAGCGGGTCCACGCCATCCCCTCCTCGTCCAGAACCAATGCGATTTCGGCCTGGGACTTGCGTGATGCGGTCAGCGTGGCGGTTCGCATGGCGTGGACGAGCTGGCCGATGCGCGCCATCACGCGCGGGTTGGAGTAGCGGACATAGCCGACGTCGAACCACCATTGTGCCAGCCCGCGCAGAAGGGTGTGGGCGGCCTCCTTGTCCTGCTGAAGCAGGTCTCCTGCCACGTCGGCGGGCTTTCCGCATTCGCCGACACGGCAGCCGGTATCGCTGGTTCGCACATCCATCTCCACGAACCAGAACTTGTTATGGAGATTGAGGCTGGCGGCGGCGCCCATCGTGTAGGGGGTTCCTTCGCCACCGACCTGCCGGAAGCCGTAGCCGGTGGGGCTGGCGAGGAAGTCCACATTCGGGTCGTCGATGAGATGTCCGACGCCGAGGTGCGCGGCGGTCACGAGTCGGTATGCGTCGGCCAGTTCATAGCCGTAGCCGTAGAAGGGGCCGGCGAGCATCCGTCCATCGGAAGCCTTTTTGATGGCGGCGCAGAGTTCCTGAATGCACTCGGCGGTGACTTCGGCGTGGAAGATGTTGTAGTCCACAACAGATTGCGCGTTGGGCATTTCCGGTAGGAAGAGCGCGGAGGTGGCGACCTGGGGGATTGCACGGGTCTGGCGGGAGGGGATTTCAGCAGTGGCGAGAGTGACGGCGTTGTCGTGCCAAGCGGATTGCAGTACCTCGTCCGTGCCGTATTTGCGAGTCAGCCATTCGCGGAAGGCGTGCTGCGCGGCGACGGAGTAGTCGGTCCAGACTTGTTCATTTGCGCCCCATTCCATCCACTCTTCGGTGGTTCCGGACGCAAGCACGAAGCCGAGCACGCGGTCGGCGAAGGGCGAGCGCTTGATGTGGTCGATTAGGCGCTCGATGCCTTCGGCGGTGTATTGGCGCCATGCCTTGGAACTCCAGCTGGGGCAGGTGCGGCCATTCCAGTACTGGAGGATGTGGCGGTCGCCATTTTCGTCTTCGTATTGAACCAGTTCGTCAGGATGTTCGAGGCTCCACCAGTTTGGCGCGCCCATGTAGATGCGCGGTAAGAGATATGCGTCGGGGTTGGTCTCCAGCGCCATTCGCGCACGGCGGTCGAATTCGCTGTAGTCATAGTCGCCAGGGGCGATTTCGCAGATTTGGGCCAGCGAGTAGCCGCTTTCAGTGGGGGTAGTGCTGAAGCCCAGGAGTTGGACACCGGCGGCGGTGAAGGCGGCAAAGCCTTTAGGACCAGGTGCATAGGTAGCGCGCATGAGGCCGGGGTAGGGCGTACCATTTACGTGGATGGTCGGGCGGCCGCCGAACTCCTTGACCGCAGTGGGCGTGAGTTCCAGATTTTGGCGGCCCGCGATGTGCTTGCGCAGAGTTGCGCCTTCCGGCACGCACTCACCGCAGTGGAGCGTGATTTCATATTCTCCATCAAACAGATAATAGGGCGTGCGAAGGTCCTGTGTGCTGATGCGCCATTCGTTCTCTGCGCGGATGATATACTCTAGCGGGAGGATGGCGGGCGTCTCGTCCACAGGAGCACCGATTCGGTGGAGTTCCAGCCAGGCATTGAGGTCGAGGGGTGCGCGGCCACTGAAGGCGACCTGCTGTCGGGGGAGGGTGAATTCCTCGCCACACTTCAGTTCCTCCTCGATTTTGAACTCTTCGGCGAGAGTGCCTGCGGGAAGCACGTTGTCCTCGCCGCGGATTTCTGCAATCTGCAGGTGAAGGACGCGTCCCGTGGGCACGTCGGGAACCCCCAGCAGGAAATTCTGCACGGGCGTCATGACCTCTGGGTAGTTTGCGTTGTATGCCGTCAGACCGTCGGGCGAATAGTCGAAGACGACCTCGTGCCACTCGCCGTCGTTGGGGACTTCCTCGGACATCGGGAATCCCCAAAAAGCTCCCCAGCCGTAGCCGGGACCGTACTCGAAGCTGTCGTGGAGGATGAGCTGGAACTTCTCCGGGGCGTCGCCGAGATTGCGCAATCGCACCACCAGCCGTTGGGCGGGAACGAAGCCGCAGCGGCGCATCTTGAGGTCAACGGAGGAGGGTTCGCCTTGCTTGCGCAGAGCCCGCCAGTCCAAAGCCTTTGCCTCGGAATCGATTTTGATCTCGTTGTAGGTAAAATTGTTATAGAGGTCTGGGAACGAATGGTCCACCTCCCAGGGGCCGAGCGTGGTGCCGTCAAAATAGGTAATGGTGCGCAGTGGAGCGCTGAAGGCGATGGTGGCACAGCAGAGCAGGGTGGCGAGGAATGGTAGGGAGCGCATTTGTGTCAACTTGATTTTGGGGAATGAGTTAATGCTCAGATGAATTCAAAACTAGAAGTCCCTATAGGAGCAACAGAAAATAAAAAAACATATGAATTAGCTGGATGCCTGCTGCAACATAGGAAAGAATTAGCCAAAAACGTCCAGAATAGTTGTTGTCCTCTTTCATTTTTAGATGGGTGCTGATAGCCATGGCCAGTCCAACTGGCATGCAGCAGAGTAGAGTCAGAAAAAAAGACGCACAGGCAATTCCGAAATAGCTTTGTCCGTAGGGCGATTCAAAAGTCGAATAGGATGGCGATGAGGGTTCTGATGCGGAATTGCATGGTGAGGGCGGCCTGGGAACCCGCACTTCATGTGAGCAAATTGGACACGTAGTAACATGCCCCGCCCAGCTGTCTTCGACGGTGAACAGGTTATTGCAATGAGGACATTTGACAATGAATTTCATGGCAATAAAACTATTATGTTGTATGATAACGTTAGGCCAAAAATTAACCACAGTGCCGCACAAAATGCTCTTGGTTTGAGCATTGTCTATGAACGGCAGGGTGGATGCTGACAGGAGAATTGCGCTACAGGCCGACGGCGGAAAGCACCTTCGCCATCGTGTCGTCGGCGACCGCCTTGGCGCGTTTGGCACCCTCCCGGAGGATGTCCTCCACCTCATCGGGGTGTGCCATCAGGTAGGCGCGCTTCTCGCGGGCTTCCGCGAAGTACTCGGTGTATTTCTCGAAGAGCATCTGCTTGGCGGTGCCGTAGCCCATCCCGCCGGCCAGGTACATCTCGCGGAGCTTCGCGGTCTCCTCAGGGGTTGCCATCAGCTTGTAGAGCAAATAGACATTGCACTTGTCCGGATCCTTCGGGTCCTCCACTGGCGTGGAGTCCGTCTTGATCTTCATGAACTTCGAGCGGGCGGCCTTCCCTTCCGCGAAGATCTCGATGGTGTTGTTGTAGCTCTTGGACATCTTCTGGCCGTCCAGCCCTGGAATCACCGCGACCTCCTCCTGGATCAGCGGCTCGGGAATGGTCAGGATGTTGCCATAGGCATTGTTGAAGCGGATGGCCAGGTCGCGCGTGACCTCCAGATGCTGCTTCTGGTCCTTGCCCACCGGAACATACTGCGAGTTGTACAGCAGGATGTCCGCCGCCATCAACACGGGGTAGGCCAGCAGGCCGTGGTTGGCCTCCAGGCCGTGCGCCACCTTGTCCTTATAGGAATGGCAGCGTTCCAAGAGTCCCAGCGGGCAGAGGCACGAGAGGATCCACGCCAGAGTCTGCACGGCAGGCACGTCGGACTGCCGCCAAAGCACCGTCTTGGCGGGGTCGAGCCCGCAGGCCAGGAAGTCCACCGCGACCTGGTGGGTGCGTGCGCGGAGGTCCTCCGGCTTTGGCATCGAGGTCTGTGCATGGAAGTTCGCGATGAAGTAGAAGCACTCGTTTTCATTCTGCGCCGCGATGGACTGGCGCATGGTGCCGAAGTAGTTGCCCAGATGGAGAGTGCCGGAGGGCTGGATGCCCGTCAAAACGCGTTTATTGGTGACCATGGGGTTCTCTATTAAATAAGTACGGAAAAGGATTGTGCGCCGTGACTGCAGCGGGAAAATGTCTAGACATTTAATATAAACCTGCTTGGCCAAATCGTGTGGAAAGACTATATTATGCAATACGACAATTTCGGAGCGTAGCGCAGTCTGGTTAGCGCGAGTGGTTTGGGACCACTAGGTCGAGGGTTCGAATCCCCCCGCTCCGACCAATGTCAGACTTTTGTCAGCCTCTTGTTACTCTTGGCAGATGGCAAGTCGCGACAAATGAAATAGTTGGCTATAGGAAGCCACCGAGGTCTCATGGACTTTTCGGTGGCTTTTTTGCTTTCGGGTGTCAGACTTTTGAAGGTTCAAGTATGCGTGACGCCTTTCGAATGGCGTTGGCAATGACATCTCTGCGGAGGCGGCCCTTAAACTCAGATGTCTGCAGTAAAGGAATCAGTTCCTCTGCCAGGATATATTTCCCTCCTTGTTTGCCAATCAAAGGAGCAGCTCCTTGGAATTTACGCCTGATTTTCACAGCAAGACTGTTGATTTGTCTTTCGCTGGGGATAAGTACCCCTTGCTTGATTAGCAGTACTTTTGCCGCTTGGCTGTAGTTGATGAATTGTTGGTGGAATGCAGCTACTGTTTCCTTAGGTGACTGTACGTTCGACAGCTCGTTGTCGCTCACTCCAGTAACGAGAGGTGCGTTTGCAGAAATGGAAAGGAATCTGTCTGTGTTCATAGGTGCTCCTTGATGGGGTCTTGTTTTCGGGTTTCTTTTTGCCCGTCACCGATGTATTAAAGAAAAATCGCAAAAGTGTCGAATGAAATTCGAAAAAAAGTTGTTTTCAGGCAAAAAATGCCTCCGAACAGGGAAGGAGCTGGAAGCCCTCATATGATGGGAAAGAGGAAACGATTTTTAAAATTTTGCCCAAATGGGAAGAATTTGAAAAAAATGTGCGTCTTGCGGATGGCAAAACGCCAAAGAGGGTATATTTTATTGAAAATTTACCAAAGGGTAAGAAAAATAAAAAATGAGGTTGTGAAATGGAAATACCAAGGGAGCTCTATTTGTCGCGGCTGAAGCGTCGCGAGGGCAACCATATGATAAAGGTCATCACAGGGATACGCCGTTGCGGTAAATCCTATCTGCTCTTCAAGCTGTTTAGGAAATATCTCTCTGGCAAGGGGATTCCCGACGACCATGTCATTGAGATTGAGTTCGACAGGCTTCGCAATGTTCATCTGCGCAAGCCGGAAGCGGTCTGCAAATACATTGATGCCAAACTGAAGGACGGCGGGAAGTATTATCTTCTGCTTGACGAGGTGCAATTTCTGGAGGACTTCGAGGCTGTTCTGAACGACTACCTCCATCTTGACAACATCGACATCTATGTAACGGGCAGCAATTCACGCTTTCTGACCACTGACGTGCTGACTGAGTTTCGCGGACGTGGAGACGAAGTCCATGTATTCCCACTGTCGTTCGCGGAGTTCTGCCAGGGATGCCAGGGTACCCCCGAGCGGGCCTGGCGGGAGTATCTCCTGTATGGCGGTCTTCCGCTCCTTCTCTCCATGAAGACGGAAGAGGACAAGTCATCCTATCTCAAATCTCTGTTCGAGGAGACGTATATTGCGGATGTCACGCAGAGGCATCGTCTGAAAAAGCATCTCGGGGAACTGCGCGAGCTTCTGCAAGTAGTGGCATCCTCCGTCGGCTCGCTTACCAATGCAAAGAAGCTGTCGGACACCTTCCGTTCCGAGAAGCATGTCGGCATCACGCAGCCTACATTGGGACGCTACTGCAGGTATTTTGCTGAGGCATTCCTGCTCAGCCAGGCAAAACGGTATGACGTCAAGGGCAGAAAATATATTAACGGGCTGACAAAATTCTACTTTGAGGATGTCGGTCTTCGCAATGCGCTGCTGAATTTCCGCCAGTTCGAGGAGACCCACCTGATGGAGAACGTCATATACAATGAACTCAGGCTTCGCGGGTACAATGTCGATGTCGGTGTTGTTGACCTGCGGCATGCCGAAACAGATCATCTTAAGGTCGAGATTGACTTTGTGGCGAATCTTGGAGGTCGGCGGTACTATGTCCAGTCAGCATTTGCCATTCCCGACGCGGAGAAGAGAGCCAAGGAAATTCGCCCGTTCCTGAACATCGGTGATTCGTTCAAGAAGATAGTCGTTACAGGCAACAACACGCCTGCCTGGCGGGATGAACAGGGAATCCTGACCATCAATATTTTGGACTTTCTGCTGAATCCCGACAGTCTGGATTTATAACAAGAGATTTTCGTATGAGAGACAACTTTGCAGAAATTGACTGGCGTCAGGTATGCGAGGTGTCCTGCCTGAAGGGAACGGCAGGATGGGATTGCCTCTTGCGGGCGAGAGAGTACTTGGTGTATCAATCTTGGTGCGGAAAGATTCTGGAAGAGTTCTTTGCTTGCAAAATTGGCGACGACTTTTATGTCATTCTTTTTGAGGTAGAATCACCCAAGGAGGATGCTGACCGTTTCGTGTGGGTGGTCTGCGGCAATGTGCCGCCATTGTATCTGACGACGGATTGCTGCCCCACGCCAAAAGAGGTTGCCGAAACCTATCGCGACCTGGCTGAACAGTGGTGCGATGGAACATTGCCTGACCTGGATTTTTCGGTCAAGGACGTGCCTGATATTATAGTCAAGGAAGAGTTGCGACGGCGACTTGCCGCGTTGAAGCCCGCTATTGAGCAATATTCCTTCCAGTCATACGAAAGGGCTGTCGAAGTGTCCGACAATCCGCATCGGAGACTGGAACGAGAGTACGGCGTTTGTTCCTATATCATCCTGCGCAATGAGCATCTGGTAGAAGACCTGCATTATGCTGCCGTTCACGATGCACGCGCCATGTGCACACAACTGCCGATGACGTCACTTTCACGTGTGTTTGAATTAGTTGACAAGATGAATGTTAAAAGCCTGGATGTCGCCGATTGCACAGACACCGTTTTTGCCGCCAATGGCTCTGTTGAGGAATTGCGTTGGACGACAGAACACCCCTTGCCTGAAAGTCTGGATTTTTCCAATTTTCCCAATTTACGGCATTTATCCATCAATGTACTGACTTCAGGAGCAGTCAGGATAGTCGCTCAACGGCTAGAAGAGGTGACGGTCGCAAGTTGGTGCAAACGTGGAATGCTTCAAGTGGATTTGTCAACCATTGGACATTTGAACAGAGTGACGAACCTGACGTGCAAGGCCGAATGCCTGCTACCGAAGGGCGTTCGGCAATTATGTCTTCGCAGTCTGTCTGCCAGGGCGGCTGAAAAACTGGAGTTCAACGACATGTTGTATGAACTGGATATTGAAGATGGCACAATCACAGACCTGGCTTTCCTTTCGAGATTTCCTTCTTTGAGGAAATTGCGCCTGTATGGCTTGTCCAAGTTGACGAACCTTGACGGCCTGCGTGGGCTTCCTCTGGAAGAATTACGTATTGATACATGCAACGCCGTCAATGATTTCCCCTCGTTGTGTTCTTTGCCGTTGGTCAGATTGTTCATTCGACGCCACGGAAGCAAGCCATTGGCGGACATCCGCTTCATCGCCGACATTCCCACGTTGGAAATGTGCAGCCTAGAGGCAAAGGTGACTGACAAGGACCTGACGCCGTTGGAAAACCTTAAATGCTGTGACTACAAGGGGATATTGACGGATGAACGACGTGCGCAGAACCGCCGATATCTCGTGGCAAATGGTTACATCAATACTTGGTACGACAGGAGGAAAACATGACTGGCGTTACTCACGATGGAAAAGAGAAATGGTTGAAAGTCGCCCAATGGGTTCTCCTGGTGGGCTGCTGGCTGCTGATTGTGAATATGCTGGGCGGTTCTGCCAAATATGCATCCCATCAGGTATTTCTGGAACAAGGGCCTGAAAAGATTGTCGGCACGCAGAATGTCATTTATCAGGAAGCACCTGATTACTTGTATACCAATCCCTTGGCAATGATGCGTTTGCATTTTCATTGCCTGGCTGTGCGATTTTGGGTGACACTGCTGGTGGCTGCGCTGGCTACTGGCCTGGTCTGGGCATATAGGCTGCTCTCCAAAAGAAAGGTCTGGACAACGACTTTGAAGGTCGCCTTCTGGTGTGCGATGGGTCTTGCGCTCCTTTATTTGGGGATGGTTTGCGTCTGGGAATGGGGACAGGCCTGGAATTGGCTCCTGCTCTACGCAATATTTTATCCGCGTTGGTCCAATAAAAGTGTTTTCAGGAAAATCAAAAGTGTTTTCACGGCAATGGCAATGCTTGCTGCCCTCGTCATTTTGGGCTGGCAGAGGATGGAACTTCAGTCCGCGAAACGATGCGATAACGCTTTTTGGGACTCGGTGAAAAAATGTGTTACGCAGGAGAGCTTTGTGAAGTCGTTCGGGGAACCAGTCCTTATTTGCGGGCATATTCCCGAGGAAGAAAAGGAATGGTTTGACAGCCTGGCTCATTTCGATGCCTCCCTCTGGCACCCTGGAAAAACGCTGGCGGCATTCATTTCTCCGCAAATGCCCAACATCCTCCTTCTTCCCTGGTTTGACGACGATGGCAATAGAATAGCCCTCGCCTGGTGTGATTTCACTCCTGAACGCAAGGAGCTTCTGGACAAAAAGCGGGAAGTAACAAGAGACGGCGGACCATGACAGTTCCAGAAGACATCAAGAGAATCATCTATCCGAAATACTCCCGACCGACAAGGCTGAGCGATCCTGGCTCTGATTTTTCGCAGGAGGAACTTAAGGCGATTATCCATAAGACTGATGCCGACTTGACCGATACGGATTTGATTTGCATCTTTCAGAGTTTCTTGCCCGCTGGAGAGTATCGGGAATCCGTCTATTTCCTGCCTCTGGCACTGAAGCATATTTGCGACGCTGATGACGACGGGGCGTCAACGCTATGTGATAATCTGCTTAGATGGATTGGCGAACAGAAGACAAACCTCGAACAGGATGATCTTTATGACCGATTGTCAGCCTTCTTTGAAAGTCTGTTTGCTGAACTGACATCAGCGTTCACATTGCAAGATGATTATCCTGAAAACTGCAATCGGACAACAACGATATTTGACACGTTGAACTCTTGCTCTCCTGGCAGTGGAGACTTGTTGCTGCGCAAATATGTAGAAAATGTGGAAAACTATGAGCAGGCGGCATGGCTGGTCTATTATCTTCACGAAAATCTTTACGGTCTTCATCGCAATTCCGCATTTCTGAAAAATATTGCCAGCGACAAGACTTTGCTGAAAAAAGCATACGACCTCATCGTTGCCAAGGCAATGAACGATGATAATCTTCTGAATTTCTGGGATAAACGTCTAACTTCCTGTGGAATATGATAAAAATGAATTGAACAGGAAACATTATCTGGAAGGAGATGGCATTGCCGCTCCAAAAGTTACAAGATGCACAATTCTCTTGACGGGGGATGGTGGAATCGGAATTTAATAACACTTGGTAATACTGATTCCTGTTGAAATACAGCGAGTTACAACGATAATAGAATCTTGAAAACAGGTGGATTTAGTGGTAGGACTTCCGCTTAGCGGGGGGAGAATGATTTGAAAAATCCCCGTCACCCCGACCATCCATTTCCCATCAGCCCTCAAGTCCTCTTAGCTTTTGAGGGCTTGTTGCTTTATGATAATATGCTGTTATCAAGGTATTTATGCGGTTATTTTCGGCTTCGCTTTCCGCCCCCTCAAGCACAACATATTCTGTCAGCGAGGGCGTCGGCAGTACGACCACTCACAATTCACGGATTCAGGTTTATGCTTGTTGCGTTTCTTCAAGTCCAAGCGACAGGAGTGCGTTCCGCGTGACCGTCGCCTGGAGACGGCGGAGGAAAGTGTAGTCGATGCTGTCGCCTTCCCTGAAATGAACGAAGTCGAATTCGGAGGTCGCCAGAAGCGAGCCGGGGGCGATGATGGTCATCGCCCAGCAGACGGCGGTCATGCGGTCGTCGTTCTCCGAGATTTTTACGTAGATGTGGCAGAAGGTTTCGATAATCTGACGGGCGATGTTCTCATGTCTTTTCCCCTGCCATTGGGAGGTAAGCAGTGCGCGGAGCAACAAGCGAATCACCCATCGCGGCTGACCTTCCGCGCAGAGAATGCCATAGTAGAGGTCGATAGTGTCTGCCACCATCTGGCGGCTTCCGTCGCGAGTGGCGAGGAGGGATTCGTTCTTCTGGTAATACCGTTCAATGCGTCCGTCGTCCCATAGGCGGAGCGCATATTCGCGCACGGCCTCCACCAGCCCTTCCTTGTCGCCGAAGTGGTAGCGCACGGCGTTCGGCACGGCTCCTGCGAGGTCGGCGATCTCCCGCACCGTCACCGCCTCCACGCCACGCAGGGAGAACAATTCCCCCGCCGCGTTGACGAGACGCGCCCTGGTCTCTTCGGATACCTTGTATGTACAGTGTTCCATATTCGCCTCGATGAATGAGTTTCTCTTGCGGAACTTACTGATTTCCAACGCCAATTATGCTTCTGGCACGCCGCGCAGTTTGTCTCATGCCGGGTTGAACTTGTCTTTGGGCTGTCGGCAGCGAGGGCACTTCCAGTCGGCGGGGAGCTTCTCAAAGGGCGTGCCCGCCGGGATGCCGTGGTCGGGATCGCCGACGGCGGGGTCATAGACCTGCCCACAGACTGAGCAGATATATTTTCCGCTGGCGGTCTTGAAGATGATTTCGCCAGGCGGGATAACTTCCGGCGGGTTGGACAGATCGACCACCCGTTTTGCCTCCAGATTCTCGTAGCCCAGCGGAGTATGGGTGGAAAGATAGACGGTGGGATGGTGCGCGATGAAGTCGCGGATGCGGTCCAGCGTCTCCCGTGCGGCGGCCTTGTCCTCGAAGACGATGGAAAGTTTGTTGGCGTAGAGTGCCTCGTCCGTGTAGGTCACGTCGCCGTGGATCAAGTAGAAGAGGCCGTCGCTTTCCACGATGACGATGCTGTTGCCTGTCGTGTGGCCCTTGGCCTTGATGTAGGTGACGCCGTCGGCGATTCGCTGGCTCTCTGGGAAGTTGTAGTATGCACCGTCGGTGAAGGAGACAGGCGTGACGTTCGGGAGGTGCTTCAGCTCGTCTGCACCGCATTCCTCCTGGCTGGCGTAGATTGTGGCGTTCGGGAAGAACTCCAGCTTGCCGGTATGGTCGACGTGCTTGTGGGTGACGAGAATTTTTGAGACTTGTTCCGGGCGGTAGCCAAGGTCGGCCAGTGCATCCAAATAATCCTTGATAGGCGTGCCCAGGTAGATGGTCGCATCAGGCGTGGCGACGGGGGCGGGAAAACCCGTGGGCAGACCAGTGTCCACCAGAATGACTTCCGTACCATTGTCGATAACGTAGTTCTGAAGGCAGGAACGGTAGCGCACGGAGGCGTCGAACTTGTCCATGCCATCCTCGCCGCCAAAGGCGAAGGGCTGTGTCATGAAGCCGTTTTCAAAGAACTTGACTGCCTTGATTTTCATGGTCTTTCTCCTTGGTTCTCGTTTGAAGATTGTAGAAATGGCGGATGATTTCTTCTTAATATATTACAGAAAGAATAAATTTCCACCAAAATTTGGTTTGAACGCATAAAAGTCTGCCTGATATCTCTGCCAGACGGCAGACGCGAGTGTAACAAAGAGGATAGCCTGATAGCCGTGCGGCGACGGGTATGCCTTGTGTTCTTTCTAGCGGTACGCTAATTCTTTTCGCGCAGCCGCGGACACGTACCCCTGCGTAGTCAGGTGATTTCCAAGAGTATGGCCCTACAAATCCTACGGGAGCTGCCGCCCCCGTACCCCTGCGTAGTCAGGTGATTTCCAAGAATATGGTCCTACAAATCCTACGGGAGCTGCCGCCCCCGTCCCCCTGCTTAGTCAGGTGATTTCCAAGAGTATGGCCCTACAAATCCTACGGGAGCTACCGCCCCCGTACCCCTGCAGCTTGAAAAAACAGCTTAGTCAGGTGATTTCCAAGAGTATGGCCCTACAAATCCTACGGGAGCTGCCGCCCCCGAAACCCTGCTTGCTTGATAAACCTGCGTAGTCAGCTGCCCTCACCACAACCTATTTCGTTGGTGAGGGCGTCGATGCTATATGCTTGCGCAATTTCACGGATTCAGGAGCGTGTCAGCGGAAGAGCTTCTCGAAGCCGTCGCGGGCGTAGAAGGAGGGGCAGAAGGCCTGGTTGGCATCCTTGGCGATGCCGCCGCCGAGGCGCTTTGCGTTTCCGTTGAGTTTGTGGGCGGTGATGTTGCCGGTCTGGAGTGGGGTTTCCTGCACGTCGGCCCAGGCGTCGTTGTTGATGACCTTGTTTTCGCTCTTGAGCCGTTCTGCCAGGGCGATGACGTCGTTGAGTCGGCTGACGGCGGCGTTGTAGCTGGCTTCGGAGAGGCGCGGTCGGATGGAATCGAGGTAGGCCTGGCGTCGCGGTCCCTCCTTGAGGGCGACGATGGCGTCGTAGGTTTCGCGGTCGATCTTGTCCGGGAAGGCCAGAGTCTGGGCGCCCGTCACTCTCGTGATGGCGAGGGTGATGGTCTTGTCGGTGATTTTGGAGGCGTCGATGGTGAAGGTGCCGGTGATGCCGGGGGTTTGGAGGAGTCGCTGTCTAAGGGCTTCGGCGTTGGCGGGGTCGATCTGTTGGGCGATTAACAGCACCTGCGAGCGGAAGACATTGGAGCGGCCCTTGTCGAGGGAGAACTTCATTGCGCCGGTGCGGTATTGAGAGAAGCTGGCATCGTTGTCGATGCCCTTGACGGTGACGGCGTGTGTCGTGCGGTCGATGTGGACGAAGTAGTTTAATTCATGTCGGTCCAGTTGGCCGGACACGAGGTCGAGCCATTGCAGGGGGTTGAGTTGGCGCTTGATTTCAGCCTTGATTCGTCGGGACTCGGCGGGACTCGGCGGGGGGGAGTTTCTTGACTTCCGCGGCGGTGAGGCCGTCTTCGGAGGAGGAGCGGCCGGCAACGAAATCACTGGCGGAGGAACCCTGCGCCTTCTCCATGTAGAACCCGAAGACATCCTTGTGGATGCCGGCGGAGTAGTTGACGATCATTCCGCCCATGCCCAGTGCTTCGGCGGCCTTCTTGGAGGCGAAGTTGAGGTTGATGGTCTTTTGCAGCGGGTCGTAGTTATTGGCGCCGCCCACGGCGATGGACTGGAGTCCGGTGCGGCTTTCTGTCTCGCCCTTGAAGATGACGCTCGTGCCGTCGGTACGCGTCAGTTCGTAGACCATGCCCCCGTTACCGGTGCCGAGGTGGTAGTCCGAGACGATGTTGGCATCCTCGTTGGCGGGGTCCACGTCCGAGTCCTGCAGGCCGCGTGCGCGTGCCTCGACGACCGACGAGACAGAGAGTTCGCCTTTGAACACCGCCATCGCCTCCGCGCCGGTGAAGAAGCGGTCCCTGGCGCGGAACTTGCAGATGATGTAGATGATTTCCTCGACCATGGGGGTGACGCCCTTGATGTGGCTGACCATGTCGTTGAAGGGCATCTTGTTGTGGCCCAGCAGTTGCGGTACCTTATTGGCGGCGAGGTAGAGGTTCGTACCTTTCTGCGCGAAGTCGTTGGCGAGGGTGTTGAGTTCGTGGGACGTCTTGGTGGGGTCGAGTACGGCGTTGATGAGGGTGTCCATCGCATTGAGGAACTCGTTGCGGCGTGACAGCATTTGGACGATTTTCTGACTCTCCCGGCAGCAGGCGGCTTCGTAGTGGGGGTCCAAGCTGTAGAGTTTCGTCGCGGTCGTGAAATATTTGCGCAGGATCGTTTCCCGCACTTCTTTGCGGGCGGTCCGGAAGAGTTCCTCGGCCTTGGCGACCTCGCTTTCGAGGGCCTTGAGGATGTCCTTGGCGACCATCATGCGTCCGCCTGCGACCTCCACGCCGTTCTGACGGATGTCCTGGATGGCCGCCTTCATCGTGGCGATGTTGGTCTGGAGGGTTGCGAGTTCGTTCTTGACGATGGTGGCCGTGGGGTTGCGCCGGAAGGCGTCGATCTTTTCGGCAACGGGACGGAGGCGGGCGGTGATGTCCTGGTTGACCGTGGCGAGGGCGTCCGCAGTGCCGTGCATCGCGATGGCCTGGCGCGGGAGCAGTTCAGAGACTTTGGCCCGGAGAATGGCGGCGACGTTGGGATCGGCGTTCTGGCCGCTGGCCGCGAGGTTCAGCGCAAATTCCTTCATCTGGTGGGTCAGCGTGAAGATTTCCGTCGCGCGGCGGTCGCTGAGCATACGGAAGTCGTTGATTGCAACGAAAATCTTCGCATCCACGCCCCGGTATTGCGGATTCGCCTCCCGCATCTGCGCGTCGTGGCGGAGGAGGGTGTCAAGGCCCTTGGAGAGCTGCGCAAGAAGGTCCGAGAGGTCCTGCTGGGCCTTGATGGCGGCGGCCTTGCCGGCGGCGGTGGAGGTCCCGTCGAGCCGCCCGTTCCCGTCGATGGCCGCCGCAAGCTGGCTGCCGTTGAAGGAGGCGAGGGCCTTGAAGGTCTTGGCGGCCGTGTCGCCGGCCTTTTCGAGTGCCTTGAGCGAATTGCGGTCGAGGGCACCATCGTCAACGAGCCTCTGGAAGGTCCGCTTGACCTTTGACCCAGTGAGGCTCGCGGTGGAGTTCTTGGCGGCCTTCAGGAGGAGGACGTCGAGCTGGCCGACCAGCTTGCCGGCGAGATGGGGCTGCTGCTGCTGCACTTCGGGGACCTGCTGCCCGGCGGCCTGCGGCTGCTGGGCACCCTGGGGGGGGCGGCCTCGACACCGCGGAGGAAGTAATCCATCGAAACATCATTGATTTTCACATTGCGCACTGACATGGTTGTACTCCTGAAGTCGGTTTGGAAACTTGAATTCGGAATGGCGGGCCTCCGATAAAATTGGTTTGGCTCGAAAAAGTTCAAGGACGGTTCTATTTATGGAAATGACCAACCCCCTCAATTTCAGCACTGTAGTCTCGAACAACAGAGTGCAATACCATCTTTTTTCTGCTTTTCCAGTTCTGAACCCGACATTGTGTTGAAAAATCTTCGAAAGTGGGCTGCACCAAAAGCTCAAACGGTTGAGACGCAGACGCCAGACGGCAGACGCAAACGCAGGAAGGCGGATAGTCTGATAGCCATGTTACGGCGACCCAAGGAGCGAAGTGACGATTGGTATGCCTTGTGTTCTTTCCGGTGATGGTGATGTGCTAATTCTCTATTAGCAGCATCGCACTGCGCTGGGTGTCACGAGCGGCTCTTTACCGTACGGGCGTGATGAAGCGTCTTTCGCTTCTTCGTTTGGCGATGACAAATGGTATCGTGAGTTTAATGTTGCCGTCGAGCGATATCTCAATCCTTTGCTGATTCATTCCAAACCTCCTGCATCAGCGGTGCGAAGCTCGCCGTATTAAGCGGTATTTCGCCCTTTTCCCCGTTGTATGACAGGAATCATCTACAAAATACAACTTTTTTAGAAGTTTTTATTAACAAAGTAAAAATAATGGTATATAGTATGTATAATTTCTTATAAATACTACTTGTTTGGTAGTGTAATTATGAGGAAATTACTTTCGAAGGCAAGATTTCAAAGCATCCAAACAGGGGGAAATAGCGATGAAAAAAGGATTGACCATAGCAGGCTCGGATTGCAGCGGCGGAGCGGGTATCCAGGCCGACCTCAAGACGTTTCAGGAGCGCGATGTCTATGGGATGAGCATCCTGACCTGTCTGGTGGCGATGACGCCGGAAGACTGGACGCATATCGTCAGGCCGGTGGAATTGGAGATGATCCGCCATCAATTCCGCACGGCTTTTCCTGGCGTGAACGGCATAGACGCCGTCAAGACAGGAATGCTGCCGACGGTAGAAATCATCGAGACAGTGGGTGAATTGCTGGCGGAGGTGCGTCCCGCTCATCTGGTAATTGACCCCGTGATGGTATGCAAGGGAACGAAAGAGCCGCTGTTCCCCGAGAACACAAAGGCGATGATCCGTAGCCTGCTGCCGTTGGCGGAAGTGGTGACACCAAATACTTTCGAGGCGATTCAACTGTCGGGACTGCCCGATTTCCAAAGCGAGGATGACCTTCTGGAGGCTGCAAAGCGCATCTGCGCCCTTGGTCCGAAATACACAGTCATCAAGGCGGCACGCATCTTCGACGGAAAGAGCGTCGATTTGCTTTACGACGGTCGGGAGCCATTCTGGATCCGGGAAGAAAAAGTCGCAACGGCATGGACGCACGGTGCAGGCTGCTCCTTCTCCGCCTGCCTGACGGCGGAACTGGCCAAAGGAGCGCCTGTTCGTGAAGCATTTTTGACGGCCCATGCCTTTGTCCGCCAGGGGCTGATTCATTCCTTCCCATTGAACGACCATGTCGGTCCGATTTACCACAAGGCATACGCCAAATATGGCGCATGACAATTGAATCAAAAGGATTTAACGATAAACAAAACAGATTGAACCGCAAATGAAGAAAGCCCAGACATTATTCGATACGGTGGGGAATACGCCCCTGCTGCGACTGCCGTCCATTGAGGGTGAGCTGAACGCCGTGGAACTGTACGCGAAGGCGGAGTATTTCAATCCGACTGGTTCCGTGAAAGACCGCGCGGCGAAGGCGATGATTCTGGACGGAATCGCCCGCGGGGTGCTGACTCATGACAAGACAATCATTGACGCGACGAGCGGGAACACAGGAATCGCCTATGCGGCGCTAGGCGCCTCGTTGGGATACAAGGTGGCATTATGCCTTCCGGCAAACGCAACGGATGAGCGCAAAAAACTAATGAAACTCTACGGCGCCGAAATCATTGAAACGGACCCGCTGGAAAGTTCGGATGGCGCATACAACGAATGCCGTCGTCTGGTAGCCGAACAACCAGAGAAATATTTCCATCCCGACCAATACAACAACGACGCGAACTGGAAGGCCCATTTTGACGGCACCGCAGTTGAAATCTGGGAGCAGACGGAGCATCGTGTGACGCATTTCGTGGCGGGGACCGGCACATCAGGAACCTTCATGGGGACGAGCCGCGGGCTGAAACACTTGAACCCACAGGTGAAATCCGTGCTGATGCAGCCGGATTCGCCCTTTCATGGGCTGGAGGGAATGAAACACATGGCCTCGACCATCCATCCGGGCTTCTTCGATGAATCGATTGCGGATGTCAAGCTTGAAGTTTCGACGGAGGAAGCATACGCGATGACACGGAGGCTGGCCCATGAGGAGGCGCTTCTAGTCGGCATCAGCTCGGGGGCGAATGTCGCGGCCGCATTGAAACTGGCGAAGACGCTGCCTCCCGGCTCCGTGGTCGTCACCATTCTTTGCGACAACGGGAATCGCTATCTTTCCGCGGAATTCTGGGAGGGATGACGATGCTGAAATTGACCAGACAAATCGAAGATGGAATCAGAAAGGCGGGAGCTGAGGCATATCCAAATGAATGCTGCGGGATTCTTTTCGGAAGCGAAGAAGACGGCAACCATGTCGTGAAAGCGTTGAAAGCGATTGACAACGCGCGTGAAAGCGGTGAACAATACCATCGCTTTCTGATTACGGCGGAGGAGATGATGCAGGCGGAACTGGAGGCGCGTCGGCTTGGGCTCGAGATCATCGGGTTCTATCATTCGCATCCGGACCACCCCGCCAGACCATCGGACTATGACCGTGACCATGCGTTGCCATTTTATTCGTATGTCATTCTGCGTGTGGCGGAAGGCAAGCCCGAAACGATGACCAGCTGGCTCCTGCGGCCCAGCCGCGAGGCTTTTGACAATGAACCATTTGAAATTGAACCATAAGCAAGGAGGCTTGACATGAGCGTGACAATTTTAATTCCAACCGCATTGAGATCTTTTGTGGACCGCAAGTCCGAAGTCGAAGTGGAAGGCTCCACCGTAGGAGAGGCTCTTGCCAACCTCGCCGGCCAGTATCCCGATCTGAAGCATCAGATTTATGAAGACGACGTGAAACTTCGCGGCTTTGTGAACGTTTTCGTCGATGGGACGAACATCAAGAAACTGGACGGGCTTGAAACGAAACTCGCGCAAAGCGCGACCGTGATGCTCGTTCCAGCCATTGCGGGAGGATGCTGAAACATGAGCAAAAGTAGTATAAAAAGTGTTGTTCCTGAAGAACGCTGGGGCGAACTGAACCATGACGATCTCACGCGTTACAGCCGCCAACTTCTTCTGTCTGAAATCGGCATCGAAGGGCAGCGGAAACTGAAAGGCGCGAAAGTCCTGGTCGTCGGCACCGGCGGTTTGGGAGCGCCATTGGCGCTTTATCTGGCCGCGGCGGGCGTGGGGACCCTCGGTCTCGTGGATTTCGACAACGTCGATATCTCAAATCTCCATCGCCAGATCATCCACGGCACACGGGATGTGAACCGCCCGAAGGTCGCCTCCGCACGCGACCGCATCCGTGCGTTGAACCCGCTGGTCAACGTGGTCACCTACAATGAGCCGTTGAAAAGCGAAAACGCGCTGGACATCATCCGCGAGTACGATGTGGTCGCGGACGGAACGGACAACTACCCGACCCGCTATCTGGTGAACGACGCCTGCGTGCTGCTCGGCAAACCGAACGTGTACGGTTCGGTGTTCCAGTTCGAAGGGCAGGCAAGCGTGTTCTACGCCAAGCAAGGCCCGTGCTACCGTTGCCTGTACCGCGAGCCACCGCCGCCGGGGCTGGTTCCCTCCTGCGCGGAAGGCGGCGTTCTGGGCGTTCTGCCGGGCGTTGTCGGAATGCTGCAGGCCAATGAAGTCATCAAACTGCTAGTCGGCGGTGGCGACACGCTGACGGGGCGTCTCCTGCTCTACGACGCGTGGAAAATGAAATTCCGCGAGTTGAAACTGGAGAAGGATCCGGAATGCCCGATCTGCGGAAAGCATCCGACCATTACAAAACTCATCGACTACGAGCAGTTCTGCGGCATGAAGCAGAACCAGGACGACACACCCGTGGAGTCCATTACCGCCACCGAACTGAAACGGCGCTTCGACGCGAACGAGCCTGTGCAGGTGGTCGATCTTCGTGAACCGCATGAGCGTGCTTACTTCAAGTTCCCGAACGCGATAACGATACCGCTTGGACAAGTAATCCGCAGGAAGGATGAACTGGACCCGTCTATCGATACCGTCTTTGTTTGCAAAATCGGCCAGCGTAGCATTCTTGCCGTGCGCAACCTGCGCGCGGCAGGCTACCAAGGCAGGCTGATGAACCTCCTGGACGGCGTTCAGGGGTGGAAAAATGAAGTCGATCCAAATGTGAAACTAATCTGATTTGCCTTCCCTTGGCGAATCATCTCAAGAAAAAACAAAACAACAAGGAATCAAAAACATGTCTGAGGAAATCAAAATCAACGCATTGGGGAAGGCTGCAGCGTATCAACTTGCAGATGTCTCGAAGACCAAACCGCAATTCGGGTTGCTGACCCCGAAATGGCTTTCCAAATTTTTGGAATTCAAGGGATTGGATGCTGGTATCTACCGCGTCAACCGCGTTAAGGTAGGCAATACGCCGTTGGAAGTGCTTTGCAGTTCCAAGCCCAAGAGCGACACCATCCCGCAGGGGTTCATCGACTATGAGGCGAAGCCGCGCGAATATATCCTCAATTCGATCTCCACCATCATCAATGTCAACACGCAGGTGGCGGATGTATTCAGTTCGCCTTACGACCAGACCAAGGAGCAGCTTGCCCTCGCGGTGGAGAGTCTTCGCGAACGCCAGGAGAGCCAGCTCATCAACAACGACGACTACGGCCTGCTGAAGAACGTGCCCGATTCACAGCGCATTCAGCCGCACAACAGCGTCGGTGCACCCACGCCGGACGATCTGGACGAACTCATCTCCAAGGTGTGGAAGGAGCCATCCTTCTTCCTCGCGCATCCCCGTGCCATTGCCGCGTTCGAACGCGAATGCACGCGGCGGGGCGTGCCGCCAGTCACCGCCAATATCAACGGCGGAAATTTCATCCTCTGGCGCGGCATTCCGCTGATTCCATCCGACAAGATGTTGGTCGATGGCCTGAAGAACCCGAAATCCCAGAGTGGCAAGACGAACATTCTGCTCATACGAACCGGCGAAACAAAACGCGGCGTCATCGGATTGTATCAAACTGGTTTGCAGGGCGAGCAGTCGCGCGGTCTTTCCATCCGTTTCAGAGGGATCGACGACAAGGGAATCGCCTCTTATCTGCTGTCGCTGTATTGCTCCGCGGCGATTCTGGCCGACGATGCCATAGCGGTTCTTGAAGACGTGGAGGTTGGTGAATACTATGACTATAAACGAGACTAATCTGAATCCCGCCGCAGCCGGTCTTCCGACGGCGGAAGAGCTGCTGAAACTAGCCGCCGGACTCTATGGCGAAGAGGCGCCGGCGTCTGCCGCAACCACAGGAACCGACTGGGGGCAGATCGCCGCCGATGTGCTCCATGAGTATTCCGACGCTTCAGCGACGTCCTCCGATGCCTATTCCCCGACTCTGGTCTCCGCCTCGAAGGCTGCCGACACGCCTGCGGCCTCTCCTGCCCCGAAAGGAAGCCTGCCTCGTTCGCATGGGATGATCGGCTCCATCCCCGTGGACAAGATTCGAGCGGATTTTCCGCTCCTGCAGGAGCGCCTTTCGTCAGGAAGGCAGCTGGTCTGGTTCGACAACGGAGCCACCACGCAGCGTCCGCAACAGGTCATCGACCGCATATCGCACTATTACATGCACGAGAACTCCAACGTGCATCGAGGAGCCCACGAACTCGCCGCACGTTCGACTGACGCATACGAGAACGCGCGTTCGACCGTGGCGAAATTCCTTGGGGCGGGCAACGCGAAGGACATCGTGTTCGTGCGCGGCACGACCGAAGGCATCAACATGGTCGCGCAGAGCTACGTTCGCCCGCTGCTTCGGCCAGGCGACGAAATCATCGTCTCCATGCTGGAGCACCATGCGAACATCGTTCCGTGGCAGATGATCGC
>JAFPYX010000046.1 GCA_017417585.1 Victivallales bacterium
ACCTCTCACCTCTTACCTCTCACCTCTTACCTCTCACCTGGGTAATAGTCGTAGAGGTGTGGGTAGTAGATTTCGTCTCGGCCACGGCAGTCGAAGATGTGCAGGCTGCGCAAGGCAGACGAAGAAATGTGCTCATATTGCTTGTCGCAGGGTATATAGACAGACACTGTGTCCGGTCGCATTTCCTGCATGAAGCACTGCTGGCTCATTTCGTAGTCGAGGTCGTAGCCGTTGCGCAGTCCGCGCACGAGGGTGACATCCGCATAGGGCGTGATCTGGTCGAGGAGGTCCACCATCAGGGTGTCGAAGAAAAGAACCTCGTGGAAGGGCAGGCTTTTCTTGACCTGGTCAACGACCTCGGAGTGCGCGTGGTGGAGGTTTTTGGAGGGGTTCAGGCCGACGGCGAGGATGACCTTGTCGAACATGAGCTCGGCCTTCTGGAGAATTCCGAAGTGCCCGATATGGAACGGGTTGAAGGTCCCGGCGTAGAGTCCCACGCGCGGACGGCGCCGCTCCAGATACTCGATGAGGAACTTCATGTTCTCCTTCGCCTCCGGGAAGCGCTGGCTGAAGCGCTTGAAGAAGTCGGAGCGGCCCTTGCGGTAATCCTTGAGGCTGAGGAACTGGAATTCGCGGAAGATCTGGAACTCGTAGGCCAGGAGGTCCACCTTGTCGCCGTGGAGCAGGATGTCGCAGTCGAATTCGTGGAACTGCCGGGCCAGCGCATTGACTTTCCGCTGGCTGGAGGTGCTCAGGATGATGCTGCGGACCATCTCGGCGACCTCGGAGGGCACATCTCCGCCGAACGAGGATGCCAGGGAGTCGAAAAGCTTTGCCGACTGCGCCTCGTTGTCATTGTGTTGCGGGAACCAGACAATGTCGTGGAAGAGCGCGGCCAGGAGCATCTGCGCGGCGTCTGCGGGCTCGGCGACCTGCGCATGGATGAGTTCGCAGATGTTCCTGAGGTGGTCGAGGGTGTGGAAGTAGCGGTGCGGCTGGCGGTAGGCGGAAAAGACTTCGTCCAGCCACGCCGCGTCCAGGTTCAGGCCATAGCAGTTGTGCGCCGCGAGGACCTCGCGGATGTGGCGCATGGCGACCTGCGGGTCCTGGCTGCCGATGAAGCGCGGAACGGCTAGCGAGGTTGGCACGTTGGTGGACATCGGTTTAATTCGTAATTCGTAATTCGTAATTATCTGGCTGGATGCGACGTGGCCGATTCTTGCGCGGATGGATTGTCCGGCGCATGTTCGGTTTCCGCAGCGGCATGCTGCGGCTCAAGGAAATCCAGCAGGACGAGCGCGACGGCGGCGGTGACCACGGGAAGTGCGCGGGGGACGATGCAGGGGTCGTGGCGGCCGGTGATTTTCAACGCCGTGTTCTCGCGGCGGGAAAGCGAGACGGTTTCCTGTTCGCGGGCGATGGAGGGCGTAGGCTTGAAGGCCACGCGCATCACGATTGGCATTCCCGTCGAGATGCCGCCCAGGATGCCTCCGCAGTGATTGGTTTTCGTACGGACCGTGCCGTCCGCCGCGATTTCGTAGGCATCGTTGTTCGCGGAGCCGCGATGTCGGGCGGCTCCAAAGCCGTCGCCGAATTCCAGTCCGACCACGGCGGGGATGCCGAAGATGACTTGCGCAAGGCGATTCTTCAGCCCGTCGTAGCGCGGATTGCCCAGTCCGGCAGGGAAGCCGGTGGCGGTGCATTCGACCACGCCGCCCACCGAATCGCCGTCCTCGCGGGCTTTCAGGATGGCAGCGGCCATCATCGCGTCGTCGGGATTTGGGACTCCGGCGACTTCTACGGCTCTTGAATTAATTACAACTCCTTGATTTGCAAGTAGTTGTAATGCAATTCCTCCAGCGATGCAAAGGGGCGCCGTAAGTCGGCCGGAGAACATCCCGCCGCCGCGGATGTCATTGTTGCCATGATATCTGAGGAACGCGGTGTAGTCGGCGTGGCCGGGTCGCGGGCAGTCCTGGATTTTCGTATAGTCTCCGGAGTGCTGGTCCTGGTTGCGGATGATGGCGCAGAGTGTTGCCCCGGTGAGGGTTCCGTCCTCTCGGATGCCGGCGAGGAACTCCGGCCGGTCGGCTTCCTTTCGCTGCGTCGCCAGTGGCGAGTTGCCAGGTGCTCGCAGGTCGAGGAAGCGCTGGAGCGCCTCAAGATCCACACGGAAGCCGGCCGGCAGGCCATCGACGACACAGCCGATGGCAGGCCCGTGGGACTCGCCGAAAATTTGTACCTGAATGTTCTTTCCGAAGGTATTGGACATGATAACCTAACTGTTGGGTTATTAGCCAAATATAATCTGCTTCTAGCGGAGCGTTCCGCACACCGTGAAAAAGTCCGGCCAGGATTTGGCGACGGCGGCGGGATTTTCCAGAGTGACGGTTCCCGTGGCGCGGGTTGCGGCTACGGCGGCCGCCATGGCGATGCGGTGGTCGTTGCAGGAGTCCACCGTGCCGCCGTGGTAGCGGTCCACTCCGGTGACGATGAGCGAGTCTTCCGTGGTCTCGGCCTTCCCGCCGACGCTTCGCAGGAGTCGCGCAGTGGTCTCCAGGCGGTCGGACTCCTTGAGACGCAACCGCGCGGCATTCGTGAAGACCGTGGTGCCCTGGGCCACTCCGGCGACGACCGCCAGAATCGGCACGAGGTCGGGAATCGCGCGGACGTCGATTTCGGGGATGGCATGGAGCATGCCCGGCTTCACGGTGCAGGCGTTGTCGGCCCAGGTGACAATTGCGCCGAAGCGCTCCAGCAGTTGCGCGATGGCGCGGTCGCCCTGGACGGAAGCGGGATTGAGGCCATGCGCCGTTATGCCATCGCCGCCCAGGGCACCTGCGGCGAGAAAGAACGCCGCATTCGACCAGTCGCCCTCGACTTCGAGGGGAAGATGATTCGGCAGGGTGTATCGGGAGAGTCGCGGCCAGACGAACTCCGTGAGGGAGGCGTTGGTTTGAATTTCAACTCCAAAGCGCTTCAGGATGTCCAGCGTAAGGCGGACATAGTCGGCGGACTCCAGTTCCGTGGTGAGCTGGAGGTGTGATGGTGCCTCCAGTAGCGGCAATGCAAAAAGCAACCCGGTTATGAACTGACTGGAGATATTGCCGGGGAGGGTGAATGTCCCGGCCTGGAGTCGACCTGCCAAAGCCAGTGGGAGTTGGTTGCCGGCCACGATGTTCCCATGCGATTTCAGGAGTTCCAGGAGCGTTCCAATCGGGCGTTCGGGGAGACGCCCGCGCCCAAGGAAGGCGGCGCATTTGCCAAGCGCGGCGGCGATGGGTAGCAGAAAACGGAGAGTGGAGCCGGACTCCCCGCAGTCCAACACCGGGGTGGCTGATGCCTTCAGCGCACGGAGGCAGGTCGCCGTGACGGTGAGATCCTGCGAGGGGCTGCCTGGAATGAGAACGTCCTCCGGCGAGCCGCCCGCCAGGGTGGCCGCAATCATCAGCCGATGCGCGACGGACTTCGAGGGCGGCGCGGTGAAATCGCCTCTCAAGGGGGAATTGGTAAGGGTAATGGCCATGGAAGGTTTTCAGTATTTCGGCTAACAGAAAAATGCTGCCAGCTCTTCTACTGGGACAGGGTGCAAGACGCAATGCCCGAGGGTCTCTGGGATGACCAGGGTGAGCTGATTGCCTGCACGCTTCTTGTCGCCGAGGAGATACGGGAGCAACTGCGCAGGCGTGAACTCCGTGACGGTCGGCAGGCCGTAGCGTTGCAGCGCGTCGGCGATGGCGGGTGCGCACTCTTCTCGCGTCCAGCCCTGTTGATACGCAAGTTGCGAAATCATCACCATCCCAATGCCCACGGCGCGACCGTGGGAGATAGCGAAGCCGCTGCATTTCTCGATGGCGTGGGCGAAGGTGTGCCCGAAGTTCAGGAGGGCGCGGTCGCCGCGGTCGAATTCGTCCCGCGCGACGATGGCGGCCTTGCTGGCGACGCACTGCGCAATGACCTCTTCCAGGTACTCGTCCAGATTCTGGGTGGCAAGGAGGTCGAAGAGCGGTCGGTCGCTAATGACGCCGTATTTGATGGCCTCGGCGACTCCGTCGT
The DNA here is from genome assembly GCA_017417585.1 of Victivallales bacterium. Lineage (GTDB taxonomy): Bacteria > Verrucomicrobiota > Lentisphaeria > Oligosphaerales > Oligosphaeraceae > RGIG1601. The sequence goes on from JAFPYX010000046.1 coordinate 4,057, forward strand.
GGAGGATTTCCTTTGGAAGAGTCGCCAGAAGATTTGGGTCGCAGAGGACCAGCGACGGCTGCCAGAAGGCGCCGCAGAGGTTCTTTCCGGCGGGGAGGTCCACGCCGGTCTTGCCTCCCACGGAGGAGTCGATGGCGGCCAGCAGCGTGGTGGGAATCTGCGCCACGCGGACGCCGCGCAGGTAGATGGCGGCCGCGAAGCCCGCGATGTCGCCGGTCACCCCGCCGCCCAGCGCCACCACCAGATCGCTGCGGGTGACGCGGTTTTCCGCCAGGAAGTTGAGAATTCCCGCCACCGTGTCCAGGTTCTTCGAGGTTTCCCCGGCCGGAAAGACATACTGGAGTACCCGTGCGCCGAAGGGACGCAAGGCCTCTACCGCCGTCGCGAGATGCAACGGCGCGACATTGCTTTCGGTGACGAGCGCAATCGTGGAGGGGCGTTTCTGGCCCTTCAGTGCGGTCTCCAGTTCGCCGGAAAGGCTTGCCAGCAGCCCGCGCCCGATGCGCACCTGATAGGTTTGGGACTTGGTTTTGACTTCGATGGTCTTCATGTAAATTAGCAATTACGAATTACGAATTGCGAATTGCGAATTAAAAAGGCGAGTAGGGTTCTTCGGGGAGGTTGTTCACCTGGATTTTTCGTTCCTTGCCGTCGCGCAGCAATTGCAGCAGCATGCCTTTGTCCTTGCCGGCCAGTGCGTTGCGGAAGTCCGTTAGGTTGCCGAGCAGCCGGTCGAGTTCCGGGAGCAGGAACTCCTGGTTTTCCAGAAAGAGCTCGGTCCACATCGCCTCCTGAAGGAATGCGACTCGCGTCATGTCCCGGAAGGAGCCGGCGGAGAAGCCCGGGTGCTTCAGCGCGGCCGGCGATTTAATATAGGCACTGGCGACCAGGTGCGCAAGCTGGCTGGTGTAGGCGATTACACGGTCGTGCGTCTCGGCGGCGGTGACCTTCGTCGCCCCGAAGCCCAGCGAGAGGAAGAACTCAGCCACTTGCTGCAGCTTCGCCTTGTCCACATTGGAAGACGGGACCAGCAGCATGGATGCACGCACGAAGAGCTCCGCCCGCGAGGCGTCGTAGCCGGACTGCTCGATGCCCGCCATCGGGTGCCCGCCGATGAAGGTGATTTCCGGCCGTGAGGCGACGAGCTTCTGGCACTCGCGGCAGACCAAGGTCTTGGTTCCGCAGGTGTCCACGATGACCGCGCCGGGTTTCAGTTCATGCAGATGGCTCCGCACGAATTCGATCGTGGCCTCCGGATAGAGCGCCAGAATCATGAGGTCGAGTTTTGCGAAGTCCTCCGGTACGTCCAGAATGCCGTCGGCCGCATGTTCCGCCAATGCCTTAGCGGCAGTGGCTTCCGTGCGGTTCCACACATAGACCGGGTGGGTGGTGAAGCGCTTGGTCGCCTTGGCGAGCGAGCCGCCGATGAGCCCCAAGCCGATGATGCCGATGTTCATCTTGCGGATTCCTCAGTCTTGTGCATTGGCGACGGCGAGCTTGCGAAGGGCCTTGATTTTCGGTGCCAGTTCGGCAAACGCCTCTGGCGTGAGCGACTGGGGACCGTCGCACCAGGCGTGCGCGGGGTCGTTGTGGACTTCGATGATCAGCCCGTCCGCCCCGGCGGCCGCCGCGCCAAGCGCCATGGTGGGAACCATCCAGGACATGCCGGTGGCGTGGCTCGGGTCGATGATGACGGGGAGGTGGCTGAGCCGATGGAGCACCGGCACTGCGCCGATGTCCAGGATGTTGCGGGTATAGGTCTCGAAGGTGCGGATTCCGCGTTCGCAGAGCATCACCTTCTCGTTGCCGCCCGCCATGATGTATTCCGCGGACATGAGCAGCTCCTGGTAGGTGTTGGCCAGCCCGCGCTTCAGCAGGACCGGCTTGTCCACATGCCCCAATGCCTTGAGCAGCTCGAAGTTCTGCATGTTGCGGGCGCCGACCTGGATGACATCCACGTCTTCAAAGAGATCCAGCTGCGAGAGGTCCATGATTTCGGTGACCACCGGCAGGCCGGTGTCCTTCTTGGCCTCCAGAAGGAGCTTGAGGCCCTGTCCGCGCAGTCCCTGGAAGGAGTACGGCGAGGTGCGTGGCTTGAAGGCGCCGCCCCGCAGCAGGTTCGCGCCGGCGGCTTTCACGGCGCGCGCCACCTCGATGATCTGCTCTTCGGTCTCAATGGAACAGGGTCCTGCGATCATCGCGAAGTGCCCGCCGCCGACCTTCACGCCGTTGACGTCGATGACGGTGTCCAGCGGGTGGAACTTGCGGTTCGCGGCCTTGTAGGGCTCCTGGATGCGCTTGACGTCCTCGACGATGTCCAGCGCCTTGATGAGGTCGATGTCCAGCACGCTGGTGTCGCCGACCAGGCCGAGAAGCACCTGGCTGGCGCCAGTGGAGGTATGCACGGTGATATCATGCTTCTTCAGCCATTCGACCAGGTTGTCCAGTTGCGCTTGATTGGGATTCGGCTTTAAGACGACGATCATTTTGAAGACTCCCTTAGGTATGGATTGTGATGACTTGCCTTTACTGAAATGGAAAAAGCCCCGCGGCGATTCGGTATCGCTGCGGGGCTTGAAAGCGTTCCCTCTTTTTGCTCTTGCGTGCTTCCGGTGATGTCCTGGAATCCTAAATCTCTTCAGAAGCGTCAAGGCACAGCGATACCGCTACCGGTTCTAAAGTAGAATCGGTAGGAGTAGGTATAGAGGTATCGCCAGTAGTTGCGGTTCATAGCCGTTGCAAGAAAGGAATTTTCGCTTACTATAAATTCATTTCATGGTTTTTCAAATGATTCCAAGTCAACGACCATGCCCCATGCGAGCACTTTACGTCCGGCCAGGTATTCGTCTCGGATGGCCTGCTGAAGGCGGCTGGCGGGTTGCATGGTCTGCCAGTCGATTTCCTCGGCCTTCTCCTTGCCGAAGACGAACCAGGGGAACTCCTCGGAGGGGTTCTGCTCCAGGAGCTTTCCGAGCCGCTGGAAATGCGCGAAGTTGCTCTTCGGCATCTTCTCGGCGAACAGCGGATTGAGCAGCCAGGAGTGGCAGACACCGTAGCGGGGCCTTAAATCGGCAAAATGCTTTTTCATCAGCTCCAGGGAGTTGTCCACCTCCTTGGGATCCATCGGATAGCCGCCGGGAATATGGATGGCTATCACTGGATCGCCTTCCTGGACGCCCGGAAGCTCCTCCATCGGGATGAAATCCAGCGGCGTCTTCAGCACCTCGTATTCCAGGCGGCCCAGGCGAACGACTTCGCCGCTGACTTCCTTGTGGATCCATCCGCAGGAACGCGCCCAGATGCCGAGCCGCCCGTCATGCCCGGCGCGGTAGGAGTCGCTCATTCCGCGCATCCAGGTGGCGGTGAGGCGGTCGGGAAGATACGGGATGGCACCCATGGCGACCATGAGCTGGAAGAGCCCGCCGAGGTTGCCCAACAGCTTGTCGGGAGTGCCGGTATGCGCATCCGCCCCGTGTACGATGACGTGCTGCAGGAAATAGCTTCCCCACAGCCGCAGCACGAGGTTTTTCCGGGCGATGAGCTCGACCTGCTCGAAGTCGTGATGGAGTTCGGGGGTGACGGTGCCGCCGATCCACTGCCAGCGCGCTTCGGCGACTTTCGCAGTCAGAAAATCGGGGAAAGGTTCGCGAAGCAGCCCGGCATTCCAGCCCTTAGGGGTGTCCTGCAGAAGAGTGACACCGAGTTCCTGCGCGACGGATTCCAGCGAGGGGAGGGCGGTGCCCAGTGACACGCGCGGGACTGGCGGGACATCTGCGAAACTGAAATGCACCACGACTTCATGGACAATGGAATGCAGCTCGGTGCGGAAGAAGTTCGCCACGCCGTCGCGGTCGCCGATCATGCACCACGTGGTGTTGTCGGCAAGGAGGTTCTGCGGGTCAGCGATCTCTCCGGAGACTTGCGTGACTTCCGTGGGGAGAAGATCAGGCTTGCCGTCGCCAATTACCCTGGCATAGACCACGCCGAGCCCGTTGTGACCGGTCGAACGGATGCGCAGGTCGCGAATGGTCGGCCGGTCAAGCGGGATGTCCATCGTGAAAAACGGCCTTTCGCCGTCATCGCCGGGCTTGGGTAGCCCCTGGTAGATGACCTGGAATTCATCGGTCGCGTTTTCCCGCACCGCCAATTCAATGCGTTGTACGCCATGCCAGTCGGGAAGCACCATGCGCAGTTCGAGTCGACTCTGCATCGTCGATGCGCGCTGGAGCGCCGCATTGATGGCGGCTGTCGCGTCGGAGAGCAACGCGTCCAGCTTGGCATGGGGGATGCCGGGCCGCAGGCGTGACCACTGCTCCAGGCGAAGCTGCCCGTAGGTCTCCCAATGCGCCTTAAGGACATCGGCGCCCTCCGGAGTGGCCTGACGGAGCAGCAGACGGCTCATCCACGTGGCGGTCTCCTGCAGCAATTGGCGGAATTTGACATGCAGCAGCATGTCGTCGAGGATGTCATTGGCCAGTTCGGAACGCCCAGTCCCCGAAAGAGTAGTCAGAATATCTTCTAATAGAACGAGTTGTGTGTCAAATGTGTCCGTGAGCTGGTTGGGTCGCCGTAGGAAGCCGCCGCTTTTGGCGTTGGCGAAAGGGGCGTCGGGAATGCGCGGAAGCGCGTAGAAGGAGTTGAGGGCGTGGATTTGCGCGGGTGTCGGGGTCGCCAGAATCGTCTTGGTGAGATATTCGGCGCACTCTTGGGATGACATGCCCTGCCAAGCCAAAGGCGCGGCGGCGATCAGCGGGAGATAGGCGTGCATGAAGTCGTCCCGATGGCACCATGCGGTGACGCACATTCCGGCGGTTTCATATTTGCGTGCATAGTCGAAGTAGGTCGCCAGATTCTGCCAGCGCAGTTCGCGGGGCGCGATGTGGACTTTTAGGCCATTTGCCTGATACTGTCCCAGGCTGTCGCGCAGGACGCGGTTGCCGAATTTCCCATGTTTGTTGTCCACCGCCGCATCGTACTCCCAGTCCATCAACTCGAGTTGCTTGGGGAGGAGCGGCAGCAGCTCCGGGAAGTACTCGAACATGTCGTCCCAGATGACCATCCGGCAGGGGAAGCGCCGCTGGACCAATTCGACCAGCCACTGCAGGTGCTTCAGGAAGAGCCCCGGGCGGGTCTCGCCATGGGCGAGGCGTTCGCGGCAGCGCGGGCACGTGGCCAGGTGGAAGAGCTCGTCGTAGCCGAAATGCACGACAGGCGAGTCGAAGAGCGGAAGTGCCTGCTCCAGGAAGGTCTCGATGAGCTGGAGGGTGCCTGGGTGGCTGAGGCACAGCTCGTCGTTCGCCTCGCGAAGGTGCGCGAAATTCGGCTGGGCGAGCAGCTTGTCCGCATGGCCGGCCAATTCGAGCGCGGGGATGACCAGGATGCCCTTCTCGCGGCCGTAGGCGACGATTTCGCGAATCTCTTCCGGCGAATACGACTCGTCCTCCGGCTGGAAATCCACCACGGGGACGCGGATGCTCATCTCGACATAGAAATACAGCGCGTTGTAGCCGTGGCGTGCCAGGAGGTCGATGAATGTCTTGACGAAGGCGACGGGTTCCTTTTGCCGAGCGACATCCAGTTGCGCGCCGATGATGGGGGAATACTGCGAAGTCATGGAGGAGAGTTGCGGAAACGTGGAGGAGATGCGGACAAGGTTAATATAGATCGTGATGAAAGGCTTTTGTCCTGTCCATCTTGAAAAATCGTTTTTGGGGGCTATGTTATGTCAGTTTACGAAAGCGTCTCCATCGTCTAGTGGTTAGGACATCAGGTTTTCATCCTGGTAACAGCAGTTCGACTCTGCTTGGAGATGCCAATTTATTGAAGGCCCGATGCGTTTTCCCTCTCCTTTTCTCGCATCGGGCCTTTTTTGTGTCTGGGCAGCGGTCTCTTCTCCACGGTATCGAGTGCCATTTCGGCCGTCGCCACGCATCTTCCACGCACCAAGTTGACAATTTATTACCAACTTGAATGCTGGTAACTTCAAATTTGCTCCACAATTCATAAAATAGACTAAAAATCTTAAAATATCACACAAAATAGTATAAAATTATATTGCAAAAGATAAATTTGTTATATAAACTTGAAGAATCGGCAACAGGTTGTAAATTGGAGGTGCTGACGGCAGGGTGCCGAATGCGTCATTGGTCGTAGCCCATGCCCCGAGAAGGTCGGGAAAGGAGGTGAAGGCCGATGAGTATTTGGATTGCAATCATCTCGATTGTTATCGTCATCCGGATTAAGTTCCGCCGATAAAAAAAGGCAGGCATCCGGGTGGAACCGGATGCCTGCGTGTCCCGACGCGTTCGTGCGTCACTCGTCTCAACTGACCAGTGATGTAGCGACATGCGTCACAACCACGCATGTCGCATAGGCATTTCTGCCGTCAGTCTTGAAACTGACCCTAATATGCCACGGATTTCAATATTTGCAAGCTCTGCGCAAAAATGGGAACCATATTATCAAACATCGCCGTCGGTATTTGACTGCATTACCGCAATTCTCCAGGGGATGCGCCCCCGCGCCTTTGTAGCCGTTAGGCCAAGTTTAGTTAGGTGCCATCACAGGGAATAAAGCAATTTCATATTATATTACATCTGTCAAATAACCCAAAATGTTTCCTGCGGTTGTCCGCCTTGCTGTAGCATTGTCCTGTCCCTGCCGATGTCCGAAGAAAGTCTATCTCGATTGTCTCTTTTGCTTGGCGAGGATGCCGTGGGGCGTCTGCGCCAAAGTGCCTTCCTGGTCTGCGGACTGGGCGGTGTGGGTTCCTGGGCCGCCGAGGCGTTGGCGCGAAGCGGCGTCGGTGCACTCATGCTGGCGGACTTCGACACCGTAAAGGAAAGCAACCTGAACCGCCAGCTCGTGGCACTCAACAGCACCGTCGGCCGACTGAAGGCCGAGGTGATGGCCGAACGGCTGCGGGACATCCGGCCGGACCTCGAAATCGAACTTGTCACCGAACGACTTGCCCCCGAAAATATCGCCGCGCTGCTGGATCGCCGCCCGCATTGGGACGGCGTGCTCGACGCCATCGACGAGCGTCCCGCGAAGCTCGCGCTGCTGGAGGCGTGCGTGCGGCGCGGCATCCCCGTGGTCTCCAGCATGGGCGCCGCCAACAAGCTCTCGCCCGACCATATCACGGTCGCGGACATCTCCAAGACGGCCGGGTGCCCGTTCGCCAAATTGGTCCGCAAGGAATTGCGCCGTCGTGGCGTGGCGCATGGAGTGACCTGCGTCTATTCGCCGGAGCTGCCCGTCGAGACCACCGATGAAGCGGTGGAGTCCCTTCGCGAGGCGCCGGGGGCCAAACGCCCGCTGGGCAGCATCGTCACCGTCACCGAGATATTTGGACTGCGCTGTGCGCAGGCGCTGATGGAACCGCTGATGGACAGCGCCGGTCGCGCGCATCGCGGCGGCTGGCGTCCAGGAAAAGTCTAAATCAACGAAAGGATGGTTTGCTGTTCCCAGTAAGCCCGGCCTATGTTGGCAAGTCAAAGGGATTAATCCCTATCCACCCCTTTGATTCGTTTCCATGCCTCCAAGATATTCTTCACCAGTATGTTGCGCAAGCCGCTCTCGGGAGGCGGCGACAGAATGCCGCACGTTTCCAATGCGTCAAGGATGGCGGAGGCCTTGTTGTAGCCGATGCCGAGTCTCCGCTGGAGATTGGATATTGTTGGACGGCCGCTGTCAAGGATGGCCTGGATGGCCTTCAACAGCAGTTTCTGCTCTTCATTCAGCGAAGGTTTCCCTGAATCTATCCATAACTCATCCAGGTGTCCCACTATGGCATCGGCAATCTTTTCTGCCGCAATGCCAAGAGTATCGTCGTCAAAGTTAATGGACTCCAACAGGATGTCGTAGATCATCGTAAAGAGCTTATCCCGCGTCTCCAGCTTGGCGTAAGCTTTGTCGTCGAGGGCAGGTGTCGTCTCCTGCTGCCGCGTGTTGTACATGTTCTTCAATTGCTCGATGATGCGTGTAGCCTCCTCGGTTTTGAGATAACCGCCTTGAAGCCTCGTCACCCCCTCGCCAGGCGAATTGGCTCGCCCATTGTCGTCGCCAAGTGTCAGCGAACGGCAGCGGCAAAGCATGTCGCCGCGCCCAAGCAGTGATGCCGCGTCAGACGAACCATCCAGGAATGCAGTTGAGGTGGCGGGATCTGGCATTTGGAAGGCAATCCTTTCGGGAAAGTTGATTTTGACGCACTCTGTCAGCACGCATGAATCAGGACGTGCCGTGCCAATAACAAGGTGGATGCCTGCGGCGCGGCCTTTTGCACACACCAAGGAAAGCGAATGCTCCATCTGATTTCGTGACTCCAGCATGAAATCTGCCAATTCATCAATGAACATCACGATATATGGCAAAGTCCCTGGCTTCCTGTCATTGAGTTCCTGGATGTCTTTGCAGCCAGTTTCACGCATTACCTCATATCTGCGGTTCATTTCCGCCTGCAGCCATTGCAATGCCTCCAGCGTGTCTTCGAGGCTGGTAATGACCGGGAACTGCAAATAAGGCAAGTCCTTATAACGCGCGAACTCCACGTATTTGGGATCGACAAGGATCAGTTTCAGTTCATCGGGCGTATGCCGGAACAGCAGGGAGAAGATACACTCGTACATCAAGATGCTTTTTCCGGAGCCCGTGGTGCCTGCCACCAGCAGATTCGGCGCCTTTGCCAGATCCATGATGGCGATTTCCCCCTCCAGGCTTTTCCCCAGCATCAACGGCAGTGTCGCCATGAGTTCAAGCCACAGGCTGGAACGGAACAACTCGCCCGCCAAGACCACCTCAAGAACGCCCGAGGGGACTTCCAGGCGGCATAGATAACTTCCGGGTATTGGCAGCTGCATCCTGATTCCGTTGTCACCCAGCACCTTCCCAAGGTCGTCAAAAAGGCGCCCATAGCCATCGGGACATTCACCGTCCCCGACGATGAAGTCAAAGCAGTTGACCTGCGGTGAACGGAAGGCGCGGACGATTTTGCCTTTCAGGTCATATTTCCGGAAGGCTGCCTCAATGGCTTTCCGGTGTTTCTCCAGGGTGATGTCGATGGTTCCCTTGTCCAGCAATTCAATGAGTTCCTCTTCGTGTGGCATCGGTGTTGTTCCTGTTGTGGGTTATTTTGTATTTTTCTTTGGCTTCGACGGTTGGGCTCAATAGAATCAGCAACTGCCGTGCCAAGGAAACGCGGAGACACCAGCAGGCGGATTCTCTCGCCAGGACCATGACACACGGGTTCAGATTTATGCCATAGGTGTTCAGAATTTGACCACACAGCATCCGGCAATATGTCATCTCACGCATGGCTATCCACAACTCTGCATCTTGGCACGCTGATTGCTAAATGACCAGTCAGTTCAACCTTTCACCACAGGAGAGACAACAATGACAAGAGAAGAATTTGAAAAAGCAGTCAGGGAAATTCAAGAGAATTTGGTTCCAGTCAAGGAGAAAGTGGTTGGCTTGGGGTATGACAAAATCGAGTTGACTTGTTCCGAGGAACGATTGGCGACCGCCACCGATGTCCGTGTGGACTTCGGCGGATATCCTTCACAATGGATTGATCTGCTGCTCCGCTTCCCGAAACTGAAGAGGCTGTTACTCCATGACTGTTGTTCCCAGCCAGACCATGGTTCGGGGTGGGAAGGGTTGTCCAAACTACAAAGTCTGGAAAGCCTGGAAATTCTGTATTGCGTGAATCTGAGCAATGATGCCATGAAGGAAATCAGTGAGCTTTCAAACCTTCGCGTCCTGAAAATCATTGCAGACAGTTGGCGTAAGGACAAGGATTTGGATTTTTCCGCCCTTGGGAATTTGAAGAACCTCCGCTATCTTGAACTGCAGGCCGATGTCTGGGTTGATGACTTGGCGTTTGTGCAGCATCTGCCGAATTTGGAGGTCCTTGTTGTGGATGACAATGAGCACCTCGACCTGTCGCATTTCGAGGTCCCGAAAAGTGTAAAATTCATCGAGGTGCCAAGCTACGCGGTCAAGGAACTGCGGGAGCGCGTGGGCAAAAGGTGCCATGTAGTTGCGGGCTACAAGCTCTACGGCAAGGACAAGTATCGGTTCATGCGTCCAGAGGAACGGGAGGCGCAGGAAGGGAGTGACCAACGGGAGGCCAAACGGCGTGCCGCCTTGAAACGCAGGATTGCCAATGTAAAGTCAGAAATGGGCAAGTTGATGTCGGAGCCGCTTATTCCGGAACTCGGCAAGGCCCGCATTGTCGAGATGAACGGTCATCTGACTGAATTGGAGAAGAGTCTGGAAGGGCAGACTGCGCCAAAGCCAATTGGCAGCCCCACATCCATTTAGAGGACACAGCCATGAGTCGGTATATCACATCCTTGACACTTCCCGACAAAGACTCGTTTCTCTTGACTGTCATCGCTGAATCCAAGAAGGATTACCCTGAATGGAGCTTTGTGCGCATGCCGTTCTTTCAGAATGAAGTCGATGGTTATCCAATCGGTCTTTTCCCAAAAGGGCTTTCCCTCGAATTTTCTCCCGTCACGATTCTCTACGGCAACAACGGCAGCGGCAAATCGACCATCCTGAACCTGATGGCCGAGATTCTTGAAATCGGCCGCCGTTCGCCAATCAACAATTCGCGATACTTCTCGCTATTCGCAAAATTCTGCCAGTTGACGACTCATTCGGATTTCGATGACATCGACCGACGGCGCGACATCATCACCAGCGACGACGTGTTCAAACATTGCTTCGAGGTCCGTGATTCCAACCGCGAAAGCCTCATGCGGCAGAATGAAGTGGTCCAAGAGAAGATCAACGTGCAGCGGAATGGCGTCGTCCCCCTGCGGGGGCTGGAGGATTTCGGACGCTGGAAACGCGAAGTATCCTTGCAGCGGAAATCCTTTTCTGAAAACATGCGCAGATATTCCAGCCATTTGCTCAAGCCCGCCTCGAACGGCGAGACCGCGCTGAAGTTCTTCACCTCCACCATCAACAGCGCAGGCGTCTATCTGCTGGACGAGCCGGAAAACAGCCTCTCTCCCGCCTTCCAGCTGAAGTTGCAGGAGTTTCTGCAGCAGACAGCCGAATGGATGAACATCCAGTACATCATCGCGACCCACTCCCCGCTGCTCCTCGGGATGCCCAAGGCGAAGATCATCAACCTGGACGAGGAGGGTGCCCCCAAACGCAAGTGGTCGGAACTGGAGAATATCCGTATTCTCCACGACTTCTTCGCGGAAAGAGAGGCCGAGTTCAAGTGAATTGCCACAGCGGCGAAGTCACCAACATGCGGCGCCTTCGCCGTGCGCGGTAAGGTCGGCTTCTAACTTACTGCGGTTCCCTGCCGTTTTGAAATCGGCAGGGAACTTCGTCATTCCCACGTTCCAAGTCCGACGACGTAGGTTCTTCCCTCCGATGTTCATGCCCGAAACACTTACGAGGTGTGGGATAACGGCTAGTTTCAGAATAATTCGCCAGCCCACAGCTGTCCCACAAAATCCTGCCACAGGAGAATGACGATGCCGTCTACTTTGCGCCGCATCGGCTCACGGCAGACCAGCTGTCGCCTCCGGAATTGCCCTCCTCCGCAATGGTACGAAGCCCCCTGGGCCAAGCCAACACTTTCAGACTTTTGCTCGAAAATCGCCGACAGTTCCGGCAATTTTGATATGTTACATTCCCGAAAAGTATTGGTATTCGTGCTATTCTACCGGTGCCTTGCTGACAGAATGCGTTGTGGTTGCGCCACGGTAGCTGCATAGTCAAATTCATGGATTTAGGCTCAATTGCCAAAACTTCGGAAATTTATTGTTTGCTTTTTATTCATTTGCTTATTCTCCGCTTTCTTCTGTCGGCTCATTTGTTTGCATATGTTGTTTAAAATCGGATTCCAAAATGTCAATCATCGATTTTTCATGTTTATCCGCCTTATCGACAGTCCATCCCTCCTTATCCCTTTCGGCTAGATGATACATGAGTAGCATTTTAATGCTTTCAAGACGCCCAGTGTTAAGCCAGTCCTTTACCCGTCCAAATTTGGTTCCTATCCCATCGTCTGACTGCGCGGAATTGGCACTCTGCGACATCATGGCTAGATTTCCAAATTTATGAAGGTTTGCTTCTGGATCATCTCGATCTCCCCAAATCTCATCTTCTTTTGACTGCGGATGCAAATGCTCGATGGAAATATTATCCCTAAAACGATATCCAGAAATAGCTTCACGCTCTCTTTCGTTCAAATCAGCAAAAAGGTCATTATTTTCCTCACGTTGATGCAATTCCCAGAGCAGAAAGTCCAACTTCCAAAACCAGTAACGAAAAATCTTGCCATAACACAAGTTGTTCGAATCCAAGGTGCCCCGCTCAGAGAAGTCCTTTTTATGCCAACTGTTTTCCATCTTACGTAAGGCATCGTAGGACAATGCTCCGCGATTTGAAGCGAAATAGGCCTTCAAAACCCATTCCTGCGCTTCTCCAGAGGAAACATGGAGCATCGTCTGAAATTGCTTCATTCGGTTGATCTCATCGTCCGTTCCAGTATTATCACGGAAAGCATAATCCAAATCCCCTTCAGAATCCTGTAAATATACGATGTGCTTGTCCAACCATTCTCGGTACTTCTCAAGTTCAACAATGTAATCTTCTGGTTTGAACTTATTTGCTCCCAAATTCGTTTGGAATAATTCAATCAACCTATGCCTCTGAATAAGTGGTTCAGATACTTTTTGGATCCTGCATAGACAACACAGTGCGTGCAGAGCCAGTATCTCTGGCCTCATGACCAAACGATTCTTAGGAGGTGTTTTGTCTTCGGCAGGTGGTGTGTCGTTTTCTGTCTTTTTTTCAACCCCAATGACTTTTTTGTATTTATCATTTTTCACTAGTGTCCCGTAAAAATCAAAGATAGGAGGTTGAATCTAGCTTAAAATCAAAGAATTAAGTAGTCATTTTCGTGCGCGACGATTTGAAACGAGTATCTTTGCATCCTTACAAGAGGACTGCAAATGAACAGGGACAA
>JAFPYX010000047.1 GCA_017417585.1 Victivallales bacterium
CCTGTCCAGCAACCGCCGCAACAGGCCTTGCAGCCTGTCCAGCCGAACTACGTCGCTCCACCGCAGAGCCAGCCTCAGCAGTACCAGCAGAACAGGCAGTATCGCAACGCCAGCGCCTCCGCGTCGCCCAAGCAGGTGAACTATCTGCTGAGCCTTGCGAAGCGTGCCGGGTGGACTGTCCAGCAGATTCTCCAGAGATGCCAGATTCCGAACATCGAGGCGATTCCGTCCAAGGTCTGCAGCGACCTTATCCAGGAGTTTTCCGGAGCGGCCGCATGATTCATCAGCAACGCCCATGGCCGACATCCCGTCGGTCGTGGGCGCAACCATTCTTTTCAGGAGAAACGACTATGGAAGAACCGAAACCCACTCTTGCACAACTCAAGGAGCAGCCGCACTACTCCTACTCTGCGCTCAACACCTACATCAACACCTGCCAGCTTCTGTACTATTATAGGTACATTGAGAAGGCCGAGGCCGAGCGGACCCCCGTAGCGCTTCCATTCGGCACCGCGTTCCACAGCGTCCTGTCCGAACAGGCGCAGGCGGCGAAGACAGGCAATCTTCTCACCGCCGAGCAGATGACGGAAGCTTTCACCACCTACTTCGAGGCAAACTGCAAGGATGCCGGGAACATCGTCTTCAAGCGTGACGAGAGCATCGAAGACCAGCTTGCGACCGCCAAGCGGATGTTCGAGGTCGTCAACAAAGAGTGGATTGACTACTGGAACATCCAGTCCGTGGCCGAGCCATTCAGGATTGAGATGCCTGGATTGTCAAAGCCCATCATCGGAGAACTGGACATGGTTGTATCGGAGCACACGCCGTTCGACGACGGCGCAGACAGCGGCTTCGACACCATCGTGGACTTCAAGACCGCAGCCAGGATGAGGAGCGACGACAGGCCAGCCAAGGACCTTCAGGCCACCGTGTTCTGCTACGCCTTCGAGAAGGTTCACGGACGCAGGCCGTCTTTCCGTTTCGATGTGGTGACGAAAGCCAAGTCACCGGGCGTCAGGCACCTCTACACAGGCAGGGATGACGACCACTACCGGCGTCTGGAAAAACTTCTCGTGACGGCTGACAAGGGCATACAGGCCGGAGTGTTCATGCCAAATGAATCATCGTTTGCATGTTCCGACTGCCCTTTTGCCGGACACTGCTCAAACTGGCACTGCTCTTCCACCCAGTCAGACATGAAGATCGCCGCCTGAAACACCACCCATAACCTAAATCGTTGGCTGCCTCGGCCCGATGCCGGAGCAGCCTTTTTCATTTCAATCATAGGAGACAAAGACAATGCCATTATGCCTAGCCAATTCTACCGACAAATACGTTGACAGAGACACACTTGCACTTGTGCCTACTCCGAAGCCGACCGCAACCTGGAGACCAGTTCCTCACATCGACGTGGTCAATGCCGTCGAAAACACCATCAGCAATCGTGGAATGTCCATTGAATCCGAACGTTTCGGTCTTGCACGCGACCAGCAGAAGATGTTCGGAGTCCTGACACTTACGAATCGCAGTAATCCCGAATGGACACGCTGTATTGGAGTTCGCAACTCCCACGACCAGAGCTTCGCGGCTGGAATCTGCTGCGGCGTGAGCGTTCTGGTCTGCTCAAATCTCTGCTTCGGCGGAGAGTTCGTCATCAAGCGCCGCCACACTTCCGGCATCGACCTCGCCTCGATGGTCGAGGAGACGATGGACACGCTGGCTGACAGCTACATCTCGTTCGAGGAGAGGCTGCTGAACCTGCACGACGAGCCAATGACGGATGACCACGCCAGAATCTTCATCGTCAAGGCGGCCGAATATGGAGCCATCCCAAGCTGCGACATACTGGCTGTGTTCAGCGAGTACCTTGAGCCACGGCACAAGGAGTTCCGTGAGCGTTCGCAACGGTCGCTCCTGAACGCCTTCACGGAGATTGCCCACAAGTACAAGCCCGCGCGGTTCGACATCTGCAACCGAAGACTCACACGTCTTTTCGCCCTGGACGGTCAGCCGGCGCTGGCATAGCCAAACCACCATAGGAGACGCCAAAGATGAAGTCAATCCCAATCATACTCCCTGAAAAGAAAGACGGTCCGCCCGTTGCGTTACCGTTTCCAAGCCTTTCCAAACTCGACAAATTGGCAAAGGTTCTTATCAGCTCCGGCGCGGGACTTGCACTTGCAGGAGTCATATCAGGTCTTCTTAACAGCGATGACGAGATGCAGGAAAGCGAAAGCCAGCCTCAAGGAAATGACGCCCAATAGCACATCCCCTCTTAATTCAGACAAAAACACAACCACAAATCCATTCCGCACAAGCGTGGAAATGCGCCTGTGCGGACATCAGCAAAGAAGGAATCGAAAGACCATGAATGAACCATCATGTCCCAACTGCGGCTCTCCAAACGTAAGGTTGAAGCCCATAGCAACACGAACCTGCGGCGGCGTCGGAGCAGTCACAGGCGGAATCGCAGCGGCAAAGGCCGGAACCGCCGGAGCGGCCATCGGAAGCGCCGTCATGCCGGGCGTCGGAACGGCAATCGGCGGTCTTGCCGGAATCGTGGCAGGCCTCTTCACTGGAGCATTGAGCGGAGCGGCTGTCGGCAGGACAATCGACCGCCGAATCATCCAATCGTACAGATGCGGCAATTGCGGCTATGACTTTGCCGCATGACCTTGAACCCCTAAACCAAAGGACCAACATGAACAACACTAGCAAATTGAGAGAACATTCCCTCGTGCCTGACATCAACCCCGCCAACAACCTCGGTCTTCAGGAACGCGAGATGATGATGGGCATCAGCGGCCCGCAGGAAAGGCTGGACTACCCGACCGAAATGCTGAAGATGGCAAACGGCTGCGAAGTCGAGAAGTACATCATTCCCGATGAGGACAGGCAGAAGGTGCTTGAAACCCTCTATCCGTTCTTCGATGTTCCAGCGCTGGACGAGGAACGCGTGGACATCCATACAGGCAAGTCATTCAAGGTCAGAGACTACATCGTGACCCGCGAAGGCAACGGCAACTTCCTCGTCACGCCGTTCTACGCTGAGGCGGGTGGCACCGTGCTCGACTGGGTGGCACCATCCAGCGATGACAGCAGCAACTCGGGCAAGGACGATTCCGTCATCAGCACAATAGGAATCGTTCGTCGATGAAAAAAGTCTGGCTTGGAGTTTGTGAAAATCCAAGCCAGTCTTTTTTCTTTATAATTTGTTTGGATCAAGATAATTCTTCAATCCCAATGCTATTGGTTTTGGGGAGTCCTGATGCCATTTGGTGATAATCATGGCAATCTTGTTCATTCTATCCTTGATCCCATTGGAATAGCGTTGGGGGGATGAAAGCATTTTCAGACCTTTTGAGGGATTGCCGTTTTCATCGAAAAGATTATCGCCATCTCTTGCGATTGAGCCATTTTTATAATAAAATTTGCCACGATAAGAGGCACTATCTCGACCATTTCCATCGAACAAGAGAATGCCATTTTCATAGTATTTTGTGGCATCGTACTCACCACCACCTACTCCTTCATATTTTACACCTTCATGCTCATATTTGAAACCATTGTCGTCCTCGAAGAAAATAAGAACGCCCTGTTCATCATAGTATTTGAAAAAGGGCTTTGCTTGCAGTTCTCCTACCTCCGATTTGATTTTCCCGTTTGGATAATAGCTTGTCGAAATTTGTGGTTCCCGCACATAGGCCAAATTTCCATCTTCATAAAAACCTTCTAATTTGTTATGGGTCATTCTCGTTTTCATGTTGCCATTTGGATAATAGGAAATTTTTGTGAAACTCTCATTCATTCCGTTTACATACACAATATCATAAAACCCCTCAAGTATGCCGTTATTATCATAGCTGTATTCATCAAGTTTTTTATACTGGTGATTATTGATAGTGGCAATGTATTCTTCTGTTGCGGACTGTATCAAACCGTTTTTATAGCTATAATGAATTTTCTTGTTTGGATAAATGATAGTTTCACCTGTGCCATGAATCGAATATGAAAATTCATCTTTGCGTTCACCCTTTGCCTCCTCTATTTCAGGCTTTCCCCTGACATACTTGTATGTGACCTCGTATTTTTCATTTTCTCCCTCAAAGATGAGATTTGTGCTTTCACGCAATCCCCTCTGATTAAAGACTTCTTTTGCCAGGCATTTCCCATTTTCATAATAGGCGATTGAGGCAATTCGTTTCATAGAGTGATCAAAATTGACCTTCACCCCTTCGATAACCCCATCCTTCAACTGAAACAAGGAAGGACCGTAGATGTTCAGCTTTTCACTCGTAAGGACTTCATCCCCTAACAAAAAGAATCCATTAAAGGGTTGTTGTTCACCTTTTCTTCTATCCTGCCTCATGAAGATGCCATCATCTTGCAAACAAAAAATTTCCTTATCATCTTCAGCATCAATCAAATTATCATTTAGAAACTTCAAAACAAACTCCAAAGGAGTTTCCACCAGTTTGATAATTTGACTATGATACGGTTTCACAGAAGACAATTTACAAGTATAGTTTGTATCTGCTTCCGCTGTCACCTCATACGGATTTTGTGTTGCATGAGTCTGAAGTTGCGCAAGAAATGCCTTTCTTGTGGCTTGTCTTTGTTCTATTCGGGCCGCCTCTTCTGCTGCTTCTCTTGCTTCTCGAGCTTTTCTTTCCTCAGCTTGCCTGGCCAATTCAATCTGCCTCTCCTGCTCTTTCCTTTCTTGTTCGGCCTTTTGCTTTGCAGCAGCGGCAGCCTCTTCCGCTGCTAATCGAGCCTCGAATCGTGCCCTTTCTTCTGCCGCCTTCCGTTTCATTCTTTCATTTGCCTGTACTCGCTCCTCTTCAGCCTTCTTAAGCGATTGTTCTAATTCCTCCTGTGATTTGTCAAGTTGCGCCTGCGCTTGCCTCATTTGCTCCTGCATCATATTGAAGGTATTGACTACTTCCTGTTTCGTTTCAGGTGACACCGTTCTATTTACAACAATCCCATTTGGGGGAACATTTGTAACAGACTGTAATTCTGTTGCCTTGGGATTCTTTTTAAAAGCAATTCTCAAACCAAACAAAATAAACAATATTGCAACAATTGTCACTCCCACCTTAAACCCACGAGACTTAGCATCAAATTTCCCTGGCATTTTTGCAAGTTTCTCGTTAATCTTGTCCAATGGCAGCTTGTTGTAAAGGTCATCTACCTTGCTCATGATTGCACTGGCGACCTTCTTGGCGTTCTCCTTGGCTGCTTGAATCTTGTCATTGGCTTTGTTGGTTGGTTCTTGGGAATTTGGGGTTTCTTCTGACATTTTCAATCTCCTGTTTAGGTAAAAAAAGGCGTTGACCCATTATGCAAGAACCACGGCTACCACACCGCCATACAAAGCACAACGAGACAACGCCCAAACAGGAGCGTGTCCAAATTGCGTTTTGTATGAGTAATGACAAAGGTGGTAGATTTGGTTCTTACGCAAGACACTTTGCCTGAATTAAAATCAGGCACTATTTCAAAAAGTATTTTATGTTTTAGGGATGATTACCTCCTTCGGTAAGAATCTGCAAAAAAACTGCTGGGGCAGCATCGTGACAAAAAAGTTTGATGCTATAATATACCTCCTAAAAAGCGATTTGTAAACACAAAATGTTCAAATTCCCACATTTAACCCATCTTTTTCAAAATGCCATATTCCCACAAGGCACCTAATTGAAATTCAATTCTGGGGCCTCCGGGTGACAATCAAGTGGAATCGTGGAGAATGCGGGGACGGACAGCGACATGGAAAGCGGATGGAGAATGAATCCAAATGAAGCACCAGCGGTAGGCAGAATTGGCCATAAATGGTCACCTGCCTCGTCCCGCTGACAGGACGAGGCAGGACAGCAATTGACACGCCGTCTGAATATGATGGAAATACTGCCTGGATTGCAGTGCGATGCCGGGTTCAAATGCCGATTATTTCTACAGACACAACCTTTCTTCACGCGATTATCCTACTTGATTTTGGCACATTGAATTTTCACGGATTCTTTGTCATTGAACCACGCCGTCCTGCCTGCCACGATGAAGCCGTCTTGTCGTCTGAAAAGAGGCCTGGAAGAGCATCATATAGGAATGGTCAGAATTGCGGCTGGGCATCCTTGTATTTGGTTATGAAGTCGTTTGCCTGGGCATTCGTCATCTGCTCTATGGACTTGACGCCGGATACTTGGCAGATTTCGGATTCGGTCATGTTCAGGCTTTTGGCGAGATTGAGGATGTAGTCCTTCTGTTTGGTGGATGCCATGCCAGTGCGCGGCCTCTGACCTTTACTCTGGGTGGCGGCAGGAGAAGGTGGCAGAGGCGCGGGAGGTTCTGCTTGCTGGATTGACTGAACCGATATAGGCTGTGACGGATTCATGGAAGTCATCAGAGGCGACTGGAGATGCTTCATTTTCACGATAAACGGTATCCACACGATAACATCTTCCCCATTTTGACTTGAATTAAGGTTTTGAACAATCATAGGTAAATCTCCTATTGTTGAAATTAAAAAGTTATTTGGGACAATTTTTGCGTTTTCGTCCTCATATAATAGTGTATTTTCAGACATCAGGAGATTTGCATGAGAGAACAAAATGCTACAATTCAAGACAAAACGACTAAAGCCCTGGAACGCGTTGTGAATCAGACAATATCAAATGGAGATACAGCAGCGGCATATCTTTGTAGGCTGCAATTACCCAAGCAATTCTCCGACAACCCAAAGCAATCCAATGACATCTATAAGAAGGTTCAGTCGGACTTCTGCAAGAGCGTCATGCGCAGGACTGGAGAGACACCGAGATACATTACCGTTCGGACTGAAAACTCCGACAATCCAGAGTACGCCTTCTGTCTCTTCACGAAAAAGGATGCAAGTCTCGACAAATCAGAGGAGTATGCAGAGAAAGGACTTGAAATCGCAAACGGAAAAGCCATGCACGAAGGATGGGGGCGTGGCAAACTCGATGTCGTGGAACTCATAAGGGATGCTCCGCGCTTTTCCGTCTCCCAGTCATTGACGCTTTCAGACGGGACGAAAGCAACGGTCATGCAGCAACTTCAGGAGCATCTGCAAGGCAAGCCAGAACGATCCTCGCAACCTCATCAGAGAACGATGTTTGTGAGCAAATGCAAGTACAAGTAAATGTCCATAGGCCAAGTAAACGCCCCAGCAGAGGGTAATATGGCGCTGGGGTGAATGGCCTCTTGAGGCTTTCACATTTGTCTGCATTCTTTAATTGTCTATCTTCTTCAATTGCAGTATTATTAGTATGGCATAGGAACGACGGACAGTCCCCGTTGTATGGGGGGGGGCGTCTCTTTTGCGGCGTGAAATCTCGTAGAGTTAGGTGTTATTTTTGTTTTAAAATGGGCTCCTGTCATTCAGTGCCGGACGGTCCGGCAATCCTTTAACTTACAGGAGATTACCATGAAAAAAACTACCTTTGGGGGGACGGAGTTTCGCGGGCAGCCGCTCTTCCAGCCCCAGCAAGACTACGCGGACAAGGCCGCCGCTGGCTTTGACCTGGCCACCCTACAGCGCATTGACGCACTGATTCGACACGCATTGAACCGGAGCCGTGACGGCAAAATTCTTGCCTTCGGCCTGACTTTGGCTTACCCGGCGGAGATAGACACCGCTGGAATCGACAACAGCATTATTCAGGATTTCACCATGCGCTATGCCCGTCGCCTCCGCGAACGATTCAATCTTACGGTGGATTTCCTCCAGGTACGTGAGTTGGCCCCTCGCACTGGGCGACTGCATCATCATTGCATTTTCATGATTGGCGGCGGATGGTGGCATTTCGTGGACTACCAGGCGGTCCGGGAATGCTGGCGACTGGCCCTGGAGCGCTGGTTCGGCTGGACAGGCGCGCTCGCCGAAGTCCCCGTCCAGATTGTCGATAACTGGAATGGCAACGGCTCGCCCGCCTACGGCTTCCTTGTAGATGGCAGCCGTCCCGAACAGGTCGCCGAACTCTTTCGCCGGATGTCATACCTGGCCAAAAACTACAGCCGCGACCTCATGCCCGGTGTCCGCTCGTTCACGTCATCAGAAATACGGTAGGAGGAACCATGCAATCCTTTGATCTAACATCCGAACAGCAGGCGGCCTATTGCTATATAGGCGCAGCCAATAACACATTCCTGACCGGGAGGCCTGGAACAGGCAAGAGTTATCTCCTGAAAAGGATCCGTGAAGAACACGGCTACGATGGCGGCACGATTTTTGTCGCCCCGACGGGAATAGTGGCCAGGGCGCTGAAATGCCCGACGATACACTCCTTCTTCGAACTGCCCTGCGAACCCTTGATGGCTACGGAGGCATCGCCCTCGCAGGAATGCCTATGGCGGCTCCGTGCGTGCGACATGCTCATTATCGATGAAATCTCCATGGTCCGAAGCGACGTGTTCTCCGAGATGGACCGCCGTCTGCGGATTGCCAAACAACAGGACCTGCCATTCGGGGGCATTCCCGTCACGGTGTGCGGCGACTTCCATCAGCTCCCGCCCGTAGTCGAAGACCAGTTGCTCGGTGAATCACTGCGCCAGACATACGGTGGCATATTCGCCTTCGAGACCGAGTCGTGGCGGAAGGCCGGTTTTCGGAAAATTGCCTTGACCAGGCCAATGCGGCAAGCCGACGACCCTGATTTCCTCACGATACTGAATGTCATCCGAGAAGACCGCCCGGAAATCATGGAAGCCATCGCCCGCCTGAATCGGCAAATCAGACCGCGCGAGGAAGGCATCCCAGTATTGTGCTGCCGCCGTGCTGAAGTCCGTGCCATCAATCAGGCAAAGCTTCAGGCTCTCCCCGGGCAGGCAGTAACATTCAAGGCTCACCTTCGAAGGTTTGCTCCTTATTCAGGGCAGATGGGGAAGGAGTTGCACGACCTCCCGTGCGACGAAGAGATTACCCTGAAAGAAGGCTGTGAGGTAATGGTGCTTCGCAACCAGGCGGGAAGTTGCGTAAATGGCGACAGGGGCGTGGTAGAAGCCTGGACTGACGATGCCGTTTCCGTGCGGCTCCAATATAACCAGCAGACGGCGCTGTTCCAACGGGAGGAATGGCCGGTCCTATCCTATGGCCTTGATGAGAACGGGAAGCTGGAAATCCAACATGTCGCGTCGGCCTGGCAGTTCCCGCTGGCCGTCGGCTACGCCACCACCATCCACAAGGCGCAGGGCATGACCTTGGACCGCGTGCATATCGACATCGGGAAGGGCTGCTGGGAACCCGGCCAGTTCTATGTCGCCGTGAGCCGTGTCCGCCGTCTCGCCGACCTGACCTTGGAGAAGGAAGTGGGATATTTCGATGTGATGCCGGCTGGCGGCATGTCGCAACGGCTGAAGTCGATGGGGTTATAACCCTCTGCCCGCAGACCCTCCGGCAGCCACGCCGGAGGGCCTGCGTTTTTCGCCGCACCAAACATGCAGAGTGCGGGATGCAGAGGGGGATGAAGAGAAACATTTGAAATAGCGATTAGGCATTCGCCTAACTGAGCTTGTCAAATGCAAGCTCAATTTCATCTGTCGCACGGGCTGTGCCCACAATGTAATTATAGACTTCAATATTGCAGAACTTTACACTGCCGCTGACCATCCGGCGTTTGAAGGGCAGCGTATGTTCTATCTTCTTGAAGTTCGATATTCCAAGTCCAAGTAAATCAGCGACTTCTGCGCTTGAGAGCAGCCTCGGGGTTATGGCTGGCTTTGGGGTGCCAGTCTTGGCAAGATGCTTAAGTTGCTCTGCAATAGTGTAATAGTCGCTCTGTGCCAGGTTGCCTTCCTCGACGAAGACGCGGGCCACCCGGAGGATTAAGGCCACGCCGTGTTCGCTGAGGGAATGTTGTGTCTTTGGCATTTCAACTCCTTGCCGCAGAATGTTCTACGACAGAGCATGATGCCAGACAGGAAAATTAAAAGACAACATAATACTCTCTGCTCAAACATATTGCAGTTGTATTTATGGCGCCAGACGTTTCATCCTGATTGAATAAAGACTACAAGAATACTCAGATTTAAAGACACCGCCGTCGACCATGTTCAGGAAGAGGCATGAGGCCACCAGGCAGTCCCGCATCCGCTGCGCCAATCTTCCATATTTCCGCTCCAACGGCGGGCGCAGACGTCCGCGCGTACGAACATATAGGGTACAGTTTTGGATTTTGGCAGTTGCGGTTGCGGATTTACCCAGAAAACCTCAGCTGGACCGTCCGCAACTCCCCCGCCAGAAACCGAAATTCCTCACGGAAAATCCGCAAATCCAAAGCCAAAATCCGAAACTCCCTGTCGTTTTCCCGCAATAAAAACACTCCAAAATATTAGATATTTGCACAAAAAGGGCAGTCAAGGATTTCGCCGGGACTGCCCTTTGACTTGCCATGTCAATACTCGACTACATGGTCGCGGGTAGTCAGTATTTCTTCAATCTTGAGTAAATCAGTTGTCTTTTCTTCGCGGCTCTCGATGAACTCCAGTGCCCGGTTGATCCGGTCTTCGGCGCTCAGGACTCCAATAGTCCCGGCTAACTTGTCGATTGCATCGCGCTGGGCTTCCCCCCCGATATGGGTATAGTATTTGGCTAATATTTTTGATTCATCTCCAAGGATGCTTTGGACTACGGCCAGAGGCACGCCAAGTTCTGCACAATGTGAGGCGAATGCATGGCGCAGGGAATGGAAGCCGTAGACGCAGATGCTTTTGTCCCGGTCGGGCGTTTTCACCGACGGCTCGATGCCTGCCCATTTAATTACCCGCATCACATCGATATTCACGAGATTCAATCCCGTGTTCTTCCCATTCGCGTCCTTCTTGCCGTAGCGTTCGGCGACTTTCGGGCAAACATATCCATCCGGGGATTCCTGCCATGCCTTGGCCTCCCGCAAGACCGTCTCCAATTGCGGGGCAATGGGAAGGCTTACGAATTTTCCGGTCTTGTTCTGGCGGACTTCAAGGCGTTTCTGCACAAGGTCTATATTGTTCCAGCGGAGCAAAACACAGTCCTTGAGGCGTTGCCCAGTATAGATTCCGAGGTAGAAAATCACCCGGATTTCAGGCTTGTTTATCACTTTTTTCTTCGGGTCTTCCAGCGCCTCGAGGATCTTCTGCTCCTGCTCCACGGTAAATCCAAGACGGCGCACGCCCAGATCGTTTTCCTCGCGCATTTTTCGCAACAGCGTCTGGGAATCAAATGGATTCGTGCCTGTCCAATGTTTTTGCAAGACACGGAATATCTTCTTTAACCGTTTTATCTTGCGATTATGGGTATCCACGGCAAGATGCCTTCCCCGCAGTTCGTTCGCAAAGCGGTTGGCATCCTCGTAGGTGATGTCCTGGAGTTTAATTTTAGGATTGCCCATGAATTCCACGAACTCCCCCCATGTCTTTTCATAGGACTGCGCTTCGCTGACAGTGGCAGGCAGCGCCCGGTCGGGGCTTTCGCTGTATTTCTTCCAGGCATCCCCCAGCGATAATCGGATGGCCTCGGGGGCATTCAGCCCCAGTCGATCCTTCTGGACGCGTTCGGCGTATTTCGCGCTGACGATTTTCTTTGCCGCGTCGTAATCCTTCGTGCCCAGCCCCTCGTTGTGGCGGCGGCCGTTCGCCTGGTAGCGGAAGTAGAACCAGCCGCTCGGCTCGTTCTGGTAGAGGGTTCCGTAAGGGGTGCGCTCGTTGATTTTTTCGTTCTTCTTCTTCATAGTTAACCTGCAAAAATGGAAATGAAAGTTCATGCGGACCAATCAAACGGGAAAAGCAAGCCGGGCGGTGCGCGTATGCGGCGATTCTCCCCTGCCGACATGGCGCGGATGGTCGTTCTTCCCGGATTTGGCCGGATTTGGATGTAATATACCCCAACGAAGCACAAAAAAAGCCGCCCAGTGGCCAAGAAGTGGCCAAAAAGGCGGTTTTTCAGGGTAAATTTGGTGGAGCATATCGGGGTCGAACCGATGACCTCCTGCATGCCATGCAGGCGCTCTAGCCAACTGAGCTAATGCCCCATTGATTTTGTGACGGCGCTTACTGTAATCGGCTTTCGATGCTTTGCAAGTCAACGCGACGAAAAAAAGGGATTTTTCGTCAAATGGCAAACCGAGTGCCAAGCGCCTGAATGTGCATTAAAGTATTGAGTCTTTCCGGCAGACAGGTCTGCCGTGCGGCTGTTGCTAGAACATTTTCTCCGGAGATTCCCATGAAATGGTTTGAGCGTTGCTATTCACGGTTGCTGATCGACAATCACATTACCGACCAGCGCCCGGAGTATATGAGTCGGTTTTCGCCGGATGAGTATGTGCGTTTGGTGAAACTTGCCGGAGTGGAGTCTTCGATGGTATATGCGTGCGACCATAACGGCAATTGCTACTATCCCACGCAATGCGGTCATCAGCATGCCAATCTGAAAGGGCGAGACATTTTCGGCGAGACAACGAAATTGCTGCGTCAGGAGGGAATCGCGCCCATTGCGTACTACACCGTGACCTTCAACAATGATTGCGCACGGCGATTCCCCGGTGCCGCCGCCCGCAGCTGTTCCGGCAAGACCTACGAGGGACGCTACCACTTCACCTGTCCAAACCAGCCTGACGCGGTGGCATTCTACCAGCGGCAGATCGCCGAAGTCCTCCAGTATGACGTGGACGGTATTTTCATCGACATGACTTTCTGGCCGCTCGTCTGTTGCTGCGAGGCTTGCCAGCGGAAATTCGGCCGCCAGATTCCCTTTACCATCGACTGGCGAAACCCTGAATGGGTGACATTTCAGCGCTTTCGTGAAGAGTCGATGGCGGAATTCGCCGAAAAGCTGACCGCTTTTGCACGAACCGTTCGACCGGGCGTAACGGTTACGCATCAGTTCTCACCGGTCCTACATGGGTGGTACCTGGGGCAATCCACCGGAATTGCCAAGGCATCGGACTATGCGTCTGGCGACTTCTACGGCGAGAAGCTCCAGCAGCGTTTTGGCGCGAAGGTCTTCGAGGCCTTCTCCAGCAACCCGCCCTTTGAGTTCATGACTTCGCGGTGCGTGAACCTTCGGGACCATACCTCCTCCAAGTCGGACGACGAGCTCTACCTTTCCGCATTGACCACGCTGGCCAACGGCGGGGCTTATTTCTTCATCGACGCCATCAACCCCGATGGCACGCTTCACGAAGAATTCTACCAACGTCTTGGACGTCTCAACCGGCGTCTGGAGCCGTTCCGGAAAACGGTCGCCTCCATGCAGGCGCGTCTTCAGGCCGAGGTCGGGCTGTACTTCTCGTTGAACTGCTGTGTCAACCAAGACATCAATGGCATGGGCCTGGCGGAGCTGGATGCCGAGAGTTCCAGCAACATGTCGGTGCGGAGAAATGCCGTCTGCGAGGAACTCATGGGAACGGCGGAACTTCTGACCAAGATGCACATCCCATATCGCGTGCTCACGGAACGGCAGGAGGATTTTTCGGGACTCAAGGTGCTTTTCCTGAATCAGGCGGTGTATCTGTGCGAAGAGGAGTGTGCACGGCTTCGGCGTTTTGTTCAGGATGGTGGCACGCTGATTGCGACAGGTGCCTCCTCGCTCAATGATGTGTTCGGGAATTCCCCGGGGGACTTTGCATTGGCGGATGTCTTCGGCGTTCATTTCACGGGAGAGTACTCCCCTTCGGTGACCTATACTGACGAAGAGCTGGTCTTGGCCAATGGTCTTGTGCCGCTGGTGACGGCTGATTCGGACACGTGCATCAAGGCATTTTTGACCTTCCCAGATTTCCCCGTGAATGACCCAGAGCACTATGCGTCCATCCACTCGAATCCGCCAGGCCTGAAGCGTTCAGATTCGCCGGCAATTACAGTGCATTCCTACGGGAGCGGGAAATGCATCTGGCTGGCGGCACCGTTGCTGAGTCTGCGTCAGCATTCCCAACAGGAATATCTTCGGTGTATCCTAAGAGAATTCCTACCTGTCTTTGTTGATGCGGAGAATCTTCCCGGTTCTGCAGAAGTCACGTTGCTCAAGGCGAAAGGCGAAGAGCGGTATCTGCTTTGTCTGGTAAATTCACAAGACGAACTTCCTGTGATTCCCCTGCACCAGGTGAAATTGAAGCTTCATTGGATAATCCAGCCGCAAGGAGTCCGTTGCGTCTCCACCGGCATGGCCGTGCCTTTCCGGCAGACCAGCGATGGCGCGACGGAAATCTCCCTGGAGCGCATTGACGAAGCAGAGTTCCTGCTCGTTGAGAACGCCGGGAAGGAACTTGCTAACCATTGAAAGAGAATGACATGTCACGTTGTCTTAATCCACTGATTGAAGAAGCCTACTGTGTGCTGGAGGGAAAACCTCTTCCGCAGGAGCTGGCGTATCGACTTGCCAGGGAAATCCACGGCTGCGACATTCTGGATTTGGTGTCGTTAGCCAATAAAGTGCGCTTTCAGAATGCTCCTGAGTTCCTTGCCTGTTCCATCATCAACGCAAAGTCTGGCCAATGTGCGCAGAATTGCAGATTTTGCGCACAGGGGGCCGGTTTTGACACGCATGTCAGCTGCTATCCGCTAGTGGACGAGGCGACCATGTTGGCCGCAGCTGCAAAAGTCTATGACTCTGGAGTGCGCTCGTTTGGCGTGGTCACAAGCGGGGTGGGGTTCCAGAGCGTGACACAGGAATTCCAGCAGGTGCTGTTACGGATTGACGCCATTCGGGCGAGATTCCCGGAACTGAAAATCTGCGCTTCGCTGGGCATCTTGTCAGAGGAGACTGCGCGGTTGCTTGCGGAGCACGGCGTATGGCGATACAACATGAATCTCCAGACCAATCCCGAACGCTACGGGAACCTTATTACCAGAAAGCATTCGATTGAGGAGAAAATCGCCACCATCAAGTTCCTTCAGAAATATCATGTCACCATCTGCTGTGGTGGCATCATCGGGCTAGGGGAAACATGGGAAGATCGCGTGAAGATGGCGTATGCCGTTCGTGAACTGAATGTCGATGGCTCGCCACTGAATGTGCTGCTTCCTATTCCCGGAACGCCATGTGGCAACAACGCAGTCCTGAGTCCAGCCGAAGTCGCGAAGGCATTCGCGATTCACCGTCTGGTCAATCCCAAGCTGGTGATCAAGTTTGCAGCAGGCAGGGAGACGACAATGAAAGACTTCCAGGGATTGCTGATGCTTGCCGGAATGAATGCGATCATTACTGGCGGATATTTGACGACACGCGGACGCTCTGTGGCTGAAGACGACAGGTTGCTGGAGGATTTGAGGCAATTCGGTGGATAGGTGAAGTAGCCGAATGCCCAATTTAGTCTAGAGTCCGGTGACAACAAAAAACCTCCGACTGTTTGCTGCAGCCGGAGGTTCAACCCATTCCCAAGTTTTAACCTAGAGGTTATTTCTTGGCAGCTTTCTTAGCAGGAGCCTTCTTGGCGGGGGCGGCGGCCTTCTTGGCAGGAGCCTTGGCAGGAGCGGCCTTCTTGGCAGGAGCCTTCGCAGGAGCGGCCTTCTTCGCGGGGGCGGCCTTCTTCGCGGGGGCGGCCTTCTTCGCGGGGGCGGCCTTCTTCGCGGGGGCGGCCTTCTTCGCGGGGGCGGCCTTCTTGGCAGGAGCGGCCTTCTTGGCAGGAGCGGCCTTCTTGGCAGGAGCGGCCTTCTTGGCAGGAGCGGCCTTCTTGGCAGGAGCGGCCTTCTTGGCAGGAGCGGCAGCCTTCGGGGCGGCTTTCTTGGCAGGGGCGGCTTTCTTTGCTGGGGCGGCGGCCTTCGGGGCGGCCTTCTTGGCGGGGGCTTTCTTCGCAGGAGCAGCTTTCTTTGCAGTTGCCATTGTGTTGTTTTCCTTTGGGTTGTTTCCCGATCGCTCGGGGATTACTTGACGACGGAGAAAAAACGTCGAAAAGTGGTTCTGAATGTTAAAAACAATGAATCTGAAAAAAACGCAAATTGAAAACCAATCCAAGTCGTTTGCGGGGGGCTTCCGCGAGACCTGACGGAAGGCGTTGTTCATAAAATTTCGGGAATTTCATGCAACCGCCACATCATCGGTTGTTTGGACCTGTACATAACTATATACCGTTGCACGCGAAAAAAAGCACGTTGTGTGAATTTTCAAGTAAATTTATGATTTTTTTTTGATATTTTTTGCGATTTTTCATGAAAATGGTTGGAAAGAATGTGATGGCGGGTGTTTTTTGTGATAACCAATGTCGAAATCCAAGATGCTTTGCGATGAATAACTGCGTTTGTGAATATCTCCATAATCACTTTGAAAAAGTGATAATCGTTACTTGAAACGGCTAAAGCCATTGAAAACATGGATGATTCCACTACTGCTGGCCTCGCAAATATCTTATGATTCAACCTACAACATACAAAACACGACTTGCAGCACGCTTGTTTCGCATCCGTGCGGCCACCCTGAAAAGTTGGGGAATTATATCTTTAACTTGCTTGCAAAATCGGTTTGACGTGCTATATTAAGTCTTAAAGCGGAATGCTTTATGATTAAAACAAGGACTTTGGGCACATGCACGACGGACTGACGATTTCCCTTTTTGATTTGATGACCGAGTTTCCGAGCGAGGATGCCGCTCGTCTGTGGCTTGAGCAGATGCGGTGGAACAAAGGCCACCGCGTCTGCCCCTATTGCGGTGCCGACACTCATCAGCACAACCAGCACCGTGGCGGCAAAGCCGGCTACTATCGATGCAATCATTGCAAAAAGGTCTATACTGTTCGGACTGGGACTATCTTCGAGCGCAGCCACATCGGATTCAGGAAATGGCTTCTCGGAATGTACTACATCCTGACCGCAAGAAAGGGCGTGTCAAGCCTTCAGCTCTCCAAGCATCTGGACATCATCCAGAAGAGCGCCTGGTACATGCTCCAGCGGATCCGGACGGCGATGGGCAACGACGGTTCGATTATACTGTCAGGCATCGTGGAGATAGACGAGGCGTATATCGGCGGGAAGGAATCCAACAAGCACGAGTCCAGGAAGTTGAAGGAAGGTCGTGGTCCCGTGGGAAAGACAGCGGTCATCGGCATCAAGGAAAGGAATGGGAAGACGGTTGCGAAGGTGGTGGAGAGTGCGGACAAAGTGACCGCCGAGGGGATGATTGAAGAGCATGTGAGCGAGAATGCGACTGTAAACACGGATGAATCAGCCATCTACAATGGCGTTTCCAAGAAGCGGAAACATACCAAGGTGAACCATTCGGCGAAGGTTTTCGTGGACGGGATGGCATCTACCAACGGTATTGAATCCGTCTGGTCAGTTCTGAAAAGGATGTTCTACGGGACATATCATCAGTTTAGCAAGAAGCATCTCCAGAGGTATGTCGATGAATGCACATTCAGGTTGAATGAAGGCAAGTGCAAGAATCCCGTCTGGAATCGAATGGAATGCCTGGTGAGGGGATGCTTTGACAGACAGACCACCTATAAGATGCTGGTTGCGGCATAATCTAGCCAGAGAAATTCATTTTCCGTTTATAATCTTGCATAATTTGCAAGCATTCCACAATCAATCACCAATGGAGCATCGGAAAATGAATTCCAGGTCAAATGTTCGTGTTGCGAAAGAGTTGGTCAGAATAGCAAGAGAACTGATTTCAGAAGACAAGCATTACATCGCGCGTTCTGAAAAGGTCAAAGAAGGACAAAAGAACATTATACTGAAATACATCAAAGGTCTTCCCGACACAGATAAAGAAGGAGCAATGATACTAGGTAGATGGCTTCTTGGACTTGGAGATTGGGAAAATGCGCCATTTGGCGATTATCTTATGAAAAACGAATCCATCAGAAGAAAACTGGTTGAAAAACTAGACCAGATTATTGAAGAGGAATTGAACGCCGGTTCCTTTGAGCATATAAAACCACAAATCGAGCCATTCCACATGGAAACGGATGAAAACGGCTATAATACCGGATATGAATATTTACACGGGACCGACAAGACTGTTGGTGATTTTCAGATGGAAGTTGATTTGCAAAGAATACCGCGCAAAGGGAATAACAAGCCTGAAACAATCCAAATTTCCGTGAAATGCGTTTGGAATGATAAAATAGATGCAAATCGAAGTTATAACGGTGAAGGAGAAACAGCAGATTATATCCAGAAGAATGGCATATTACCAGACAATTATGTGATCCGCATTCCCTTTGAGTTCAAATCGTTTTGGATAAGGCGAGACAGGGAAATGTCGTGGGAGAAAAAAGGATATCCTTGGGAGAAAATCTGATTTTGCTCAAAAACAGCCACAGAATTTCAAATCTGGATTATATTATCTCGCAAGGAGACAGTCAGGAACAAACAAGTAACCACCATGCCTTTAAGCATTAAAACCAAAGAAGCGTGTTTTGAAGCGTTGAAGGTCATTGGCATCCAAGCCTACAGCCTGCTTATGACCAGTGTCTTCTACTCATTGAAGATGAAATTGTGGGGAACGACAAGTTCCGCTCCGCAAATCAGGTTGTACTATGTGGCATGCGGATTGGTTTATCTAATAGGACTGTTTTTTGCACTTCGTCTTGCGACCGGCACAAAGCATGGAGTCCTAAACACCTTCCAACACAAATGGTCATATTTCTTGCTGAATGCCGTCGGTCTGGGGGCATTGCTGGTTTTATATGCCAATTTTCTCGTTTCAATTGGCGTGACTGAATTGGGACCGTTTAGTTTTGGAATTCTACATCTGGAGATGCTGGCTGGCTTGTTTCTGCTGGTTGTATCTTCTGCAATGACATTGTTTTGCAAGTTCCCCACCGGCATATATCCATTTTTCAAAAAGTATGAAGAAATCAAGACTTCAAAGAAGGTGATGTCAGCAATATGTTACACTGTGGCGTTAGGATTGTTTCTTTGGGTACTGCGCAGTTATTTATGGTGTGGCACCGGCATGTTTGGCTTTGAGCATTATAGTACATTGATGGCTTTTACATTTGCTTCAATTGGAGCTGGTTTGCATGAAACAAAAATAAATAATAAATTTTAATCAAGGGGAAAATCATGTGTTATTCAGCGACTGCAATAGCTAATTACTTCATACAAGAAACGACTGCCAATGATGAACTGTTGACAAATTTGCGCTTGCAAAAAATTCTCTATTTTGCTCACGCAACATATTATAAGAAAAACCATAAAAGGCTTTTTGACGACCCAATTGTCGCATGGTTTTTAGGACCAGTAGTTCCCAGTGTCTATTATGCCGTTAAATCACTTGGGACAAATGTCATAACAGATTTGCTGACTGTTTATGATCAGGAAAAAGGTATTTGCATTCCTGTCGTCAGACCAGATGATGCCGACATAAAAGAACATTTAAGCCAGATTAAAAAACTTTTTGAACATGTCACAACCAGCACAATGGTTGCTTTGTCGCATCAACCCGATGGAGCTTGGTTTAAAACGTTGAAAGATAAAGGCATTGATCCAACCTGCGAAGATTTATCAAGTCGAATACCTAGAAATTTGACAATCTTGGACGCAGATATTGAAACCCTTGGAAAATAATATGGCAGAAGAAATTTCAAAATTAAAAAAAGAGATTAAGGTAATTGATTCTACAAAAATCACAAAATATATTAGTGAGATGGAACCAAGTATTCCCTCTGACAGTAAAAAAGAGGACTATAAAAAAGAAGACTATCTTATTAAATTTAAAATCAAACAAAAACAACTGTTAATAAAGGAACAAATGCAATTATTAGAAATGCGTGAAAAATATGCTCAAAAAGCGTTTCAATTAGTTAAATCATGGTTGGTTTTTATAGTTTTCATAATTTTATTGCAGGGAGTTGTTAATTTTTATTGCAGTGCTTTGAATTTTAGCAAAATTATTACCATCGGCATTACTTTCTTATCAGATACCATCATTATTCAACTAATTAAGGGAACTTCTATTTCTGTTATTGTTGGATTATTTGCAATAGTATTACAATATTTATTTCAAAAAAAAGAAATAATATAAATGATGATGGTGGATAAAATTTGAACTCTTGTGAAAAATACTTTATGCGTGTATAATCTTGATGAGGCAAGTTAAAGATATAATTCCCAAATATATCGAGCAACAGTTTTTCCTTCTAAAAACTCAAAGGACAAGTTGGAAAAATGCAATGGGAGAGGCATAGTATTGAAAAATACTGATGGATTGTAAATTTTGTTTGAAGCCCCAAAAACAGAGGATTTCCGGATGACGAAAGTGTTTTTTGCTGCGGTTGTTTTCCTTTCCCTTGCATGCTGGAATGGGTTTGCGTTTCAAAGTTTCAGCGGTCTGGATTTCCAGTCGTGGCGTGCGGACAATTATGTTACCAGCGAGGTGGACACGAGTGGCTTTTCCGGCGTGAGTGGACATTGGCCTTTTCTCTCCACCCCGGAGGGCACCGTGATTGACGCGGATGCGAATCCTCAGATGGAGGTTTTGCTGGAGTCCAACGAAAGTTATTTCACGATCTATTTTGCGCATGAAGGCGAGCAGCTTTCCGAGGAGCGCAAGCTGGTATGCCCCTTGAACGCCAGCCAGATGGCCGGTGCGTCTCCGGCGGTGGTTCAGTGTGCAAAGCATCCGTTGTGGAAGGGCACGATTACTTTGCTTCGCCTTGATATCGGTCTGGAAGGCGGGAACCAAATCCGTGTGCATCAGGTGCTCTTCCGAACGCCATCCGAGAATGCGATTCCCAATGGCGACTTCGCCTTGCGCGACCTGGAAGACGGCTCTCGTCCGCAAGGCTGGATTGGCGGAGGTCGCATGAACGCCCGAAATCAACTTGTGCTTGCCCCGGGTGAAAGCGTGGTCTCTGCGCCCGTGGAGGTCATGCCGGAGGGAAGCGAGTTGCAATGGAAATGCGAGGCCTCGCCGGAGATGGTGGTGGCGTTGCGGGAACTGGACATCTTTGGGCAGTGCCTGACGCAGGTCGAGATGTCCGCTTCGCAACCGGCGCCCCTGACCATGCCATTTCAATCCAATGTCGCCACGGTGCAGTTCGTACTGCGCAATGCCAGCGAAACGGACGAAGCGACGGTCAATTCCATCACCGCGAAATTGCTGCCTGGCAGTGCCACCTGGCAGGCGAAGTGGATCTGGGCCGAGACTGAGGACCCGTTCGCACGCGTGGTATTGCGTCGTAGATTCACCGTGGAGAATCTTGCGCACCTCACTGCCGCGCAGGTACAGGTCACTGCGGACGACGAACTCACGTTGCGTTTGAACGGCCATTTGCTGAAGTGTCCGAACGCCGAGGACTGGCGGAAGGCGGACTACATCGATGTCACGGATTTGCTTTGTGAGGGCGAAAATTTCGTGGAGGCCTACGTGGTCAATACCGACACCTACGGCGGTCTGCTGGGCGAGGTGGATTTGCTCTACGACGACGGTCGAACCGTGGTGATGTTCACCGACCACGAGTGGGAATATGCCATTACCGGCGTGACGGGAAAACCTGGCCCGGCGGCGGCCGCGGCGTTTGATGTTGCCAGAGACTTCCGGCCTGCCATTGAGCAGGGACCGGCCGGTTGCGGACCATGGGGAAAACTTCCCGCGAAGCCCCTTCCGCGGGTGCGCGCCAAATGCCGTGCCGCGGGGTTGCGCAATGTCTATCGTCCGGACGAGGTTCTGGAACTCTTCCCCGAACTCTACGAGCGAAAGCTGGTGATTCCTTTGCAGTCCGAATATGCCGCGAACTTGCCAATCGCCTCGGTCTATCTGGAGAATGACGAACTGAGTTTCCCAGTGGCGACGCTGGGGCATGAGGAGCCTTTGAAGGATGGTTCAGTTCAACGCCTGGATCCCATCCGGGTTCCGCTGAACTATCTGCCGAATGGCGAGTGGACGGTGCGCGTGGAAGTTCCAGGCGTGTTGGCGGAGGGACCATTCGTGCTGGGCAAATTCACCTTGACGGGGCAGGGCGGCTCCGAGTTGCCAGATGCCAAGTTGCTTTTCCGCAACGGCATCCCCTATTTCCGTATCAATGACGATGAGGAAATCCTCACCGACCACTGCCTCCTGGACATGACCGATTCCGTATCCGAATATGCTGAGGAGACCAATCTGCTGGCCAATGGCGTAAAGGGAGTATGGCTGCACTACAGGAACTGGGAATACGATGCTGCGGCCGACGAGTTCTCCTTCAAGGCATTGGATCGCCTCTGCACGCGCGTGCTGCTGCGGGATCCCGCCGCGAATTTCGTGATTTGCGTGCTTCTGGATTCCGAGGCGTTGCAGCCCTGGCTTGACATGCATCCGGAGGCGTGCTGCCACGTCTATGGCGGTTCCGCCTGGGTTACCAACTACAGCGGTGCCAAATCCAAATACCCCTCGCTGGCCTCGCCGGAATGGCTTGCCTTCGGCGACCGCCTGTTCGCCGCGCTGGTCGAGCACCTGCGTTCAATGCCCTACGGTTCACGCGTCATCGGCCTTGCACCCTCCAGCGGAATCACCTGGGAGTGGATGTACTGGGGCTCCCAGCATGAGAATTTCTGTGACTACAGTCAGCCTTTCCGCGACGGCTTCCGCGCCTGGATGCGCGAACGCTACGGCAACGACATCGCCAAACTCCAGGCGGCCTGGAAAAGCCAGGACGACTCCTTCGACACGATCGAGTTGCCTGACCCCATCGAACGCGCCGCCGACGGCATCGCGGACTTCCTCGACCAGCGGAAAGGCAGGAAGGTTCTGGATTTCCAAGACTACTTCTCGCAGGTGGTCTCCAGCGCAATCATCCACTATTGCGACACCGTGAAGCACCTCACCGACAACCGCCTGCTGGCCGGAGCCTACTACGGATACACCACCTTCGTGGTCTCGGGACAGTGGATTCCGCGCATCGGGCATTTTGCGCTCTCACGCGTGCTGGACGCGCCGTCCGTGGACTTCCATATCAGCCCGACCCGCTACTCTGATCGCGAGATGGGCGGAGCGGGCGGCTACATGCCGACCGAGGCGTCGTCCGTGTTGCGTGGCAAGATGTATGTCTGCGAGAGCGACATCCGTACCGTCAATGCGGCCACCGACCAATTTGGAAAGGTCTGGACTCTGTTGGACAGCCGGGCGGTGATTGAACGCGAGATGGGTGCGAACATCGCCAGCGGAGTGAGCACGCACTGGTATGACTTCAGCCAAGGCTGGATTGGTGGCGACACGCGCCTGGCGCAGGTGGCCGGAAAGCTCCAGGCCGCCGAGGAGGAAGTCCGCACTGCCGAATCTGCGCTGGACGAGATGGCGGACAAGCGCGACACCATCGCGGTCTTCATTGACGAGCGCTCGCATGTCGCCCAGGTGATGGGTAGCCCGCTGGCGTATCTCTTCACCGGTCAGCAATACGCGCAACTCTACCGCTCAGGCGCGAAAATCGACCAGTACCTCTTCACCGACTTGCCAAAAGTGGGTGCGCAGTACCGGTGCCTGGTTTTCCTGAATGCCTGGCGGCTTTCCGAAGAGGACTTGCAGACCATCGAGGCGCTCAAGACCGACGGACGCACGATGCTCTTCCAGTATGGCGTGGGTGTTACGACGGAGCAGGGTGTCTCGAAAGACGCCACAGAGCGCATCCTTGGCGTGCCCTTTGCAATGGAGGTCTCCCGTATGCCGCGCTGGCTGGAACTCACCGACACCGGCCGGGAGTTCTTCGGTTCCGACGCCCCCACGAACCTGCGCTGCTACGACGCATACGGGCCGCTCTTTACGCCTGTCGTGCCGGAGGATTCCGAAGTGAAGGTGCTTGGGACGCTTGCGGACGGGCGCCCCGCCATGGTTCAAATCCCCGGCGAAAATTACACGCTTTTCTTCTGCGCATTGCCGAATCTCCCCGGCTCATGGCTGGCCGCGATGGCAAAGACGGCGGGAGTCACCGTCTATGACGACAACCACCTGGACGTCGTCTGGGCAGGGCACAACGCCCTGACCATCCATGTTCTTGCAGGCGGTCTGCGTCGACTGAATTTCCCGTGAGACAGAGGAACCTTGAAGAACCTGCTGACCGGAGAGGAACTTGCCATCCGCGACCACGCCTGCGACGTGGTTCTCCCGGACAATTCGACCACGCTGTTCCATATCATTCCGCAGTAGCCTTGCGCCTAGGCATTTTGCCGTTCAATGTGCGATTTTTCGTCGGGGTCCTGCAAAATGCCGTTCAAGTGCTATTTTAAGAAAAACTTTCATTGTCAACACAATCCGAAGGAGAAAACCATGGCTTGTTTCATTGTTCCGCTGGCGGAGTCCGTCATTGCAACTGGTGTCAAATCGATGCTGAAGCGCCGTCAGGCAAAAGAGCAGGGGACCGAGGCGGCGGAGTCCGGCCTGGTCAAGAAGCTGGGCTGGCTTCAGAAGCTGGGTTTTGGAGGAAGCGCGCTTTTGGCCATTGAACACATCTACCATGGTGAGATTACCTTCGTTCCGCCATTTCTCACGGCGATGAATTCTCCTGAGACTACGCAGGAGATGTTGCACGAGATGTTCACGGTGGGCACTTCAATGGCGCTGCTGATTACCGTGGTCTGGGGGGCGATGTGCGCGGTTGCCCATGTGCTTGAAAAGAAAAAGACTGCAACAGCGGAGAAATGACGATGTGCGAGCTGATGACCATTCTGGCCGCCGTGGTGTTCACCGGACTGTATTTCAGGTTCCGCAACGGGAGGCATGCTCGGAGTCTCTTCAATACGATGATGATGTTCTGGGGCGCGGCGCTGATGTGGAGCGTGGACTGTGTGGCTAGCTTGCTGGAAGGCGAAGGGCTCTTTGACTTCAGCCGCGAGGACGCGATTCTTGGCGGCATCATCCTGGCCTGCGGACTGGCATTCTTCGCCGTTAGCGCCGTGGTGGAAAGGCGAAGAAAGGCAGGGGCAATTCGAAGTGAAATGTGAAATGATTCACCTGGACCAGTGCTGTCCAGTACATGTTGCATTTCCACAAAAGGCGTAAAACACTCAAAAGGAATAATCGAGTTGCATTGCGCCTGTCCCCAGGCATTCACCTGGCGGGGTTCGCAGATTGCCACGAAATGCTACCGCATGGGAAACGCCAGGCTATCCCGTACCGTCTTTTCATGATGGCCTTGTGAGTCACTTTGCGTTGTGCAGGGGCGTTTCTGATATTTGCCGTTCAGTAGTAATGGACGGTGGGTTCATCCCCCAACCACCCGCCCTTTCAAATTTAATGCACTCTGTTGGGGGATGCAAGCCCGTTCCTGAAAAGTCATGAAAGTCATTCAGGGAACTGGAAAGCTTGCGCTTTTCTGATGCTCGTCTTTTTGCGCCGTGCGGGGACATTACCGTGGCGGGCTCAGGCAAAAACCTGCGAATCTGGATATCGCCCTTCCAAGGTTTTCTGCGCGTGTGATGTATGAATCGCGCAAGTTGTTGGGTGCATTACTGCAATCTGCCGGACAGAAATTAACCTGGCCAGGGTTCTTTTGATGAAGAGGTTCTAGAGATTCGAAGCCGTCCCGAAATGCTATTCTTCATAAATATCCTGTTTGCCATGTCCAGGTTACTTGCCAATTAGCAATGGACAAGCAGTGGCTGTGTTTTCGCGCAATCCCTAATGCCTCTTCTCTATGCCTTCTTTTGCTTTTTTCCACCAGGCAAGCCAGTCGTCCAGCGTCGCCTTGTCCAGCGTTTTCCCCTGCTGTTGGGCAACCTCTTCCATCATCTGGAATCGGTGTATAAATTTGCGAGCGGCATCGTGGGCGACCTCTTCGGCCTCGAAATTTAGCCAGCGGCAGAGGTTGGCGACAATAAACAGCAAGTCGCCCAGTTCTTCCTTGAGGTGTGCCCGGTTGCCTTCCGCCAACGCAGCCTTGACCTCCGCAAACTCTTCTTGGGTCTTATCTAAAACATATTGGATGTCCGGCCACTCAAAGCCCTTGGAGCCGGCTTTGGAGAGCGCTTTCTGGCACCGGGCGAGCGCAGGCATCGAGCGTGGCACTCCGTCCATCACGGATTTCCGTTTTGCCTGCGCACCTGGTTCGGCGCGCTTGGCGGCGTTCCAGAAGCGCAGTGCCTCATCGGGGTCGGTGGTGTGCCGGTCACCGAAGACATGCGGGTGGCGCCGCACCAGCTTGTCGGCCTCCTCACGGCAGACGTCCTCAAGAGTGAATTCGCCGTTGT
This sequence comes from Victivallales bacterium, assembly GCA_017417585.1. Taxonomy (GTDB): domain Bacteria; phylum Verrucomicrobiota; class Lentisphaeria; order Oligosphaerales; family Oligosphaeraceae; genus RGIG1601. The sequence continues at coordinate 26,093 of JAFPYX010000047.1, forward strand.
CCTGAGCAATCTGGCTGTGCAGAAGCACTTGCAAGAGCAAATCGCCCAATTCCTCGCGCATCTCCGGGAGGTCGCGGTCCTCCACGGCGTCCAGGAACTCGGCGGACTCCTCCACGAGATTCTTCTTGATGGAGTCGTGGGTCTGCGCCAAGTCCCAAGGACAGCCACCCTGCGGATCGCGGAGCTTCTTGACTATGCCGACAAGACGTTCTAATTCAGGATATTCTTTCATGTTACGATAATCAACTGTGGCTATGATTTGCGGCGCCGGAAAATCGACATGAGATCCCGCAATTCAGGGCGTTGCAACAAGCGGCAACCGCTCAAATAGATGGCGCAGGTGATTGCCAGGGCGAAGAACACCTGAAGCAGATATCCCATGAAAGCCTCGCTGGCTGGCAGAAAAGCCGGGAGGTATTGCATTGCGAAATCGGTGATAATTGCGGCAATGATGGCAAGTTCCAGAAGCGGGAAGGCCTCGCGGATGGCATTCCAGCAGGACCACTGCGGCAGGTGGCGCCGATTGAACATCAGCAGGATGATGATGTTAAGCCAGGAACAAATGCTGGTCGCCAAGGCCAGTCCACCTTGACGCAGCGGGAACATGAGGATTGCATTCAGAACGATGTTGAGCAACAGGCACGCGACGGATACCAGCATGGGAGTCTTGGTATCCTTGCGGGCATGAAAGGGCGTGGTGACGACTTTGGCGAGGCAGAAGGCCGGCATGCCAAACAAATAGAAGCACAATGCCCAATAGGTCTCTTGGATGGCGACCTTGTTGAAAGCACCTCGCGCAAAGAGCAGCGAAATGACATCGCGTCCGCTGGTGGCCAGAAAGATGGTGCAGGGCAGCGCAAAGAAAAGTATGGTTCGCATGGCGTAGGTGAAGGCGCTGGCCACGGCGTCCTTGTCTCCTCTTGCCTGGGCGCGCGAAAGCGCCGGCAAGGCGGCGTTGCCCATGGCGACGGCGAAGATGCCGATGGGGAGATAGACCAGGCGGTGGGAGTAGTTCAAGCCACCTATGGCGGCGCTGCCTAGATAGAGCGAAAAACACTTGTCGACAAGACTGTTGATTTGCATGACACCCGCCCCGATGACACCGGGCAGGATGCGCAGACAGAGTTCCTTGACGACAGGCGCACGCCAATCCGGGATGAACCGAAAGCGGTAACCGCGTCGCCGGGCGGCCAAGGACAAGATGGCGAGTTCCAGTGCGCCGCCCAGGAGCGTGGCGCCGCAAAAGAGATAGAGCGCACGGAGGTCGTCATTGTGCAGTCCTCCCCATGCCAGGAGGAAAATGGAGAGCACCTGGACAAGATTGAAGACGATTTGTACGGAGGAGGGTAACAGGAAGGACTTGAGGCTGTTCAAGACCGCGCTGAAGGCGCCTGCGCTGCAGATGAAGACGGCGAAAGGCATGAGCAGCGGCAGGATGTAGAGGGTCAGATGCGTCGTCTCGTTCTGCGCGAACTTGCCGCTAAGATAAAGTCCCCAGGAGCAGGCGGCGAAGACGGCGGCGACGGCGGTGACGGCAAGGGCCTGGATGGTGATGGCCCGGTGCGCCAGCTGCCAGGCGTCTTCCTTCTGGCCGGTGGCAATGCGTTCGGAGAGCATCGGCACGAATGCGCTGGTAAAGGCGCCCTCGCTGAAAAGCTGCCGGAGGCTATTGGGCACCGCAAATGCGATGCTGTATGCAGCCTGGCAGATGCCTGTTGCCCCCCAATACCATGCCGAGGCGACATCGCGTGCCAGACCGGATATCCGGCTGGCGAAGATGCCGATGCTGCTGGCCAGCCAAGAACGGCCAAGCCCTGGAGCATTCGCCGCCGATGGCTGTGATTCAGCGGTGCCGGATTCTTTGGACGAGGCGCTCATCCGCGGTCGAATTCCGTGATGTAGCTTTGGATTTCCGAATATTCTGTGACGACAGGGAACTGCGGGAACTGCGCCCGGACCTTGTCGGAGGGGCGGAATAACAATCCGAGATGCGCCTCGGCAAGCATCGCGGTGTCGTTGTAGGAGTCACCCATCGCCACCACCCGGAAATTCAATTGCTTGAAGGCCAGAGCGGCGTGGCGTTTGCCGTCAAGCAACCGTTGCTTGTATCCGGTGACCGTGCCGTCGGGGGCGACTTCGAGGTTGTTGCAGAATAGCGTGGGATAGTTGAGTTGCTTCATCAACGGCATCGCAAATTCATAGAAGGTGTCGGAGATGATGACGTTAGGATATCGGGCGGAAAGCCAGGCCATATACTCCTGGGCACCTGGCAGGGGCGCCATCGTGGCAATGACCTCCTGGATATCCTGAATTTTCAGGTTTTTCTCCCTGAGTATCTTGAGGCGGTGCGTCATCAATTCGTGGTAGTCCGCGACATCACGGGTGGTCAGACGCAGTTCCGGGATGCCGGTCTTCTCCGCAAAGGCGATCCAGATTTCAGGAACCAGGACCCCTTCCAGGTCCATGGCGACAATCAAAGGCGATTTCATTAAAAAGTTAGCGGTTAGAGGTTAGAGGCTTAATTTCCTCGGTGTCCGGTGCTCGCGGCGATATGCCGCAAGTCGTCAGTATAGCGAGTAGGTCCGGTGTTGTTTGCGCAGTTCGGTGATGGCCTCTTCTAGACGAGCGATTTCAGAAGGATTGTTCGAGGAGTTCCGCAACGCCAGAAGATAGAGCAGCTTTTGTCCCGCCCATCGTTCTGGGAGCATTTCATCGCCCTGGATGCAGTTGGCCAATTTCCGTTCGAAGATGAGGCTTCGTGTTGTCAGGGTGGCGTCACGGCCTGTGATTCGAAGGCTCAGGGTAGCATTTCGGTCGGCGTAACGCCCAAAGATGGTCAACGTCTGGTTACGGTAGAGATGTGGAAGTCTTCGGGGATAGATCTCCAGGGGATCCGCCCCTTGTAGGACGCGGCATTGAAGGTCGGCGACGATGATATTGGAATAGCTCTGGAAGAAGGCCGCCATTCCTCCGCGGATTTGCTCCAGGGTGTCCACATGCCGCAGTTCGCCATGATTGAGATACCCCAGGAAGGCAAGCAAAGAGTGGTTGGTTTTGGCATTGTCGCCGGCGCTGAACGGAAAAATCGAGACATTGCCTGGATTCTGGCCGATGATCTCATGCAGGAAATCATTGTCACGAAATATATTGACAGTGGACTTCCCATCGGTGAGCAGAAAAATGTTCAACGGGCGGCTCAGGTCACCGTTGCTCTGTTTGACGAATGGCGCCAAACCTCCAAACACATCGGTTTTTCCTCCGTATGGAAGACGACCGACCATTTCGCTGGCGTTTTGGAGGTTCTTTGGAGTGGCGGGCAGGAAATTCTCAAAGAATTTATATGGTTTGTCATTAAAGGAAATGACATTGAAACGATCCTGAGGGTTGAGGGCCGGAAGCAACTCCTTGATGGCTTGGCGGAACTGCTCGAATTTGGGTAACGAGATGCTGCCGGAACGGTCCACGATGAAAAGGACGTCCTTGGGAATTTCATCCATGGCATCGCTGTTTCGGCGAGGGCTGATATCGACTTGGAAGAATCCGCTCTTGCCGGTGGGATCGGGATAGACTGTAACGCGAACATTCACGAATTCATCCAACGGCTGTGCGACGGGATGTTGCTTGTCGGGTTTGACGGAGACTTGCGGGACGGGCACCGGCGTCGGCATAGAGGTAATTTCCGGCAAAGGCGGCTCTGGCAATTCTGGAATGTCGAAGTCCCCTTCGCCGATGCCTGGCAACCCAATGGATGGGGCGGTGACTTGCGAACTGAACCGCCGAATGTCGGGAAGCTGGCCGCCAGTCAAGTCCAGTTCACCAGGCTTTGCCAGGCTTGGAAGTTTGACGTCGTTGGCAACGAATTCACGCGGAATGTCGGCAAAGAAGGGACGCATGGGATCCGCGTTGACGGGAACGGCATCGACCTTGACCGCAATGATCTCCGGAGCCGGGGCCGTGGGAATGGGGATGTCCGGAGCATTGGCGAGCGGGGCGGGAATTGGGGGCGGGGTTTCGTTGATGCCGGCCATTTCATAGAGGCTGACGGGCTGTTCATGTAGGGTCTCCTGGAGGGCATCAGCCATTCGACGGCGCATGTCGTCCGGCGTGAAGATGTCGGGCAGGGGGGCGATATTTTGCTCAGGCGGGAGATTTGGTAGCAGGAATTCCGGAGACTGCTCTGGAGGAGTTTTCCCCGTCTGCATCACTTCCTCGATTTGTGCCAGGTCATCCAGGATAGTCTGAGGAGCGATAGTCAGCGGAATCGGAGCATCGGAAAGGGCGTCTGAATCCTGAGGATTTAGAATCTGATTCGCACCAAGCAGGTGCATTGGCAATCGGAAGAGCAACAGATGCAATACCAGCGATAACGCCAAAGATAAGATGGCAAAGGTTCTGGTTTTCATTGCTGCTCCTGTGGTTTGGCTCGCTCGCGTCTTGGGCGAGAACCGGGGAACTCTTTTCTGGAGACATCGGGGCCTGCGCCTGCCGGTCGTCCCAAGGGCGGGTATTACTCCTCGCGCTCAACGGTGATGTCCTGCGAAACCTGCTCTTTCAGGATGCGCTCGATGCCGCCTTTGAGCGTCATCATCGCGTATGGGCAGGAACCGCAGTGCCCGACAAGCTTCAGTACGACGGTGTTGCCATTCTCTCCATCGAAGCGTATGAACTCGAGATCTCCGCCGTCTTGCTGGAGGTTTCCGCGCAGTGCCTCAAGAAGGTCGAGAACTTGCTGTTGTTGGTCCTGGGTCATTGAATTATCTCCTAAGTTATTTATTATAAGTATATTACGAATTAAAAGCGGAGAGTTGTTCGCGAATTCGGGCGAGTTTGTCCTCCGTTTCGGCGAGGTGAGCGCGGTCTGCTTCGACAGCGGCGGCCGGCGCATGCTCGACGTAGCCTTTGTTTGCGAGTTTCTTCTGAAGGGTGGCGATGTACTTGGTTGCCTCAGCCTCCTGCTTCTGGAGCCGCGCAGTCTCGGCGGCGAAGTCCACGAGACCTGCCAGCGGGACGAATGCATTTCCGATGGCGGAGACGGCGACGCCGGCGGGGCCAGTGGGCTTTTCGCCAAAGGTCAGGGTCTTTGCGTTGAGAAGCGCGGCGAGCGCGTCATGGTCGAGGTCAAGGAAGGCCTTTGCATCGGGGGAGGCGGGAGCGATGACGACGTCCAGCGGCAGCGAAGTGGAGATCTGGTAGTTCGCGCGCAGGTTTCGCACGGCGCGGACCAGTTCATATTTCGCGGCATTAAGCTGTTCGACACTCTCGGTGGCGCCAAGTTCCTGCATGCGAGCTTCCGGGATGGCTTCCGGCCACGGCTGGAGCATGATGGAGTCCTCCTCGGCGCAGAATCCCATCTGGTGGTAGAGCTCGTCGGTGACGAAGGGCATGATGGGATGCAGCAGTTTGAGGAAGGTTCCCAGGCAGTAGTCGAAGACTTTGAGCGTTGCGCAGGTGGTTCCCGCAGGGGCGGCGAGGGCAGGCTTGGCGGACTCCAGGTACCAGTTGCAGAACTCGTTCCAGATGAAGTCGTAGATGGACTTGGTGGCATCGTTGAAATCGAACTCCACCAAGTCCTTGGTCATGGTCTTGGTGATGCGGTTCAGGCGTGCGAGAATCCACTGGTCGTCCGGGCGCAGTTCGGAAGCCTTCAGGCCGGAGAGATCCTGCCAGTCGGCTGGGGCAGTGCCGTGCTGGAGGCGGAAGCGCACGACATTCCAGATCTTGTTTGCGAAGTTTCTGCCGATCTCGCACTTCTTGTTGTCATAGCGGATGTCCTGTCCCATCGGCGCGATGTAGATGATGGTGAAGCGCAGTGCATCGGCACCGTAGGTCGCCACCACGTCGAGTGGGTCAGGGGAGTTGTTGAGGCTCTTGGAGAGCTTGCGGCCCTTCTCGTCGCGGATGATGGAGGTGAAATAGACATCCTGGAAGGGGATTTCGCCCATGAAGCGCAATCCCCCCATGATCATGCGTGCGACCCAGAAGAAGATGATGTCGGGTCCAGTAATCAGGGTGTTGGTGGGGTAGAAATGCTTGAGGGAGGGCGTCTCGGTCGGCCAGTCGAAGACGGAGAATGGCCAGAGCCAGGAGGAGAACCAGGTGTCCAGAACATCCTCGTCCTGATGGAAATGGTCATGACCGCACTTCGGGCATTTTGCGGGTGCCTGCTTTGCCACGACCAGCTCTCCGCACTTGTCGCAATAGTATGCGGGGATGCGGTGCCCCCACCAGAGTTGGCGGGAGATGCACCAGTCCTTGATGTTCTCCATCCAGTGGAGGTAGGTCTTGACCCATCGGTCTGGGTGGAACTTGATCTTACCGGAGGTGACGGCCTCGATGGCGGGCTTGGCCAGCACGTCCATCTTCACGAACCACTGGTCGGAGAGGCGCGGCTCCACCGGCACGCCGCCACGTTCGGAGTAGCCGACCTGGTGGACATAGTCCTCGGTCTTGACCAGCAGGCCCTGTTCCTCAAGCTTCTCGACGACAAGACGGCGGGCGACATTGCGGTCAAGCCCATCGAAATCAGGACCGGCGGCGGCGTTCATGGTGCCGTCATCGTTCATGATGTTGGGCATTTCGAGGTTGTGGCGCAGGCCGACCTCGTAGTCGTTGGGGTCGTGGGCGGGCGTGATCTTGACCGCGCCAGTGCCGAACTCCTTTTCGACGTATTCATCTGCAATCAATGGGATTTGACGGTTAGTCAGCGGGAGCAGGAGCATCTTCCCGACCTGTCCGGCGTAGCGTTCGTCGGTGGGATTGACGGCGACGGCGGTGTCTCCCATGAGGGTTTCGGGGCGGGTGGTGGCGACGATGACGTAGCCCGTGCCGTCCGCGTAGGGGTACTTGATGTGCCAGAGGTGTCCGCTCTCCTGGCGGTAGATGACCTCCTCGTCGGAGAGGGCGGTTCGGGACTTCGGGCACCAGTTGATGATGCGGTGTCCCGTGTAGATGAGTCCGTCGTTGTAGAGTCGGATGAAGACCTCCTGGACGGCGTTGGAGAGTCCCTCGTCGAAG